>JBKBHF010000027.1:0-55040 GCA_046297695.1 Permianibacter sp. | reverse complement strand
ATGCCCCAGTTCGCCGGTGGCGGCGGGTTCAAGCTGAGGCGGTCAGGGAGGTAAAACAAAGCGCTTGGCGGCATGTAATCGCGCGATGAGGCAGGCCGCCAACCGCTCCCGGCGTTCGGGAAAGGTTTGCTGGTCGGTGAAAATATCCGCCGGCCAGCGCAATGTACGAATCAGCGCACGACCAACAGACGGTCGCCGCTGCGCTGCCAGGCAGCGATCAGCGTGTCGGGCTCGGCATCGAAGCAGCCGGGCAGGCCGTCAGGATGGACGATACGGCTGACGATCTGCCAATCGTCGAGCAGCGGCAGCGCCGCCGTGACATGGGCCGGCAACATTGGTGTCAGATAACGCGAGGGCTGCGGCCGGAACGGCAGCCGGCCGGAAAACACCGCCAACAGCCGCAGGCTGTCCGGCGGTACCTGCCTGCGGTGCCGGAACAACCAGGACAGCGCCGCGAACAAACCGTCGTCGTGGCTGACGATCAGCAGTGACTGCGGTTCGGCAATGGCGAGTGCTTGCCCGGTCAAGCTCATCGCCTCGGCGCTGATCGGCGCGGTCGCGACCACACTGAGGCTGTCGTGATCGGCACGCAACACCGGCAGCTCCTGGCCGGCGAGACTCAGCCGCAAACCGGGTTGGAATTCGCGCGCCAGCGGCGTCAGCACGCGCCAGACCTGACGACCATCGGCGAGCGCTTCGAGTGCCTGCCAGCTCATGTTCCACCACCTTGTCCGGCGTGTTCATGCAACCATTGTTGCAGCATCAATTCGGCCGCGAGGCTGTCGACCGACTGGTTCTTCAGCAGCTTGTAGCCGCCATGCTCGAATAACTGCTGGCGCGCTTCTTTCGTGGTCACCCGCTCATCGACGCCCTGCACCGGCAAGCCGAACCGGCCGTGCAGGCGATTCATGAACTTGCGCGCATTCGGGGTCACCGACAGCGCGCTGCCATCGATGGCGAGCGGGATGCCCACCAGCAGCAGATCCGGTTGCCATTCTTTCAACAGTTTCTCCAGCACCCCCCAGTCTGGAATGCCATCGCGCGCGGCAATCGGCGCCAGCATCTGGGTCGTGCCAGTCAGCGTCTGGCCGGTCGCAACGCCGATGCGCTTGAGACCGAAATCGAACGCGACAATGCGGGTTGCAGCGGTCATTTCTGGTAGCGCTCCAGCAGTTGTTCGAGCGTGTCATCGGGCACCACGCTATTCAGTTCACGGCCGTCCTGACAGCGCAACGTGTCCAGCAGATTGGCCTGGCCGGCCATCTTGTTGATCAGTGCGACGGCAGCATTCTCGGCGCGTTTTTCTTCTTCGCTGCGCTGCGGTTTCTGCAGCGGCAGTTGCAGCTGTCTGGCCCGGCGCAAGGCCTGCTCGCGCTCGTCGGCGCTGTCGAGTGGCGGCAAAATGGATTCGGTATTCGCCAGCAGCATCGCATGCGCGGTGATGCGCTCTTCAAATGTGCCGTACATCTGATTGAGCAAAGTCCTGGCGTGCAGTTCGATCACGGCGGCGCGATTCGGATACGTTGGCTTGCGCTGCGGATCATCCCATTTGTGATCGCGGTGTGCCCGGAACTGCGCGATCTGCCACAGGAAACTGAGTGCGCCACTGACCCGGCCCTGCGCACCCTGCTGCAGGTAACGTTCGGCAGTCGCCAGTTGCTGCTGCAGTTGGGCTTCATCCTCACCGCCACCGGTCCGGATGAGCTGGTTCGCCAGCCGGGCGCCGTACAACGCTGCCGCGAGCGTGTCGCCGTTCTCTGCGCTGGTGCGCAGCAACTCGTCGCTGTAGGCGTTGTAGGTATCAGGCGCCTTGATGCCGTGGGCGTCAGCCTTGTCCCAGCTGAGGCGGATGTCCGGCGGATGGCGCTCATGCCAATCGGCGGCACCGGACAAAAACAGCTCGGTCAGTTCCCGGCCGAAACTGCGGTCGAATCGGTCCAGCAATTCGGTCTTGGCTTTCTCGGGGCTGCTGCAATCAATCGGATCGGTACTGTCGCGGGTTGCCGCTGCGGCCTCGGTGTCGGGCGACGCGGTTTGTGCCTGCGGTCGGCCTGCCACCGCTGCGGTGCTTGTCAGATCAGGGCCGGCATGGCTGTCGGTCTGCTGCAACACCGGCACCACCTCAGGCGCTCGAAACGCGTGATCCAGCACCCGCCAAATCAGCAGGGATACGACAACAAGCATCAGCCCGATGCGCCAGTGCCGACGCAGACGATCAACCATGACCCGCAGTACCCGACAGCAGGCTGATATCAATGCCAATCAGTTTCGCGGCTTCGTTCCAGCGTTGTTCATACGGCACCTCGAAGATGATCCGCGGATCGGCTGGTACGGTCAGCCAGGCGTTATCGAGCATTTCCTGTTCCAGTTGGCCGGCGCCCCAGCCGGCATAACCCAGCGCGATGAACGCGTCGCGCGGACCGACGCCTTGCGCCATCGCCTGCAATACGTCTTTCGAGGTGGTCAGGCTGGCGGCATCGCTGACATTCCAGGTGCTGATCCAGACCGAGCCCGGCCGATGCACGACAAAACCGCGATCGGTTTGAACCGGCCCGCCAACCAGCACCGGTTGCCCGGTGTCGCGGCTGCTGATCGGCAGCGCCAGGTGCTGATACAACTCGCCGAGCGAAACATCGGAGGGGCGGTTGATGACGATACCCATGGCGCCGTCGGCGTTGTGTTCGCAGATCCAGGTGACGCTGCGTTCGAAATTCGGATCGGCCAGCGTCGGCATGGCGATCAGAAAATGATTGGCAAATGACTGCGAGCTGGGCGAGCTCATTGCGCACTGAATCCATTACCGGGCTCGAAGCGCCAGGTGCGGATGATCTGCAGAATGTCGGTGTTCTTGCGCACTTCCGGTGGCAGCGGCGCGAACGGCGCGGCCAGCCGGACGATGTGCTTGGCGGCGTCATCGAGCACCCGGTGGCCGGACGATTGCAGCACCCGGACATCGCGCACGGTGCCATCGACATTGACGTCGACGCGCAGAATCAGTTCGCCAAACAGCGCACGCCGGCGGGCCTCGTCCGGGTAATTCAGGTTACCGATGCGCTCGATCTTGCGCCGCCAGGCATCGAGGTAGACCGCGTCTTCGGCGCTGGCGGTGCTCGGTGACACGTTGCGCCGTTTCGGTTCCCGCGCTTCCCGTTCGGCTTGTTCGGCGAGTTCGGCTTCCAGCGCGGCGATTTGCAGGCTGCGCTCGACCATGGTCAGCGCGTCGATGGTTTGCTCGGTTGGCTGCACTTCAGCGGTGGCGTCGTGCGCTGCTTGCTGGCGATCACTCTTGCTGGCGGTGATGGCGCGCTGCTTGGCGGTTTGTGGCACTGCACCGCCTTGCATCGGTTGCATGGTCGGACGCGGATCCGGCGCCGGCATTTGCGCCTGACTAGTGCTGCGCGGTGGTTTGGCGGTTTTGCTGGTGCCGCCACCTTCCTGGTTGGCCTGGGCGAGGAAGTCGGCTTTCTCGGGTTTTTTCTCGTTGTAGTCGGAGGCGAGGATCACATCGAGCGTGATCGGTTTCTTCGGCTCGAGCAGTTCCGGCGCGACAAAGCCGATGCCGAACAGGATCAGGGCATGGACGGCGGCCGCCAGAAACACCGAAAAGGCCATCCGGTCGGCGGCGCCGGGTTGCGGACTTTCGGCAAGGGCAGGGGCGACAGCGGTGTTCATGGCAATGGTGGTACTCAAGAATTGACCAGCGGAAACCGGTTCACGGGACCAGCCGCCATTTTGCGCGCTCGCTCGGCTCGGCCTCAAGGCGAAGCGCCAGCGCTTCGGTGACTTCGGTCACGCCTTGTTCATTGACGACGAGCGCCAGCGGCGTCGCCAGCGTTTCGGCGTAGTGGCGCCAGTCGCGGCCGGCGATCAGCAGCACCTTGCTGGCCACTTGCAGCAGTTCGCCGTCGGTGCCGATGACGGTGGCGGTGAGGTTGCCGCGGGCCGGGTTGCCGGTGCGCGGATCAAGAATATGGTGGGCGCTGCCACCATCGCCGGTGCTGTGCCGGCGGGCGTAGACACCGGAACTGAACGCCAGCTCACCGCCGCGCAGCTCGATGGCGGCAATCACCCGCTCCGGCCCGGCCAGAATGCCGATCTTCCACGGCCGGCCGTGAAAGTCGCCAAGCACGCCGATATCGCCACCGAGATTGATGAAGGCGCTCGGGACCCGGTGCCCGCGCAAATCGGCCAGCATGGCATTGAGTGCATAGCCCTTGGCGATGCCGCCCAAATCCAGTTGTAGCTGTGGCTGGCTGCTGGCGACCCGGTTGTCGACAATGGTCAGCGCCTGCATCGACGGCAACAGCGCCGGGTCGACGGCGGCGGGCGCCGGCCGGGTCGCGGTCGGATCGGCGGCCTGAAAGCCCCATTCGGCCAGCCGGCGGCCGAGTCCCGGGTTGAACAGGCCGTCGCTGCGCTCACTGTACTGCTGGCTACGCTGCAACAGCCCGGCCAGATCGGCCGCGACCCGCACGGTTTCGCCGTTGCCGAGCGCGGCGTTGAGGGCAGTCAGTTCGGACGGTTGCCAGGCATGCCAGCGCCGGTGCCAGTCGGCCAGCGAAGCATCGAGCCGCTGGAAGATCTCGCGGGCCCGGCTTTCGCTGCTGTCCGGCAGCTTGATCTCGATCTCGGTGCCGAAGTGCTGCAAGCGCGTTTGCTGCAGCGGCGCCGGTTCGCAACCGACCAGCGTCAGCAACAGACAGAGGTTGGCGCTGGCAAAGACCCGGCTGCGGACCATGACGGCAGCGTCCGCGTTCAATCGAGTCCGAGCCCGGCCAGAAACTCGCTGGCGAGGTCACGGCCGGTAGCAGCGGCAATTTCCCGCAGGCAGGTCGGGCTGGTCACGTTGATCTCGGTCAGATAGTCGCCGATGACATCAATACCGACGAAGATAAGCCCTTTTTCCAGCAACTTCGGCGCCACTTGTTCGGCGATCCAGCGGTCATTGGCGCTGATTGGCTGCACCACGCCCTTGCCGCCCGCCGCCAGATTGCCGCGAGCTTCACCGACCGCCGGGATGCGTGCCAGGCAGTGGTCGACGACCTGGCCATTCAGGATCAGGATGCGCTTGTCGCCGGCGCTGATCGCAGGAATGAAGCGCTGCGCCATGATGGTTTGCTGACCGCGCTGGGTCAGGGTCTCCAGAATCGAGCCGGTGTTCGGGTCGCCCTGGTCGATGCGAAACACGCCGGTGCCGCCCATACCATCGAGCGGCTTGACCACGATGCGGCCATGTTCGGCGAGAAAACGGCGAATCCGCGCCATGTCGCGACTGACCAGGGTCGGCGGCGTGCACTGCGGAAACCAGGCGGCGTACAGCTTCTCGTTGGCGTCGCGAATGCTGCCCGGCCGGTTAATGACGCGCAGGCCGTCGGCCTCGGCCAGTTCGAGCAGATAGGTGCTGTACAGGTACTCCTGATCGAACGGCGGGTCCTTGCGCATCAGCAGCAGGTCCAGCTGCGACGCCAACGGTGCTTCCACCGGCTCACCAAGCGCATACCAGCCGGCCGGATCGTCACGCACGGTCAGCGTCCGGCCGCGGCCGCAGGCCTTGCCGTCGAGCAGATACAGGTCGGACTGCTCGAAACAGACCAGCGACCAACCGCGCGCCTGGGCCGCCAGCAGCAAGGCGAAGCTGGTGTCCTTCTTGATATTTATTTGCGCAATCGGGTCCATGACCACGCCAAGTCGCCGGGACATGACTAGACTTTCCTTAGGTAAGGGTTGCCGGATTGTAGCCAGAAGCCGGACTTAAGGCTTGTCTGAACTTTATTCGCTAACTCCTTCACTGACCGGCCAAATCCGGCTTGGCCGGACCAGGAGCCTATGATAAAAAGCAGGGTAGGGGGCCTGTCCGTCCCGAACTCATTTTGACCGTAGCAGCCAGCCAGGCGGAGAACCGAAGGCGATGGAAGCGGATTTCAGCGGCCTCAAGGCCATGATCATTGATGACAGCAAAACCATCCGGCGCACCGCCGAAACGCTGTTGAAGAAAGTCGGTTGCGAAGTCATCACCGCAGTCGATGGTTTTGATGCGTTGGCCAAGATCGCCGACCACCGACCGGACATCATCTTTGTCGACATCATGATGCCGCGTCTCGACGGCTACCAAACCTGCTCGCTGATCAAGCGCAACCGCACCTTCAAAGAAACGCCAGTGATCATGCTGAGCTCGAAGGATGGTCTGTTTGACAAGGCCAAAGGCCGCATCGTCGGCTCCGATCAGTATCTGACCAAACCGTTTTCACGCGACGAATTGCTAGGCGCCATCCAGCGTCATGTGGTTGACGCACGCGCTACGCATTGATTTTTTCTGAATTGTTTTTGCGGTAAGACCGCTGATTGTGGCGGCAGCAAATTTGGTAAAGGGGTAGTTCCATGGCACAAGTATTGATCGTCGACGATTCGCCGACTGAAACCCATCTGCTGCGCGACATGCTGGAAAAGAACGGCCACAGCGTGATCACGGCAGAAAACGGCGCGATCGGCGTCAA
Source organism: Permianibacter sp. (assembly GCA_046297695.1). Lineage (GTDB taxonomy): Bacteria > Pseudomonadota > Gammaproteobacteria > Enterobacterales > Permianibacteraceae > Permianibacter. The sequence goes on along the minus strand of JBKBHF010000027.1, from coordinate 48,546 downwards.
AGTGTGCAAAGAAAAGAAGCCGGATCTGGTGCTGATGGACGTGGTGATGCCGGAGCTAAATGGATTCCAGGCCACTCGTCAACTCAGCAAGGACCCGGAAACCGCGCATATCCCCATCATCATCGTCACCACCAAGGATCAGGAAACCGACCGGCTCTGGGGCCTGAAGCAAGGTGCCCGTGATTACCTGACCAAGCCGGTTTCGGAAAAAGCCTTGATGACCACGCTCAAATCCCTGCTCGGACAAGGCTGATGAGCACTGCTGTCGACCCGTATCTGGTTCTTGCCGATCTTGACGTTCGCTGTCGTCAGGGCGGTGCGAGCAACGCACCGCGCATGGACGAACAGGGCGACGGCTGGAGCGGTGTCGCGTTCATCCTGAACGGCGTCCGCATGGTGGCGCCGCTCGGAGAAGTGACCGAGATTCTGCACCTGCCCACGGTCACCAAGGTGCCTGGGGCGAGAGCGTGGCTGCGCGGCGTTGCCAACGTCCGCGGCTCGTTGGTGCCGATCGCCGATTTGCCGATGTTCTTCGGCCGTCGTCAGGGTACGGCTGGCAAACGTCAGCGGGTACTGGTGGTCAATCAGGACCAACACCAGGTCGGCATCATCGTCGATGACGTGCTCGGTCTGCAGCACTTCACGCCAGAACAACGGCAAGACTCCCCTGGTGATATTGACGAAGCACTGCGGCCGTTTGTGCTCGGCGCATTCCGCCGGGACGAAAATGTATGGCCGGTGTTCAGCCCGCAAACGCTGACTCGCCACGCCAGTTTCAAACAGATTGCACTTTGATTTAATACTTGAGGCGCGCGTTGAAGTTTGTGCTTCAGGCGTTGTGAACCACACCAACAAGCAGTCGGGAAAAAGACATGAATGCTCCATTGAAAGGGCCTTTGGGCACTGAGCAGCGCAGCAGCATCGGTGGTCTGGTGACTACCTTGGGCATCGTGCTGGTACTGGGTGGTGCCAACGCATACTGGGGTTTCCGGGAAAGCAACTTCGACGTAACCCGCGTGCAAAACGCGGAAGAGCTGCGGGTGTTGTCGCAGCAGCTGGCGAAGAACTCGTCGGAAGCCGCACGTGGTAACGAGGCGGCATTTACCCAGCTCGAGCAGGTGCGTAACCAGTTCGACGGTCTGTTCAATCAGCTGGTCAACGGCAACCCGCGCGACGGCCTGCCGGCAGCCGCGCCGGAAATTCAGAAAGCGGAAATTGCCCAGACCAAGGCGCTCTGGGAAGAGGTCAAGACCAATGCCGACACGATTCTGAAAGCCAAGGACACCGTGCTCGATCTGCACGGTGTGGCCGCCGATTTGGCGCAGAACGTGCCGCAGCTGCAATTCGAATACGAGAAAGTGACCGACATCCTGGTGGAAAACAACGCGCCACCGGATCAGGTCCGACTCGGTACCCGGCAGATTTGGTATGCCGAGCGTATCGTCCGCTCGATCCAGAAAGTGTTGGCCGGTGGTGACGATGCGCCGCTCGCGGCGGAAAACTTCGGTCACGACGTCGACCTGTTCGGCCAGACCCTGAACGGTATGCTCGACGGCGATATCGTCATGGGTGTGCGTCAGGTCACCAACAAGGAAGCGCGCGACGCCTTGAACGAAATCGCCACGATGTTCACCGGCGTCAAGGACAACGTCTCCTACATCATTCAGTCGACCGGTGAGCTGTTCAAGGTGCACGAAGCCTCGAACAAGATGTTCACTCAAACCACGCAGCTGCTGGACCTGTCGCGTAATCTTTCCAACGCGTTCCGTCAGTCGGGTGACAAACGCATTCTGGGCAACCCGCTGATTTCCGCCGGTGCCGGTGTCCTGGTCGTTATCCTGCTGGTGTTGTTGTACATCTCGCAGCGCCGCGCCGAGAAGCAGCGTATCGCGCTCGCCGAAGAACAGCGTGAGCAGGAAAAGCTGCAGAACGAACGTAACCAACAGGCGATTATCCGTCTGCTCGACGAGATGGGCGATCTGGCAGACGGTGACCTGACCGTTAATGCGACCGTTACCGAAGATTTCACCGGCGCCATCGCCGACTCGATGAACTTCGCTATCGACCAGCTGCGGACGCTGGTATCGACGGTACAGAACGCGGTGGCGCGTGTGTCGAACGCCACCGACGAAACCCGTCAGGTTGCAACCGAACTGGCGCAGGCCTCGCGCAACCAGGCGCAGGAAATCACCGGCGCCTCGGCCGCTATTAACGAAATGGCGGTGTCGATCGAGCAGGTATCGGCCAACGCGGTCGAATCGGCCCAGGTGGCGGAACGCTCGGTGCAAATCGCGAAGAACGGTGCCGAGGTCGTGCGCAACACCATCCGCGGCATGGACACGATTCGTGAACAGATTCAGGAAACCTCGAAGCGAATCAAGCGTCTGGGTGAATCGTCACAGGAAATCGGTGACATCGTGTCGCTGATTAACGACATCGCCGACCAAACCAACATTCTGGCCTTGAACGCGGCGATTCAGGCGGCGATGGCCGGTGAGTCGGGCCGCGGCTTCGCGGTCGTTGCCGACGAAGTGCAGCGCCTTGCGGAACGTTCCTCGAACGCAACCAAGCGAATCGAGGCGCTGGTGAAAACGATTCAGACCGACACCAACGAAGCGGTTATCTCGATGGAAAGCTCGACCGCGGAAGTGGTGCGCGGGGCCAAGCTGGCGCAGGACGCCGGTGTGGCCCTGGAAGAAATCGAGCGCGTGTCCGCCGACTTGGCCGAATTGATTCAAACCATTTCGAACGCTGCGCGCCAGCAGGCTGCGTCGGCTGGCCATGTCTCGAACACGATGCATGTCATTCAGGAAATCACCAACCAGACGCTGCACGGCACCCAGGTCACCGCGCAGCAGATCGGCAAGCTGGTGGAACTGGCCGACGAACTGAAAGGCTCGGTCGCAGGCTTCAAGCTGCCTGGCCGTTAATCGGTGTTGGAGCAGGCGTTGCCGGAGACGGCCGCGATGGTTTCAGGAAACCGGTCAATGGGCGAAGCAGTGCTGCGACAGGCTCCCGACATGGGCGCCGCCGAGTTTGCGCGTTGGCAGAAACTGATTGAGGTGCGCACCGGCATTCATTTGCCCGAGCACCGCAAGCCGTTTCTGATGCTGGCGTTGTCGTCGCGCATGCGCGAAATGGCCGTTGACGATTACAACGACTATTTCGTCAGCCTGCGTGACGGGCCGCAAGCCGCATTTGAATGGGCCTGCCTGGTCGATCTGTTGACCGTGCATGAAACCCGCTTTTTCCGCCATCCGGAATCGTTCGATCTGGTCCGCAGTTTCGTCCGCAATCTGCTGGCGCAACACCCGGAATCGCAGAAGCGCAGTGTGCAGGCGTGGAGCGTCGGCTGTTCGACTGGTGAAGAGGTCTACAGTCTGGCTCTTTTGCTGCACGAGCTGCAGGACGAGACCGGGCCGTTCTATTACGGCGTCACCGGCACCGACATCAGCTATCCGGCACTGGCCAGCGCCCGCGAAGGGATCTATCACCTGCGCCGATTGATCGGCCTGAGTGACGGCCAGCGTGAACGGTTTTTCCAGGCGGTCGGCGACGATTATTACCAGGTGATGCCGGCTGTGCGTCAGCGCACCTGCTTCGTGCAAGGCAATGTGCACGATTTGCGGCACGCACCGAACCAGTTGTTCGACGTGATTTATTGCCAGAACCTGCTGATCTATTTCCAGGCCGAACGCCGGCGCGAGTTGTTGAACCAGTTGGTGGAACACTTGCGGCCGGGTGGTTTATTGGTGCTGGCGCCGGGCGAAGTGATCCGTTGGCATCACCCGTCCCTGACCAGGATTCAGAACAAGCAGTGCTTGGCATTCAGCCACCGCGGTAACAACCCGCAAGCGGAGTAGGCATGGCCGACAATTACGATCAGCTCGCCCTCAAATGGGTGCGCGAAGAAGTCAACAAAACGCTGGACCAGGCCCGCCAGGCGCTGGAAGCGTATGCCGAGAACGCCGAAGACAGTACCCAGATCCGGTTCTGCGCCAGTGCCCTGCACCAGGTGCGCGGCACCCTGCAGATGCTGGAGTTTTACGGTGCGGCACTGTTTGCCGAAGAGATGGAATACCTGGCCGAAGCGATTGCCGAAGGCAAGGTAAAGAACCCGCCGCGGGCGCAGGAAGTGCTGATGGGCACCATCCTGCAACTGCCGACCTATCTGGAGCGGGTGCAGGCCGGCCAGCGCGATCTCCCGGTCGTGTTGCTGCCCTTGCTCAACGATCTGCGCTCGTCGCGCGGTGAAACCCTGCTCAGCGAAAGTGCGATCTTCACGCCGACCTTGCATGGCGTGCAGACACCGGTGCGGCCGGCGTTGCCGGATCAGCCGCACAACAGCGACGAATACAAAGAGTTCGCCAAGAAGCTGCGCCACCATTACCAGCGTGGTCTGCTCGGGATATTGCGCAACCAGGAAGTCAAAGAAAGTCTGCTGCGCCTCGGCAAAGTGGTCGAGCGCCTGGAATATGGCTGCACCAATACCCCGATGGCAACGCTGTGGTGGATCGCCGGCGGTTTCATCGAAGCGATTGCCGAGAACGATGTCTACAAGAACGCCTCGGTGCATGCGTTGCTCGGCCAGATCGACAAATACCTGAAGCAGCTCGGTGAAGACGGCAGCCTGATTCTGAACAACGAGCCGCCGGCCGAGTTGCTCAAGAACCTGCTGTATTACGTCGCCTGCGCGCAGCGCGAAACCGATCGCATCAAGGAACTGCAAACGGCTTACGATCTGCGCTCGGCACTGCCGACCGCCACCGATCTGGAAGCCGAACGGCAGCGCATGACCGGCTCCGATGCCGGCGCCATCCGCACCGTACTGCAAGCACTGAACGAAGATTTGGCGGGCGTCAAAGATGGCCTCGATCTGTTCGTGCGCAGCAAGACCCGCAGCCCGCAAGATCTGCTGAATTTGCTGCCGACCCTGCGCCAGATCGCCGACACCCTCGGCATGCTTGGCCTTGGTGTGCCGCGTGATTCGGTACGGCAACAAGTCCATGCGCTGCAAAAACTCGCTGATTCCGGCCAGGCGCCCACCGATGCCCATGTCATGGACATCGCCGGCGCGCTGTTGTTTGTCGAAGCCAACCTGACCTCGGTTGCCGCCAACGCGGCCGCGATGGCGGCCGAAGACGCCGATGCCACCGCCCCGGCCGAAGCTGGCAATGACGAAGAGATCGCCGCCGAAGCGCAATTCGATGCCGCCCGCGATGTGCTGATCAACGAGTGCCGTGGCAACTTGCAGAAGTGCAAGGACAGCATCATCGATTTCATGGCGTCGAGCTGGGATCATCGTCTGCTCGAAGGCGTGCCGAACCTGCTGGTCGAGGTGCAGGGTGGCCTGGGCATCATCGGTCTGCCGGATGCAGCACAGATGGTCAGCACCTGCCAGCGCTTCCTCGCTACCCGCGTGCTTGGTTCGCAAGGCGTGCCGAATGCGACCGTGCTGGATGCACTCGCCGATGTGCTGACCTCGGTCGAATACTTCCTCGAGTCGTTGCAGGAAGCTGGCGGCCAGGGTCTCGAATCGGTGCTTGCCGCCGCACGCGAAGCCACCGCGGTCATCGACGCGGAACTGGCAAAAGCGCCGGCACCGGTCAGTGCGGTTGCCGCGCCCGCATCGGCGCCTGCTGCGCCAGTCGCAAAACCGGCGCCCGCGCCGACCCCGGTGCCATCGATCGAAGCGACCGACAGCGACATGATCGATCAGGAAGTGATCGAAATCTTCATTGAGGAAGCGGGTGAGCAGCTCGCCACCATCATGGAGATGCTGCCGGCCTGGCTGGAAGATGATGAAGACAGGGATTCGCTGATCACCATTCGCCGCGCCTTCCACACCCTGAAAGGCTCGGGCCGTTTGGTCGGTGCCAAATTGCTCGGTGAAATGGCGTGGTCGATCGAGAATATGCTGAACCGCGTGCTCGACAACAGCATTCCGGTGACACGCGACGTGCAGAGCGTGGTGCAGGAAGCGGCGCAAGTCGTCATTCCGGCATTGCGCGAAGCGTTCACACTGCAAACTGAACCGAAAATTCGCCCTGAGCCGTTGATGGCGCGCGCCGATGCGCTGTCGCGCGGAGAGTCGGCTGCTACTGTGTCCGCACCGGTACCGGTTGCGCCGGTAGTACCAGTCGCACCAAGCGAACCGTCACATGACGAGATCATCGCTGAGCCCGTTGGCCCAGAATCCATTCTGTCTGACCACCCCATTGTTGCCGAACCATCAGCAGGTGAACCGGTTGTCAGCGAACCCGTTGTTGCTGCTTCACCGGAGGCTGTGCCCGAGCCGGAATTTGCCGTACACGAAGAGTGGGCGAGCAGTGCGCCGACCGAGCCGGCTGCCAGCACGGCGGGCGAGGAATTCGGCGGGCTGGCCGATAATCTGGACTTTGCCGACGTTGCCACACCGGCTTTCGATGAGCCGCTGCCGGTACTGAGTCTGGATGAACCGGGCGCCACCGCGTTGACCGAACTTGCCGCCGGCGAGTTCGAACCGATGCTGGAAGAATCCGGTCTCGATGAGACGGTTGCGGTTGAGCCGGCCTTGCCAGTCGCTAGCGTTGATGAAGAACCGGACAACACCCTGTACGACATTTTCGCCGGTGAAGCCGGTGGCCATCTCGATGCGATCGATCGCTACGTCGCCGACATGGCGCTGTCGCCGTTCTCGCCGAAGGTCAACGATGAGTTGATCCGTGCCTTGCACACGCTGAAAGGCAGCGCCCGGATGGCGCAGCTCGACAGCATTGCTGCCGTCATCACGCCGCTGGAAAAACAGGCACGCGAACTGCAGAACCGCGACGCCAACGTGCCGAGCGAGTTCCTGGCGCTGTTGGTCGATGCCAAGACGGCGCTGGCTGAAACCTTGCCGGCGCTGCAAGCTGGCCAGATGCCGGATGCCGTGCCGCTGCTGGCCTTGGCAGCGCGTGCCGAGGCGCTGGAATTGGTGGAGCCGGCCGCCACCAGCAAGGCCAGCGAACGCGATCCGGAGTTGCTCAGCCTGTTCCTCAGCGAAGCGATGGATCTGGTTTCCGATGCCGACCTGGCGCTGAACGGTTGGCAACGCAACCCTGCCGACGTGCAGGACGGCAGCAATCTGATCGAACTGATGTCGGCGCTGAAAAATGCCGCCGATACCGCCCGTTTGCCGCAGGTTGCCCAACTCGCCGAGGAAATGGTGGCGCTGTATCAGCGCGCTGCCATCAGCCCGCAACGTGATGCCGCGTTCTTCCAGCTGGCCCATCGTGGCCAGTCATCGCTGTTCGATCAACTCGACCGCGTCGCCGCCGATCAAAGCACACAACTTTCCACCGAGCTGCTGGACGCCCTGCGTAACTGGCCGGGCGCTATCAGCACGCCGGTTGTGCAAGTCGGTGAAGGGTTCAGCTTGCGCGAAGTGCCGCCGGCTGAGCCGACGTTGGAAGCACCGGCCGAGCCGGGAAGCACATTTGATGTCGGCGTCCAGCAAGCCAGCTTGGTGGAAGAAAATCTGGTGGAGGAAAGTCTGCCGGAACTGACTGTTGAAGAAACGCCGGTGGAACCGGAGGCGCCAAGCGTCGAAGACGTGGCAATGATCGAGATGCCAGTCGCCGAAGTTCCCGAGTCGGTTTCCCATTCGTCAGTTGGCGAGTTTACGGAAACGGCATTCGCCGGACCGGCTGACGAAACGTTTACGCCGGGCCTGACCTTGCCGGTGTACGAAGAAGGCGATCACGCCCAGCCGATCACGATCGATGAAGACGGCGAAGAAATTCTGCAGATCTTCCTCGAAGAAGCCGACGAGATCCTCGACAGCATCGATGAAACACTCGGTGCCTGGTCGGTCAATCCGGACGACATCAGCTCGGTCGCGATTTTGCAGCGCCACCTGCACACGCTCAAAGGCGGTGCCCGCCTGTCCGATTTGAAAGAGCTCGGCGATCTGTCACACGAACTGGAGAATCTGTTCGAAGCGATCACCGATGGTCGGGTACAGAGCTCGCCGGTGTTTATCCGCGTGGCACAGGAAGCCCGCGATCGACTGGCTGCGCTGGTTGCTGAGGTCCGTAATGATCGTTGCCAGACTCGGCCGAGCGCGTTCTGGCGCCGGCTGCAAGCGGCGATCGCGGGGCAGGATCCGTATTCCGGCGCGGCCCTGGCTGCGGCTCCGGCCGCGACCAGCAAACCGACGCCTGTACCAACGCCAGCGCCGACACCGGTGCGCGAAGGCGCGCGAGTGGAAACCAAGCCGGCCGCACAAACCGACATGGCGCGCGTGCTGCCGTTCCCGGCCAAGGAAAAACCTGCCGCCGAACCGGCCCGTCCGGCTGCGCAGCAAGGCGAGTTTGTCCGGGTGCAAGCCAACATGCTCGAGTCGCTGGTCAACCTCGCCGGTGAAACCTCGATTTTCCGCGGCCGTCTCGAACAGCAGTTTGTCGTGCTGCGACAGAACTTGCACGAAATGGAACAGACCGTTGCCCGTCTGCGTGAACAGCTGCGGGTCATGGAAATTGAAAACGAGGCGCAGATCCAGCACCGCCGCGAAGCGGTGGGCCAGGAATACGAAGAGTTCGATCCGCTCGAGTTCGACCGCTACACGCGGCAACAGGAACAGACGCGTCTGCTGTCGGAATCCGCCGGCGACTTGCTGAACCTGAAAGAGGCGCTCGACAACCTCGCGTCCGATTCGGAAACGCTGCTGCTGCAACAAGGCCGGGTCAACTCGGAACTGCAAGACGGCCTGATGAGGACCCGAATGGTTCCGTTCTCGTCAGTCGTGCCGCGTCTGAAGCGGATGGTGCGCCAGATCGGTGAAGAGCTCGGCAAGGGCGTGGAACTGTCGATCCACGCCGATGGCGAAATGGACCGCACGGTGCTGGAGCGGCTGATCGCGCCGCTCGAACACATGATCCGTAACGCCATCGACCACGGTATCGAGCGGCCGGAAAAACGGACTGCGGCCGGCAAACCAGCGACCGGTCGAATCAAGATTCGACTGCTGCGCGAAGGCGGTGAAGTCGTGGTCGAAATCGCCGATGACGGCGCCGGCATCAACCTCGGCGCGGTCAAGCGCAAGGCGATTGAACGAGGACTCATCACCGAGCAATCGCAGCTGACCGATCACGAACTGATGTTGCTGATTCTGGAAGCCGGTTTCTCGACCGCCGAACAGGTCACCCAGATCTCCGGCCGCGGCGTCGGCATGGACGTGGTGGCGTCGGAAATCAAAGAACTCGGTGGCCGCATCGATATCGATTCGGAAAGCGGCAAAGGTTCGCGCTTCACGGTGCGCCTGCCGTTCACGGTGTCGGTCAACCAGGCGCTGATGGTGCAGGTTGGCGAAGACATCTACTCGATTCCGCTCGCCAACATCGAAGGTATCGTCCGGGTATCGCCGTACGAGCTGCAAACCTATTACGGTGATGAGGCGGTCCGTTACGAATACGCCGGCCAACCGTATCGGATGCGCTATCTCGGCACGCTGATCGATCACAACGTGCAGCCGCGCTTTGAAGGGGTGTTCAAGCCGGTGCCGGTGCTATTGTTGCACGGTGCTGAACACCCGGTCGCGCTGCAGGTCGATGAACTGCTCGGTTCGCGCGAAGTGGTCGTGAAATCGGTCGGTTCGCTGTTATCGACGATTTCCGGTCTGTCTGGCGCCACCATTCTGGGCGATGGCCGAGTCGTGTTGATTCTGGATCTGCCGGCATTGCTGCGCCGTGCCGATGCGGTGCAGCCGGTCGAAGAAATCGTCGAAGTGGCGGAAGAAAAGCAGCCGCTGGCGCTGGTCGTCGACGACTCGATCACTGTGCGCAAAGTTACCGCGCGTCTGCTCGAGCGGCACAACTACCGCGTGCTCACCGCCAAAGACGGCGTCGACGCGGTCAACGTGCTGCACGATCACAAACCGGACATCATGCTGCTCGACGTCGAGATGCCGCGCATGGACGGCTTCGAACTCGCCGGTATCGTTCGCCACGATGATCGGCTGAAAGGCGTGCCGATCATCATGATCACTTCGCGTACCGGCGACAAGCACCGCGCTCGCGCCGAGGAAATCGGCGTCAACCGTTACATGGGCAAACCGTTCAACGAAGTCGAGCTGCTGAACACCATGTCTCAGTTGCTGGGTCGCGGTTGATGTGCGGCCCGGACTGAGTACACGGTTGTGAAAAGCCAGGCATTGCGGATTGGTCTCATCGGCAGCGGCGATGACAGCAGCAGCAAGCTGCTGCGTCTGCTGACCGAACAAGGCATGCAGGTCGTGCATGCCTTGTTGCCGAACGAGCTGACCGACGCCCACATCGCCGCCAGCGATCTCGATGTCTGGTTGCTCGATCTCGACGACAGCCACTGGCACAGTCAGCTCGACGAGTTGATGGACCGTTCGCCGGTGCCCATCTTCTTCAACGAACACCAGTCCATCGAAGGTCAGCAGCATCTCGACTACTGGTGCCGCAATCTGATCAGCCGGATGTTCGAGCTGGTCGCCGATGTGCCAGGTCTGCCGCCTGTCGCTTCGTCCCCTGCCAGCGCACGCAGCGGTGAAACCTTGCCGCTGGCCTTTGCAGCGAAAATCGAAAGCAAACCTTCCGATGATCTGAATGCGGTGCCAACGGCGCTCGATCCGGAACTGCTGCAGGAAATGGAAGAGCTTGAGCAATTGCTGCAGCGGCAGGCCGACAGTCATGCCGATGCACTCAGCGAGCTCGATGCCGAGCTGCCATTGCCTGCCGCCACGACTGTCACCGCAAGCAAGCCGGCAACGGACCTCAGCAAAACAACGCGCGCAACCAGCGACAACCCATCCGGCCAGACGCCTGCACGGGCAGACGCGGCCGGCAACAACGCCAGCACGCGCGCACCGCAATCCCAACCCAGCCCGGCACAAGTAACTGTGCCGGATGATCCGGTCGCTGCGGCCAAGGCGCGCGCCGCCAAAATCCAGCAGGCAGCTGCCGCTGCGCGCGCGAACGCTGTCGGCGCGGCACCGCCCAGCGAGCCGGCCACAGCGCAAAAAGCAGCAACGCCGCGGGCGGTAACGGCGCCAGCGGTAACGCAACCAGCCGCAACGACGAAAGCCGATCCGCGCAAACCCGAACCGGTCAGCGCGATCCCAGCCAGTGCTGGCAGCAGCAAACCGATGACCGACGCAGCGCCGACAGCGCCAGCGAAAACGCTCGCCACAACACCAGCGCCGGCGGGCAGTGCCAGCGCGGTGAAATCCGCCGCAGCGGCATCCGCGCCGGCAATACCGGAATCAAGAACAGCCGCAACACAAACCGTTGCGGCGCAGAAACCAACGACGCAAGCGACGGCGGCAAAAGAAGCCGCCGCAGAAACGCCGGCGGTAACGGCGACGACTGCGCCGGCACCAGCGGCTAAGGCCGCTCCTGCCGCAAACGCAGCGACCGCAACGGCACAACCTGCTGCAGGCGTCCCCTTCGCGCCAGCGGAATTGCCATCAGCCAGCAAAGCCGCTGCTGAAATCGCTGCCAACAGCGGCAAACCTGATGCCGTGACGTTGCTCGCCAGCACGACACCGGTCGTGCCGCCGCCCGAACGTCACGACTGGCCGCAGTTTCCGCCGCCGGTCGAGCCGGTCCCGGCAACACCGGAAGCCGACCCGGCGTTCGCGCCCATGCAGCCGCAACCTGCCGTCGGCCCGATGCGGGAACCGGCCAAGCCGGCACCGGTGCAGTTGGTGCGGGCTGCGCCCGCGAGCAAGCCGACGCGGCCAGCTGCAAACGCGGCCACGCCGGAATTGCCGTTCACCGAACCGGTGCCGACCCTGACCCGCGTCAGTGATGACGCGCTGGAATTCGAAACCGTCGAGTTTGAGCCGGCAGGCGGTCATGGCGCGGTCACCGACGCGGACCATTCCGAACTGGACCACCCGGAACTGGACGTGCCGATGCTGGAAAGTGTCGTCGTCGCCAGCGAATTCGAAGCCGTCGAAGCGCCTGCGCCCGTGCTGCCCTGCGATCTATGGGTGCTCGGCGCTTCACTCGGTGGCCCGGCGGCATTGAAGCGGTTCTTTGCCGCGCTCAATCAACCACTGCCGATCTGTTTCCTGCTGGCCCAGCACATTGATGGCCATTTCCTGCCGGTGCTGGGCAAGATCCTGGAGCAGGCCAATCCGTTCTATCCGGTGCAAGTGTTGGCGCGACCGGGACTCATCGAACCCGGCACCTTGTTGCTCGCACCGATCGAAAAGCGCCTGCGTTTTCTCGACGCCGGTCAGATCGTCAACGGCGCGCGCGGCTGGACGCCGCCCTACTCCCCGTGCATCGACGATGTGCTGAGCGATGTCGCGGCCGCGTATCCGGGACAGGTACATGCCATCGTGTTCAGTGGCATGGGTGAAGACGGCGTCAACGGCGCCCGCGCGGTCGCCGATTGCCGTGGCGAAGTGTGGGTGCAAGATGTCGACAGCTGCGCCAGCAGCGTGATGCCGGATGCAATCGACAAGGCGGGTTTGGCGCGCTTTCGCGCCACCCCGGAAGAATTGGCAGCGCGCCTGATGGCGCGCTATAACCCTGCTGTCAGTGGCCAACATCTGGCTTGAACGGCGGTATGACGCGGCGTTGCCAGTTTGCACGTGGCGTGTCCGTGAGGTAATACGATGGAAACCCGTCAGAACGAAATTTACTCCCTGCTGATGCCGGCCGCCGGCGACAGCGTGTTGCTGCCCAACATCGCGGTAGCGGAAGTGGTGCCGTACTTCGGTAACGTCGACAAGCCGCTGCCCGGTGCGCCGCACTGGCTGCTCGGCTATCTGCAATGGCGTGGCCGCCATGTGCCGTTGATAGCGATGGAAGCGATCGGCGGCGGCGAGTTGCCGAACCTGACCCGCTTGTCGCGTCTGGCGATTCTGAACACCGCCAACGGCAGCGCCGATGTGCCGCACGTCGCAATCGTCGTGGGCGGCATTCCGCGCCTGACCCGGGTCATGCCCGGCTTGTTGCAGGCCGTTGAAGGCGGCGGCCCGGTCACCAAGGCGCGCGCGTTCATGGCCGGGCAAACGATCCAGATCCCGGACCTCGACAAGCTGGAAGAAATGGCGCGGGAGACATTGCAGTTCAAACCGGAAAAAATGAGCTGACATATCGAGTCAGCTTGTGTTCAGAGAAAAGGCCGCAGACTTTGCGGCCTTTTGTTTTCTGGAGGTTTGTTCGATGATGTTCTCGCGTGTTTGTTATTGCCCGAGCAATTGCTCAAAGTAAGACGGCACCAGCTCGCTCGCCTTGCCATGCCGTGCTTCAGCAAAACGGCTGCGCTGCTGTGACGGCTCCAGATTCAGTTCCACCGTATGAGCGCCGGCGGCGCGTGCCGCTTCGACAAAACCGGCGGCAGGGTAGACATTGCCACTGGTGCCGATGCTGACAAACAGATCGCAGCGTTCCAGTGCACCATAGATGCGATCCATTGCCAGCGGCATTTCACCAAACCAGACGATATGCGGTCGCAGCGTGCCGGTCAGGGCGCAGCAAGGGCAGCGCCGCTGGCTGTCGATGTCATCGTCAACCGGAAAAATTTGCAGGCTCATCGAGCAGCGCATCTTGCGCAGTTCGCCGTGCATGTGAACAAGCTTTCTGTTGCCAGCGCGTTCATGCAGATCATCAACGTTCTGTGTCACCAGCAGAAACTCGCCGGCAAACCGCTGCTCGAATTCCGCCAGCGCCAGATGCGCCGGATTCGGCTGCACGGCCGGATCAAACAACTTGCGCCGGCGCTCATTGTAAAAGCGCTGCACCAGCGCCGGATTGCGGGCAAACCCCTCCGGCGACGCCACGTCCTCAATGCGGTGATCTTCCCAGAGTCCGTCGGCGGCACGAAACGTACGGATGCCGGATTCGGCCGAGATGCCGGCGCCGGTCAATACGACAATCGATTGGTAGTGCATGGGCGTTCCATGTTTGTGCATTTCAGAGTGGGTGCGGCTTTAGCCGCGATTCGTTGCAAAAGCAATCGCGGGCAAGCCCGCTCCGACAACAAATCAGTTGAAATCGCCAGCCAACACCTGCAAACCGGCGAGTGCCGCCATCGCGGCCGTTTCGGTGCGCAGGATGCGTGGGCCAAGCCGCAGGCCGGCAAACTTCGCGGCGTGTGCGTACTTCATGTCCATGTCACCGAGGCCGCCTTCAGGGCCGGCAAGCAGCACGACTGAAGAACCCAAGGTCAGATCGCGCAGGCCTTGCTTGCCTTCCGGGTCCAGCATCAGGCGCAGGCTGCCGGCCTCCAGTTCACTGAGCGCGATATCGAGCTTGCGCACCGGCGCCACCACCGGCACGACATTGCGGCCGGATTGTTCGCAGGCACTTTCGACCACCCGTTGCCAATGTTCGCGTTTTTTTTCCCAGCGATCGGCATCCACCGACACGCCGCAGCGTTCGCTGATCACCGGTTCGATGCGGGTGACGCCGAGTTCAACCGCTTTCTGCACGGTGTAATCCATCCGCTCGCCGCGCGAGATGCCTTGCATCAGCGTGATCCGCAGCGGTGATTCGCGGTTGACGCGTTCTGCCGCATCAATGCGGGCACGGACGGCTTTCTTATCGACCTGCACCAGCTCGCCGGCGTATTGCTGGCCATCGCCGTTGAACAGTTGCACGGCATCGCCGGCTTTCAGCCGCAACACGCGGGCGACATGGCCGGCGGCCTGTTCGCCAAGGCTGACGGTGACGCCGACGGCCAGCGGCTCGGCAACAAAAACACGGATCGTGCGCATGCGGTTCACTATATGACGGGAGAGAAGAAGGGCAGGCCGGTGTTTGACCCGGCCGGGTTCGCCCCATAGGATACCGGACGGGCCTGCATTCGCCGAGCGCATGCACCGCCGTCGTTGGCAGGGCGCTGTCGCCAACGCGGCCCGCCATCGTGGTCCTGCTGCTCTCACGTACTGTCGCGGGCGTCGTGCCGCGCATTAGGGAAAGACAAGTATGAAGATAAGCATTCCCGCCGAAACCCTGCCCGGTGAACACCGGGTTGCCGCCACCCCGGACACCATCAAGAAATACCTGAGCCTGGGTCACAGCGTTGCCGTGCAGAGCGGCGCCGGTGTTGCCGCCGGTGTGTCGGACAGTGCCTACAGCGCCGTTGGCGCCAGCATAGTCGGCAGCGCGGCCGAGGCCTTTGCCGGCGAGCTGGTGCTGAAAGTGCGGGCACCGAGCGAGGCTGAATTGCCGCTGCTCAAAGCCGGCAGCACCGTGCTCGCGCTGTGCAACCCGTACCGCAACAACTTGCTGCCGCAGTATGCCGAAAAAGGCGTCACGCTGTTTGCGATGGAACTGCTGCCGCGCATCACCCGCGCGCAGAGCATGGACGTGTTGTCGTCACAGGCCAATATCGCCGGCTACAAGGCTGTGGTGCTCGCGGCCAATCACTATCCGCGTTATTTCCCGATGCTGATGACCGCCGCCGGCACCGTCAAAGCCGCGCGCGTGCTGATCCTCGGCGCCGGTGTGGCCGGCCTGCAGGCCATTGCCACCGCCAAACGCCTCGGCGCGGTGGTCGAAGCATTTGATGTGCGCACGGCCGCCAAGGAGCAGGTGGAATCGCTCGGCGCCAAATTCGTTGAAGTGCCGAGTGAAGAGGCCGGCGACGCTGCCGGCGGCTACGCCAAGGAAATGTCGGACGAATACAAGCGCAAGCAAGGTGAGCTGGTGCACGAGCGCGCCTGCCAGGCCGATATTGTCATCAGCACCGCGCTCATCCCGGGCAAGCCGGCGCCGCGCCTCATTCACGCCCGCACCGTGCAGGCAATGAAGCCGGGTTCGGTGATTGTCGATCTCGCCGCCGAAATGGGTGGCAACGTCGAAGGCACGGTCGCTGATCAAGTGGTCAATCTGAATGGTGTCACGCTGATTGGCTACACCAACCTGCCGTCGCAGGTCGCCGCCGATGCCTCGGCGCTGTACGCCCGCAACCTGCTCAACTTCCTGACCCCGATGCTCGGCAAGGACGGCAGCTTTACCGTCAACACCGACGACGAGATCATCAAGGCTTCGCTGATTGTGCGTGATGGAGCGGTGCTGTTTGCCGCCAAGTAAGCGGCGTCGTTTTCGCGCACGCCGCTAGTCGCATTTTTTGCTCTGGCTTCCACTGCCTCAGGCAGGGGAGCAGAAAAAGGAGATCGTCACCATGGCTGATCCATTGATTATCAATCTGACCATCTTCGTGCTGGCGATCTTCGTCGGCTACCACGTGGTCTGGAACGTGACGCCGGCACTGCATACGCCGCTGATGTCGGTGACCAACGCCATCTCGTCGATCGTGATCATCGGCGCGATGCTGCAGATCGGTTTCGATGCCTTCGGCGCCGACAGCCTCGTTGGCGCGCTCGCCGTCGGCCTTGCCAGCGTCAATATTTTCGGTGGCTTCCTGGTCACCAAGCGCATGCTGGAAATGTTCAAGAAGAAAGAGCGGAAAGCGTAAGCATTGGTGGTTTTCGTTTGTGCGGCTGTTCGTATAGGCAGTTCACTCTCATCCCGGCCTTCTCCCCTCAAGGGAGAAGGAGAAAACCGGTTCCCTCTCCCTTGAGGGGAGAGGGTTAGGGTGAGGGTGAACTGTCAGCACTAACCGCGTCGCAGCAATCGCACCGGCCGAACACAAAATGCCAACTTGCCGAAACCACTAGCCTGCAAAACAACAACGCCAGACCAGAACGCAAGGAAACACCATGGTCCACTACAACCTGATTGCGCTGTCGTATCTGATCTCGTCAGTGCTGTTCATCCTGAGTCTGAAAGGCCTGTCGCATCCGGAAAGCGCCCGCCGCGGCAATGCCTTCGGCATGAGCGGCATGGCGCTCGCCATCATCACCACGTTCTTCCTGATGAAGGAACTCACCTCCGCCAACGGCTATGTGTTGACGCTGGTGATGATCCTCATCGGCGGCGCCATCGGCACCGTGCTGGCCAAGAAAGTGGAAATGACTGCGATGCCGCAGCTGGTCGCGGCCATGCACTCGCTGATCGGTCTCGCAGCGGTTCTGATCGCCGTTGCTGCCATTGTGAAGCCGAACAACCACATGGATGGCGTGCACCGGTTCGAGCTGTTCGTCGGTGCCTTTATCGGTGCGATCACCTTCACGGCGTCGATTGTCGCGTTCGGCAAACTGTCCGGCCGTTTCTCCAGCAAGGCCATCAAGTTCAGCGGCCAGCATCTGGTCAATCTGGTGCTGGCCATCGTCATGGTTGGCGCCGGTGCCGTCTACTTCGTCTATGAATCGCACACCGCCTTCTATCTGATGCTGGCAGTGTCCCTGCTGCTCGGTTACCTGCTGATCATCCCCATCGGCGGCGCCGACATGCCGGTGGTGGTCTCGATGCTGAACAGCTATTCCGGCTGGGCCGCGGCCGGCATCGGCTTCACGCTGAACAACTCCTTGCTGATCGTTGCCGGTTCGCTGGTCGGTTCCAGCGGTGCCATCCTGTCCTACATCATGTGCAAAGCGATGAACCGTTCGCTCATCAACGTGATCTTCGGCGGCATCGGCAGTGACAGCAGCAGTACCGACACCGGTGAAGGCAAGGAAAAAACCTACCGCAGCGGTTCGCCGGAAGACGCCGTGTTCCTGATGAAAAACGCCGAAAGCGTCGTCATCGTGCCCGGCTACGGTCTCGCCGTCGCCCGCGCCCAGCACGCGCTGCAGGAATTCGCCGCCAAACTGGAACACCACGGCGTCAAGGTGCGCTACGCCATCCACCCGGTCGCCGGCCGCATGCCCGGCCACATGAACGTGCTGCTCGCCGAAGCCGACGTGCCGTATGACCAGGTGCTGGAAATGGAAGAGATCAACAACGATTTCGCCAACACTGATGTCGTGCTGGTCATCGGCGCCAACGACGTGGTCAACCCGGCCGCGAAAGACGACCCGAAATCACCGATCTACGGCATGCCGATTCTGGAAGCGCACAAAGCCAAGACCATACTCGTGGTCAAGCGGTCGATGGCGGCTGGTTACGCCGGTCTCGACAATGATCTGTTCTATATGGACAAGACGATGATGGTGTTTGGCGACGCGAAAAAGGTGGTGGAGGATTTGGTGAAGGCCTGTGAGTAGTTTGGGAGGGTCTATTTTGACGACTGTGAGAAGTTAGTCGGTGAACGGGCTTCTGAAATTCTGTGAAGGCTTGTTTCGACTCAGCAAAATCTGGCGTCAGAAGAAGACTGAATGCTGGAACAGACTTTATTCTCCTTGAGTAAAGCCGCCTGAGATTGGGGCCTCGATTAGGAGGTCTAATCGTAAGTGGGCTCCACCGAAGCGGATTCAGTCTGCAGTTCGTCCCGTTTGTGCATTGCCGGGACTCGCCACAATGGGCGACCTTCTTTCTTTGCTCGTGCGAAGAAAGAAGGCAAAGAAACACGCCCCACGCGCCAGTGTCGTTTGGTTGCTTCGGAAACTCCGCCCGTCGCTTCGGCGTTATCGGCTACGGGCACGTGCTGATGCGGCGTCCTGCCTTATCAGCACTACGCCGGCTGTCCCTGCCGGCGTACCCGGCCGCTAACGCCGAATCGCCGGCTGGCGCGAATGGGGCCTCGGGTTCTAGCTGAGTCTGTGGCTTCGACCTTGCAACAATGCTCGTCATACCGGCGAAAGCCGGTATCCATTTATCTTCAAGCCAAAATCAAATTGGATTCCGGCTTTCGCCGGAATGGCGGAGTTTGTTTTTCTTTTTTAACGCGCAGCGTGCCTTTGCCTTTCCCGCCGTCTGACGAGCCGAGCAACGTAATGGAAGCTGGGTTAACAGCCCGGAGCGCAGCGTAGGGGCGAGGCATGGATGCCGAAGCCTTTTCAGACTGTGCAGGGATGCACTGTCTGAAAAGCCCCAGCTGGAATGGAGTAGCGCAGGGAACCACTAAAACGGTCTTATCGTTTTAGTGGCGAGGGCGAACGCGGAAATCAGCACAGTGCCAGTGCACTGTGCGCCGCGTGAGCGGGCTGAGCTCTGCGAAGCCCTGGGTGACAGGCAATGTTCTTTTGGGTACTTTTCTTGCGCCAAGAAAAGTACCTCGCCCGCCGGTGCGAGACCCGGCAATCTCGCCGGCAAATCCGGTGCAGGCGTAAACGAAAGGCCCGGAGCGGCAACTACCCCCTCCCGGCCTTCCCCTTCACAGGGGGAGGAGAAAAAAACTAGAGCGGGATCCGGCAAACCATCCGGCTACACCGCTGCCGGAATAATTGAACCGGCGGAACGGCAAAGCCCCCCGGCCACCCAGCCGGCAACAGAGTTGGCGTCGTTCAGTCGGCAAGTTCGTCAACTGTGACGAACTTGAAATCCCGGCTTCACCCCCCTTGGCAGGGGCAAGAACAAAAACATCGCGGCTGAAGCCGCTCCCACACGAGTGCAAAAAAGTCGCCTGCCGATCACACTCAACCCGTCGAACTTGGCACCGCCGCCCGCTCAATCCGAAAGCCAACCGCCTCTTCATCAACTGGATCTGTATCAAATTCGCGCGCGGCGAGATGACCACTGAACACGGCCTGCGCAATGATCTGCGGCGCTTCGGCATCGCCGATCAAACGCAGGCTTGAAAGCTGGCCGCGCTCAAGCGCGGGTCGCAACGCGTGGTAAAGCGTATCGTCTTGTAGCCGGTCGGTGACGAGCAACACGGCGTCGCAGGCGAGCGATTCGCTGCGGCCGGTGCTGGTGCAGACGAGTTGCACCTGTTGTTCGCCAATGTTGGCAACAGTGTGCTGGGTGCGCAGCGTGACGCCCTGTTCGAGCAGGCGGCGCTGGATGCCGGCTTGTTCGAGTGTGTACTGGCTCCAGTACGACACCAGCGGCGCGCTGGTGACCAGCGTGACGCGGCAGCCGGCGGCGGCGAGTTTTTCTGCCAGCACGCCGGCGAGAAAATAATGATCATCATCGACGATGACGACCTGGCCGCTCGGCAAGCGGCCGGCGTAGACATCGTCCGGCGTGTAGCGTGGCAACGCGTTGGCGCCGGCATTTGCAGCGGCATCGGCAATGCCGAACGGATAGCTGCGACCGCGACCGTCGCGGCGCCAGTGCGCGCCGGTGGCGATCAGCACATGCTGAAAGCCGAACTCCAGCACTTGTTCCGCGCTCAGTTTGCTGTCGAGATACAGATTGACGTTGGCCATTTTCTGCAGCTGGCCGATGCGCCAGTCGATCACGCGGCGCCATTCGGCAAGGCCCGGCAGTTTGGCGAGATGGCGGACATGGCCGCCGAGTTCGATAGCGGCTTCGGCGAGCGTCACGGCATAACCGCGCTGGCCGAGTGCGCGCGCCGCTTCCAGGCCGGCGGGGCCGCCGCCGATGATCAGCACACTGTTGTCACTGGCAGCCGGTGCAATGGTTTCGGCATGCCAGCCGCGCCGCCATTCTTCGCCCATGGTCGGATTCTGGGTGCAGCGGATCGGGATCAGTTTGTTGTCGGAGGCGACGCAGATATTGCAACCGATGCATTCGCGGATATCGTCGATACGATCGTCGCGGATCTTGTTCGGCAGAAACGGATCGGCAATGGATGGCCGGGCGGCGCCGATCAGATCCAGCACGCCGCTCTTGATCAGGCTCAGCATGTGATCGGGCGAGGTGTAGCGGCCGACGCCCACCACCGGTTTGCTGGTCAGCGCTTTGACAAAGCGGATATACGGTTCCTGATAACCTTCCTTGGCGAAGCGCGACGACGCGGAGTCATTGCTCCAGCCGCTGATGTTGACGTCCCAGAGATCGGGCAACTCGGCGAGCATGGCGACCACGTCGCGACCTTCGCTGTCGGCCTCAATGCCATCGCGGCCGAGCAATTCATCGACCGCGAACCGCAACGCCACCGCGCAGCGATCGCCGATGGCGTCTTGGGTGTCTTCAAGAATTTCGCGCAGCAAACGGACGCGGTTTTCCAGCGCGCCGCCGTATTCATCGGTGCGGTCATTGAACCGGCGCGACAGAAAATGGAACGGCAGCGTCAGGCCGTGGCCAGCGTAGCAATAGACGATGTCGAAACCGGCGCGTTTGGCGCGCAGCGCAGCGGCGCGATGCCAACGGCGAAACTGCGCGATGTCGCGCTTGTCCATGCGCCGGGTTTGCACCGGCTCGTAACCGCTGCCGCCGATCACGCCCATCGCGGTCGGGCCGATCGGCGCCAGCCGCGAATACCAGTTCGGCGCATCGACACCGTTGTGTACGAGCTGGATGCCGGCGAGCGCACCATGCTGTTTGACGCTGCTGGCCATCA
Organism: Permianibacter sp.; assembly: GCA_046297695.1. Classification (GTDB taxonomy): domain Bacteria; phylum Pseudomonadota; class Gammaproteobacteria; order Enterobacterales; family Permianibacteraceae; genus Permianibacter. Next base: position 27,348 of record JBKBHF010000027.1, on the reverse strand, counting down.
GCTGCAGCCCGGCGATGTCGTCATCGCTCCACAGCCGGCCTTCGAAGCACGGTGCGATGTCGCCGCTCGGATGGATCTCCACTTCCTCGGTGCAGACCACGCCCCAGCCGCCTTGCGCTTTCATCGCCCGCATCGCTGCCAAGGCCTGCGGCATCCGGTAACCCATGCCGTTGCAATGCGGCACCTGATAGAACCGGTTCGGTGCGGTGACCGGACCGATGCGAAGGGGCGAGAACAGCGGGGCGTAGCGAGAACTCATGGTGGCATCGGCGAGTCGGCAAGAAACAGCGTGTGCCGATCCTGCGCGGAGCCGATGGTGAAGACAAGCGCGGCGGGCTAGAGTAACGGCCATTGCCCGATAACCCCGAGCTGATCATGACACCGCGCTTGCCGGCCGAGTGGCTGCAGATTGAACCGCTGGAACAGGCTCACGCGCTGCCGGCACCGTTCTATACCGATCCGGCGCTGTACCAGGCCGAGCAGGGACTGGTGTTTGGCCGCAGCTGGCAACTGGTGGCGCATGTCGACGCGCTGCGTGAGCCGGGCGATCACATCGTCACCGAGGTGGCCGGTAAACCGATCATCGTCGTGTGCGGGCAGGACGGCGCGCTGCGCGGGTTTCACAATGTCTGCCGGCACCGCGCCGGCCCGCTTGCGCTCTGCGACGGCAAAGGCGCCAAGGCGCTGCACTGCAAATACCACGGCTGGACCTACACACTCGAGGGCCAGTTGCGCAGCGCACCGGAAATGCAGGGCGCCTGCGATTTCGATGTCAGTGACATCCGCTTGCCGCCGGTGCGCGTTGCGGTGTGGGCGCCGCTGGTGTTTGTCAGCCTGAGTGACGATGCGCCGCCGTTCGAACAGGTGTTTGCCGGCATCAGCGAGCGGGTCGCGCCGAACCGCGTGCAGACACTGCGTTTTCATAACCGGATCAGTTACGACATCGCCTGCAACTGGAAAGTCTATGTCGACAATTTTCTCGAAGGCTATCACCTGCCGCATGTTCATCCGGGCTTGAGCAAGCTGCTCGATTATCGCAGTTACCAGACCGAGCTTGCCGAGTGGCATTCGCTACAGTATTCGCCGCTGGACGATGCCGCCAATTTCTATGGTGACGGCGGCGGCGCGTTCTATTACTTCATCTATCCGAACATCATGCTGAACTGCCTGCCGGGCCGGATGCAGACCAACCGCATTGTGCCGCTCGCCGTCGATCGTTGTCGGGTGGAGTTTGATTACTACTACCCGGCCGACGCCGACGCCGACGAACTGGCCCGGCGCGAGCAGGACCAGCAATTCAGCCACGAGATTCAGGACGAAGACATCGGCATTTGTCTGGCGGTGCAGAAAGGCCTGCAAAGCGGCAGCTATCACGCCGGCCGGCTCTGTCCGAAACGCGAAGCGGGAGTGAAGCATTTTCAGGATCTGCTGAAGGTCGCGTACCGGCATCTGCTGTAACGCGACCGGCGCAAAAAAAACTCGAACAAGGAACTGCGCCATGACGACGGAAGCGAAAAAGCCGCTCAGTTTGCTGATGGCGACCGCGCTGGTCATCGGCAACATGATCGGTTCCGGCATTTTCCTGCTGCCGGCGACCATGGCGCCGTTCGGCGCCGTCAGTCTGCTCGGCTGGGCCTTCACCATTGCCGGCGCGCTGCTGCTGGCGCTGACATTTTCCTGGCTGGCACGGGCGCGACCGGCGGCCGGCGGCATCTACGCCTACACCAAACTCGCGTTCGGTGATTTCGCCGGCTTTCTGGTGGCGTGGTCTTACTGGATTTCGATCTGGGTGACCAATGCGGCGATTGCCGTTGCCATGGTCAGTTACCTCAGCGCACTGGTGCCGCCACTGGCGCAGTCGCCGGTGCTGGCCGCGACGGTGGCACTCGGTACCTTGTGGTTGCTGACCGCGGTCAATCTGCACGGTGTACGTAGCGCGGGTGTCGTGCAGGTGCTGATGACCTTGCTGAAACTGGCGCCGCTGTTTTTGTTGCTGCTGCTCGGTGTCTGGCAGCTGGAGCCGGCGCATTTCACGCCGTTCAATCGCACCGGCGACAGCCTGATGCACGCCACCAATGCCAGTGCCGCGATGGCGCTGTGGGCGATGCTCGGGCTCGAAAGTGCGTCGATTGCTGCCGGCAAAGTCGCCAATCCGCAGCGCAATGTCGCGCGTGCAACCCTGTATGGCACCAGCATCGCGGCACTGATCACCGCTGCGGCCTGCACCATTGCGATGGGGCTGGTGCCGCCGGAACAGCTGGCGCAATCGAATGCGCCGTTTGCCGATGCGGCGCGCGTGGTCTGGGGCGAAGCCGGCGCGACCGTGATGGCGCTGACCGGTGCCATCAGCTGCTTCGGTGCCCTGAACGGTTGGCTGCTGCTCCAGGGCCAACTGCCGCAGGCGATGGCGCAGGACGGCTTGTTTCCGGCTTTCGCCGGCCGCGAAAACAACCGCGGCGTGCCGGCGCTGGCGATTGTGATCGGCAGCGTCTTGGCGTCATTACTGATCGTGCTCAATTACAGCGGCAGTCTGGTGTCCATTTTCACGTTCATGGCGCTGCTCGCGACGCTGGCGACCCTGGTGCCTTACCTGTTCTGCACGATGGCGGCCTTGTTGCTGCTGCGCGAACCGGGCGCCGTCGCGCTGACGCCGCTGCGCAAGCTGCTGCTCGCGCTCGGCTTTCTTTACGCACTCTGGGCCGTGATCGGTTCCGGACGCGACACCGTGTTCTGGGGCTTCCTGCTGCTGCTGTCGGGCCTGCCGGTGTATGTACTGCTACAGAGAAACCGCGCCAGCTGAGGCCGGCACGCCTGTTTCCGCTTCGACCCCGCTGTCATTAACAACTTGTTACGGTCGCCGCTGTAAGGTTTTGCCGCGCGGCCGGACTGTAAGCACAAGGACGCCAGCACGGCGTTCCGCATTTCCCTCGCAAGGACAAGGAGAACCGCCAGTGAAACGCTGGATGTGGATTTCATCGCTGACGCTCGCCGTCAGCGCGCCGTTTACCGGCGTCGCCGTTGCTGCAGAACCGGCGCTGCCGGTCAGCAAGCAGGGCCAGAGCTGCCACCTGCCCAATTACGAAGAGCCTTTGCGCTGCGTGCAGGTGAAGGTGCCGGTCGATTACGCCGCTGCCGATGGCGCGCAACTGGATCTGCACGTGACCGTGGCGCCGGCGTTCCGTGAGCTTGCCAAAGCCGATCCGCTGTTCGTGCTGGCCGGTGGTCCCGGCCAGGCCGGCAGCGACATCGTCCATCTGCTGGAGCGGGCCTTCAAGCGTGTGCGGGCGACCCGCGACATCGTCTTCATCGATCAGCGCGGCACCGGCAAATCCGGCAAGCTCGGCTGCGATCTGAGCCAGTTCGATTTGCTGAATGAGGCGGAGCAGGAGCGCGCATTCGTTGACTGCCTGAAGCGGATCGACGCGCCGCTGCAGCACTACCACACCGCCAATGCCGCCCGCGATCTCGACGAAGTACGCAAGGCGCTCGGTTACGCCACTGTGAACGTCTGGGGCGGCTCGTATGGCACCCGGCTCGGTCAGGCCTATGCGCGGGCGTTTCCGGACACGGTGCGCAGCCTGATCCTGGATTCGGTGGCGTCGCCGCAGCAGATCCTCGCGGTCTGGGGCGCCGATGCGCAGGCGGCGCTACAGGCGGTTTTCGCCAACTGCGAAGCAGCGCCGAGTTGCAAGGCAGCGTTCCCGACGCTCGCGGCCGACTTCAAACTGCTCGCTGACAATGTCGCGGCCGGCAATGTCCAGCTGAACTTCCAGCATCCGCGCACGACCCAGCCGCTCGCGTTCACCTTGCCGTACAACGCGTTTGCCGAAACGGTGCGGATGATGCTGTACAGCGCCGACATGTCGGCGCGCATCCCGTTCCTGGTGACCGAAGCGAGCAAAGGCAACTGGAAGCCGTTCATCGCCCAGATGTATGCGCAGTCGGATTGGAGCGCCGACACGATGGCGGTCGGTCTGACGCTCGCGGTGGCCTGCGCAGAAGACATGCCACGGCTGACGCCCGCGCTGGTCGAAACCGAAGTTGGCAACTCGTTCCTGAAAGGCTTGCAGGTCAAGCAGTGGCCGCAATGGTGTCAGCACATCAAGGTGCCGGCGATCCCGTATGCCGAACCGACGCCGCTGGCGACGCCGACGCTGTTGCTGTCCGGCGCGCTCGATCCGGTCACGCCGCCGCATCGCGCCGAACAGGCGATGCAAAGCCTGAGCAAGGCCCAGCACATCGTCGCGAAAACCGTCGGTCACGGCCTGTCGCATCTGGGCTGCGGTCCGCGCCTGCTGCGCGAATTTCTCGATGCGCCGGAAAGCCCGGTCGATGGCAGCTGTGTCGCCGAAATTCCGTTGCCGCCGTTCGTCATCAACGTCGCCGGTCCGACCCCGTAAGGATGCATCATGATCAAGGTAGAGAATCTGCAAAAAGCCTTCGGCAAGGTGCAGGCGCTGAATGGTGCCAGCTTCCATGCCAACGACGGCCAAATCGTCGGTTTGCTCGGCCCGAACGGCGCCGGCAAAACCACCGCGCTGCGCATCCTGTTTGGTTTGCTGCAGCGTGATCAGGGCAGCGTCAGCATCGACGGTGTTGATCCGGCACTTGACCCGATCGCCGCGCGCAAGAACATGGGCATCCTGACCGATCAGGTGGGTCTGTATGAACGGCTCAGCACCCGTGAGCACCTGCGCTATTTCGGCGAACTGCACGGCATGAAGCGCGCTGACATCGCTACGGCCACCGGCGAAGTGGTCGAACTGCTCGGCATGCAGGACATCATCGACCGGCGTGCCACCGGCTTCTCGCAAGGCCAGCGCTTGAAAGTGGCGCTGGCGCGGGCGCTGTTGCACCGACCGCGCAACCTGCTGCTCGATGAGCCGACCCGCGGTCTCGACGTGATGAGCACGCGCGCGTTGCGGCGGGCCTTGGAAGCGCTGCGCGCCCGTGGCTGCTGCATCATCATGGCTACGCACGTGATGCAGGAAGTCTCGCATCTGTGTGACGACGTCATCGTCATTGCGAGCGGCAAAACGGTTGCCCAGGGCTCGCCGGCGGCGCTGTGCGAGCAAACCGGCATCGCCAACCTGGAAGACGCGTTTGTCAGCCTGATCGGCACGGAAGAAGGAATTGCAGCATGAACCGATTTGCAGTCGTTTTTCGCAAGGAACTCGTTGATGCGCTGCGAGACAAGCGTTCGCTCATAACGCTTGCGGTGTTTGTGATGATTTATCCGTTGATGATGTGGGGGATTCTAAACACCAGCATTCAGAAAGCCACCAAGGTCGATCGTGAGACCAACGAAGTGGTGGTGATAGGTGCCAGCCAGGCCCCCACCTTGATGCAGCAGCTGAAAGAGCAGGGCGTCACCGTGCTCGAACGCGATGACATGGACGAGGTGGCGATCACCGCGCTGTTGCGTGAGCGCAAGCAGGCGGCGGTGATCCGCATTCCGGCTGGTTTCGGCGACAAGTATCAGGCGCTGCGGCCGTCGCCCATTGAGCTGTGGTCTGATTCGGCGGCGGATCAGCAATCGAAGCTGCGTCGCATCGAACAGGTGCTGCGCACCTACGGCAACAGTGTCGCCCAGGCCCGGCTGCTGGCGCATGGTGTGTCGCCGGCGGTGCTGGCACCGGTGCCGGTGCAGGAATACGACACCGCGACCAGTGCGTCGCGCTCGGGCAAGATTGTCGGTGCCATTTTCGGCATCTTTTTTGTTGCGACGTTCTACTTTTGCTTCAACATGGCCGTGGATACTACGGCCGGTGAACGCGAACGCAGATCGTTGGAAATCCTGTTGGCACAACCAGTTAAGCCGTTTGAGCTTATCGCTGGAAAATGGTTGGCGGGTGCGCTGCTGTGCGCGGTCGGCTTGAGTTTGGAGCTCATCGTTGGCCACTTTGTGCTGACCTCTATGCCGCTGGAAGAGATAAGCATGTCGTGGCGATTGGGCTTGCCGAATTTATTGTTGTTAATAGTCGTTGCGTTGCCGCTTTGCTTGTTTGCCGCTGCATTTGAAATAGCACTAGCGATGAACTCAAAGTCGTTCAAAGAGGCGCAGACCGCGGTGAGTTTTGCGCTCATGTTGCCACTGATTCCTGCTTTCGTTGTGCCGATGCTAGACATGAACACTCAACAATGGATGTATTTGGTTCCAGTTTTAGCTGAGCAAACTTTGATGCTAGAGATGGCAAAAGGAAACGTGGTTCCAGTGACAGCGTTCTTGTCAGCGGCAGGAGTTTCGCTGGCGCTAGCGCTGCTGTCAGTTGGTTTCGCGAGCTGGAAGCTCAAGAGCGAGAGGTTTGTACTCGGGGTTTAAAGCGGAAAGCGACCGATTCAATACGAATCGGTCGCTCTTGATGGTGTTGCAGGCAGCGTGAGGTGGAAAAAGCGATGTGGTCAGCTCATATAGTGGTGCTGGCGATGATCATGTTGCTGCGGCTGAGAGATTATTGGCAGCAGCAACAGGTGCCTGCGTTTGCTATGGCGGTGGGCATCGCACTGCTTATTGCTTATGAGGTGATCAGGAAGCGTCAGAGAACGCGCACAGGCCATTTGAGCGAAAGATCTGGAGCAGGTTCACCTGAGCCGAAATCGCTCAGCGCGATCGGAGCTGTCTCTGTGCTGCTGATCGTTGGCGGGTTTGTCATGGAGTTTGTTCTGCAGCCTGCCAGCAACTGAAGCGAGGTGGGCATTGACAGGAGCAGGAGAATGGATCGAGCTATTTTCTGCCTTAACCCGTCCCGGCGTTTCGCAAGCCTGGGTACGGCATTTGTTCTGATCGGCGTGCAAGCACCGGGTTTTCTGCCGGTTGGCCTGGTCTTTCTGGTGCTGGCGTGGCGCCATCGTCAGCAGGAACGCTGATTCCCGCCGACGATGGCCACGATGGCATGCGCTACAATCGCCGACCTCGTAATCCGGGACACGGTCGGCATGGACTCGCAGGGCTTGTCGTTCAACGCAGTTTTGTCGCAGCACGGCGCCGCCATTGCCCGGGTCGCGTCAGCGTTCGAGCGCAATCCGGCCCGGCGCGACGAACTCGTGCAGGAGATCCTGCTGGCAGTCTGGCAGGCGCTGCCGCGTTTTCGCGGCGACGCCAGCGTGAAAACCTTTGTCTTGCGCATCGCCCATAACCGCGCCGTTGAACATGTGCTGCAGCACCAGCGTGAGCTGGCGCGCGAACCGCTCGACGAGGCGATACCCGATGGCCGCGCCGGGCCGGAGCGGCAGGCCAGTCTGCAGCAGCGCAGCGAGCGCCTGCTCGATGCCGTGCGCGAACTGCCGCTGGTCCAGCGCGAATTGGTGACGCTGGCGCTCGAAGGCCTGTCGCACGAGGAGATCGCCGGTGTGCTCGGTATCTCGGTTGGTAATGTCGCGGTGCGGTTGTCACGGGCGCGCAAGCTGTTGTTGGCACAGCTCGGTGAAACGGAGAACCTGGCAAGTGGAGAGCAGGCATGACCGACAGCAATGACTGGTTGCAGTTGGCGACGACCTGGCAGGCCCAGACCATCGATCTGCCGGCCCTGCAGCGCAGCACCCGTTGGCATACGCTGCGGCTGTATGCGCTGATCGGTTTCGAACTCGCCGTGGTCCTGATGGTGTGGGCGCTGGCCATTTACTGGCAGTGGTTCAAACCCTTGCCTACGCTGTGGCAGGTGTGGGGCTGGCTCTGGGCCGTGTTGGCGCCATTACTGACCTGGTTCAATCTGCGTGCGCGCGCCGGCAGTTTTCGCGCCGGCGAAGACAGTGTCCGCGGTTTGCTGGAACTGAAGAAAGCGCGCGCCGAAGGCACGCTGCGGACGATACGCTTCGGCAACGCCGTGCTGCCGTATGCGATCGGATTGGCATGGCTGTGGAACCTGCTGGCGCTGTGGTTGCATCCGCCGAAAGCGTTTGGCTTGGCAGCGTTCAGCGGTGGCATTCTGGTTACCGTCACTTTGTTGTTGTGGCTGGCGCTGTGCAACCGGTGGGCCCGGCGCGAGCGGCGCACCATTGCCGAAGTCGAGCGCTGGTTGCAGGAGTTGCGCTGATCGACGCGCGCGGGAGTAACCGAGATGATGGATTGGGGACGTTTGCTGACACCGCATCGTGCACATCACGAACTCAGTGGTGAACCCGAGCCGGGTCGGTCGCATTTCCACAAAGATCACGATCGCATTGTCTTCTCCAGCGCATTTCGTCGGCTGGGCCGGAAAACCCAGGTCCATCCGCTGTCGCTCAATGATCACATCCATACCCGGCTGACCCACAGCATCGAGGTCGGCTCGGTCGGCCGCAGCCTCGGCATCATGGTCGGTGAAGCGATCGCCGATGAATTGCCGCCGTGGATCACACCGTCCGACCTCGGTGCGATTGTCCAGGCCGCCTGCCTCGCTCACGACATCGGTCATCCGCCATTTGGTCACGCCGGCGAATACGCCGTGCGCGATTTTTTCCGCCGCCACCGCGGCGGCGAATTGCTCGCTGAACTGAGCCCGGAGCAGCGCGACGATCTCTGCATTTTCGAAGCCAATGCCCATGGCTTCCGGGTGGTCAGTCAAACCGAATATCACCAGTTCGAAGGCGGCATGCGGCTGACCTATCCGACGCTAGGCACGCTGATGAAATACCCGTGGACCTCGGTTCACGCCGGCGCCAAGGAAAAGTTCGGCTGCTTCCAGAGCGAGCGACTGCAGTTCAATGAAGTGGCCAGCCGGCTGGGTCTGTTGCCCTTGGCGCCCGACAAATACTGTCGGCATCCGCTGTGTTTCCTGCTCGAAGCGGCGGATGACATCTGCTACACCATCCTCGATCTGGAAGACGCACTCGAGCTCAACATCCTGCAATACGAAGCGGTCGAGCAGATTCTGCTGCAGCTGTGCGGCTGGGAGACGCCGCACGAATACGCCCAGGATACCCGACTGAGTCCGCGCCGCCGGATCAGTGCCTTTCGTGGCCGCGCGATGGAGCGGATGCTGGCGTCGGCGTTGGCGGCGTTTGTCCGGCACCAAGGCGCGATGCTGCGCGGTGAATACCACGGTGAGCTGTTGCTCGATGGCGATGCCGATGTCGCCGCCGGCGTCAATGCCGGCAAAAAGCTCGCCTATGAAAAAGTGTTCCGCAATGCCCGCAAATCGGAGCTCGAGATTGGCGCCTTCTCAACCATCGGCACGCTGCTCGAGGTGTTCTGTCACGCGGTGTATGAGCAGCACAAAACCGGCACGCCGAGTTTCCGTTACCGGCGGGTGCTGGATCTGATGGGCGGCAACGCGCCGGCGCCGGACCAGCCGCTGTACGAGGCCTATATGCGGGTGCTGGACTATGTTGCCGGCATGACCGACCAGTACGCGACCTATCTCGCGCACCAGATCGGTGGTATGGCCCGTTGAGCGCGGCCGCAGGCGTATAGTAGCGACAGGTTTTACCAGGCCGGCGAAGCCAGTGCTGCCACGTATCCTCATTGCTCTGCTGCTGACGCTGGCCGTTGCGGACGCGCTTGCGGCCTGTGAGCGCACGCTCAAAGTGGCCGCATCCGGCGTCTGGGGCGCCCTGCGCGAGCAGCAGCTGACCGAATCCGCCATTGATCAGGAATGGTTGCGTGCCATCGCCGACAACGCCGGTTTCTGCCTGCTGGCCGAGAGCCGTGAAACCCTGATTGCCCGCCGTCTGGCCTTGTTGGAATCCGGTACCGTTGATGTGCTGGTCGGTGCGTCGCGCACACCGGATCGCGAGCGCTACGCCTGGTTCTCGCGGCCCTATCGCGATGAACGCGTGCTGTTGTTTGTCCGCGCCGAGCAGCGAAAACAATTCCAGCATGTTCGGCAGTTCACCGATCTGCAGCAGCTGCCGCTGCCGTGGCTGGCAGTCCGCGACAGCTGGCTTGGGCCAGATTATGCCGATGCCCGGCAACAACTGCTGCAAAGCCAGCGCGTATTCGAGTTTGATGCCTATCCGCAAGGACTGGCGATGCTGCGTTATGGCCGCGGCCATCTGCTGTTGGCGCCGGATGCGTTCGCCCAGTTTCTGAAACAGGAAGCGGTCAGCGACATCGTCTCATTGCCGACGGTCATCCACCGCGAACCGGTGTTTTTCATGCTCAGCAAAGCCAGCGTCACGGCCGATGAGCTGGCCCGCTTTGACAACGCGCTGCTGCAGGTGCAAAAACAGCGCGGCTTGCGCTGAGCGTGATGGTGGCTCGGCGCTGCGCTTTGCGCTGAAAAGGGGCATCGCAGTGCCTGTGCTTTGTGGCACCATTGCCCAGGTTCTTGTTGCTGATGGAAGCCCGCCATGTTTCGACGTTCTGCCGTTGCTGTTTCCGCTGTCTGCTTTGCTCTGCTCGCCGCTGCGCCGATGGCGCACGCCGACAGTGAAACGGCGTTTCAGGCATTGTATGAAAAAGACTGGCAGTTCCGCCTGCAGCAGTATCCGGAACTCGCGGCCAGCCTCGGTGACAAGGAGGCCGAACGGCGTCTGACCGACTGGAGTGATGAGGCGATCAAGACCCGTATCGCCTTCTTGAAGCAAACCGCACAGGAACTGGCGCAGATCGACCCGGCCACTCTCAACGACAGCAGCCGAATCAACTACCGGATCTTTGCCGATCAGATCCGCAACAGTATCGCCGACTATGAACTCGGCGGTTACCTGATGCCGTTCACCAGCGATACCCAATTCTGGGCCGACCACGCCCGCAGCGGTGATTACGTGCAGTGTTCACCACTCGCCAATTGCGAGCGCTATCTCGAGCGTCTGGAACAGTTGCCGCTACAGTTCGCGCAGCTGACGGACTTGATGCGGCAAGGCCTGAAGAAAGGGCTGAGCGTGCCGCAAGTGGTGCTGACCGGACGTGATGCCAGCATCGAAAAACATATCGTCAGTGATGCGACCCAGAGCGCATTCTATGCACCGTTCCGGCAATTGCCGGACAGCCTCGACGCGACCGCCCAGGCGGCGATTCGCGCCCGCGCCGTTGCCGTGATCAATGACAAAGTGGTGCCGGCCTATCGGGCGCTGTTGCAATTCATGCGCAGCGAATACCTGCCGAAAGCACGCAAGACGATTGCCGCCAGCAAGCTGCCCAAGGGCAAGGCTTACTATGCCGCCGAGATCTACGAATACACCACGCTGGATCTGAGCGCCGATGCCATTCATCAGATCGGTCTGGGCGAAGTCAAACGGATCCGCGCCGAGATGGACGCCATCCGCAGCGAAGTCGGCTTCGACGGCGATCTGAAAGCGTTCTTTGCGCACTTGCGCACCGATCCGCAGTTCTATCCGAAAACCGATCGGGAACTGCTGAATGAAGCCGCCTATTTCTCGAAGAAAATCGACGGCAAGCTGCCGCAATATTTCGGCATGCTGCCACGCCAGCCCTATGGTGTCGCGCCGGTGCCGGCCGATATCGCACCGACCTACACCACCGGCCGCTATGTCGGCAGCAATGATCCGAAGCAGGCCGGCTTCTACTGGGTCAACACCAGCAAACTGGATCAACGACCGCTGTGGGCGATTCCGGCGCTGACCTTGCATGAAGCGGTGCCCGGTCACCATTTGCAGAATGCCTTAGCCAGCGAGCAGGGTGAGCAACCGCCGTTCCGCCGCTATTCCTACATTTCGGCCTACGGCGAAGGCTGGGCGCTGTACAGCGAAAAACTCGGCGTGGAAATGGGCATATACGAAACGCCGTATCAGCAGTTCGGCCGGCTGGTGTACGAAATGTGGCGGGCAGCGCGACTGGTGGTCGACACCGGCATGCACGCCAAAGGCTGGAGCCGCGATCAGGCGCTGGCGTTCATGCGCGACAACACCGCACTCAGCGAACACGAGATCACCACCGAAATCGACCGCTACATTTCCTGGCCGGGTCAGGCGCTGGCTTACAAGCTCGGCGAGCTCAAAATCCGTGAGCTGCGCGCTTACGCTGAACAAGCGCTGGCTGAGGCTTTCGATCTGCGCGCGTTTCACGATCACGTGCTGGCGCTCGGGTCGGTGCCGCTGACCGTGCTGGAGGCTGAGGTGAAACGTTGGGTTCAGCAACGGCAGAGCGGAGCACTGCAAGCTGCGCCATAACCTGTCGTCGCAGTTGATCGGCGCACGAATTTGACCGGCAGTGAGTCGAGCCCGGTTGTGGAACGGTAGTTGCTGCGCGCCCGCTATACTGCAAGCAGCAACGCCACGCACTGATCGGTACGCATGTCGCAGTTCCGGTCTGTTCATGCAGCGTTTGCAGGAGGCCGATCATGCTCAGGCTGTGCTGGCTGTTGGTGCTGTGCTGGGCGGTCGGCGCGCAGGCGGTTTGCACCCGCGAATTCAAAACCATGAGCCGCGAAGTGCCGCAGGACACGGCCTGGGTGCAACAGGTTTTTGCTGAAGCCGGTTGCCCTTTGCGGGTGCTGCCGCAGGCCGAGCGGATTCTGGATCGGATCTGGTCGATGAAGATCGGCGAGATCGATTTCATCAGCGCCGCGACCCCGGTGCCGGATCGCTTGGAATTTGCCCGATTCTCGATTCCCTACACCCGCGAGCGGGTCATGGTCGTGGCGCACGGATCGGTGGCCGAGGCCATCCGCCTCGCCAAGATGGCCGATCTGGTAACCAGCAATCGGACGGTGATCGGGCCGCACTTCGGTTACTACGGTCCGGACTGGCCTGACATCAAGCAACAGCTGCAGCAGGCGGACCGGTTTCGTGCCTACAAAAGCTGGCCCAGTGCCCGAGGCATGTTGCTGCGCAAACCGGATGCCTTGCTGGTGGTGGTGGAGGACGCGGCCAAAGACATCGTCAAACAGGCGCCGTTACCGCTGACCATACTGCCGACGCCGCTGTTTGAATCCGATGTCGTGTTCATGTTCAGTCGCAAAACCGTCAGCGCTGACGACGTTGAGCTGATCAATGCTGCGATTCGCCGCATTCTGGCCCGGCAAGCGACGGCTACGCCCTGAATCAGCGCAGCGGCAATGGTTCGGCAGCACCCATCAGCAAGCGCAGCGCAAACAGAACCAGCGCGATGCCGGCACCGCCATACACCAGGAACATCAGCCAGTAACGTATCGGTTGCCGGTCGCGATGAAACTCGAGCCGGCCTTGCAGGCCGTTTGGTCCGCAGGGCAGCCAGCCTCGGCGCAAGCTTTGAAAGTCCACCAGCAGCAGCCCCAGCCCGAGCAACAGAAAAAAGATCGCTTGTAACCATGCCATGTGCCGATGCCCTCACAAACAATGGTTGCCGATGGGTTAACGCACCGCCACGGCAATACCGTCACGCGCCACCTGCACCAGCTGACGCACTTCGTCCTCGCGGATCACATACGGCGGCATGAAATAGACCACACCGCCAATCGGTCGTAGCAGTGCACCGTGTTGCAAGGCGTGTTCGAAGATGCGCATGCCGCGCCGCTCTTGCCATGGAAACGCTGAGCGCGTGGCTTTGTCCTTGACCAGTTCGATGGCGGTGATCATGCCGGTCTGGCGCACTTCGGCGACATGCGGATGGTCCTGCAAGTCTTCGCACAGCTGCCAGAACAATTGCGCGGTAGCCTTGTTTCGCTCCAGCCAGTTGTCCTGTTGCAATAATTCGATGGTGGCGATGGCGGCGCGGCAGGCGAGCGGGTTGGCGGTGTAACTGTGCGAGTGCAGAAAGCCGCGCAATGATTCGTAGCTGTCGTAGAACGCGTCATAGATGCGTTCATGCGTCACCACCAGCGACAGCGGCAGATAACCACCGGTCAGTGCTTTCGACAGGCAGAGAAAATCCGGACTGATGCCGGCCTGTTCGCACGCGAACATCGTGCCGGTACGACCGAAACCGACCGCGATCTCATCCGCGATCAGATGCACTCCGTATTTATCGCAGGCGTCGCGCAGCAGTTTCAGGTAGATGGGGTGATACATGCGCATGCCGGTCGCGCATTGCACCAGCGGCTCCAGAATGACGCCGGCGATCTCGTCATGCTGTTCGGCCAGCACCCGCTCCATGTGGCCGAACTGGCGGCGGCTGTACGCTTCCCAACTTTCGCCGGTTTCGCGGTGATAACAGTCCGGTGACGGCACCATGATCGCGTCCATCAACAGCGGCGCGTAGGTGGTCTTGAACAGCGCGACATCGCCAACGCTGAGTGCACCGAGCGTCTCGCCGTGGTAGCCGTTCTGCAGTGCAACGAAGCGGCGCTTCTCCGGTCGCCCCTGATTGAGCCAGTAATGGAAGCTCATCTTCAGCGCGATTTCGATGGCGCTGGAACCGTTGTCGCCGAAGAACAGTTTGCTCAGGCCCGGCGGGGTAATGGCGCTCAGTTTTTCACCGAGTTCGATCGCCGGTGCGTGCGAGAAGCCGGCGAAGATCACATGCTCAAGCTGATCGAGCTGGTCCTTGATCGCCGCATTGATGGTGGGATTGCAGTGACCGAGTATGTTGGTCCACCACGAGCTGATGGCGTCGAGGTAGCGGCGACCGTCGAAATCCTCCAGCCAGACGCCGCTGGCACGTTTAATCGGCGTGACCGGATAGGTCTCGTGATCTTTCATCTGGGTGCAGGGGTGCCAGAGGTGGCGCAGATCGCGCTGCATCAACGCCTGATTCATCGACATGTTCGGTATCCTCGCTGTGCCGGCGCGGGGCGTCGGCGTGCCGCTCGCGGCAGACCGGCTATTGTATCAATGCTGGCGTACAATGCCGGCCGTTGAACCCGTGCTCCCGCTGACGTGCGACACCGGAACGCGGCGGTGACGGATCTCATGAAGGTAGAAAACGCGATGGCAGGCGTGCCGGTGCCGGACGCGCTGACGAGCAATGCGTTGATGACCGGCTATTCGATGACCGACGCTGCGATGCCTGATGTTGCGATGAAGGACGTGCCGATGACAGACCACTCGATCTCGCCAGCCCTGGCGGAGCTGTTGCAGTTCTGGTTTGGTGTGCCGGTCGCGGCAGCGGCTTTGACCGATCCGGCCATCGCCGCGCGTCAGGCCGGGCTCTGGTGGCGCAAGAATCCGGCCGTCGATACCGAGATCCGGCAGCGATTCGAGCCCCTGTTGCAGGCCGAGCAGCGTGGCGAACATGCCGCCTGGCAGAGCCCGCGCGCGTTGCTGGCGCGCATCATCCTGCTCGATCAGTTGAGCCGCAACATGTACCGCGGCCAAGCGGCCGCATTCGCCAATGACGACGCGGCCCGCGCCCTGGCCCGTCAGTTGCTGGCGAGTGAGGCGGATCAGACGCTGAGCCCGATCGAGCGGGTGTTTGCCTATCTGCCGTTCGAGCACGCCGAGCACTGGGCCGATCAGCAGCACAGCGTGGCCTTGTTTGCCGCGCTGTGTCGGCAAGTGCCGCCGGAATGGCAAGAAACGTGTCAGGGCTTTCTCGATTTTGCCGAACAGCACTGCGTGATTGTCGAGCGTTTTGGCCGCTTCCCGCACCGCAATGTTCTGCTGGGCCGGCCGTCGACCGCTGAAGAGCAGGCGTTTTTACAGCTACCCGGCTCGTCGTTCTGACCACATCACTGCAACAGGAATTCCGGATGCTGACCCGTAATACGCTCAAGCTGATCAAATCGCTGCAGCAGAAAAAACACCGGCGCGAGCACGGCCTGTTCGTCGTCGAAGGCGGCAAAAGCGTGCAGGAGGTTCTGGCCAGCGATTGGCCCGTGCACAGCGTTTACTGCACCGAACACTATTTGCCGCAGCTGGTGCCGTGGCTGCACCAGCGCGCGCTGACGGCCGTGCTGGTCAAGCCGGCCGAGCTCGCCGAGATGGGCAGCTACGAGCAAAACGACAGCGCGCTGGCGGTGCTGAATGTGCCGCCACCATCGCCATTGAACGTGCCGGCGCGCGGGTACGCGCTGGTGCTGGACGACATTCGCGATCCCGGCAACCTCGGCACCATTTTGCGCGCCGCCGATTGGTACGGCATTCGCCAAATCATCTGCTCAGCGGAAACGGCGGAGCTGTACAACCCGAAAGTGATCGCTGCCAGCATGGGCTCGTTCCTGCGGGTGCAGCTGCATTACACGGCGCTGCCGGGTTTTCTTGCCAGCCAGCGGGACAAGGCCATCTATGGCGCGTTTCTCGACGGCGACAATGTCCATCGTCTGCAGTTCGCCGATGCCGGCGGTCTGCTGGTGATTGGCAACGAAGCGCACGGCATCAGCGCCGAGGTGGCAGCGCATGTCACGGCCCGGGTCACTATTCCGCGCTTCGGCGCCGCCGAATCGCTCAATGCCGGCGTTGCCACGGCGATCCTGCTCGACAATCTGGCCCGGCAATGGCGCCGATGAGCCGCGTGCTGCGCGCATTGCTGCAACCCCCGCGGGCACCGGTTGCTTGGCCAGTATGGGCGCTTCTGGCGCTGCTCGGTGCGCTGGCGACCGGCCTGTACTGGCTCAGCCCCGGCCAGGAGCGGCTGGAAGTCTGGCTGCAACTGCCGGCGCCACCGACGCTGCCGGCGGAGTGGCTGCCCACTCTGATCGACTGGCGCGATCGTGCCCCCGATGTGGTCTGGGCGCTGCTCGCCGGTTGTTGTATGCGCGATCTGATCTGGTCGCTGCGCTGGCCCGTAGCCGGTATCGTCGTGGTGTTGGCGGCGGTTGGCTGGGAGCTCGGTCAGTGGCTATCCTTGATAGCCGGATATTTTGATCTGATCGATCTGGGATTGAGTGCGGTTGCCGGTGTCGTCGCGCTCGTTGTACCGGGCACAGGAGATTCGAGTTGATTCGTTCTGGTTTGCTGGCGGCGGCTGTTGCTGTTGCCGTGGGTTGTCCCGCATTCGTACAGGCCGCGCAAACGGCACCGCTGACCCTCACCATTGCCGACACCGACTGGCACGTCTCCGTCAACGGCTATCGCTGGCGCATTCCCGATGCCTGCCTCAATCCGCGCAAGTTCGGTGATGATCAATCCGGTCGCAAGCTCGGTGAAGATGACGCTGGCCGCAAACTCGGCGACGCCGATGCCGGACGCAAGCTCGGTGAAGACGACGCCGGCCGCAAACTGGGCGAAGATGCCGGCGGCCGTAAACTCGGCGATGCCGATGCCGGTCGCAAACTCGGCGAAGATGCCGGCGGCCGTAAACTCGGCGATGCCGATGCCGGTCGCAAACTGGGCGAAGATGCCGGTGGCCGTAAACTCGGCGACGCCGATGCCGGTCGCAAACTGGGCGAAGATGCCGGCGGCCGCAAACTCGGTGATGCCGATGCCGGCCGCAAACTGGGTGATGATCAACTCGCCATCAGCTGCGAATACATCAGTGATGCCAGAACGCCATCGGCCGTGTACCTGTGGCCGGTTGCTGCCGGCACCGTTGAGCTGAACCGCGACAATCCGAATCTGCTGAATCTGGAAAGCCGCGGTGACGGTGCCCTGATTCACGTTCGCTGATCACTTGTTGAAATAAAAAGGCCGTGCTGCAGCGCAGTCGGTCATCACACAACACGCTGCACATTTGAATGGGGAGAACACTGTGTTGAAATCTGTCTGGCAATCCTCGCGCGCATTGCGCGTTGTATTTGCAGCCTGCGCTGCCATCGGTTTGGTGCTCGGCGGTGCCGCATCCGGCCCCACCTATATCAACACCACGGATCGCGGCCTGCGGCCAATCAATTACGGCACCCTGGTCAATCAGGAGCTGACCATCAAGGCGGTTGACGAAAGCTTCACGCTGAAAGGCGGAGAGCAATTCCGCACGCCGTTCATGCTCAACCTGTGGTCGACCAGCTTTGAAGAAAAAACGCTCGCCAACCAGTATCAAAAAGCCCGGACACTCGGTGCCAAGCCGGTGATGGTGTACATCCAGGGTGTCGACAAACCGCTCTATGGTCTGATGATTTTCAACCAGGCCATCAACGCCGCCTTCGGTCCGGGCAGCCAGTCCTACTACGTGCGCATTTCCAAGGACAAAATCGACAATGCCCGTTTCGGCGGCATCTCGGTGGCCTATGAAATGATGGATTGGCGCAACTCGTGGAACGACGATTACGGCGCCCGCTATGAAGACAAAACCTGGTACAGCTGGATGCTGTGGCTGTCGGCTACGCCGATATGAGGGGCGTCCACATGAAAGCACGACTCCCTCGCTTGCTGACAGCACTGGCCTTGGTACCAGTGCTATGGCTCGGCGCATTTGGCTCGGCTGATGACGTTGTGTATCAAGAGTCCGTGCAACCGGAACGTCGGGCACCCGTCGCATCAGCGGGTTCGGGGGGAGCCTATGTTGCGGGTTCGTCCTCGTTCGCTGTCACCGTGCAGCCAGGCCAACTGGGTGTGGCGGTTGCCAACCTGAGCGGACCGGATCAATTGTTTTACAAGCGTGAAACCGGCGCCATTGTCGAACAGGTCGCGCCGAATTCACCGGCCGCAAAGGCCGGCATTTTTCGCAACGATGTGATCCTCGCCGTCGATGATCAGCCGGTGCTGGCTGCAGCGGATGTGGTTCGGCTCATGCAGGGCAACCAACCGGGTGGAACAAAAGTGCTGCGCGTGCTGCGCGACGGCGCCGAGAAGAATATTTCCGTGCAATTCTGATTCACGGCTTCGATGTCAGCGCGAGCAGAAACAAAAAGGGGCCAATCGGCCCCTTTTTGTTGTGCGGATATTCCCGCGATTAGTAACGGTAGTGCTCGGGCTTGTACGGGCCTTCGACCTTGACACCGAGGTAGTCGGCTTGCGCCTTGGTCAGCGTCGTCAATTCGGCGCCGACTTTCTTCAGGTGCAGGCGGGCGACTTTCTCGTCCAGATGCTTCGGCAGCACGTAGACCTTGTTCTGATAATCTTTGCCGCGCGTCCACAGTTCGATCTGCGCCATCACCTGATTGGTGAAGCTGTTCGACATGACAAAGCTCGGGTGGCCGGTGCCGCAGCCGAGGTTCACCAAGCGGCCTTCGGCCAGCAGGATGATGCGATTGCCGCTCGGCAGAATGATGTGGTCGACTTGCGGCTTGATGTTCTCCCACTCGTAGCGCTTCATCGCCGCGACCTGGATCTCCGAATCGAAGTGGCCGATGTTGCAGACGATGCTGTTGTTGCGCATCTTGACCATGTGGTCGTGGGTGATCACGTCGGCATTGCCGGTGGCGGTGACGAAGATATCGGCCTTGTCGCAGGCGTAATCCATGGTCACCACGCGGTAACCTTCCATCGCCGCTTGCAGCGCGCAAATCGGATCGATTTCCGTGATCCAGACGGTCGCACCCAGACCCCGCAACGATTGCGCCGAGCCCTTGCCGACATCGCCATAACCGCAAACGACGGCTATCTTGCCGGCGACCATGACATCGGTCGCGCGCTTGATGGCATCCACCAGCGATTCGCGGCAGCCATAAAGGTTGTCGAACTTGGATTTGGTGACTGAGTCGTTAACGTTGATGGCCGGGAACGGCAGCGCGCCTTTCCTCTCCAGATCGTACAGCCGCTTGACGCCGGTGGTGGTTTCTTCGGTCACGCCTTTGATGCAGGCCAGACGCTTGGAATACCAAGTTGGGTCTTTGTCGAGGTAGCGGGCGATGGAGGCGTACAGCGCCTTCTCTTCGTCATTGGTCGGTGAGCTGATCACACTGCGATCTTTCTCGGCGCGCGAACCCAGCATCAACAGCAGCGTGGCATCGCCGCCATCATCGAGAATCATGTTGGCGTGCTGGTCGCCCGGCCAGGTGAAGATCTTGTGGGTGTATTCCCAGTAGTCGTCCAGCGTTTCGCCCTTATAGGCAAATACCGGAATGCCGGCGGCGGCGATGGCCGCGGCGGCGTGATCCTGGGTCGAGAAAATATTGCAAGAGGCCCAGCGCACTTCCGCGCCGAGCGCGACCAGCGCTTCGATCAGCACGGCGGTCTGGATGGTCATGTGCAGCGAACCGGCGATGCGCGCGCCTTTGAGCGGTTGGCTGGCGGCAAACTCCTCGCGCACGCTCATCAGACCCGGCATTTCGGTTTCGGCAATGCGGATTTCTTTGCGGCCGAATGCGGCCAGGCTCATGTCGGCGACATGGAAATCGGTAAAAGCAGTCATGGCGACTTCTCCCAAAGTTAACAAGTTGAGTTCACTTTGGGCGCCGTTGAAACCGAGCCCGCTACCCTGAGCTCAAGTTGCCCCGTTCAAGCCTGGCGGTCGGCCCATTCCCAGAGGGAAACACGGACGACCGTTGCAGCGCCCCTTGACCGGGAGGCAGGACCGCCACGGTCGCAGACCATGGCGGGGCGGCCATTGTAAACCGGCGGCCGCCATCCGGTCAGCCTGTTAAAAAGGATCATGCTCGCGAAACTCGCTCAGTTTGTTCCGAGCTACGAGAGGCAGCTTGTGAAGCCCAACGATTCCATCAAAACACCGAAAGCCCGGTCCTCGTCGTAAACAAATCCAGCGCCTCAACCCCCGCCACCGAATTGCCGTGACTATCAAGCCCCGGACTCCAAACGCACAGGCTGTAACGTCCCGGCACAATCGCCAGTATGCCGCCACCGACACCGCTTTTGCCGGGCAGGCCGACGCGGTAGGCGAATTCGCCGGCGGCATCGTAGGTGCCGCAGGTCAGCATCACGGCGTTGACCCGTTTGGCATCGCTGCGGGAGAGCAGGCGGCTGCCATCGGCGCGGATGCCGTGACGGGCCAGAAACAAACCGGCTTGCGCCAGTTCAGCGCAGTTCATGCTGAGTGCGCATTGCTGGAAGTAATGACGCAGTACGTTGCCAACCGGATTTTCCAGATTGCCGTAGCTCGCCATGAAGTGCGCGAGCGCGGCATTGCGGTGGCCGTAACTGGCTTCGGAGTTGGCGACGTCAGCGTCGAAATCAATATATAGGTTACCGGTTTCCGCGCGTAGGAAATCGCGCACGCTGGCCCAGCTGTCGCCGGTCAGCGTGAGCAAACGGTCGACCACCACCAGTGCACCGGCATTGATGAATGGATTGCGCGGAATGCCCTGTTCGTATTCCAGTTGCACCAGTGAATTGAACGGATTGCCGCTCGGTTCGCGGCCGACCCGTTGCCACAGCCGTTCACCGTCCTGCGCGAGTGCCAGTGCCAGGGAAAAGGTCTTCGCGACGCTTTGCACCGAAAAGCGCGTTTGCCAATCCCCTGCGCCAAAGATGCCACCTTCCACCGTTGCCAGCGCGATACCGAACTGCTGCGGGTTTACCTTGGCAAGCGCCGGAATGTAATTGGCGATGCGGCCCTGGCCGAGCAAAGGCCGGACATCGCGGGCAATTTCATTCAGCAGCTGTTGTTCATCCATTGGTAGGCGTCCTGTTCGGGTGTGCGGCGTGTCGGCAACGCAGACAACAACGGCTCCCGCAGGAGCCGTTGTTGTTGGTAATGAATCCAAAACGCTTACTTGAGTCCGGCGTCGGCGCGCAGCGCCTCGGCCTTGTCGGTGCGTTCCCAGGTGAAGGTGTTGTACTGCTTGCCTTTGTATTCGATGACGCCCGGCGTGCGGCCGAAGTGGCCGTAGGCGGCGGTCGGACGGTAGATGGGGTGCAGCAGATCCAGCATCTTGGTCAGGCCATACGGACGCAGATCGAAGTGCTTGCGGATGAGCTCAACCAGTTTGTCATCGCTGACTTTGCCGGTGCCAAACGTGTTGATCGAAATCGAGGTCGGCAGCGCAACGCCAATCGCGTACGAGACTTGAATCTCGCAGCGGTCAGCCAAGCCGGCTGCAACGATGTTTTTCGCGACATAGCGGCCGGCATAGGCGGCCGAGCGATCGACCTTGGACGGGTCCTTGCCCGAGAACGCGCCACCGCCGTGGCGTGCCATGCCGCCGTACGAATCGACGATGATCTTGCGACCGGTCAGGCCGCAGTCGCCGACCGGGCCGCCGATCACGAACGAGCCGGTCGGGTTGATGTGGAACTGCGTGTCTTTGTGAATCCACTGCGCCGGCAGCACGTGCTTGATGATCAGTTCCATCACGCCTTCGCGCAGGTCATTGTACTTGACCTCAGGATTGTGCTGGGTCGACAGCACCACGGCATCGACTGCCACCGGTTTGCCGTTCTCGTAGCGGAAAGTGATTTGCGATTTGGCATCCGGGCGCAGCCATGGCAGCAGGCCGGTCTTGCGCGCTTCGGCCTGGCGCTCGACCAGTCGGTGCGAATAGAGGATGGGCGCCGGCATCAGCGCATCGGTTTCGTTGCTGGCGTAGCCGAACATCAGGCCCTGATCACCGGCACCCTGATCTTCCGGCTTGGCGCGGTCAACGCCCTGGGCGATGTCGACCGACTGCTTGCCAATGACGTTCAACACGCCGCAGGTGGAGCCGTCAAAACCGACCGCAGACGAGGTGTAGCCAATGTCGCAAATCACGTCACGGACGATCTGCTCCAGATCGACCCAGGCCGAGGTCGTCACTTCGCCGGCGACAATCGCGACACCGGTCTTGACCAGGGTCTCGCAGGCGACCCGGGCGTACTTGTCCTCGGCAATGATGGCATCCAGCACGGCATCCGAGATCTGGTCGGCGACCTTGTCCGGGTGGCCTTCCGACACCGACTCCGACGTGAAAATACGGTACTCAGACATGGGTACAACCTCTTGAAAAAGGGGGGTGTGGCCGGGGGCGGCGGCAGTGGTCGGGCATTGTACAGCGTTTGGACGTCCAAATCACCCAAGCAACGACGGCGCTGATACGTCAGGCCAAGCCAAGTCGATGACAGGCGAATCAGACAAAGGCTGTAAACTAGCGCGCTTTTGGCGCCCGCCCGGAATCCGTGGCGGTTTCGCCCCTTGCCTGCACCCCGGAGTACCGACCGATGATGGCCTGGCTGCAATCCCGTCGCCTGCGTTACCTGGCTGGCGTCACCCTGATCTGGTTGATGCTGTTTGTCCTGCTGCGCGTGGTTTTTCTGCTGTTTTTCACCGAGCCGGCGGCGCGGGCGGCGGTGCCTGCCGAGGTGGTGCGGGAAACCTTCTGGATCGGCATCAAGTTCGATCTGCGTATCGCCATTCTGCTGACGCTGCCGCTGTTGCTGGTGCTGACCCGGTTCTTTCACATCGACCGTCATACCTGGGCCAAGCGCATCGCCGAGGCTTATCTGCTGCTCGCCGTGCTGGTGGTGCTGCTGATTTATTTCATTGATTTTGGCTACTACAACTACCTCGGCGTGCGGATCAATTCGACCGTTTACCGTTACTTCAAGGATGCGGCGATCTCGGCCGAAATGCTCTGGCAGAGTTATCCGGTCATCACGATCACGCTCGGCTGGTTGGCGGTGGCTGCGCTGATTTGGCTGGCGTTTCGCTGGTGGGCGCGCCGCAGTCTGCAACGCGAGCCGGCACCGATGGGCAAACTCGCGCGTCGCGTAGGCATGGTTGTCGCGGGCGTGTTGTTCGGATTTGGCATTTTCGGCCGCTTCTCGCACATCAATATCGAGAATCCGGTGCCGCTGCGCTGGAACGAGGCGTTCTTCTCCGGCAATCCGGCGGTGGCGGCGCTCGGCCTGAATCCGGTGCAATTTCTGTACGACACTTCGCTGACGCCACAGGAAGACTACAACGTCGACCTGGTGCGCGACTATTACGCGCCGGTGGCGAAACAGATGGGCCTGCCGGAACAGCCAAGCGAGCCGATCACGTTTGCCCGCGAGGTGCCGGTGGCAGCACACAAGCTTAACTTCGAGCGCACGCCGAACGTGGTATTCATCATGCTCGAGTCGCTCGGCGCCAGCCGGGTCAGCGGGTATGGCCTGCCGTATCCGAGCACGCCCAATCTCGATGCGCTGATGCAGCAGGGCTGGAAGTTCGAGCACTTCTATGTGCCAGTGGTCGGCACGGCGAAAACGGTCTGGGCCAGCATTACCGGTATTCCGGACGTGTCCAAAACCGAATCGGCGACGCGTAATCCGCTGATCAGCCGCCAGCAACTGGTGTTGAACGCCTTCACCGAGCACGACAAGTATTATTTCATCGGCGGCAGTGCCGATTGGGCCAACATGAGTGCCCTGATCAAGCAGAGCATTCACGGCATCAAGATGTATGAGGAGGGGGACTGGCAAGCGCCGAACGCCGATGTCTGGGGCATTTCCGATCTGGATCTGTTCAAGGAAACCGATGCAATTCTGCGCGCGTTGCCGAAGGACAAACCGTTCTTTGCCTATATCCAGACCGCTGGCAATCACCGTCCGTTCACCATTCCGAAAAACAGCGATGACTTTGTCAAAGCCACGGACGACGAGGCCGAGCTGGCGAAATGGGGCTTCCGGAGCCTGGCGCAGTACAATGCGGTGCGGCTGCTCGATTACAGTGTTGGCCGCTTCTTTGAAATGGCCAAGCAAAGCGGTTACCACGACGACACGATCTTCGTGCTGTTTGGCGACCACAATAACCGCATCACCACCATCCCGCACATGGCCAAATTCCAGGAAGCGCTGTTGCTGGAAAGTCACCACGTGCCCGGCATCATCTATGCGCCGAAATACCTGTCACCGCGCGTGATCCGGGAAGCGGTCAGCCTGATCGACATGGTGCCGACCGTCGCCGGTATGCTCGGCATTCCGTATCGCAATACCACACTGGGCCGGGACATCCAAAGCCTGACGCCGGAACAGGAGGGGGCCTGGGTAATGCCGGTGGAAGGTGCGTATCCGCAGATCGGTTTTGTGACCCAGGATTACATGGCGCGGATGAATCACGACGGCTCACAGGCCAGCCTGCACCAGCTTTATAGCGATGATCCACTGAAAGATTTGAGCAAGGACAGGCCGGAATTGTTTGCCGATCTGGCCGGCAAGGCGCGCGGGTATTACGAAGCGTCGCGCTATCTGTTTTATCAGAACGTGGTGCCGGCGGATGGCAAGCCGGGGCAGCTGGCAACGGCTAAAGCGAATGATGCCGGTGTTGCGCCACCCGAGGCCAGTGCGCCATAAATCGGGCCGGGCGGCATTTCACCCCGCCCGATCCCGGCATTCATGTGTCATGCGTTTTCAGCAACGGCAGCCACGCGCTGCCGTTGTGCTTGCTGGCGTCGAACGCGCCAGCGCTGCAAGGTTCGGCGTATTGCCAGATTCAAACCAAATACCGCCAGCACCGGATCGAACAGATAATCCCAGTAGTTGTGCGAAGGCAGTGCATCAACGGCATAAGCGAGCGTGGCAAGCGCCAGTGCTGCCACCAGGAACGTATTTCGACCGCGCCACCACAGCACCAGCGTAACGAAGCAGACCAGGGTCAGCACGAACACGGGAATGAAGCCGGTGCGATACGGATCGATGCTGCCGGCGCCCATGCTGAGCGGGTAGAAAATCAGCGCGAAGACACCCAAGCCCATCAGCGGTCCGCGCATCCCGGCCGGCAGTAGCGGCCGCTGCCCGCGCAGGCGACGCCATGCCAGTGTCAGCAGCAACAGCGTGGTGGTGATGGCGAGCTCACCGACACTGGCCTGCCAGTGTCCGGCAAGCGAGATGCCGTCAACCCGCAGCTGGCTCAGTGCCAGCAGCAGTAACACCAAGGCTCCGCGAAATGTGACTGGCATGCGCTTGCTCGGCAGCAGCAGAAACAGCAATGCCGCGAACCCGACGGCGGCGTAGATCGACAACATCATGGCTGCACCTCCGCGGCTTTGTTTTCGACTGCTTGGCTTGCTAACGCGTTACCTTCAACCGCTTTGCTTTCGACCCAGGCGCGCGTGAAGCTCACGTGCTTGATCATGCTTTTGTTCCAGGAATACATCAGTTCGAAGCGGTCGGCGGTGGTTTGCAGCAGGTACGGATAGTCATAGCGGAATTCGCAGGCGCCACGCTTGCAGCCGCGCGGGTCACTGTCCGACCATTCGGCGAGATAGGCCGGCAGCAGCGACTGTTGATCGGGCGCGGCACTGGCGAGAAAGCGCTCGCTCAGTGCGGTCTGGAATTCGGCAAACGGCATCGGTCCGGCTTCGCCATTCGGTGCGGCATCGAGCACGTCGACCAACTGCCAACGCTGCAGCGCGTTGTCGACGCGGTACAGGCTCATCCGGTAACGATCCTTCTTCAGATCGTTGAGCGCGACCAGCAACTCGTCGTCGTTGTAGCGCACGGCGGCAATCGCGGCATTCGGGTTCGGCATGTCAGTGAGCTGCGGCGCACTCCAGCTGCGGCCGGCGTCACTCGTCCGGCTCACCGACACGGCGCGGGCCGGGCTGTCGTCGCGCAGCAGCGCCAGCGCGTCGTTTTCGCTCAACGCAACGACGTAGGGTTGCAAGGTTTCGCGGCCGTAATCCATGCGCACTTTGTCGAGCACGCGCCCGCTTGCGTCGATGCGCGCGTATTCCGGAAACTTCGCCAGTGCCTCGTGATACACCGGCACGCCGAGGCTGCCATCGGTGTGAAACAGCGGCTTGCCGCGCACCAGCGTCGACAGGTTGAAGAACGGTGTCATCACCAGCCGCTGCGGTGCCGACCAGGACTGGCCGCCATCGGCCGAGGTCATCAGATTCAAATTCGAGGTCGCCCAGCCACCGAGCGACACCGACACATAAATCAGCCAGATGCGACCATCGGGCGCGGCTGCCAGCACCGGGTTGCCGAGCTTGCGAATGCGCATGCCGAGTGCGGCCTCGGTCTGCTCGCGGGTGACCAGTACCTGTTCGGCCGACCATTGCTGGCTGGCCGGGTCGAATCGGGAACCGTAAATGCGGACGTCGTCGGCGCCTTCCCGGGTGCCGCCAAACCAGGCCGCGTACAGGCCGCCATCCGGCAGCGCAGTCATCGAGGCGGCATGAACAAAGCGCTCGGACGCGTGCGAGACAAAGCGGCTGGCGAACGCAGGGGCCGGCGTGGCCGCGGCCGCCGGTTCGGTGATGACCGCATGGTCGACGAAACCGGCGACCGGCAGCGACGGGCTGCGCCAGATGGCCAGTGCAAACGCCGACACCAGCAACACAAACAAAGCCAAGGACCGGGGCGAACGCCGGCGCGCAGACAATGCAAACATCTCGACTACCTGAAGGCGGGAAGCGGGCGCGAGCTTAGCAAAGCCGGACCGGACTGGCTGCGAAATTGGTGGGGAGCGGTGCTGCCGGACCGCGAATGGCTCGGCGATTCGACGAGGCTGGGGTGGTCTCCGGGATCGAAAAAAACGGGCCCATCCGAAGATGAGCCGTTTGGTTTGTGTCGTGGTGGCCCAGGGCAGACCATGTTGTCGGGAACAACATGGCGGCGCGTCAGCGCCCGCGCAGCGGTGACCCCCAGGGAAGGGGGTCACAATCGAACGGCGTAGCAGTTCGAGGCTGCCCGGTCAGCTTGAGTGCGGTGGAAAAGCAAAACGGCCCATCCGAGGATGAGCCGTTTTGTTTGTGTCTTGGTGGTGGAGTCTTAAACGGAATCCAACCGGCATCTACATCGGGGTAGGAATGTAGCGGAAATGGTGGGAATTGAGGGCGTTGACCGGGGCCGGCATGAACTTCGGCGAGGTCGGCGCGC
>JBKBHF010000026.1:0-55900 GCA_046297695.1 Permianibacter sp. | reverse complement strand
CTCTTCCGAATACCGCGCCCGCTTGCTTACCACCTTCTTGCTCATGCCTGCTTCCTTCATGGTTCACCTCTGACCAAGTTACTCTCTTATCGAGGTGTCCACATCTAGGGGGCAAGATCAGAAAGCGACATCATCACTTTCCTGAACCAGAGACCCTGTGTTGCTATTCCAATTAGTCATTCACTAATCATGCTGATTCAGCTCGTCGTTCGCTATATAAGAATAGGCATGATTTCTAGAGCATGAAGGTTGACTAGTTTAGCTATCACATGCAGTCCCCGCGTGGTAATTCAATTGAAATAACCAGCGGAACTTCAACAGCGCCCAATGCTGTTCAGTTATCAGTTATCAGTTATCTACTCACCGTCGCCCATTTTGCGTTTTTTTCGTTCGAGCGGTTTTGACGGATTCTCAATCTACCGGATTTTGCTGTGTAGGCGGTGATTAAATCTTAAAAAGTTGTACAGCTGTCTAACCCTTATGTTAAGACTTTGTGCCACCTTGCTCTAAGCAGGAAACAGTCATATGAGTGCGAGCTAAGTACGTACAGTTATATATATGTCAGCTTCAAAATCTCCTGCAGCTTAGATGCTGCTCGCATGCTTTCTTCAATTAATTGCGGGTCGGCTAGATCTCCTGCACTCAGGTGGTCGCGGTAATGATTCTCTGCCCAAGCATTCAATTCCGTGAAAAGTTGATCATTCATGAACACGTTGCTAAGAACGGCAGCGCGTTGTCTATCGGTCAGCACCACTCGCTGACGCAGGCAAGCGGGGCCGCCACCGTTGCGCATGCTTTGCTTGACGTCGAAGACATGCACGGCCTTGATTGGGCCGTTCTGGCTCAGCAATTCCTGCAAGTACGCCCAAACACGTGGGTTGGCTTCGCATTCACCCGGTACGATCAAAGCCATGCCGCCGGTCGGCAGTGATACCAGCTGGCTGTTGAAGAGGTAGGAGCGGACGGCGTCTTCGACTGGTACGGCCTTCGTGCTGACTTCGATGAAGTGCAGTTCGTCATCGCCGTAGGCGCGACGAATGTCCGCGAGGGCTGTTTCCTTGTCGAGGAAGGCCTGTTCGTGGAAGAACAGCACGTTGCGGTTGCCGACGGCGATGACGTCGTTGTGGAAGACGCCCTGATCGATCACGGCCGGGTTCTGTTGCACGAACACCACTTTGTCGTCGCGCAGTTGATGCAGCCGGGCGACGGCTTCCGAGGCTTCGCGGGTTTGCCGGGCCGGATATTTCTGTGGAGCCGGTTTGCTGGGGTCGAAGGCATACTTGCCGTAGACGAAAATCTGCACGCCCGGCTCGCCGTACTCTCTGCAAAGACGGGTGTGGTTGGCGGCGCCTTCATCACCGAAATGATCGCCGAGCGGCAGCGGCTCGTGATGCACGAAATGATTCGCGTCGGCGAAAATCGCGCGCAGCAGTTTCGCCGTCTGCGGGCCTTCGATCGAGCGGTGAAAACGGTTGGCGAGATTGGCCGCGGTGAAATGCACCTTGCCATCGAGGCTGTCAGCCGACGGGCTCATCGTGCAGGCGTTGGCGGTCCACATGCTGGACGCGGAGTTGACGCAGGCGAGCAGCACCGGCGCCTGCTTGGCGACCTTGTTCAGCACTTGGGCGTCACTGCCGGTGAAGCCGATGCGGCGCAAGGTATCGAGATCCGGGCGCAGCAGCGGCGGCAGAATCGCCTGCGGAATGCCGAGCTTGTGCAGCGCGTACATTTTCTGCAGGCCTTGTTTGACCGCTTCGCGCGGGTTCGACACGGCTGATTGGTTACCCATGCTGGCGACATTGCCGTACGACAGCCCGGCGTAGTTGTGGGTCGGGCCGACCAGACCGTCAAAGTTGATTTCGTAGGCTTGTGTCATGTTGGTTTCGCCTTGTGCTGCGGTGTAGGTTTTGTGGGAGCGAATTACAGTTTCATGCCCGGCGACAGCTGCGCCGGTAGGCTGCACGCTGCGCTCTCCATCGATGCGACCGGATAGCTGCAGTAGTCTGCAGCGTAATACGCACTGGCGCGGTGGTTGCCACTGGCGCCAATGCCGCCGAACGGCGCCGCCGAACTGGCGCCGGTCAGTTGCTTGTTCCAGTTGACGATGCCGGCGCGGATGTCGCGGTAGAACTGTTCGTACTGGGCTTTGTCATCGCTCAGCAAACCCGCGGCCAGACCAAAGCGGGTATGGTTGGCGAGTTCAATCGCCTGCTCGAAACTGCTGTAGCGATAAACCGACAACAGCGGCCCGAAGTATTCCTCGTCCGGGATATCGCGAGCTTCGGTCAGATCGATGATGCCCGGCGACAGCAGCGCGGTGCCGTCTTGCACGCGCCGCATTTTCAGCAGCGGGTAGCCGCCTTTGGCTTCGAGCTCCTCCTGCACCTTCAGCAACTTGTTCGCCGCCGGCACACTGATCACGGAACCCATGAATGGCGCCGGTTCGGCGTTGTAAGCGCCGACTTGCAATTGCTGAGCGGCATCGACCAGCGCCGACAGGAATTTGTAGCCATCGTCGTTGTTCGGCACCAGCAGGCGACGGGCACAGGTGCAGCGCTGGCCGGCGGTGATGAACGCCGATTGCAGTGTGTGGAACACGGCCGCTTTCAGATCATTGATGTTGCCGATGACGAGCGCGTTGTTGCCGCCCATTTCAAGCGCCAGAATCTTGTGCGGTTGACCGGCGAGCTGGGCGTGCAGCGCGTAGCCGGTGCCGGCCGAGCCGGTGAAAAAGAGGCCATCAATGCCAGCATGACCGGCGAGCGCAACACCGGTGTCGCGTGCGCCTTGCACCAGATTCAGCACGCCGGCGGGCAATCCGGCCGCCTGCCAGAGCTCGACGGTTTTGGCGGCAACGCCCGGCGTCATTTCACTCGGCTTGAACACCACCGTGTTGCCGGCCAGCAGCGCCGGCACGATATGACCGTTCGGCAAATGGCCGGGAAAATTGTACGGGCCGAACACGGCGACGACGCCATGCGGTTTGTGCCGGGTCGCGTTCGTGGTATCGCCGGTCGTGCTTTCTTTTACACCGGTGCGCTCATGGTAGGCACGGATCGAAATGTCGATCTTGCCGACCATCGCCGCGACTTCCGTTTTCGCTTCCCACAGCGGTTTGCCGGTTTCCTGACCAATCAAGTCGGCTAGGACATCGGTATTGGCTTTCAGCTGCGCTTCGAATGCTTTCAGCACCGCGATGCGCTCATCGAGGGTGCGGGTGCGCCAGCTCGCGAACGCCGCGCGCGCTGCGTTAATTGCGGCATCGACATCGGCGGCACTGGCGGCATGGCCTTGCCAGACGGTTTGCTGGGAGACCGGATTGGTCGACCGAAAATGCTCGCCATGGCCGGTTTGCCAGGCGCCGTTGATGAAGAGTTCGGTGTGCAGGGTCATTTGGTTTCCTCGGCAGTTGCGCGTGCTGCGCCAACCACTCCTAGCCCCGCCCGGCCAAGTGACAGAGCACTTGGCGCTGCGGGGGATCGCACAGTGCATTGGCTCTGTGCTTGTTAGCCCCCTCGCCCTTGACAAGGAGGGGGATAAAACCTGTTCGGCTATCGGTAGTTCAATCTGCCGTAGTCGAGCTTGCAGTCTTAGTACAGCTTGCAGGCGCGCACTGGCTCGCCGCTTTGCAATTCCAGGGCATCGACCACTTTCGCCGGCAGCAGCAGGTTGCCGTTGTCGTCAAACGCCAGTTCGGTCAAACAGGCGCGATAGCCTTCGCGTTTGGTATTGCTGACCAGATAGGTTTCCGGTTGGGTGCTGGTGCCGGCAGGGGCGATGCTCCAGTCAAAACGGTTGCTTTTGCGCACGGTGCGGATCGAGCGCACATCGGCTTCGATGCTCGGGCCGGCGTCGAAAATGTCGACGTGGCCGGTGTAACGAAAACCTTCGGCGATCAGCATGTCGTAGGCTGGCTGGGTATCCGGATGCACCTTGCCGATCACGGCGCGCGCCTCTTCCGGCAGCATGCACAGGTAAATCGGGTAATGCGGCATCAGCTCGGCGATGAATTGGTTGCCGTAAGTGCAGAGCGCGTCGGCTTCCGGAAATTCCATCGAGAAGAATTTCTTGCCGAGGGCTTCCCAGAACGGCGAATAGCCTTTTTCATCGGAGACACCGCGCATCTCGGCGATGACGCGCTCGTCGAAGCGGTCGCCGAACTCGGCCAGAAACAGGAAACGCGAGCGCGACAACAGCTTGCCGTTGCGGCCGCCACGGTATTCGGCGTCGAGGAACAGCGTGCAGATCTCGGTGCAGCCGGTGAAGTCGTTGCCAAGATACAGCGTCTGCACCTGGTTATGGATTTTCAGCGCCGGGCTGGCGTGCACGACCTTGCCAAGGGTGTAGGTGTAGAACGGCTGGTTCAGGCCGACGGCGGCGGCAAGCGCGCTGGTGCCGCAGATGGCGCCGGTGTCGGTGTCTTCGAGCACGAACAGGTAATACTCGTCGCCGGGCTTGGTGATTTCGCTGCTGAATGAGCGTTCGGACAGCGCAATGCGCTCCTTCATCGACTGCTTGTCTTTCGGCAGCGTGGTCAGGCCGATGCCGCTACGCAGCGCGAGCGCGTGCAGCTTGTCCAGGTCGGCGGCGCGAACCGGGCGTATGCGCATCATGATTGCGGTTTCCGGAAGGGAGTGAAATCGACGTCGCCGGCGGCGAGTCGCAGCAGCAATTGTGCCGACAGCTTGGCGCGTTCGGTCAGGCTGTCGAGCAGGGCGAATTCCTCACTGCTGTGGATGTTGCCGCCGCGCACGCCGAGATTGTCGACATTGGCGAGGCCGGCGGCGGCGAGGTTGTTGCCGTCACAGCAACCGCCGGTGCCTTGCCAGCGTACATCGAGATTGATCTGGCTGCCGCAATCGCGCAGCAAGTCGAGCAGCGATTGCAGGGCCGGCGTCATCGGCTTCGGCGGCCGGTGGAAGCTGCCGAGCACGGTGGTGTGGAAGCCATCACGCTGATCGACGGCGGTACACGCCTGTTGCAGGGCTTGTTCAAAAAATTGTTGTTGCTCGCGGTTCGATACCCGCACATTCACTTTCAACAGGCAATGTTCCGGCACCACGTTGACTGAACCGCCGCCGTCGATAAAGCCGACGTTGACGGTCATGTCGCCATGCTGGCCATTCAACGCATCAAGTGCGGCAGCGATGTGCGCGGCGGCGACCACGGCATTGCGACCGAGGTGATGTTCGCGACCGGCATGGGCGGCCTTGCCCCGCACATGCACGGCGAACGTGCCGGTGCCTTTGCGGGTCGAGACCAGTTCACCCGTCGGTAGCGAGGGCTCGTAGCAAAGGCCGATGTGGTGACGCTTGGCCGCTTCCGCTAGCAGATCGGCCGAACCGAGCGAGCCGATTTCTTCATCCGGATTCAGGATCACTTCCCAACCGAGCATGGCTTTGTCCGGGCTTTGTTCGAGCGCCTGCAACGCGGTGATCATCACCAGCAGGCCGCCTTTCAGATCAGCGGCACCCGGTGCATTCAGGGTGTTGTCGTCAACAAAGCGATGGCTCTGGAACGGATGATCAACCGGGAACACGGTATCGAGATGGCCAACCAGCAGCACCTGCCGTTCGGCTTCAGGCCGGCAACGCAACCGCAGCGCCGGTGCCAGCGGTCGTTCCTCAATCTGGCCGGTCTTGCCGAGCTGGCGCACGGGCGGCAACGCAACCTTCTCGACCGCCACGCCCAGCGGTGCCAGCAGCGGCAGCAATGCGGCCTGTAAGCGTTCGATGCCGGCGACGTTCCAGCTACCGCTGTTGATCGCGCACAGCTCGACCAGCGCGCTACGCAGGCGCGGGCCTTGCGCGTCGATCCAGTTCATCTGGTCATGCCAGCGAGTCATGTTTGGAGTCAGCCTGTTCAAGCGGAAATGGAGCCACTGTGCCGGAGCGCGGTGGAGCCAAGATGAGCGGCAGCATAGGCGGCGGCAATGGCTTTACGCAAAAACGCCAGCGGCATAAATATGCGGCTGAATTACTGGCCTTTTTGCCGGTTTGGCGCGATCATGCGCGGCGTTTTTCAGCGGGCCAGACGGTTCTGGCAATGCCCTTTGAGCGAGCGGAATGATGACTTCGGTAACGCGTGCAACGTTTGATCAGGTGATGGTGCCCAATTACGCGCCGGCGCAAATGCTGCCGGTGCGCGGCGAGGGCGCCAAGGTGTGGGACAGCGAAGGCAAGGAGTACATCGATTTTGCCGGTGGTATCGCGGTCAATGCCCTCGGCCATTGCCATCCGGTCATGGTCAAGGCTGTGACCGAGCAGGCGCAGAAGCTCTGGCATCTGGCCAACGGCTTCACCAATCAACCGGCACTCGAACTGGCGCAAAAGCTGGTCGCCAACACCTTCGCCGAGCGGGTGTTCTTCGCCAACTCCGGCGGCGAAGCCAACGAAGCCGCATTCAAGTTGGCCCGCAAATTCGCCAAGGATCATTTCGGCCCGCACAAGGTCGAGATCGTGTCGACGTTCAACAGCTTCCACGGTCGCACGCTGTTCACCGTCAGCGTCGGTGGCCAGGAAAAATACACCAAGGGTTTTGAGCCGCTGCCGCCGGGCATCAAGCATGTGCCGTACAACGATGCTGATGCTCTCGAAGGCGCGATCAACGAAAACACCTGTGCCGTTGTGCTGGAGCCGATGCAGGGCGAAGGCGGCGTGACCCCTGCCGATGCGACGTACCTGAAAAAAGCCCGCGAGCTGTGCGACAAGTATGGCGCGCTGCTGATTTTCGACGAAGTGCAATCCGGCATGGGCCGTACCGGCCAGCTGTACGCCTACATGGGCTACGGCGTGACCCCGGACATCCTGACCAGCGCGAAGGCGCTCGGCGGCGGCTTCCCGATTGCAGCGATGCTGACCACCGAAAAGATCGCCAAGTCTCTGGTGGTCGGCAGCCACGGTTCCACCTATGGTGGCAACCCGCTTGCCTGCGCGGTTGCCTCGGCGGTGTTCGACGTGATCAACAACCCGGCCACGCTGCAGGGCGTACACCAGCGTAGCGAGCAGTTCTTCGCCGGCCTCAACGCCATCAAGGACAAGACAGGCGTGTTCAGCCTGGTGCGCGGCAAGGGCCTGCTGATTGGCTGCGTGTTGGCCGAGAAATACCACGGCAAATCGAAGGATTTCGTCACTGCCGCGCTGAATGAGGGCCTGCTGATTCTGCAGGCTGGTCCGGACGTTATCCGCTTGGCGCCGAGCCTGATCATTCCGGAAGCCGACATCAAGGCCGGTCTGGAAAAGTTCGAGCGCGCCATTGCCAATGTCATGGCCGCTGGCTGATCGGCCACCTCGCTGAAACCGAAAAGGGCGCCCTCCGGCGCCCTTTTTGTTGCTCCGGCCTGTGATTCGGTTCGTCCGACCGGGCAAGACCCGCTAAGATCACCGCCATCGCATTCTTTAGGTCCGCCCGGACCATTCTGCAACAGGCAAAACCCGTGACCCAGCAATTCTTCGCGCCCTGCGCGAAAGGCCTCGAATACCTGCTCGTCGATGAGCTCAAGGCGCTCGGCGCCGTCAATGTCCATGAAGCGCTGGCCGGGGTCCATTTTGATGGCACGCTCGAAGTGGGCTACCGTGCCGTGCTGTGGTCGCGGTTGGCGAGCCGCATCCTGCTGCTGCTGAAAACCGCCCGGGTCGATTCGACCGAGGCGATGTACGAAGCGGTGCGCGCGGTCGACTGGAGCCAGCATATGCGTCATGACGACACGCTGGCGGTCGATTTTGTCGGCCAGAACGCGTTCATCAACCACACCCAGTTCGGCGCCCAGAAAGTCAAAGACGGCGTGGTCGATCAGTTCCGCGCCCGCGGTCAGGGCCGGCCCAGTGTCGATACCCAAGATCCGGTGCTGCGCATCAACGCGCACCTGCATCGCGACGAATTGACGCTCTGTGTCGATCTGTCCGGCCACCCGCTGCACGAGCGCGGTTACCGCGAGAAAGCCGGTATCGCGCCGATCAAGGAAAACCTCGCCGCCGCGATGCTGATCCGCGCCCGCTGGCCGGAAATCGCCAAGGCCGGCGGTGATCTGGTCGATCCGTTCTGCGGCTCCGGCACACTGCCGATTGAAGCGGCGTTGATGGCCTGTGATATCGCGCCCGGTTTGCTGCGGGAAGATTTTGGCGTCAACCAGGGCTGGCTTGGTCATGACGACGCGCTCTGGCGGCGCTTGCGCAAAGACGCTGGTGTCCGCGCCGATGATGGCGTCGAGAAACTCGAATCGCGCATTTTCGGTTTCGATGCCGACCCGCGCGTGCTGCGGGTGGCGGAAGAAAACGCCATCGAAGCGAAAGTCGAAGATCTGATTCAGTTCGAGCGCCTGCCGCTGGAAAAAATTCGCCAGCCAGCGCAGCGCGAGGGCGCGCCGACCGGTTTGGTCATCGGCAACCCGCCGTATGGCGAGCGCTTGGGCGATGTCGAATCGCTACGCTATGTCTACGCCACGCTCGGCGAGCGCCTGCTCAGCGAATTCGATGGCTGGCATGCGGCCATCATCACCAGCGAACAGAGTCTGGCGCGCGCCATTGGCGTGCGCTCACACAAGCAATACGCGCTTTACAACGGCGCGCTGCCGTGCAAGCTGTATCTGTTTGACGTCAACGCGGCGGCCAAGCGCCATGTCCGCGAACCAGAGCCGGTCGCGCCGACGCAAACTCGCACGACAGATGACACGCCGCGGCCGGAAGTCGCCTATGAACAGGCGATTGAGCTATCGGCTGGGGCCGTCGCGCTGCGCAATCGCATCGAGAAAAACCGCAAACATCTGGCCAGCTGGTGCAAGCGCGAGCAGGTCAGCTGCTTCCGCGTGTACGACGCCGATCTGCCGGAATACGCCGCCGCCATCGATGTCTACGGCGATCATCTCTACCTGCAGGAATACCAGGCACCGTCAACGATTCCGGAAGATGTCGCCGAACGCCGGTTCAAGGAAGTGGTGGCGGTCGTGCGCGAGCTCTATCAGCTGCCGACCGACAAGCTGCACGTGCGCACCCGTGCCCGCCAGAAAGGCCTGTCGCAGTATGAAAAAGTTGGCGACGAGCGCTCGTTCTTCGTGGTCGAGGAGGGCGGTCTGAAATTCTGGGTCAACCTGACCGACTACCTTGATACAGGGCTTTTTCTCGACCACCGCATCACTCGTGCTCTGGTCCGCGAACGGGTCAAAGGCAAGCACTTCCTGAACCTGTTTTCCTACACCGGCAGCGTCAGCGTTTATGCCGCGGCCGGTGGCGCCGCGTCCACCACCAGTGTTGATCTGTCGAAAACCTACAGCCACTGGGCGCACCGCAATTTTGTCCTGAACGGCTTCGATCGCGGCCCGCATGCGTTCATCCAGGCCAATGCCCTGGAATGGCTTGCCCATTGCCGTGACAAGTTCGACCTGATCTTCATCGACCCGCCAACCTTCTCCAACTCCAAGCGCATGGACGGCGTCTTCGACGTCCAACGTGACCACGCCGACATTTTGCTGGTCGCACTGGAACTGCTGAACCCCGGTGGAGAAATCATCTTCTCCAACAACTACCGCCGCTTCAAACTCGACACCGAAGCGCTAGCCGGCTGCAAAATTGAAGACTGGAGCAAACGGACCCTGCCGATGGATTTCGCGCGGAACCCGAAGATTCACCAGTGCTGGCGGATTACACCGCTGTGAGTGTGCTTGTCGGATACGAATATGATTTCATGGGAAGAATACTGCTGGATTTCTGATGCTGTCGGATACGACAGCGCTTCTTCAGTTGGAGCTGCTTATCAGCGACTTCTGCGGTATCGTGAGGATTTGATTCACAGTGGCAGGTTAATGGTCTGTAAACGACCGCCAATTGAATTGGTATCTGCGGACCAGTTCGATATGTGGGTGAGGCAAGACTTTCCGGTTTTTGCGAATGATCCACTGCATCCTATGTTTAACGTTCCGGCGAGAAGATAGTCAAAGAACTTCGGTGTTTTGTTCGCCCGTCTGACGAGCCGAGCAACGGAAAGGCCTGGCGGGGTAGTCGGCGAGGACTGTCTGAGCGCGCAGCGCGAGTTCCGCAGCCGCCGCCAGAACTTGAGTAGCGCAGGGCACCGCGCGTTGTTCGCGCGGCGAGGAATCGGGCATGTTGCACCAAGGCCATCCGTGGCCTTGGCCTAACGGCGCCTTCGGCGTGCAAATTCGCTCCAAGCGAATTTGTCTTTGGTTCCTTTCTTTGCGTCAAAGAAAGTTACTCGCCCGCCGGGGCGAGACCCGGCAAGCCATCCGAAAAGGGGCCACCCAATGTCTCGCACTGCTATAGCCCTGTTTGCATTTCTCCTCGGGCCAGTTTTGGGCTGGTGGCTGCTCATTGGTTTCTGCAGCATTCCTGGTTTGGCGTTTAGCAATGCGTGCGGGCACAACGCCTACCTTTGGTTTCCACTGTTTGTTCCGACCGGGGTTGTGTTGACTTGGATTTTGTTAAAGCGGTTTTTCGCCAAATCAACCAAGGTGGAACCACGTGATAAGCCGAATTGAAAGAGTTTACTGCGTATGCCGTTGCCCTTCGACAAGCTCAGGTTGAGCGGCAAGTTTAAGTGGAAGGTTGGAATAACGAAGTTGCCTGGATTCCCGCCTTCGCGGGAAGGACGGTCAGACAAAAAATCGCACCAAACAAAAAGCCCCGCAACGCGGGGCTTTTTGCTGATACCGACAAACAAACCCAATTACGGGGTTTGCGATTCCGGCACCACATCCGCTACCGGCGCAACCACCGGAGCGACGACCGGCTCGACAACCGGAGCGGCTTCGACCACTTTCGGCTTGCGCGGCGCGCGCGGCTTCTTCGGCTTGGCGGCTACCGGTGCGGCAGCGCCATCGCCAGCCGGAACGGCGACGACTTTGGCTTTCTTCGCGACCGGCTTCTTGGCGGCTGCTTTCTTCACGGCCGGCTTGGCAGCTTTGGCCGGGGCCGCGGCTTTCGTGGCAACCGCTTTCTTCGCTGCCGGCTTGGCAGCGGCTTTCTTCACAGTGGCCTTTTTCGCGGTGGCTTTCTTGGCCGCCGGCTTGGCGGCTTTGACGGCCTTGGCCGGCGCAGCTTTCTTGGTTGCCGCTTTCTTGGCGGCCGGCTTGGCAGCTTTAGCAGCCTTGGCCGGAGCGGCCTTCTTGGCAGCGGCTTTCTTCACGGTTTTCTTGGCGGCCGGCTTGGCGGCTTTCGCGGCTTTGGCCGGCGCAGCTTTCTTGGCGGCGGCTTTCTTCGGGGCCGCTTTCTTTACGGCAGCAGCCTTGGTGGTTTTCTTGGCAGCCGCTTTGGCAGGCTTGGCGGCGGCTTTGCTGGTTTTTTTGGCCGCAGCTTTGGCCGGCTTGGCTTTAGCGGATTTCTTGGCGGTTTTCTTTGCCTTTGCTTCCGAAGCCGCAGCTTCCGGAATCGGTTTTTTCGGTTTTGCCATGGTCGTTATTCCTGTCATAGAGGGGAGAAGGGGAACCTCGGATTGCGTCGACTGCGTTGCGCCGCCCGGCGGCGCAATCCGAGGCTCCTGCACTTCAGCGCGAAAAATCCTCGAAATCGCCTGCGTTGTCAATTATTCCTTGGCGTAACACGAACAATTTCGTGATCCGCCGCTGTGCTGCATGCAGCAAAAAAACGCAGTACGTCATGAAGGAATCGGTAAGCGCGACGGGTTATTCGCGATAGTCCGTTCGCGTTCCCCTTCCAGCAACGGTCTTTCCGCTCCATCCCCTCGCTGGCAACCTGGCCGACGACCTGGCAATGCTGCGCCGACGTTTCGTTGTGATGGCAGGGCGAGTATCGGCCGATCAGGACGCGCGCTCCGCGAACGCGTCGGCGCCGGTTGTTACCAAACCGGAGTCCGGCACAATCGCATGACGGATGTTCGGGATGGATGACGCCGTTGCGCCTTGCGCAGGGGACTGTGCTTGCTGTGGCGCGGACAAAGGCGAGATGATCGCCCACGGCAAGGCTGACGTAACACACCGCAACGAGGCGCATGATCACGGTGACTGAGTCGATAACCGAAATCGCGACGACCACAGGGGCGGGCACCGAGTTGGTGCTGTTCGGCACCTACGGTTGCCACTTGTGCGAACAGGCAGAATGGCTGCTGCAGCCGCTGCACAACAGTGGCCGCTGGCGGCTGAAGGTGGTCGACATTGCCGAGCATGCCGACAGCGAGGCATTGATTGAGCGTTATGGCGTGCGGCTGCCGGTGCTCCGTTTTGGTACGCGTGAGCTGGATTGGCCGTTCGATCTGGTGCAGGTCGAGCGCTGGTTGGGCAGCCGGCAAGTGAACGGAAGTCCTTGATTTTGCTGCGTCGCAGCAGTCGCCCGGCTTGACTCTGCCAAGCGTTTGAACGTATGTTTCAAACACTCGTTTAACTGAAGAGATGGCCGGTTGGCGTGGATCAGAACAATGCTTCCACCCGCGAACGCATCATTGCCGCTGCGGAGTACCTGTTTGCCGAACGTGGTTTCGCCGAAACCTCGCTGCGGCTCATCACCTCGCGGGCGGAAGTGAACCTCGCGTCGGTGAAC
The DNA here is from genome assembly GCA_046297695.1 of Permianibacter sp. GTDB lineage: Bacteria > Pseudomonadota > Gammaproteobacteria > Enterobacterales > Permianibacteraceae > Permianibacter. The sequence continues at coordinate 43,400 of JBKBHF010000026.1, read as the reverse complement.
TACCATTTTGGTTCCAAGAAAGATCTGATTCAGGCGGTGTTCGATCGCTTCATGGACCGGCTGACCGCCGAGTTGGCCGTGGAGTTGGCGAGCTTGCGCCAGCAGGGCGGCAAGCCGACGGTCGAAGCCGTGCTGACCACGTTCCTGCGACCGCTGCAGGCGCTGGATCAACTGGAGCCGAATGGCGCGTCCATTTTCATGCGGCTGCTGGGCCGGGCCTATGCGGAAACGCAGGGCCACCTGCGCCGGTTTGTGCTCGGCAAGTACGGCCATGTGCTGGCCGAGTTTACCCAGGCGCTGAAGCAGGCCTATCCGGAATTGCCGGCCAACGAGTTGTTTTGGCGGCTGCATTTCATGTTGGGTTCGCTGGTGTTCGCCATTGGCGGCAGTAATGCGCTGGGCGAGATTTCGGCGGCCGATTTCAATGAGCAAGTGGGCCTCGACGATGTCGTGGCGCGCTTGATTCCTTTCCTGGCCGGCGGCTTCAAAGCGCCGGTCACACGCTAAGGCAGGAGAAGGTGATGACGACGCTCATCCATTTGTTGGCACTGGTGCTGGTGACCAGCACGCTGTTGTATTTCCGCAGCCGTTGGCTGACCGGCTTTGCCGTGCTCGGCGCCGTGCTGCTCGGTTGTTCGCTGGCGTTCGGGCCGTCGTGGACCAGCTGGGGCCTCTATGCCGTGGCGCTGCTGCTGCTCGCCCCGACACCGCTGCGCAAGAACCTGATCGCGGCGCCGGTGCTGAAGATTTTCCGGGTTGTGCTGCCGCCGATGACCAGCACTGAACAGGAAGCGCTCGAAGCCGGTGATGTCTGGTGGGACGGCGAACTGTTCCAGGGCAATCCGGACTGGAACAAGCTGCTGAGCTTCCCGAAGCCGACGCTGACCGCGGAAGAGCAATCCTTCCTCGACAACGAAGTCGAGCAGCTGTGCAAGCTGGTCAACGACTTTGAAGTGATGCACAAGGATCGCGATCTGACGCCGGAAGCCTGGGACTACATCAAGAAAGCCGGCTTCCTCGGCATGATCATTCCGAAAGCCTATGGCGGCAAAGAATTCTCGGCACTCGCCAATTCGGCCGTGGTGACCAAACTCGCCAGCCGTTCCTGCACCGCCGCCGTCACCGTGATGGTGCCGAACTCGCTCGGCCCCGGTGAACTGCTGATGCATTACGGCACCCAGGAACAGAAGGACTATTACCTGCCGCGTCTCGCCCGTGGCGAGGAAATTCCGTGCTTCGCGTTGACCGCGCCGGACGCCGGCTCCGATGCCGGCGCGATCCCGGATACCGGCATCATCTGCAAAGGCATGCATGATGGTAAGGAAGTCATCGGCATTCGCCTGAACTGGAACAAGCGCTACATCACACTCGCACCGGTCGCGACCCTGCTGGGTTTGGCGTTCAAGCTGTATGACCCGGACAAGCTGATCGGTGACAAAGTCGAATACGGCATCACCTGTGCGCTGATCCCGACCAATCACCCGGGCGTTGAAACCGGCCGCCGTCACCTGCCGATGGGCCAGGCCTTCATGAACGGCCCGACCACCGGCAAGGACGTGTTCATTCCGCTCGACTGGATCATCGGTGGCGTCAAATACGCCGGTCAGGGCTGGCGCATGCTGGTGGAGTGCCTGAGCGCAGGTCGCGGCATTTCGCTGCCGGCGCTCGGCACCGCCACTTCGCAAGTCGCTTACCGGATGACCGGTGCTTACGCCCGTGTGCGCAAGCAGTTCAAGACACCGATTGGCAATTTCGAAGGCATTGAAGAGGCGATGGCGCGCATCGCCGGTCGCACCTACATGCTGGAAGCGGCGCGGCAAATGACGGTGGGCGCACTCGATCTCGGCGTCAAGCCGTCGGTCATCACCGCGATCGCCAAATACCACATGACCGAGATGGGCCGCGCTTCGGCTACCGACGCGATGGACGTGCATGCCGGTCGTGGCGTCATCATGGGGCCGAACAACTATCTGGCCGCCGGCTATGTCGCGCAGCCGATTGCGATCACGGTCGAAGGTGCCAACATCCTGACCCGCAACCTGATGATCTTCGGTCAGGGCGCAGTGCGTTGCCATCCGTACGTGTACAAGGAAATGCAGGCGGCTGCGAACCCGAACAAGGCCGAGGGGCTGGCCCAGTTCGACGAACTGCTGTTCAAACACATTGCTTATGCAGCTGGCAATTTCGTCCGCACGCTGGTGCTCGGCATCACGGCCGGTCGCGCGGCCAATGCGCCGACTTCGGGGGAAACCAAGCGCCATTTCGAGCAGCTGACCCGGTTCTCGTCGTCGCTGGCCTTGGTATCGGATGTCGCGATGATGCTGCTTGGCGGCGATCTGAAACGCAAAGAGCGCTTGTCGGCCCGTTTGGGCGATGTGCTGTCGAACCTCTATCTCGCGTCGGCCGTGCTGAAGTACTACCATGATCAGGGTTGCCCGGCTGCCGATTTGCCCTACGTCCGCTGGTGCGTGCGCAAGGCGCTGTATGAGTGCGAAACTGCCTTCACCCAGTTCTTCGCCAACATGCCGAACCGGTTTGCCGCGGGCCTGCTGCGCCGCATCGTGCTGCCGTTCGGCAAGCACATTCGCAAAGCCAATGACAAACTCGATCACCAGTTGGCCGCCTCGATGATGAAAGATCACGAACTGCGTGATCGCATTTCGAGCTCGGTCTACATCGGTGAAGCCGATCAGCCGATGGCAAAAATGGACGCCGCCTTCAAGGCAGTGCTGGCGGCGGCCGATGCCGATCGCAAGCTGGCCAAGGCCACCCGCAAAGGCGGTCTGCAACTCGGCGAAGGTCCGAAGACCTACGAGGACATCCTGCGCAGTGCCCAGCAGGCCGGCCTCATCAATGAAGCGGAAGTGGTGCTGCTGCGTGAGGCCGACCGCTTGCGCAGCGAGGTCATCCAGGTCGATGCCTTTGCCCGCGGCCACTATGCGGTCAGCGCCATCGGCGCCGGCAGCCGCCGGCAGGACATGGCGGCCTGATGCGTGTGCAGTTGTCTGTCGGCAAACCTCGCAGGCAACTGCAATCGATAACAACCCTCAACATCAACGCTCAACAAGACAAGGGCAGACGCAAGTCTGCCCTTGTCCATTGTGGCCAACGCTCGACAGCTTTGATCTACTGCTTTCGGCGCGCGCCAGCGTCCGGCCAGGCGTGCGTCTGGCGATGGCTGTCGGCAGTCGGCTATGCTTGAGCGAAACCCTCCGTATTTGCCGGGTATGCCGAGCGAAATCCTATCGTCTGCGTCGCCGTATCGGCAGCCACAGTATTGGCGCCGGTTGCTGCTGTACACGCTCGCCAACATGGGCTTGGCGCTGGCTGGCCGCTTGCTGGCCAGTGTCGATGCCAGCATTGCCGCGCTGTGGTTGCCGGCAGGTCTCGATTTCGCCGTGCTCTGGCATTTTGGTCCGCATTACTGGCCAGGTGCCTTGCTCGGTCCGCTGCTGAACAGCCTGTTGACCGGTCGCGATGTGCTGACTGCGATCGGTCTTGCGACCGCCACGATGTCGGCGTCCCTGCTTGCCTTTGCGATAGCGCGGCTGTTGCTCGGCCGAGACAGTCCGTACGCCACGCCGCGCCAGGCGGTGCTGTTTGCGTCGGTTGTCGCCACCCTGCCTTACGCCATCGGTGCCGGACTCGGCATGCTGGTGCTGACCGTGCTCGGCACCCCGCCTGCTGATGTGCTGGCGGCCTTTCGTGCCTGGTTGCTGTCCGATATTGCCGGCATGCTGATGCTGGCGCCGCTGTTGCTCGCGCTGTTCCAAACCGGTTCCGGCCAGCTGCGCGGGCCGGCACAGACCTGGGAGCGGGAAGTGCTGGTCGCGGTGACCCTGCTGGTATGCGTGGTGGTGTTCGGAGGCCGTGCCATCTACGACGGTGATCCGGCTGCTGGCTATCTGTTGTTTCCGCCGGTGATGTGGGCTGCGCTGCGCATGGGGCCGCGCGAGACCTTCTTTACCGTCTTTGCGATCAACCTGGCCAGCGTCATCGGCCTGTCGCTGTGGTATCCGAGCGCCGGCGCCGAGCGCAGCTACATTCTGCTGAACGTGCAGGTTGCCAATATTGCGTTGGCGATCACGGCGATGCTGCTGGTATCGGCCATGCACGCGCTACGGGCATCGCTGGCGGCGCAGCAGCATGCACAGGATCTGTTTCGCGGTGCAATCGAGTACACCGCCAGCGGGGTGGCGTTGATCAGTCCTGGCGGCCGGGTGCTGCTGGTCAATCGCGCGCTCAGCGACATGCTCGGCTATCCGAGCCATGAAATAGTCGGCAAGCAATATGTCGAGATCGTGCATCCGGATGAACGGGCCGCCTCGCTGAAAACCATTGCCCGGATGACCAGCGGCGAGATCCCGCATTTTCAGGCGCGCAAACGTTTTATTCGTCGGGATGGTGAAATCATCTGGGTGTTGATCACGGTGACCTTGATGCGCGCCGAAGATGGTTCGCCGCTGCATTTCATCGGTCATGTCCAGAACATCGATCAGTTCAAGCGCATCGAGGAGGCGCTTACCGAAAGCGAAGCGCGCTTCCGGTCACTCGCGGAAAGTGCACCCATCGGCATCTACCAGCTCGATCTGCAAGGCAATGCGCTATACGCCAATTCGCGCTGGTCGGCGATGTCCGGCTACAGCTTCGAAGAGTCGAAAGGATTGGCCTGGCTGAAAACCCTGCATCCGGATGATCGTGAGCGGGCGCGGGCGTATTTCCGCGCCGCCCGCGACAATAAAACCGGCGTGGCGTTCGAATTCCGCTTCGTCCAACCCAGTGGCCAGATTGTCTGGTGCATGACCCGCATCAGTCCGCTGTTCGACCGTAACGGCGAATTGCGTGGCTATGTCGGCAGCAACGAAGACATTTCCGAACGCAGATTGGCCGAACAGGAACTGGCCCGGTTCAGTACCACGATGGCGGCGCTGGCGGCCGAAGTGCCGCAGGGCGCGCTGCAACCGTTTCTCGGCAAACTGCTGGGCGGTGTCGCCAAGGCGTTGAACGCGCGCTGGGCTTCGGTCAGTTTGCTGATGCCGAATGGCAAGCGGGTGCAAACGCAAGGCTATTACGCCGACGGCAAACTGGTGGAGAACGTCGAGTACGATCTTCCGGGCAGCCCTTGTGAGCAAGTGATCAGCGGCGAAACGCTGTTCATCGAGGATGCCGCAGCGAGCCGCTATCCGGACGATCTCCTGCTGGCGGAACTCGGTGTGCGCAGTTATCTCGGCATGCCCTTGCTTGGCGCCGACGGCAAACCGTTCGGTCTGGTCAATGTGCTGCATGACCAGCCGATGCCGCGCAGCGAAAGCAAGCTCAGTCTGCTGCGGGTATTCGCCGCCCGGTTGTCGGCCGAAATCGAACGCGAACGCAGCCTGCGCCAGTTGGCGGAGCTGAGTGCGCAACTGGAGCAAAAAGTCGCGCAGCGCACCGAGCAGCTGGCTGCGACCAACCGCGAGCTGGAATCGTTCACCTGGTCGGTTTCACATGACATGCGGGCGCCGCTGCGGACGATAGACGGTTTCGTGTCGGCGCTGGCCGAAGACGAAGCTGACCGGCTGAGCGAGCAGGGCAAGGCGCATCTGGCGCGCATTCGCGGCGGCGTTGCAAGGCTCAACGAACTGATCAATGCCTTTTTGCAATTGTCGCGGCTGAGTTCCGGCGAGCTGCACAAATCCCGAATCGATCTGTCATCGCTGTGTCAGGAAATTGTGACCGAGCTGGCGGCCGCACAGCCGGAACGGCGGGTGGCCTGCAACATCGCCGACGGTATGTTCATCGATGCCGATCCGAATCAGCTGCGCATCCTGATGACCAACCTGCTTGGCAATGCCTGGAAATTCACTGGCCGGGTTGAGCATCCGCAGATCCGGGTATTCAGTCGGCAAGAAAACGGCGAAACGGTCTTTCATGTGCAGGACAACGGCGCCGGTTTCGACATGGCCGAGGTCGGCAAACTGTTCACCCCGTTCCAGCGCCTGCACGCGCAAAGCGAATACGAAGGCAGTGGCATTGGCTTGGCGACCTGTCGCCGCATTGTCCAGCGTCACGGTGGCCGCTTGTGGGCGGATGCCAGGCCGGGACAGGGCGCAACATTCTTTTTTACCGTGGCGTCAGCCAGCCAGTGAGCGTTGCCAATGGCCCATGCGGCCACGACGCCGGACAGTGCGGCTGGCGGCGATGGTGCCCCGGCCGCGTGATCGGCAGCCCAATCCGTGCGCCATTCGGGTGTCGTTTGCCGTCAATCCAGCGTACGCCGGTACTTCTTCAAGCCTATCGCCATCACAACCAGCGTGAACACGGTCAGCGCCAGCAGTGCCGGGCTCACTTCCAAGACGCCATTACCTTTGAGCAGGATGCCGCGGACAACGCGCAGGAAATGGGTCAGCGGAAACACTTCACCGAGCCACTGCGCCCAGGTCGGCATGCCGCGAAACGGGAACATGAAACCGGACAGCAGCAGTGACGGCAGGAAGAAAAAGAAGGTCATCTGCATGGCCTGGGTCTGGCTGCGGGCGACCGAAGAAATGCTGATACCGACGGCAAGGTTGGCCAGAATGAACAGCAGGATGCACGCCATCAGCAGGACAAGGCTGCCGATGATCGGCACACCAAACAGGAAGGCCGCCGACAGCAGCACCACCGCCACCTGAATGTAGCCGACAAAAATGTACGGCACGATTTTGCCAAGCATCACTTCCGCCGCTTGCAGCGGCATGGCCAGCAAGGCTTCCATGGTGCCGCGTTCGGCTTCCTTGGTGATGGCCAGCGCCGTCATCATGATCATGGTCATGGTCAGGATGACACCGAGCAAGCCCGGCACGATGTTGTACTGGGTAATGCCTTCCGGGTTGTAGCGTTTGTGCAGTCGCAACTCGAATGCCGGTGCGCTGCCGGCCAGTGGCTGCAACGGACCGCGCAGATCCGCCTGCAATGCCTGTTGCACCAACTGATTCAGTGTCGCGACGGCATTGCCCGTTGCAGCCGGATCGGTCGCGTCGGCGGTGAGCAGCAGCGCCGGTTTCTCACCGCGCAACACGCGGCGGGAAAAATCACCCGGGATCTCCAGTACGAACTGGACCTCGCCCCGTTTGAGCAAGGCGTCGGCATCAGCACGGCGGCTGACCGTGTCCGTCAGGACGAAATACTGGCTGGTTTGCATCGCCGCGATCAGGCTGCGGCTGAACGGGCTGTCATCCTGATTGAGCACTGCCGTCGGCAAGTGTTTGGGGTCGGCGTTGATCGCGAAACCGAACAGTGTCAGCTGCAACAGCGGCACGCCGATCATCATCGCGAACGTGAGCTTGTCGCGCCGCATCTGGATGAATTCCTTGCGGACGATGGCCAGGAAGCGTTGCCAGCTGAACCGGTTCATGTTGTCGCTCCATGCGGTCGCTGCTCGGATTGCCGCTGCAAGGCAATGAAGACATCTTCGAGTCGCGCCGTGGTGGGGCGCAGCGCCAGCGCATGCGCGCTGGCGTAGGCCGCCAACGCCGGTGCTGCTTGCGAGGCGTCATCGGCGCAGACGTGCAGCACATTGCCGAACGGTGCGACCTGGCTGACGCCGGGCAGCGCCCGGATGGCTGCCAACGCGCGGATATCGCTTGGCGATTGCAGTTCCCAGGTCGGTTGCCCGAACTGCGCGACCAGCGCGCTCGGCGCGCCGTCGGCAAGCAGATGGCCGGCACTGATGTAGGCCAGCCGGTGACAGCGCTCGGCTTCGTCCATGTAATGGGTGCTGACCAGCACGGTGATGCCGTCGGCGCTGAGCAAATGGATCTGCTCCCAGAATTCGCGTCGTGCGTTGGGGTCAACCGCCGCCGTCGGTTCGTCGAGCAGCAGCAAATCCGGTTCATGCAACAAACAGGCGGCCAGTGCCAATCGCTGTTTCCAGCCGCCGGACAAGGTGCCGGCCAATTGCTCGGCACGATCGGACAAGTCTATGCGTTGCAGGCTGGCGGTGATCTTTTCCTCGCGCTGGTTCATGCCGTAAACGCGGGCGACAAAAGCGAGATTCTCGCGCACGGTCAGATCGTCATAGAGACTGAAGCGCTGGGTCATGTAACCGACCCGCCGTTTGATCGCCGCGCTGTCGTGCCGGATATCAAAGCCGAGGCATTGGCCCTGGCCGGCATCCGGGGTCAACAGGCCGCAGAGCATGCGCAGCGTGGTGGTTTTGCCGCTGCCGTTCGGGCCGAGAAAGCCAAAGATTTCGCCGCGGCGGATGTGCAGCGACATGTTGTCGACGGCGATGCGCTCGCCAAAGCGCTTTTGCAGGCCGCTGACATCAATCACCGTTTCGGTGCGCGCCGATTCACCCTGCAGCGTTCCGCGATGCGATGGATCGGCGCCGCTGGATTGCTGGTTGTGAAGTGACATGGTGCTGACTCACTGCCAATACACATCAACCGGTTGCCCCGGCTGCAGTGCGGCGTTCGGCGTGGTCGGCCACGCTTCGGCGCGGTAGACGAGTGCGGCGCGGTTGTCGCGGTTGAACAGCACCGGTGGCGTGTATTCGACCGCATCGGCGACGAAGCGGATTTCCGCTGCAATCGCGCTACGACAGCCATCACATTGCACGCGTACCGGCGTGCCCACCGTCAGTTTCGCGCGCAAGGTCTCCGGTATGTAGAACCGGATTTTGATGGCGTTGTCCGGCAGCAGCACGATCACCGGCTGGCCATTGCCAACGTACTCACCCGGCTGAAACAGTGTGTCCTGGATGCGGCCGCTGCTGGGCGCCGAAACGGTTTTCTGCGCCAGTCTCCACTCTGCTTGCGCAAGCTGGGCGCGGATCGCCTCGCGCTGCGCTTCGGCCGCGCGCACTTCGTCGCGGCGCGCACCGAGTTTGGCAACTTGCAAGCGGGCCGTGAGTTCCTGCACGCGGGCTTCGTCGCGCTGCCATTGGCTGCGGGCAGCGTCGATGGCGTCGGTGCTGGCGAGATTTTTCCGGCCCAGCTCCTGTACGCGCTGCCATTGCGCGGTGCTGAGCTGCAACTGGCTTTGCGCCTGACTCGCCTGCGCGCGCAGCACGGTCAATTCTTCCGGCCGCTGACCGGTGCGGAGGTTGGCGATCAGGGCGTCCTGCTGCGCCAGCTGCGCTTGCAAGCGGTCGCGTTCGTCCTGTTCCGGCGCGGGCTCCAGCGCAAACAGCGGTGCGTTGTTGGCGACGTTATCGCCACGCCGGACATGGAGCTGCTCCAGGGTGCCGGCCACCGGGCTCGCGAGATAGCGATACTCGGCTTCGGCATAGCCTTGCAGCGCTTCGGGTTCGCCGTTGCTGCAACTGAGTAGCAGTGCCAGTGCTGGCAGACCGAGCAGCGCGCGCGGCAAAGAACGAGAAAGGTTGGCGCCCGGCTTCATGACGATTCTCCGGCGACAGGTGGCGGGACGGCGCGCAGACCGGCAAGGCTGAAGCGGGCGATATGGCGGGCCAGGCCGTCGATATCGACCGGGTTGTACAAACCGGGAAACAGCCGCGACAGCGCGGGTTGGGCAAACAGGTAGACAAAACATTGACCGAGCACGCTGAGCGTGCACTGCCGGATGCGCTCTGGGCCGTGGCCGGGGCCGAGCACTTCGGTGACGAGTGCAGCGGCCTGGCCGAACTGTGGCCGCGTCACCACCTCGACCAACCGGTCCAGCGCCGGGCTTGGGTTGGCGAGTTCCTGTGCCAGGAGTCGACCGAGCAGGGCGCTGTCTTCGGACGAGAAGAACCGCGACAGCATGTTGCGTACCAAAAACTCCAGCCGCTGCTCCGCGCTCATCTGACTGACGGCAGCGTGTGCTTCGGGCGCGCCGGGCAGCGGGAAGCGAGTGAGCGCTTCGCTGGCAAGCCGCTCCAGCACTGCAATGTAGAGCGCCTCCTTGCCGCCAAAGTGGTAGTGGATGGCGGAGATCGGGGTGCCGGCCGCTGCCGCCAGTTCCCGCAGTTTCACTGCCGCCTGGCCGTGCCGGGCAAACAGCCGGGCGCCGGCGCGAAGCAGGGCTTCGCGGGTGGCCTGGCTGCGTGGGTCGGCTGAAAGTTCCGATGCATTCATTTCGAAAATATTTTTGGAAAAAAATTTCTAAAAGTGGCGGAAGGCTAGCACGGCGCGTGCAGGCGTGAACAGACCGGCGTTAAGAATTTGTTTTAACTAAGGGGAGGTAGCTTAGATTGAGTATTTATATGTACGAACGTACACGGAGTGCTGGTCGGCAAGTGTTTGATTTTTCTGCGTCAAACCGCCATCGCCGTTTCCCTGCTGAGTCAGGGCGACTCCCTATACTGCCTGCGTGAACGACCGAATGATGGCCTTTCACGGCGATTGCTGGGAACTGCTCATTGGCTTGCGCGTCAGAGCAAGCGAGCTTGTGACCAGCAGTTGCGCTTCGGAAGTGTCTCCAGTCGCTAGCAAATTGAAATCGAGCTTCGGTCGCTGACCGGTTGTTGCGCTGCAGTGAGTTTGTGTGGATGCGTTGCTGTGCTGTCGAGTGGTTCACCGTCGGCAGCGGCAGGTTGCAAGGGTTCTGTTGGCAGGTTTGTTGTTGGCTGGTTTGTTGTTGGCTGGTTTGTTGTTGGAAGTATGTGGGTGGTGTTGCAGTGGTAGTGCTCCGAGTAGGTAGTTTTTGATTCTCCTGTGTGAGAGGTAAAGCCCGGCCTGATCTGTCCCCCGATACCGGGCTTCTTTTTTTGTTGGTCTGCAATCGCTTGTCGCTGCACGTTGTGTTCTGAACTATTAAAAAACCCGCCGATTGGCGGGTTTTCTTTCTCCAGCAGCGAACGCTACGCGCTCAGTGAAAACTCGGCAGCAGCGATGCCGGTACCAGATCGTTGAGGCCGCCATTGACCAGCCGCGTGGCAGCAGCGATATCCGGCGCGAAGTAGCGATCCTTTTCGTAGAACGGCACCTCGGCGCGCAGCCGCTGATGCGCTTTGGCGAGCTGAGGCGAGGTTTGCAGCGGTGCCCGGAAATCCACGCCCTGTGCCGCGGCGAGCAATTCCACCGCAACGACGCCGGCGGTGTTCTGGCTCATGTCGTGCAGACGACGGGCGGCGAACGTCGCCATCGAGACGTGATCTTCCTGGTTGGCCGAAGTCGGCAGGCTGTCGACCGATGCCGGGTGAGCGAAGGTTTTGTTCTCGCTGGCGAGGGCGGCGGCGGTGACCTGCGCGATCATGAAGCCGCTGTTGACGCCGCCATCTTTCACCAGGAACGGTGGCAGCCCGGACAGGTGTTTGTCCATCAGCAGCGCAACACGGCGTTCGCTCAGTGCGCCGATTTCGGCGATGACAATTGCCAGCAAGTCAGACGCCATTGCGACCGGCTCGGCGTGGAAATTGCCGCCGGACAGAATGTCGCCATCATCGGCGAACACCAACGGGTTGTCCGAGACCGCGTTCGCTTCGGTCAGCAGCACCGACGCGGCGAAGCGCAGGTGATCGAGTGCAGCGCCCATCACTTGCGGCTGGCAGCGCAACGAGTACGGATCTTGTACCTTGCTGCAGTCTTCGTGCGAGGCGCGAATGGCCGAGCCTTGCAGTAGCGCGCGATAGGCAGCGGCGACTTCGCGCTGACCGGCGTGGCCGCGGACCGCGTGAATGCGCTCATCGAACGGCACGTCCGAGCCCATCGCGGCATCGACCGACAGCGCACCGGCAACAACGGCGGCCGCAAACACATCTTCGGCTTCAAACAGACCCGCCAGCGCCAGCGCGGTCGAACACTGGGTACCGTTCAGCAGCGCCAGGCCTTCTTTCGGACCGAGGGCAATCGGTTCCAGTCCGGCGATCGCGAGTGCGCGCTCGGCACTCATCCGTTCGCCTTCGTAAGTCACTTCACCAACACCGATCATCGCGGCGCTCATGTGCGCCAGCGGCGCCAAATCGCCGGATGCACCGACCGAACCTTTTTCCGGGATGATCGGATAAATCTGTTCGTTCAGCATCGCGACTAGCAGGTTGATGGTCTCGCGCTTGACGCCGGAATGGCCGCGCGCCAGCGACGACAACTTCAGCACCATCAGCAAGCGCACGACTTCCGGTCGAATCGCTTCACCGACCCCGACCGCGTGCGACAGCACCAGCGACTCCTGCAACAGCGCCAGCTTGTCGGACGGAATGCGGGTCGAGGCGAGCAGACCAAAGCCGGTGTTGATGCCGTAGACGGTTTGATTGTCGCGAATGATTTTGGCAACCGTTTCTGCCGAGGCGTCGATGGCCGGGTAGCAGGCCGGATCGAGCGTGATCTCGTGATGGCCTTTGAACAGCGCGCGTAGGTTGGCGAGCGTCAGCTTGCCGGGATGTAGGGTGAATTTTTTGCTCATGATGAGGTATCCCAAGTGTCTTTTTCTCGTCATTCCAGCGTAGGCGGGAATCCAGTGACTTGCGGCATTGTCTCGGCAACTGGATCCCCGCCTACGCGGGGGTGACGGTATATCGATGTAGTGGCAGGAGCGATCTCAGCCGATGATCATCGGCAAGTTCAGCCCTTGCGCTTTCGCGCAATTCACAGCGATGTCGTAACCGGCATCGGCATGACGCATCACGCCGGTACCCGGATCGTTCCAGAGCACGCGGCCGATGCGCTTGGCAGCATCATCGGAACCATCACAAACGATCACGACGCCGCTGTGCTGCGAGAAGCCCATGCCGACACCTCCGCCGTGGTGCAGTGACACCCAGGTGGCGCCGCCGGCGGTGTTCAGCAGCGCATTCAAGAGCGGCCAATCCGACACCGCATCGCTGCCATCCTGCATCGCTTCGGTTTCGCGGTTCGGTGACGACACCGAGCCGGAGTCGAGGTGATCGCGGCCGATGACGATCGGCGCTTTCAATTCGCCGTTGCGAACCATTTCGTTGAACGCCAGACCGAGGCGGTGGCGATCGCCCAGGCCGACCCAGCAAATGCGCGCCGGCAGACCCTGGAAGGAAATGCGTTCGCGTGCCATGTCGAGCCAGTTGTGCAGATGCGGGTTGTTCGGGATCAGCTCTTTGACTTTCTGATCGGTCTTGTAGATGTCTTCCGGGTCGCCCGACAGCGCGACCCAGCGGAACGGGCCGATGCCTTCGCAGAACAGCGGACGGATATAGGCCGGTACAAAACCAGGAAAATCAAACGCGTTCTTGACGCCTTCTTCCAATGCCATCTGACGGATGTTGTTGCCGTAATCGACGGTCGGAATGCCTTGTTTGAAGAAGTCGAGCATGGCCTGCACTTGCACTGCCATCGACTTTTTCGCTTCGCGGATCACGCGCTGCGGATCGCTAATGCGCAGCTCCTTGGCCTGCGCCAACGTCCAGCCAATCGGCAGATAGCCGTTCAACGGATCGTGTGCCGAAGTCTGATCGGTGACCATGTCCGGCTTGACGCCACGGCGGACCAGCTCCGGAAAGACTTCGGCGGCATTGCCGAGCAGGCCAACCGAGATCGCTTTGCCGTCGGCGCAAGCCTGCTTAATCATCGCAAGCGCTTCGTCGAGCGAGTGCGTCTTGTAATCGACATAGCGGGTACGCAGCCGCATATCGATGCGGGATTCATCGCACTCGACCGCCAGCATGCTGGCACCAGCCATCGTTGCGGCCAACGGCTGTGCGCCGCCCATGCCACCGAGGCCGCCGGTCAGGATCCATTTCCCTTTCAGATTGCCGCCGAAATGTTTCTTGCCCATCGCGACAAAGGTCTCGTAAGTGCCTTGCACGATGCCTTGCGAGCCGATGTAAATCCACGAGCCAGCCGTCATCTGGCCGTACATCATCAGGCCTTTTTTATCGAGCTCATGAAAGTGATTCCAGTTGGCCCAGTGTGGCACCAGGTTCGAGTTGGCGAGCAGCACGCGTGGCGCGTCCTTGTGGGTCGGGAATACTCCAACCGGTTTGCCGCTTTGGATCAACAGCGTCTGATCGTCTTCGAGTGTTTTGAGGGTTTCGACAATCTTGTCGTAGCACTGCCAATTGCGCGCCGCACGGCCAATGCCGCCGTAGACCACCAGCGCCTGCGGATTTTCCGCGACATCCGGATCGAGGTTGTTCATCAGCATCCGCATCGCCGCTTCGGTCAGCCAGCTTTTGCAGGTTTTCTCGCTGCCGCGGGCAGCACGAATGACGCGGCTGGCGTCAAAACGCGGGTCGCTCATACAGGAATCTCCTCGATAGATGATGGGATAGTGATGCCAGCGGCGAAACCGGCCGCCAGCAAGATAGGCTGGAAATGCTGTCGCAACGCATCGACGCAATGGGCGGCTTCATACATGGATCTCGTCGAGAGCAGCCGCGGTGCCAGCGTTGGCGCCAATGCGGCCGGCAAGCCGATAACGGGTGCCCGGGTGATACAAGGTGGCGTGGCTGATTGGCACGCTGCCGGACCATGTCGTACGGTGCACGACCAGGCAGGCTTCGACTTCCGACAGCTGCAGCATGCGTTTCAGTTTCAGATCCGGCAGATGTGCTTCGATGACGTGTTCGGCGGCAGTCAGTGGTGCGATGCGCGACAAGTAAACGTTCGGCGTTTCGCGGGTGAAATCCTGACGCAGATACTCCGGCACTGCTGTCGGATTGACCCAGCGATCTTCCAGTTGCACCGGCAGCTTGTTTTCCAGATGCAGGATGATCGAATGAAATGCTGCTTCGCGTTCTTTCAAGCCGAACAGCGCAGCGACCTGCGGCGGCGGCACTTCCGAAAGCAGGGTTTTGACCACATTGCCGTAATGCTGGCCGAGTGCGCGGATCTCGTCGGCGATATTGCGCACTTCAACAAACGAAGCCTGCATTTTCGGCGGCGACACGAAAGTGCCTTTGCCTTGCACGCGATAGAGCACGCCGGCTTCGGTCAACTCTTCCAAGGCGCGGCGCGCAGTCATCCGCGACACCGCACAGAGCTCGACCAGCTCGTTTTCCGATGGCACTTGCGCATCGACTGGCCAGCGGCCGGCGGCAATGCCTTCGCTCAAGTATTGAATGACGGATTGGTAACGACGCTGGCTCATCGACTTCCCTGGCCGTGCTGGCAGTGATACCCGCTGGCGGTGCCAACCGGGACTTGCTTGCTTGTATATACAAGATATACTAGCGCCAGTTTCGCCGTTTGGCCAGCGACGCGCGCAGCCGCCGCCACTGGCCGGACCGCCCGGATGAGCGTTCATTCATACCGCTTTCTCGTGCGAGCAACCAACGCGATGATCACTTTCACACTTCGCCAGGGCCGTATACCGCTGCTGATCTCGATGCCGCACAACGGCCAGCAGATCCCGGCCGATATCGCCGCGACCATGCAGCCCTATGCGACCGCGGTGGCCGATACCGACTGGTTTCTTGACCGCTTGTACTGCTTTGCCGACGAGCTGGGCGCCTCGGTGATCAACCCGGTCAATTCCCGTTATGTCATCGACCTGAACCGGCCACCGGACGGCACCGTTTTGTATGCCGGCGCCAACAACACCGAGCTGTGTCCAACTACCGGCTTCGATGAGCGGCCGCTGTACCTGCCGGGCCAGCAGCCGAACGCCGCAGAAGTGAACCGACGCATCGAGCAATATTGGCGGCCGTATCACAATGCGCTGCGCGCTGAGCTCGATCGGTTGAAAGCGCAGTTTGGTTACGCGTTGCTGTTCGATGCCCACTCGATCAAATCGCAGGTGCCGCGCTTCTTCGAAGGCCGCTTGCCGGACATCAATTTCGGCACCGCCGATGGCAGATCGGCCGCGCCGGTACTCGAACAGGCGATCATGGCGGTGCCGACCGGGGCGTATACCCGCGTGCTCAACGGCCGCTTCAAAGGCGGTTACATCACCCGCCACTACGGCCAGCCGGACCAGCACATTCATGCCTTGCAGCTCGAGCTGTCGCAGATCACCTATATGGATGAAGAGGCGTTCGTCTGGCGGCCGGAACTGGCGAGTCAGGTGCAGCCGGTGTTGCGAAATGTTCTGCAGGCGCTGCTCGACGTACCACCGGCGGCCTGGCGCAGCTGATAGAATCCGCGCGCCCGGGCGCTGTGCAGGATTTGCAGCGCCCGGCGCGATGGAACGCGGATGTAGGCAGGGAGTGCTGCTCACCTTCAGGCTCAGTGGGGCCACACGCGGAACGTTCCATGTCTGTCAGCGCGCACGGCGCCTCGCCAAGCTTTGTCATTCCCGGTTATCGCATGCTGCAAACCCTCGGTCAGGGCGGCATGGCGACGGTCTATCTCGCGGTGCAGGAAAGTGTCGACCGGCAAGTCGCCCTGAAAGTGATGGCGCCGGAACTGGCGCAGCAGGACAAGACCTACGGCGAGCGTTTTCTGCGCGAAGCGCGCATCGTGGCCAAGCTGGTTGATCCGCATATCGTCACCATCTACGACGTCGGCATCAGTGACGGCCGGCATTACCTGGCGATGGAATATGTGCCGGGCCGCGATCTGCGCGCGCAGCGCTGCGCGATGACGCTGACGCAGTGCCTGACCGCCGTCAAACAGATCGCACTGGCGCTGCACCATGCCCATCATCAGGGCTATATCCACCGCGATATCAAACCGGAAAATATCCTG
Source organism: Permianibacter sp. (assembly GCA_046297695.1). GTDB lineage: Bacteria > Pseudomonadota > Gammaproteobacteria > Enterobacterales > Permianibacteraceae > Permianibacter. The sequence goes on along the minus strand of JBKBHF010000026.1, from coordinate 26,898 downwards.
ATTCACCGCCACAATGGCCGGGCGATTCTGACCGATTTCGGTATTGCCAAACCGGTTGGCGCCGATGACGAGCACGGTCAGGTGGGCGCCCTCGGTACACCGAGTTACATGAGTCCCGAGCAGGCACTCGGTCAGCCGCTCGACCACCGCAGCGATTTGTACAGCCTTGGCATCGTCAGCTATTTCGTGCTGACCGGGCAGGCACCGTTTACCGGCGATTCGCCGGTGGCGATCAGCATGAAACACGCGCTCGATGCGGTGCCGCGCTTGCCGCCAGCGTTGGCATTGGCACAGCCGCTGATCGACGTGGCGCTGGCCAAACATCCGGATCAACGTTTCCAGTCCGGCCAGCAGTTTGCCGAGGCGATTGATGCGCTGTTGCAAGCCATCACGGCGAATATCGAGAGCAGCTGGCGTGCCAGTTTGAATGACAACAGCAGCCCGGAAGCGACGCGGCTGTCGATGAATGAACCCACGCGCGTGCCGGCCACGGCGATGAGCGTATCGAGCGCGCCGGTCGTGCCGACCAGCTTCCACGCCGACAGCCAGAGAATCGGTGCAGAGTGGTCGCAACGGCTGCAGCATGGCGCGGCCGTTGCCTGGGAGGCGCTGCTGGTCGCGCTGAAATGGTTCGGCCGTTGCCTTGCCGGACTCGGCCAACTGGCCGCCGATGGTGTGCAGCGCGTGCTGCCGGTGCTGAAACGCGGTGGCGCCAAAATGAGTGTAACAGTCAGCGAAAAGCGCCGATCGCTGTGGGCCAATCGAGCACACAATGGCCTGCCGCTTTTCACTGGCATCGCTGCGCTGGCGGTGTTGCTGCTGTGGTGGCTGCTGAGCGATGACTGGAATCGCAAAACCGCCCGCGAAGCCTACCAGGACGGCGAACTGACCAAGGCCGAATACAATGAGATTCTGGCCGAGCTGAAAAAAGAACATCAGGCAAAGCTGGCCGAACTGCGCGAGGCATTGGAGGACGACGATCTGACCCGCGAAGAATTTGTCGAGGCGGTCAAGAAAGCGAAGCAGGAGTATTCGGGGGAGGATGACTGCGGCAGTTGGCTGGGTTGCTGAGTCTCCGTCATCGGTGCTGTTACCGGACGGAAATCCGTTCGCAATCGGCGCGATCACGAACGTTTCCTGATGGCGGTTTGGTCGGGACCGGGTACACCTCAAGTTCCGTGAAATGACTCAAACAAACCACTGGCGCACCGCGCCACACAGGGGTTGTCACCAAAGCGGTAACTGAGCTCGGCCGGGTGGCCGATATCGAACACGGCAAAGTCGGCGCGCTTGTTGTTTTCCAGCGTACCGATTTCATGATGCAAACCGAGCGCCCGCGCACCATTGACGGTGACGCCACGCAGCGCTTCCAGCGGCGTCAGTTTGAACAGCGTGCAAGCCATGTTCAGCGCCAGCAGCAGCGAGTGGGTCGGCGAGGTACCGGGGTTGTGGTCGCTGGCCAGTGCCATCGGCACGCCGTGTTCGCGCAGGGCGGCAATCGGTGGCAGTTGGGTTTCGCGTAAATAGTAATAGGCGCCGGGCAGCAGCACCGCGACCGTGCCATGTTGCTTCATTACCGGCACATCTTCCGGGGCCAGGTATTCGAGGTGATCGGCAGACAGCGCATTCAGTTCGGCCGCCATTGCCGCACCTTTCAGATCGGACAATTGTTCGGCGTGGATTTTCAGCGCGAGGCCGGCATCACGGGCGGCCGCGAGCATGCGCCGACTCTGTTCGCGCGAGAAACCGATGCCTTCGCAGAACACATCGGCAGCATCGGCAAGCTGCTCCTGAACAATGAGCGGCAGCAGGTCGCGGCACAGAAAATCGATATAGTCATCGGCGCGACCGGCGAACTCCGGCGGCAGCGCATGGGCACCGAGAAAGGTGCGCTGCACCTGCACTGGCAGTTCGCGGCCAATGCGGGTCGCGACCCGCAGCATTTTCATTTCGCTTTCGGTATCGAGGCCGTAACCGGATTTGATTTCCAGTGTGGTGACGCCTTCGCGCATTAGCTTGCGCGCGCGCTTGCTGGCCAGTGCAAACAATTCGTCCTCGCTGGCGCTGCGGGTCTGACGCACGGTCGACATGATGCCGCCACCGGCTTTGGCGATATCGGCGTAGCTGGCGCCGTTGAGCCGGGCTTCGAATTCATTGGCGCGGTCGCCGGCATAGACCAGATGGGTGTGGCAGTCGATGAGGCCCGGCGTGACCAGCGCGCCGTCCAGATCGATGCGATGCAGCGAATGCACCGGGCAGTCTTTGCGCGGACCAATCCAGGCAATGCGTTCGTTGCGCAGCCACATCGCCGCATCCGGGATCAGGCCATAGCTGTCGCCGACCATCGTGGCGGCAGTGAAATTGACCAGCAGCGATTCCGACATGGTGCACTCCGGTGCGGTCGCAGCCGCCACAAGGGCTGCTGACGCGGTAAACTGTTGAGCCGTCAAATGCTGCCGATTCTACTGCCAGCGCGCGGCAAAGTAATGCGTTGCCGCGCTGCGACTGCGGCTTTCAGGGGATACAACTGCCATGAAGTTATTCGCCGACAAGGCCTTGTTGCCAAACGGCTGGGCGCGCGATGTGCTGATCGAAATCGACGCGGCCGGGGTTATCCAGTCAGTCACCGCGAATGCGGCGCCAGCCGATGCCGAGCGTCTGCAAGGCCCGTTGCTGCCCGGCCTGACCAATCTGCACTCGCATGCCTTTCAGCGCGCGATGGCCGGCCTGACCGAGTACCGCGCCAACCCGTCCGACAGCTTCTGGACCTGGCGCGAGCTGATGTACCGCTTTGCCGCGATGCTGACCCCGGAGCATCTGCGCGCGATAGCCGCGCAGCTGTATCTGGAAATGCTGAAAGCCGGCTATACCGGCGTCTGCGAATTTCATTACCTGCATCACGATGTCAGCGGTACGCCGTATGCCGATCCGGCGGAAATGTCCTGGCAGATTTTCGATGCCGCCGATCAGACCGGTATCGCGCTGACCCATTTGCCGGTGCTGTATCGCTACGGCGGTTTCGGCCCGCAGCCGGCCAAGGAGGGCCAGAGGCGTTTTCTGCATGACATCGATGCCTACGCCGAACTGCTGCAACGCGTGCACGACAGTCTGGATGATCCGCGCTACCGGCTTGGCATTGCACCGCACAGTTTGCGGGCGGTGACGCCGGCGCTGCTGAACGACGCGCTGGCCGCCATTGATGCGCTTGATCCGGCCGCGCCAGTACACATCCACGTCGCCGAACAAACGCTGGAAGTGGACGACTGCCTGCGCCACAGCGGCAAGCGTCCCGTTGCCTACCTGTACGACAACGCGCCGGTCAATGCCCGCTGGTGTCTGGTGCACGCCACCCATCTTGATGACAGCGAGCTGGCACAGCTGGCGAAGAGCGGCGCGGTCGCCGGTATTTGCACGACCACCGAAGCGAATCTCGGCGACGGTTTTTTCCGGATGCAGGAATACCTGCAACAGGGCGGCGTATTCGGTGTGGGTTCCGACAGCCATATTTCGGTGTCGGCGGTCGAAGAATTGCGCTGGCTGGAATACGGCCAGCGTCTGCAAAAACGCGAGCGTGCAGTGCTTGGCAGTCGCGGCCGCAGTGTGGGGCGTCAGCTTTATGAAGGTGCGTTGCTGGGTGGCGCTCGCGCTGCCGGTCGCCGCAGCGGCGCCATTGCTGCCGGTTATGCTGCTGATTTGATCGTGCTACAGGCGGATGCGCGCGATGAACGCGCGTTCAGCGGTGATGGCGATGCCATTCTCGACAGCTGGCTGTTCGCCGGCAACGACAACCGTGTTCGTGATGTGATGGTGCAGGGTAGCTGGTGCGTACGTGACGGTTACCACGACGCCGAGGACAGTATCGCCGGTGCGTATCACGACACCATGCGTCAATTGTTGGCCTGATTGACAGTTGGGTGTTGCTGCAGATGATGTTAGGACTGCACTGCCGATGACGATACAAGCACTGAATAACGTGGTTTTACGCCAGGCGACTGTGGCCGATGCCAGCATCATGTCGGAGTTGGTGGAACCCTTGATGGTTAACTGGCTGGCGCCTGATGGCAACGCACAGGCCTTGGCGCGGCTGCTGCAGATCCATCGACCAGCGATGATCGCGCGCAATATCAATGACGGCTTTCGCTATTGGCTGGCGGAAACGGCAGCGGCAGAACGGATCGGCTTTATCGCGCTGAAACCACCGGCGCATTTGTTCAATCTCTATGTGCGCGAAGACTGGCATGGTCGGGGTGTCGGTGGTTTGCTGTGGCAACAATTGCAGCGGACAGTGTTGGCAGCGGCAGGTTCATGCATCACGGTCAACGCCTCGGAGCGGGCCATAGCGGTTTATCGAAAATGGGCTTTCGTCGAAACCGAGCCGCTGCAGTGCCACGAGGGTTTGCGCTTCCAGCCGATGTGCTGGCGCGCCGCATGCGTCGCTTGAGTGTGCACGTTGTGCGTGTCATGACCCGACAAGCGGTCAGTTGTCGTCGAGCCAGCGTTGCATGCAGCGTGACAGCGCTTCACGGCTGATCGGTTTGGCGAGGTAATCATCCATGCCGGCGGCGAGACAGCGCTCGCGATCGCCTTCCATGGCATTGGCCGTCAGGGCGACCACCGGAGTATGGCGGCCGGATGTTTGCTCCTGCTGACGGATCCGCCGTGTCGTTTCGAAACCATCCATGGTCGGCATCTGGCAATCCATAAGAATCAGGTCGTAAGACTGATTGGCGTGCAGCTGCAGCGCCAGTTGACCATCGGTTGCGGTATCGACCGCGAGCCCCAGACGCTGCAACATGCCTTTGGTCACGGTCTGGTTGACGATATTGTCTTCGATCAGCAGCACGCGACCGCGCAGCAAGCTCGGCATATCGCTGCCCGTGACCGGCTGCGGTTGCTCGCCGGGCAGGCGATACTTGCAGGGCAGGCGACAGGTGAAGACCGAGCCCACGCCCGGCGCGCTTTTCACCCGCAATTCGCCGCGCATCAATTGCACCAGCTGACGGCTGATCGACAAGCCCAGACCGGTGCCGCCGTGACGCCGGGTCGTTGAACCATCGGCTTGGGTAAATGCTTCGAAAATCAGCGCCTGCTTTTCCTCCGCGATGCCGATGCCGGTGTCTTCCACTTGCAAGGTTAGCGCCAGCAACTCATCGTTTTCCGGTTCCAGCACGGCACGCACCTTGACGTGGCCATGTTCGGTAAATTTGATGGCGTTGCCGATCAGATTCACCAGCACCTGCCGGATCCGGGTCGGGTCGCCGAGCAGCTCGACCGGCAGCGGTTCGCCGGCGAATTCCAGTTTCAATTCAATCTGTTTCAAGCGGGCTTCATTGCGGAATGCCATCAGGCTGCGCCGCACCAACTGCTCCGGATCGAACCAGATTTGCTCCAGCGTCAGTTTGCCGTCTTCAATTTTGGAGAAGTCAAGAATGTCGTTGATCACGCGCAGCAGGTGTTCGGTGGACTCGCTGGCCGTGTTGACGAATTCCTGTTGTTCGAGGTTGAGCGGCGTCTCCTGCAGCAGTTGCAACATGCCGAGCGTGCCGTTCATCGGCGTACGCAGTTCGTGGCTGACATTGGCAAGAAACTGGCTCTTGGCTCGGTTGGCGGCTTCGGCGGCTTCGCGTGCGCGCAGCAGGCCCTGCATGTGTTCCTGTTCGGCTCGACGGGCGGCCGCCAGACCTTCGGCCATGGCATTGACATCGGCTTCGAGCATGCCGATTTCACCACCGGAATGCTGCAGCACCCGAATTTCAAAACTGCCATCCTTGATTCGGCGCAGCGCCTGTGACAGTCGCTGGATCGGTCGACTGATCGAGCGGCTGATCACCAGCGCGATCAGGAACGACACCAGCAAAGCAATGCAGCCGAGCACAAAGGCTACCCGCAGCACTTCCTGTTGCCGCTGCTGGATCTGCTCGTCCGACAGGCCGATGGTGACCGTGCCGATGCGTTCGCGATTGCCGTTGCCGCGATTGTTGCCGGCGAGTGCCAGCGCATCATCGAGCGTGTCGAGCGGAATGTCCTGCTGGAAAATGGGCGCGCTGAACGTCAGCACTTCACGCGGTGCAGCGCTGATCGGTTTCTGCCGGAATACCAGCGTGGTGTTGGCGGCGTTGTCGATGCGGGCGAACAGCACATCGGGTTCGGCCAGCACGGCATCGACCAGGTTGTTCAGCTGCGCGCTGTCGCCGACCACCACACCGTACTCGGCGGCGGGCGCCAGTTGTTTGGCCATCAGTTCACCGCGTCGCTGCAGTTGCTGGGCGATGTCATCCAGTCGCGCCGAAACGAAGTAAGCGGTCAACAACACGAAGGTCGCGAGCGTCGGCAGTACGCCGAGAACAGCGGTGCGGGTGCGAATCGACCATTTATTCATGCTCGACCCCCGCGGCTTCATTGGCGCGCTCGGCAGCCGTCAGGGCTTTCAGCAGCGTGTCATTGTCAGGGAGTCGGATGTCGAGTGAACGGGCGACATCCGGGTTCAAGCTCAGATCGAAGTAGCGGGCGTAACCAGCCGGCGGCAGGTTGATCGGGCCGCTATCGGGCAGCGTGGTAATCCATTCGTGTACCTGCACCGCGATGTGCTGCACGCTGCTGTAGGTGGTGGCGAGACTGCCGGCTTTGACGAATGCCGGAGAACTTCCGATCAGCACTTTTTCCTGCCGATAAGCGGCAGTCAGGATGGTCTTGATGGTGTAGCGGTTGTACAGACCGGAGTTGGCGCTGGCGAGCAACAATTCGCTCTGGCCGATGACGCTCACCAGGGCTGATGGCAGATCGTTTTCAGAAGGCACCGGCTGCGCGATCAGTTTCAGCGACAGTGCTTCGGCGGCGCGTTGGGGGATGGCCAGTTGCTGACGTTCGACCGGTTGATAGAGGTAACCGACCCGGCTCAGTCCCGGCAGCAACAATTTGGCGAGCTGCAATTGGCGACGGATTGGCGGGTCCTGGTAGATCGCGCTGAGTGCGCGGCCGGCGAAGGCGGTTTGGTGTTGCTCGAACTGTTGCCGGCTCAGCAGCACGGCCAGCACCGGCGTGTCGGGTGGCTTGCGTGCCAGCAGTGCCAGCGATTCGGCGCCGGCAGCGATCAGCAAATCGGCTTCGGCCAATGTCGCCGGCGGGACGCCGTCCCGCCAGTTGCGGGTGTCGTGGTGTTCCAGGCCGAGGCCCTGCGCGCGCAGCAGCGGGCTCAGTGCTTCGGCGAACTGCTGAAAGACGTCCTGGCCGCCGTTGTAGACCAGTGCAATACGGGGCGCGGCCGCGGCGCGCAGCGGCAGGGCGCACAGGCCGAGCGCCGCCAGACAGAGCAGCAGGGTGCGCAGCAGGTTCAGCATGCGGCGATCGCAGATCGGGAAACCACAACGCGGTACGGCATTCCATTGCAACCCTGTTGGTGTTACGACGCTTTCATCTTAACAGGCCCCGGCTCAACTGTGCGGGGCCGGCAACGCCCAGTCGATGGGACTTTGTCCATGTGCCGCAAGGGCTGCGTTGCAGCGGGAGAAGTGTTTGCAGCCGAAAAAGCCCCGGTGCGCAGACAGTGGCGAGGGGTGCGGCGCGGTCAGCACGGTGTGGCGACTCTGATCGATCATGCCGAGTTTGCTTTGCGCCGGTTTGCCCCAGAGCAGGAAGACCACGTGCGGGCAGCGGGCGTTGACCTCGCGGATGATGCGATCGGTGAATGGCTCCCAGCCTTTGCCTTGATGCGATTGTGGCTGGCCGGCGGCGACGCTGAGCACCGTGTTGAGCAGCAATACGCCCTGTTTGGCCCAGGGCGAGAGATCGCCATGGCGGGACAGCGGGATGCCGAGATCGGCCTGCAATTCCTTGAATATGTTCAGCAGCGACGGCGGCAGCGCCACCCCGGGGTTGACCGAGAAGCACAGGCCGTTGGCCTGACCCGGGCCGTGATAGGGGTCCTGACCGAGAATGACCACTTTCACTTCGTTCAGCGGCGTGCTTTTCAGCGCGGCGAACAGGCGATCTTTGGCCGGGTAGACCGTGATTTGACGCGCCCGCTGGTCCTCCAGAAACTGCATCACGGCACGAAAATGCGGGCTTTCTTTTTCGCCGTCGAGGGCAGCGGTCCAACTGTCGGTCATGGTCATTGGGCAGGGCAATCTTGGCAGCGGTGCACGTTACCACGCGAGCCCGGCGCGCTGCCACGACGAGGGCTCAGTAATCGTCCAGCTCGAGGCTGCCGTGATCGTCATGCCAGTCGTCGGCGGGTAGTTCGTGCTCGAGGCCATTGTCGTTGCCGGGGCCGTCGTACTCGGCTTCTGGCGGTGGGGCAAAACTCAGGCGCAAATCATTCCAGCCGGCGCGGTCGAGTTCGAGGACATCGCCATCGGCGTACTGGATGTCGATGCGATCATCGTCCTCATCAAGGGCGACGACTTCGAACAGGCGCTGTTCAGCGTAATCGCGATACCATTCGCCAACAATGGGTTCGAGCTTGCGGACCATGGCCATGTTCCTCGTCGGTGATGGTGGTCTCAGGGCGTCGCAGGGCCCGTTTGTGCCGGTGCCGGCAGCGGTGCCCGGGCGCTGCTGGCAAGCAGATCGAAAACAGCCGGATCTTGGTCAAGCCGCTCAGCATAAATCAAGCTGTAAGCCATGACGTTTTTGACGTAGTCGCGGGTTTCCTGAAACGGGATGGTTTCGATCCAGATATCCAGCGGCAGCTCGCCGAACTGTTCGCGCCAGCGGTTGACCCGGCTCTGACCGGCATTGTACGCCGCGGTGGCATAAACGAAGTTGCCGTCGTTGCGATCAATCAGATCGGCCAGGTGAGCAACGCCGATGCGGATATTTTGCTGCGGGCGCAGCAAATCATGGCTGCCGTCGTAGCGGATCTTGTGTTTGCGCGCGGTCATCCGTGCCGTGGCCGGCATCAGTTGCATCAAGCCGAGTGCGCCGGCGTGCGATTTGGCATCGCTGATGAAAATGCTCTCTTGCCGAGTGATGGCAAGGGCCCAGGCAGGGTGCAACTGATGATGCTGGGCTTCCCGGGTCAGTGTTTCGGCATGGGCGAGCGGAAAGCGCAGCTCCCAGGCACCACTGACCGGCGCTTTGCCGAGCGCGGCGATGGCCCGATCCGGCCAGTTCCAGTCGTTGGCGACCACGGCTGCGGCGTGCAACTCCGCTGCCGACAGGGTTTGGCTGAGCGCGAACCACTCGCGCCGGGCGTCGACCTGCCGGTCCAGCGCCAGCCATTCGCGCGCCCGCTGCATGGCAGGCAGATTCCGGACCCGGGTCACCAGCTCAGCCGAGACCGTCAGCGGCGGTGGGCTCAGTTTGCCGCGCTGGCCGAGCTGGCCACGCGACAGAAAGCCGTAGTAATCGAGATGGCCGGCCAGCGATTGCCAGATCAGGCTGGCGGCGTCGGTTCGCTGTTGGGCTGCCAGACTGCGGGCGCTGAAATAGCGCCAGCGGTTGCTCTGGTATTCGGAAGCCGGCAGCTGATTGAGCCAGTAATCGGTGTCGGCCCAGTTGAGCCGTCGCAGGGCGTCTACCACCCGGGCGCCGGCAATGCGTTCATCGCTCAGTCGGCTCGGGACTTTTGCCAGAAAGGTGGTCGCTGCCGGATGACCGGCGCCTGCGAGTGCCAGGGCATAGCTGCGGGTCGCCTGCTCCAACCATTCCTGCGGGTAAGCCGGGTCGGTCGCGACCTGCTGCCATATGCTCAGTGCTTCATCACGGTCGCGCCAGGCGAGGCGCTCCAGAGTATGCGTTTTGATTCGCCAAATTTGCGGCGATTGGTGGCGAAAAAGCGCCGACTTGGTGACATCTTGCGGTTTTTTGTACAACTGCTGCCAAACGCTGACCAATGGGCGTTCGGCCGCGGGTAGCAGGGCTTGCATGGCCTTTACGGTGTCTGTTTCCCCGCCTTCGATGGCCAATTCGAGGCGCTGCCAGATGCGCTCCGGCGTGCGCTCGCCTGCGGCGACCCAGCGCTTCTCGACGTCGGCGCAGGCGGCCGGCAACGGTTTGGCGCTGAGCCAGAGATCGACAAAACTGCTGAGTGCGGTCGGATTGGTGCCGCCTGCCAGGGCATAGCGCAGGTAGTGGCAGCGCAGCTCCAGATTCTTGCTGGGGCGGTAGTACAGCAAAAAGCCGGCGCCATCGTCTTTGCTGACCAAGCGATGGAGCCAGTTTTCCCGCAGTTTCTCGGCAAATGGTGCGCCCTCATGGCGCAGCAGAAAATCGCCCAGCTCCCGCTCATTGACTTGCGGAAAGGCCGCTTCCAGCCATTCCGCTTCGAGATACGGCGTCAACGGGTAATCCCGCAGTCGGTCAGCGTTCTGGCTCAACAACAGCGGATTGCGGCCAACCCGGTTTTCCAGTTGACGGAACAGCTGGCGGGCCGAGGCATGACGATCATCGCCGGGGACCGGCGCAATGGCCGTAGCCGCCAATACGGGATCGGCGTGGGTGGTGTTGCTGGCCGCTGCGGCCAGCCAACTGCCGCTACCCAACAGGGCGACACAAACGAGACCTGACAGGTTCTTGATCACGACCGCAGCTTCCTGATCCCGTGTCTCGGGTACAAAACGGAAAAACGAATGAACTCGGTCAATATTGTCGATGATTAACGGATATTTCGCCACTCATCGTACCGTGCCGCCGCTTTACGCTGACCCGGCAGCAAGTCGATAATGTGCCCATCATAGTCGGTATGCCGCGCTGCTGCTGCGGTGGAGTCAAACATGGCCAAAGGCACCAAATATCTCGCCAAAGAGATGAACGTTCACGGCAACATCGAGTGGACCGACGACGAGAATGCAATCTGGAACGAACTCATCACCCGGCAGCGCAAAGCCATCGTCGGCAAAGCCTGTGATGAGTACATGCACGGCATCGAGCTGCTGAACCTGCCAACCGATCGGGTGCCGCAGCTGGAGGAGGTGTCGAAGGTGCTGCGCCGGGAAACCGGCTGGGAAGTGGCCTGGGTACCGGCGCTGATCAACTTCACCACGTTCTTTTCGCTGCTGCAGGACAAGAAGTTTCCCTGTGCAACGTTCATCCGCACGCGGGAAGAACTCGATTACCTGCAAGAGCCGGATATCTTCCACGAAATCTTTGGTCACTGCGCGATGTTGACCAATCCGTATTTTGCCGAATTCACTCACACCTACGGCAAGCTCGGTTACGCTGCGTCGAAAGAGGACCGGGTATTTTTGGCGCGACTCTACTGGTTCACGGTGGAGTTCGGATTGATGCGCAGCGCCGAAGGGAGGCGCATTTATGGCGGCGGCATCATCTCGTCGATTGGTGAAACCAAGTACGTCTATTCCGACGTCCCGGAAGTGAGACCGTTCGATGTCATCGATGTGCTGCGCACGCCGTATCGCATCGACATCATGCAGCCGGTCTATTTCGAATTGGAAAACCTTCGGCAACTGTTCGAGGTCGCCCGCGGCGACATCATGGCGCAGGTGCAGGAAGCCAAACGGCTCGGCCTGCATGCGCCGAAGTTCCCGCCCAAGCCGGAAACCCTGGCCAGTTGAATTCTCGCTGTCGGCGAACGGTGGCTGACCACCGTTCGCCGTTTCATTTTCGGTCAGCGCCTTCTGCATGAGGAAGACTGCCATGTCGCAGCCTGCTGAATTTGACCCGATCAATCCCATCGGTACCGACGGTTTCGAGTTTGTCGAATTTACCGCGCCGACGGCCGCCGGCGTCGAGGCGCTGAATCAGTTGTTCGTCCAGTTGGGCTTTACCGCGGTCGCCAAGCATCGCAGCAAGGATGTGACGGTGTTTCAGCAAGGTGATATCCATTTTCTGGTCAATGCCGAGCCGTATACGCATTTCGCCCAGTTTGCCGAAGCCCATGGCCCATGCGCCTGTGCGATGGCATTCCGGGTCAAGGATGCGGTGAAAGCCTACGAGTATGCCTTGTCGAAGGGCGCGGTGCCGTTCAAAGGTTCGTATGGTTTCATGGAGCTGAATATTCCGGCGGTATACGGCATTGGCGGCAGCGTGCTGTACTTCGTTGACCGTTACGGCGAGCGCAACATTTACGACGTCGATTTCCGGCCCATCCCCGGTGCCAGGCCTGATCAGAATGCGGTCGGGCTGGAGCTGCTGGATCACCTGACCCACAACGTCAAACGCGGCAACATGAATGTCTGGTCCGGCTTTTATGAGCGCATCGCCAATTTCCGCGAGATCCGCTATTTCGATATCGAGGGCAAACTCACCGGCCTGCTCAGTCGGGCCATGACCAGCCCTTGCGGCAAGATCCGGATTCCGATCAACGAGTCCTCGGATGACAAATCGCAGATCGAGGAATTCATCAAGCTTTATCGCGGTGAGGGCATTCAGCACATTGCGCTGTCGACGCTGGATATCTATGCCACCGTTGCCAAGCTGAAAGCCAATGGCATCAAGTTCCTCGATACGCCCGATACTTACTACGAAGGTGTCGATGCCCGCGTACCGGGGCACGGCGAAAACCTCGATAAATTGCGCGACTTGCGCATTCTGATCGACGGTGCACCGGTCAAGGGTGACGGTATTCTGCTGCAGATTTTCACCGACACCGTTATCGGGCCAATTTTCTTCGAGATCATCCAGCGCAAAGGCAACGAAGGTTTTGGCGAAGGCAACTTCCGCGCGCTGTTTGAGTCGATTGAGCAAGACCAAATCCGTCGGGGCGTTCTGTCCGACAGCAAAAAGGATAAAGCGAATGCGTAAGTGGATTTCATTCCCGTGGCGGGAAGGCAAGATTTCGCGCCAGGCCCATGCCGATTTCCCTCCAGAGGGCATCTATGAGCGGGAAGCGGGCCGCAGCGGCTTTTTTGGCCCGACCGCGCATTTCCACCACAAGCGGCCGCCGACTGCCTGGACCAGCTGGGAAGGGCCGCTGCGACCGCGCGCCTTTGATTTGAAGAAGCTGGAACTGTCGACCGAGAGCCCGTGGCAGGCGCCGCTATTCCTGCACAACGCCAGTTGCAAGATGCGCTACTGGCATTGCCCGCGCAGCATGGATTACCTGGCACGCAATGGCGACGGCGACGATTTGTTCTTCGTCCATGCCGGGGTTGCCGACCTCTACACCGATTACGGCTGCCTGACCATCGGTGAAGGCGATTACGTGATCATCCCGCGTGGCTGCATGTGGCGCCTCGAAATCCAGCAGCCGATCACCATGCTGATGGTCGAAGCGACCAACGATTCGTATCAGTTGCCGGACAAGGGTCTCGTCGGGCCGCAGGCGATTTTCGATCCGGCTATGCTCGACGTGCCGTCGATCGACGACAAGTTTCTCGCGCAGCAGGACGATGGTCGCGCCTGGCGCGTGCTGATCAAGCGTCGTGATCAGGTGTCAGTGGTCAGCTACCCGCACAGTCCGCTCGATGCGATCGGCTGGCATGGCGATCTGTCGGTGGTACGCATCAACTGGCGTCATATCCGGCCGCTGATGAGCCACCGTTATCACTTGCCGCCGTCCGCGCACACCACCTGGGTCGCCGGCCGCTTTGTCGTCTGTACTTTTGTGCCGCGCCCGATCGAATCGGATCCGGGCGCCTTGAAAGTGCCGTTCTATCACAACAATGACGATTTCGATGAAGTGATTTTTTATCATGCCGGTAATTTTTTCAGCCGTGACAACATCGGTCCGCAAATGGTGACCTTCCACCCGAGTGGCTTCACTCATGGCCCGCATCCGAAGGCCTTCGCCGCCGGCCAGCAGTTTGCCCGCAAGGAAACCGATGAAGTGGCAGTGATGGTCGATACCCGTGACCCGCTGGAAGTGGGCGAGGCCGCGTTTGCCGTCGAAGAAAAAGCCTACGCCGATAGCTGGAAAACCAAAGCCTGAACCGCCGCGCCATTCGCTTAGCGCTTGGCAGCTCCGTTGGTATTGAGGAACAAAGAATGAAGTTTGCGTCGTTGAAAAATGGCCATCGTGATGGCCAACTCGTGCTGGTCAGCCGGGACTTGAAAACCTGTATCGCCATTCCGGAGATTGCCGCGACGTTGCAATCCCTGCTGGACAACTGGGAGGTGCTGGCGCCGAAAGCACAGGCGGTTTACAACGAGTTGAATGCCGGCAAGCTCGCGGCAAAGCCGTTCGATGAGGCGGCGTGCTTGTCGCCGCTGCCGCGCGCCTATCAATGGGCGGATGGCTCCGCATATGTCAACCATGTTGAGCTGGTGCGCAAGGCGCGCGGCGCCGACATGCCGCCGTCGTTCTGGACCGATCCGCTGATGTACCAGGGCGGTTCCGATAGCTTCCTCGCGCCGCGGGATCCGATTGTGATGGCAAGCGAAGACTATGGCATCGATATGGAGTCCGAAGTCGCCGTCATCACCGGCGATGTGCCGATGGCGGCCTCACCGGCCCTGGCGGCGAAAGCGATCCGCCTGATCATGCTGGTCAATGACGTCAGCCTGCGCAATCTGATCCCGGCCGAGCTTGCCAAGGGCTTCGGTTTCTTCCAAAGCAAACCGTCGAGCGCGTTCTCGCCGGTGGCGGTCACCCCGGATGAACTCGGCGCGGCGTGGGAGGACGGCAAAGTGCATCTGCCGCTGCTGACCTGGCGCAACGACGAGTTGATGGGCAAACCGAACGCCGGTGTCGACATGACCTTCAATTTCCCAACCCTGGTTGCTCATGCCGCCAAAACCCGGCCGCTCGGCGCAGGAGCCATCATCGGTTCCGGCACGGTGTCGAATCGTGACGAGGGCGGCGGTGCCGGCAAACCGACCAGCGAAGGCGGGCTCGGCTATTCCTGCATTGCCGAGGTGCGGACGGTCGAGACCTTGACCCACGGCGCGGCGAAAACGTCGTTCCTGAAGTTCGGCGAGCGGGTGCGGATCGAAATGAAGGATGCCGCCGGCAACAGCATCTTCGGCTGCATTGATCAGGTCGTTCAGCCCTATCAATTGCCGGGCTGAGCCTCATGCTGCGGCTTTACACCTATTTTCGCTCGTCGGCCGCTTACCGGGTCCGGATTGCACTCAACCTGAAAGGCCTGAGCTATGAATCGGTGCCAGTGCACCTGCTGCGTGGTGGCGGCGAGCAGCGGGGGGCCGACTACCGGGCACGCAATCCGCAGGGCTTGGTGCCTTTCCTGGAGACGGAGGCCGGTGGTGTTGGTCAGAGTTTGGCCATTCTCGAATACCTCGAGGAATGCTATCCCACCCCGGCATTGCTGCCGGCCGACCCGTTGCAACGCGCCAAAGTCCGTGCCTTTGCCCTGCATATCGCCTGCGACATCCATCCGCTGAACAACTTGCGGGTGCTGCAGCATTTGACCGGCACCCTCGGCATCAGCGAGGATGCCAAGCTTGCCTGGATCCAGCGCTGGATCGCCGACGGCTTCCGGGCCTTGGAAGACGAGCTCGGCCGGCAAACGCACAGCGGGCCGTACTGCTTCGGGGAACAACTGACCTTCGCTGATGTCTGTCTGGTGCCGCAGTGGTTCAACGCCGAGCGTTTCCAGTGCGATTTGATTTCTTATCCGCGATTGGGTGCGGTAGTAAAAGCCTGTGGTGATTTGCCGGCGTTTCATAAGGCGCATCCGGCGCAGCAACCTGATGCGGAATAAATTGATTGCTTTGGGAAACTAATCACATTATGTATTTTCGACTGTCGACCGTTTTCGTGCTCGCGCTGGGGTCTATTGGGGTGAGGGCGCAGCTTCCTGTTAAGTATGACGTGCAGGAGATACCTCTTTTTTGCCCCTCCTCGGATACCACGAAATGTGGTTTGGAAAGCTTTGCCTATGGCATCAACAACATGGGCGAAGTCGTTGGTTATGGCACGGGCCCTTTGGTGCCGAATTCAGAAGGTTCGGCGGAGGTGCGGCAATTTTCTGCGCATGCCTACAAATGGCCAGGAGCGGGGGCGCTGGAAGATTTGGGCCATCTCGGCAAGAACGAGAGCTTTGCTTACTCGATCAATGACAATGGCACCGTGGTTGGCCGAGGGCTTGTCGTGACCTCGGCGCCTGGCGCTACCGAGGTGGTTCAGACGTTGGCCTATCGTTTGCCTCTTGGCGGGGAAATGCAACGGTTGCCTGCCCCCAGTCAGACGATATCCACCATGAGCGCGACCTCGGTCGCTCAGGATGAGCATGTGGTGGGTTACGCGCTCGCCCAAGTGGTGACCGGCGACAACAATTATTACTCTCGCGGGTTCATTTGGTCGCCAGTGACCCAGACGACGGTTTTGATTCCCTCCCTGGAAGAAAAAAGCGCCAGTGGTCTGCGGGATGTCAACAGTACCGCAGGTAAGGCGGTTGGTTATGCAGTTAAAAATGGTCAGCAAGTCGCTATTCAAATTTCCTTGAGTGAAACTTCTACTTTGGTTGAGATTGGCGGGCTTGGTGGAGTATCAAGTGCTGCAAATGCGATAAATTCGCAGGGAGTTGTTGTTGGCGGCTCTTTTGTTGCTGATAACTCAGGATCGCAAGGCTTTATTTACCACGAAGGCACAGTACGTTCGATTGGCTTGCTTGATCACCAGTTTACCTATAGTTCCGCAAATGACATAAACGATGAAGGATTGGTTGTCGGAACTGGGCAGGCTTCGCGTGCTCCGTCAAGGTATCACGCTGTTGTTTTTGACTCCGCTCAGGCCGAAGCGGTCTTGGTTGACTTGAATGCAAAAATTGACTGCGCTGACGATTTGAAAAATCGTTGGGTCCTAACAGAAGCCGTTGCCGTTAATAACAATGGCCATATTATTGGGTATGGCGCTAAAGGCGGTATTACCAGAGCATTCTTGCTGACACCGAGTGCGGATAGCACGCCTCCAATTCAATGCGAAGCTTTGCCCTCAGACATTGAGAATAAAAGCGGGGGCGGATCTGCGATGCCTCTAGGACTGGTTCTGTCGTCGCTGATGATTTGGATGAGACGCCGCAAGAGGCGTTCTGTATAAGAAAAGGGGCCAATTGGCCCCTTTTTACATATTCGGGTAGTTTGGCCCGCCAGTCCCTTCTGGCACCACCCAGTTGATATTCTGCTTCGGGTCTTTGATATCACAGGTTTTGCAGTGCACGCAGTTCTGGGCGTTGATCTGCAATCGTGGGCGGTTGTCACTGTCGCGGACGATTTCGTAGACGCCGGCCGGGCAGTAGCGCTGGGCCGGTTCATCATAAAGCGCGAGGTTGTGGTCGATCGGAATCGACGCGTCTTTCAAGGTCAGGTGACAGGGCTGATCTTCTTCGTGATTGGTGTTCGAGATGAACACCGAACTCATCCGATCAAAGCTCAGCACGCCGTCCGGTTTCGGATAGCGGATTTTCTGGCTGCGTGAAGCGAGTTGCAGCGACTCGTGATCCGGCTGTTTGACCCGCAGCGTGAACGGCAGTTTGCCGCGGAACAGCAGTTGATCGATGCCGGTGAACAGCACGCCACCCCAGAGCCCGAATTTGTGGAAAGCGGGATAAGTGTTGCGGGCGCGATACAGTTCATCGTGTACCCACGAGCTCTGATAGGCGGTTTCGAACGCCGTCAGGTTCTCGTGGCCTTCGCTGCCGTTTTTCAGCGCGGCAAAAACGGTTTCGGCACCGAGCATGCCGGATTTCATGGCGGTATGGCTGCCCTTGATTTTCGGCAGGTTCAGGAAGCCGGCGTCACAACCGATCAGCAAACCGCCCGGGAACGACAGCTTCGGCACCGACTGCCAGCCGCCTTCGTTCAATGCGCGGGCGCCATAGGACACGCGGCGGCCGCCCTTTAGGTATTTGGCAATGGCCGGATGGGTCTTGAAGCGCTGGAACTCTTCGTAAGGGCTCAGGTACGGATTGGAATAGTTCAGGCCGATCACAAAACCGACGGCGATCTGGTTGTTTTCCAGGTGATACAGGAACGACCCACCATAGGTGTCGGATTGCAGCGGCCAGCCAGCCGAGTGCACGACCAAGCCTTGTTGGTGATTTTCGGCCGGCACTTCCCACAGCTCCTTGATGCCGATGCCGTAGTGCTGTGGATCGCGGCCATTGCGCAAGCCGAATTTTTCCATCAGTTGCTTGCCAAGATGGCCGCGGCAGCCTTCGGCAAACAGCGTGTACTTGGCGCGCAGTTCGTAGCCTGGCTGGTAGCTCGCTTTTGGCTTGCCATCTTTGCCGATGCCCATATCGCCGGTGGCAATACCGGCAACCGAGCCATCGTCGTGGTACAGGATTTCCGCCGCCGCAAAGCCCGGGAACAGGTTGACGCCGAGAGCTTCGGCTTGCTGACCCAGCCAGCGGCAGAGATTGCCCAGGCTGATGATGTAATTGCCGTGGTTTTTCTGCTGCGGGATCAGCAGCGAGGTGGGCCAAGACAGCGCGCCTTTTTCGCTGAGAAACAGGAATTTCTCGTCGCTGACAGGGGTGTTCAGCGGCGCGCCCAGTTCTTTCCAGTTCGGCAGCAGTTCGTTCAGGGCGCGCGGTTCGAACACGGCACCCGACAGGATGTGGGCGCCGATTTCCGAGCCTTTTTCGACCAGGCAGACGCTGATGTCGTGACCGGTTTCCTGCGCCAGTTGACGCAGCCGGATGGCCGCGGCCAGACCCGACGGGCCACCACCGACGATGACGACATCAAACTCCATGCTTTCACGTGCCACGAGCGTGCTTCTCCCGAATCATGCGCCGCTGCCAACGCCGCGCTTTTGTTTGTGAGCCATGCGGCTCGGTATGCGCCATCCGGTCCGATGGTGCAGCCGTATAGGATATATCGCGATTTTACCGTGCGTTTTTGCGGCAAATCATTCGCGCCAGCCATGGCGCTCACGCTGCGGGCGGCTGGCGCCGAGCAAATCGGCTTTCCTTGCTGATTTGTCATTGACCGGAGCCGCGTCTGGTTCCAAGATCGCGCCTCCCGCGCCGGACCTTTACGCCCGGTCAAAAATTGACCAGGTCGGGCCGGTCGCCCGAAAGTGCGGAATTATAGGACCTCAAGGCCCCGTCATGAAAATTCTGGTCGCAATCAAGCGCGTCATCGACGCCAACGTCAAGGTGCGGGTGAAAGCCGATGGCACCGGCGTGGAAACCGCCAACGTCAAGATGGCGATGAACCCGTTCTGTGAGATCGCCGTCGAAGAGGCGGTACGCCTGAAAGAAAAAGGCGTGGCGACCGAAATCGTCGTCGTCACGGCCGGCCCGGCCCAGGCTCAGGAAACGCTGCGCACCGCGCTCGCGCTCGGCGCTGATCGCGCGATCCTCATCGAAGAAGCGGCCGAGCTGGAACCGCTGGCCATTGCCAAGCTGCTGAAGGCCGTGGTCGAACGCGAGCAGCCGCAGATGGTGCTGCTCGGTAAGCAGTCAGTCGATGCCGACAACAATCAGACCGGCCAGATGCTGGCGGGTCTGCTTGGCTGGCCGCAGGGCACCTTTCTGTCGAAGGTCGGTGTCAATGCCGGTGAGGTGGAGGTGGTCCGCGAAATCGACGGCGGTCTGGAAACGCTGAAGCTGAAACTGCCGGCGGTGCTGACCACCGATCTGCGCCTGAACGAGCCGCGTTTTGCCAGCTTGCCAAACATCATGAAGGCCAAACAGAAGCCGCTCACCAAACTCACGGTGGCCGAACTCGGCGTCAATGTCGCGCCGCGGGTCAAGACCTTGAAAGTGGAAGCGCCGGCAGCGCGCAAAGCCGGCATCAAGGTGGCTTCCGTACAGGAGCTGGTCGAAAAACTGCGTAACGAAGCGAAGGTGATCTGATGGCCATTCTTGTTATTGCCGAGCACGCCAAGGGCAAGCTTGCCGGTGCTACGCTGAACACCATTGCTGCCGCGCTGAAGATGGGGGGCGATATCCATGTGCTGGTTGCCGGTCACGGTATCGATGCCGTGGTCAGCGAAGCCGCGCAGGCCGCTGGCGTCGCCAAAGTGCTGAAGCTCGATGACGCCGCGCTGGCTCATCTGACCGCAGAAAACCTGACCCCGGCCGTGGTCGCACACGCCAGGCAGTATACGCACGTGCTGGCGCCGGCAACGACCTTCGGCAAGAACCTGCTGCCGCGCGCGGCGGCCTTGCTGGACGTGCAGATGGTGTCCGACATCACCGCCGTGGTCAGCGCTGACGTCTTCCAGCGGCCGATCTACGCCGGAAACGCGATTGCCACCGTGCAATCGACCGATGCCATCAAACTCATCACCGTGCGCAGCACCGGGTTTGATGCCGTCGCTGCCAGCGGCGGTAACGCCACTATCGAAGCGGTGAGCGCCGCGGTCGACAACAGCCTGTCGAGCTTTGTCGGTCAGGAACTGACCGTGTCGGCGCGACCGGAACTGACCGCCGCCAAGGTCATCGTCTCCGGCGGTCGCGGCATGCAGAGCGGCGATAATTTCGTGATGCTGGAAAAGCTTGCCGACCTGCTTGGCGCGGCGGTGGGTGCCTCGCGCGCGGCGGTCGATGCCGGCTTCGTCCCGAACGACTACCAGGTTGGTCAGACCGGCAAGATCGTCGCGCCGCAGCTGTACATTGCGGTCGGCATTTCCGGTGCCATTCAGCACCTTGCCGGCATGAAAGATTCGAAAGTCATCGTCGCCATCAACAAGGACGAAGAAGCGCCGATTTTCTCGGTCGCCGATTATGGTCTGGTCGGTGACTTGTTCATGCTGGTGCCGGAGTTGACCGCGGCAGTGGCTAAGCTCAAGAGCTGAACCGCTGCCGATGCAGTAGCAATGCCAAAAAGGCCCGCAAGCGGGCCTTTTTGCGGTCTGGACACCGCGAAATTTCCGCTCGGCCGGGCGGCAGAAACGGCTGGCGTTTGCTAAGGTTAACGCAGTGCCTGTCGTGGTGTGCTGAACTCATGTTCTTGAACAAAAAAGCCGATGAGCTGATCCCGGGCATGTATGTCGTGGAAGTGGTTCGCCAGTCTGGCCATATGCAGGTGACAACCCAGGGCTGGGTTCGAACCCGTGCGGCCATCGACGCGCTCATTGCCCGTGGCATTCAAGAAGTCCTGATCGACCCGAGCAAGACCATCGCCGGCTCCGAAGCCGCCATCCAGGCCGCCAGCGAAGCGGCGGCCACGCCGGCCGACAGCAGCCCGGCTGATGCCAAATCGGTAGTGACGAAATCGGCACCGGCCCAACCGGCTGCGGTGCCGGCGGCGAAAGTGCCGATGGAGACCGAGCTCAATCGCGCCGCCAAGCTCTATGCCGAAGCCAAGGCGCTGCAACAGAAAGCCTTTGATGACATCAAGGCCGGCCGGCCGCTGGCGCTGGAACCGATGCAGAACATGGCTGCGGCGTTCATGGAGTCGGTGTTCCGCAACCAGGACGCTTTGCTGTGCATGACGCGCATTCGCGAAAAGGACGCCTACCTGCTCGAGCACTCGGTCAATGTGTCGATTCTGATGACCATACTCGCCCGGCATCTGAAGCTGGAGGAGACCGTCATTCACCAGCTGGCGACCGGTGCGCTGTTGCACGATGTCGGCAAGATTCTGGTGTCGGACAAGGTGTTGAACAAACCTGGCAAACTGACTGACGAAGAATTTATCGAAATGCGTCGTCACGTGGAATACGGTTATGACGTGGTCAAGCATATACCGGGCATTTCGCCGATCAGCCTGGAGGTGCTGATTCAGCACCACGAACGCCTGGATGGCCATGGCTATCCGCACAAACTCAGTGGTGACGGCATTTCCCGCTATGGCCGGATGATCGCGATTGTCGACAGTTACGATGCCATTACCGCCAATCGCGTTTACAAGGATGGCTTCACCTCCACACATGCCTTCAAGATCCTGCGCGAAGCCTCGGGGACCAGTTATGACACCGAGTTGGTGGCTCATTTCATCCGCGCAATTGGGGTGTTTCCGGTCGGTACGCTGGTGCGTCTGAAGAGCCAGCGGCTTGGCATCGTGATCCAGTCCGGTGACAGCGATCCGCTGAAACCGGTGGTCAAGGTTTTCTATCACAGCAAGTTTCGTCAGCAACTGCCGGTCACCGATGTCGATCTGGCGGCACCACGATGCGAAGACGAGATCGAAGCAGCCGTCAAGCCGGAGCAATTCAAGCTCGATCTGATCGGTTTTCTGCGCTCCATTACCGGGGTTTGAGCCGGCTCGTCGGCTGGGTTCGGGCTGGCGTCGAGGCACGTACCGGCCGAGGAGCGTCCCCGCTTGTCGCTGAGGTGTTTTTGCGCTGTGGGGGCTGGGGCGAGCGCAAGAGCAGCGGCACGGTAATTGTAACCGCGCTTTTCCGCTCCGGCCGTTCCCTTGTCCCTGGCCGCCACCTGTGTTTTCATCCAACGATCAGTTGTCTGGGCCATGGCGACGACGAAGCGCCGGCCCATCATCCATGAGGAGAAGTCATGATGACGCACACGCTGCGCCTGTCGGTGCTGGCGTTCGGCATGTCATGGCTATTGGCAGGCTGTGGTGACGAGCCAGAGACCGCCAGTGCCGCCAAAGTGCCGTTCCCGTCGACCTACAAAGCCTTGCCGAGCAAGCCGACCCTGCTGAAAAACGCCACGCTGTTGATCGGCAACGGCGAACGGATCGACAACGGTAGTGTGCTGATGCAGGACGGCAAAATCCGCGCCGTCGGTACCGATCTGGCCGTGCCGGATGGCACGGAAATCATCGACGCCGCCGGCAAGTGGGTGACGCCGGGCCTCATTGATGTGCATTCCCATCTCGGCGTCTATCCGAGCCCCGGTCTGGCCGCGTCGGAAGACGGCAATGAAATGGTGGCGCCGGACACCGCTTACGCCTGGGCGGAACACGCGGTCTGGCCGCAGGATCCGCAGTTCCCGCTGGCGCTGGCCGGTGGTGTGACATCGCTGCACATTCTGCCGGGTTCGGCCAACTTGTTTGGCGGTCGCTCGGTGACGCTGAAAAACGTACCGGGCCGCACCGTGCAGGAAATGAAATTTCCGGAGGCGCCGCATGGCTTGAAAATGGCCTGCGGTGAGAACCCGAAACGTACCTATGGTGAAAAAGGCGGCCCGATGACCCGGATGGGTAACGTCGCGGGCTATCGCAAAAGCTGGAGCGAGGCGGAGAAATACCGTCAGGACTGGCAAGCCTATGAAGACGCGCTGGCCGCGGCCGGCGGCAACGAAGACGCGGTCGCCGACAAGAAGCCGGCGCGCGATCTGCGGCTGGAAACCTTGGCCGGCGTCCTGAAAGGCGAAATCCTGATCCAGAACCATTGTTACCGCGCTGAAGAAATGGCGCTGATGATCGACATCGCCAAGGAATTCCATTTCCGCATCGCCACCTTCCATCATGCGGTCGAGGCCTACAAGGTCGCCGATCTGCTCGCCGAGAACGATATTTGCGCCGCCGTCTGGGCCGATTGGTGGGGCTTCAAGCATGAAGCGTTCGACATGGTGTTCGAGAACGCGGCTTACGTCGACAAAGCGAAAGCCACCGTCACGGTAAACGACAAAACCGAAGAGCGCGTCGGCTGCGCCGTTATCCATTCGGATTCCGCGCTCGGCATTCAACGGCTGAATCAAGAGGCGGCCAAGGCAATGGCCGCCGGTCAGCGTGCTGGCCTTGCCATTGATGAAGCGAAAGCGATTCGCTGGTTGACCAGCAACGCGGCCAAAGCGATCGGCATCGCTGACAAAGTCGGCACCCTGGAAGCCGGCAAGATGGCCGATGTCGTGCTCTGGGATCGCAACCCGTTCTCGGTGTATGCCCATGCCGAGAAAGTGTTCATCGACGGCGCCCTGCTGTATGACCGCAGCAACGCTGCCCAGCAACCTGCGACCGACTTCGAACTCGGCATCGTCAAGCCGGAAGGAGAGCGCCTGTGAAATCGTTTCGTTTGTCACTGACGCTCATCGCGCTGGCAACGGCCGGTGCCGTTCATGCCGAAAACCTGTTCATTCAGAATGCCAGCCTGCATCACGCTGACAAAGGTGTGCAAACCGGTCAGCATGTGCTGATTCGTGGCGAGCGCATTGTCGCGATCGGCACGGATATCAAACCGGATGCCGACAGCCGCATCATCGATGCCAGAGGCCGACCGGTCACGGTCGGTTTCATGAATGCCCACACCGGACTCGGCACGATCGAGATCGAACTGGAAGACAGCACGGTCGACAATGCCACGCCGGATGAGCGTTTCGGTGCCAGTTTTGATCTGGCCGATATCATCAATCCGGACAGCGTCCTGATCCCTTACAACCGGATGATGGGGCTGACCCGTGCCGTGGTGACGCCGGGCGTCGAGCACGACGTTTTCGGCGGTAAGTCCAGCATCATCAAACTGGCCGGTGACGATCTGGTGTTGCGTCGCGATGCGGCCGTCATCGCCAATTACGGTGGCATTGCCAATGGCGCCCAGGAAGGCTCGCGCGCTTCTGCCCTGCTGGCGATGCGTCAGGCCTTTGAAGATGCCCGTGATTACGCCGCCAACAAGGCAGCGTTCCAGCGTGGCGAGCGGCGTGACTATTCGCTGCCGTATCGTGATCTGGAAGCCTTGCTACCGGTGCTCGACGGCAAAGTGCCGCTGATTGTCGCGGTTGACCGTGCCCAGGACATTCGCGCCATTCTTCAGCTCGGCCGCACGTTCAAACTGAAGCTGGTCTTGCTGGGCGCCAGCGAGGGCCATCGGGTCGCAAAAGACATTGCAGCCGCCAATGCGGCGGTCATTCTGGCGCCGATGGAAAATCTGCCGGGCAGTTTCGACACGTTGTCGGCCTCACTGCAGAATGCCGCGTTACTGTATCAGGCTGGCGTCAAACTGGCCTTCACCAGCAACGCCGGGGATTCGCCGAGCCACAATGCGCATCTGGTGCGGCAAGGTGCCGGCAACGCCGTTGCCCATGGCCTGCCGACGGAAGCGGCATTGGCGGCGCTGACGATCAATCCGGCGGAGATCTTCGGCATCGGCGATCGCTACGGCAAACTGGCGGTGGGTTTTGATGCCGACATCGTGATCTGGAGTGGTGATCCGCTGGAAGTCACCAGCTATCCGGATCACGTCATCGTTGCCGGCACGGAACAGCCGCTGCTGTCGCGGCAAACCCGGTTGCGCGACCGTTACCGTGAGCCGGCCGATCCGCAACGCGGGTTCAAGAAATAAAAAATATGGCAACCGCACCGGTGTGCAACCGGTGCGTCGTTTGTGACAAGAAACGAGAGAGGAGAACTCCGTGCGTATTGTGAAATGGTTGGGCATTATCTTGGCCGCGCTGCTCGGCCTGCTGCTGCTGGTTGGCTTATACGGTTGGTACGGCAAGCTGCCGTTCAATTGGGCAATCAACCGTGCATTCATTCAGTTTGTCCTGGAGAGCCCGGAGACGCTGTCGCAACTGCGCATGCTGGAAAGCGTTGGCATCACCGTCCACCAGGACGAGCTCGATGACGAGTCGGTTCAGGCCGGTGATCGCATGATTGCCAAAATGAACGACATGATGAGCGAGTTCCAGAGCTATGACCGTGCCGATCTGGGCTATCAAGAGCAGCTCACCTATGACATGGGCACCTGGTTTCTCGGCAAGATGAAAGATGGCGCCGACAAGTGGCGCTACCACAATTACCCGGTCAATCAGCTGTTCGGCGTTCAGAACGGCTTCCCGACTTTCATGGAGTCGGCGCATCAGATCAACAGCATCGGCGATGCCGAAGATTACAACGCCCGGCTGTCAAAGATCGGAATCAAGTTTTCCCAGGTCGTCGAAGGCCTGAAGCTGCGGGAAGAAAAAGGCATCATCCCGCCGACGTTCGTGCTGGAGAAAGTGATCGCCGAAATCGACGGCTTTGTTGCCACGCCGATTGAGCAGAACATTCTGTACAGTTCGTTCGAGAAAAAACTGACTGAGGCCGGGTCAATTGCCGAGGCCGACAGAGCCCGCTTGCTGGCCGATGCCAAACAGCAGATCGAACAGACCGTATACCCGGCTTACAACAATTTGAAAGCCTTCCTGGTTGAACAGAAACCGAAATCGACAACCGATGACGGCGTCTGGAAATTGCCGGAAGGCGATGCGTTCTATGCATTCATGCTGGAAATGTTCACCACTACCAGCATGAAGCCAGAGGATGTGCACCAGCTGGGCTTGGCTGAAGTCGCGCGCATTCACGGCGAGATGCGCGAGATCCTGGCTGCGCAGGGCTACGATGCCACGCAGCCGGTTGGCACGCTGATGCGTCAGCTCAGCGAGGAAGCGCGTTTCCTGTATCCGGACACTGACGAAGGTCGTCAGCAGATCTTGCAGGATTACCAGAAGATCATCGATGAAATCTCGGCCGGTCTGGATCCGTGGTTTGCGGTGAAGCCGAAAATGGGCGTCAAGGTCGAACGCATTCCGGAGTTCAAGGAAAAGACGTCGCCGGGCGCCTATTACAACGCGCCGGCGATGGACGGCTCACGGCCGGGCATCTTCTACGCCAACCTGTACGACATCAAGGCGACGCCGAAATACGACATGCGCACGCTGGCTTATCACGAAGCGGTGCCGGGTCACCATTTCCAGATCGCCATCGCGCAGGAAAACAGCGAGTTGCCGCTGTTCCGCCGGATGAGCCCATTCACCGCCTATACCGAAGGCTGGGCGCTGTACGCCGAGCGGGTCGCGTGGGAAGCGGGCTTCCAGCAGGATCCGTTCGACAACCTCGGTCGCCTGCAGGCGGAGCTGTTCCGCGCCGTGCGTCTGGTGGTCGATACCGGCGTTCATGCCAAGCGCTGGACGCGCGAGCAGGCCATCGAGTACATGATGACCAACACCGGTCTGGCGGAATCGGATGTCACCTCGGAGATCGAGCGTTACATCGTGATGCCGGGTCAAGCCTGTTCCTACAAGATCGGCATGATTGAAATTCTCGCGCTGCGCGAAGAGGCACGCGCCAAGCTCGGCGATAAGTTCGACATCCGGGAATTCCATAACGTGGTGCTGAAAAATGGCGCGATGCCGTTGTTCCTGCTGCGGCAGGTGGTCGAAGCCTGGACGGCAGAACAGTTGAATGCGGTTCCGGCCGCGGCCT
>JBKBHF010000025.1:0-56150 GCA_046297695.1 Permianibacter sp. | reverse complement strand
CTAACGACAAGGTACTGGCCGTTTATGGTGGCGCCAAGATGACCGAAGCGTTCCGCAATGCCGATGCGGTGTTGCGCGGCGCGGTGCAAGGCATTGCCGATCTCATCACCCGTCCGGGCTTCATCGGCACCGACTTTGCCGACGTGCGCACCGTGATGGCCGAACAAGGCATGGCGATGATGGGGTCAGGTGTTGCCGCAGGTGAAGGTCGCGCTCGTCGCGCCGCCGAACTCGCGGTGCGCAGCCCACTGCTGGAAGATGTGAATCTGGCTGGTGCACGCGGCATTCTGGTCAACATCACCGCCAGCGAAGACATGCTGATCGACGAATACGAAGAAGTCGGTCAGGTGTTGCAGAGCTTTGCCGCGTCTGATGCCTCGGTGAAGATCGGTACCGCACTCGACAACAGCCTCGGTGATGAAATGCGGGTGACCGTGGTTGCCACCGGTCTGGGCCTCAATGCCGCAGCCGCGGCACCGGTGGAAGACAAACCGGTGCGTTTGGTGCAGCAGCAGCAGGCACAGCAAGCGGCGTCACCGCGTGCCAGCGAAGCGGTCAATTACAAGGATCTGGATCGGCCGACTGCGATCCGCAACAACGGCGGCGTCGCACCACAACCGATGCGCATGGCGGCGGGTTCGGATCTGGATTACCTGGACATTCCGGCGTTCCTGCGCAAGCAGGCCGACTAACGGCCGGCAGCTCAGCCGTCGTTCCGGTTCCTGCGGCGCCGCCGTCCATCACGGCTCCCCCCTTTGCCGGGGTGGGCGGTGGCGGCTGCCGGTTGGAATGATGGCCGAGGGGCAAAGCGAAACGGGCAGCGGATGTCCGTTTCGCGCCAGCCCATAGGCTGCGGCTATCGCTGACAGGGGCATATGTCAGCTTGACTTAGTGGCCGGAGCAGTGCGTAATTGCACACCTTTTGACCAGGCGGCGGCACCTTGCCGCGGCTTTTGTGGTCGTAACAGGGACTTCCCGCCAGGGCGGGTTACGCGGTAAGCATCAGCGGCCGCGAGCGCAGAAGGAACTCCAGGCGTCGGTCGGGGCCTAGAAGGCCGGCCACTTCAGGAGCAAGAAGCAGCATGATCAAGCAACGTACCCTCCGTACCGCCATCCGCGCGACCGGCATCGGTCTGCACAGCGGCGAGAAGGTGTACCTGACGTTGCGGCCGGCACCGGCCGATACCGGAATTGTCTTTCGCCGGGTCGATCTCGATCCGGTCGTTGAAATTGTCGCCATGCCGGAAAACGTCGGCGAAACCACCATGTCGACCTGTCTGGTCAAGGACAATGTCCGGATCTCGACCGTCGAACACCTACTGGCCGCGATGGCCGGCCTCGGCATCGACAATGCCTATATTGAAGTCAGCGCCCAGGAAATCCCGATCATGGACGGCTCCTCGGGTCCGTTTGTGTTCCTGATCCAGTCGGCCGGCGTCGAAGAACTGAACGCGCCGAAGCGTTTTGTCCGGATCAAAAAGCGAGTGGAAGTGCGCGACGGCGACAAGCTGGCGGCGTTCGAACCGTTCGATGGTTTCAAGATCGATTTCTCGATCGATTTCAACCATCCGGTGCTGCAGAACACCATCCAGCGCTCGGTGGTCGACCTGTCCTCCACCTCCTTTGTAAAGGAGGTGAGCCGGGCCCGGACCTTCGGTTTCATGAATGATCTGGAGTACCTGCGTTCCAAGAACCTGGCGCTCGGTGGTTCGATGGACAACGCCATTGTGCTCGACGAATACCGGATCCTGAACGACGGCCCGCTGCGCTACGAAGACGAGTTCGTCAAACACAAGATTCTGGACGCCATCGGCGATCTGTACCTGATGGGGCATAGCCTGATCGGCTCGTTCCGCGCCCACAAGTCAGGTCATGCACTGAACAACAAGCTGCTGCGGGCGCTGAAAGCGGATGCCGAGGCTTGGGAACTGGTAACGTTCGAAGACGATGCCAAGACGGCACCGATCTCCTACATCATGAATCCGGTACTGGCGGCCGGCTGATCAGCAACTGACTCCAGCAGTAACCGAAGGCCGGGATTGGTCCCGGCCTTCGGCTTTTTGGCTTGGGTGAACTGTGGACGCCATCACGGCGCCAATGTGGTGCGTATCCGGACGGAACGCGCTTCCTGACCTACACTGGTGGTGAATAAATGCTCAGCTGCCGGGGCTGACCCGGACGCGGAGCGCCGTCAACTGCGGGTAGCCGGCACTGTTCAGGCCGGCCAGCAGTTGCGGGACGAGGTAGCGCAGACGGGTAGCGACAGCGGCCTGGCGGGCGGTCAGTTCGACTGTGACGCCGTCCACGGCCGTGACACGACACTGCCCGCGCAGACTTGCGGGCAGCAGCGGCTGTAGGGTATGGTCCATGCCCTCAAGAAGAGCCAGCCGGTCCAAGAGAGCTTTGAGGGGGCCCTCCGGGTGACCGAGCAAATGGGCGACCGATTGCGCAGTAGGTAAACGGTTCATGGATTCAGCCGGAAACGGCAAGGCAGACTAAATATGTCGGTCTCAGTGTAACCGCTTCGCGCCGTCGGCACACGCCACGGTAGTGGCTGGAGCTGCCAGGCAGGCGGTTTCTGCTGCAAAGTGACGAGAGTATCAGCATGACCTTGACCTTGATTACCCATACCCGAGGCGGAGCGAAACGGCTTCAGCTCGGTCGCGCCGGCCAGATCTGCGCCGCGTTGGCCGGCGTTGGCCTGCTCAGCGCTGCCTGCTTTGGCGGCTATCTCGTGGCTGTCAAACTGCACCCGAATGGGGTGGTCAGCCAGCGCACGGTCGAAAACTGGCAGCAAGAGCTCGACGCCCAGCGTCAGGCGGTCGAAACCGCCCGCGCCGAGTCCGAGCAACAAATCAACGCCCTGGCTGCCCGGGTGGCGCGCCTGCAGGCACATATCGCCCGTCTGGATGCCGTTGGCGAGAGGGTCACCGAATTGGTTGGCCTGGAAGGCAAAGAGTTTGAATTCAACGCGGAACCGGCAATGGGTGGCCCTGAGGGCGAGCCGATCGGTGCCGCGCCCGGCGCGTCGCCGCTGGAGTTCATTGGCCAGCTGGATGCGATGCACTCGCAGCTTGAAACCCGTGGTCGTCAATTGGCGGTGCTGGAATCCTTACTGCTCGACAAACACATGGGTACGGAAAAGCTCATTTCCGGTCACCCGGTCAGTACCGGCTACATCAGTTCCTACTTTGGCTACCGCACCGATCCGTTCCACGGCAGCACCACCTGGCATAAAGGCATCGACTTTGTCGCTCCGGAAGGCAGCGATGTGCTGGCTACGGCGGCGGGTGTGGTGACCTTCTCGGGCGTCAAGGACGGCTATGGCAATCTGGTCGAGATCAGCCACGGTGATGGTCTGGTGACCCGCTACGGCCATAACTCCAAACTGAACGTCAAGGTCGGTGAGTTGGTCCGCAAGGGCCAGGTCATCGCCAAGGTCGGTTCGACTGGCCGTTCGACGGCGCCGCATGTCCATTACGAAGTGGCGCGCGATGGCCTGTTCCTGAATCCGGCCAAATATCTCGGCAAGAAAGGCTGAGGCCAGAACACGCCGAATGGGCATTTTCTGGACAAAACGGCGCCGTCGGCGCCGTTTTGCATTTTTGCGCGTTCGAACCTCGACGCACTTGAAATTCGCCGCGGGCAGCACCACCTGCAGTTGGTGGCTGGAACGCGGATTCTCGGCGGGCGGCGCGTTCCGTGACCCGGTGAAAGCCGGTAGAATGCCGGCTTCGCTGAAACGGCTCGCCGTCCAGTGCTTCGGAGTTGGCCGCAACCCTCCCGGCTAGGGATGGTGCGGTTTTCCGGACAATGCCAAACACGCCGCCACGCCTCGACGGTTTTACGATAACAACGAATTCGCCTGCGGCGGATTTCATCAGATTGGGACGTTCATGTTTGCTTCTCTGTTGACCCGTATTTTCGGCAGCCGCAACGAGCGGTTGGTCAAGAAGTTCGCCAAATCCGTTCACGCCATCAATGCCCTGGAGCCGAGCTTCCAGCAGCTCAGTGATGAGCAGCTGCGCAACAAGACCCAGGAATTCAAACAGCGACTGGAAAAAGGCGAGAGCCTGGACGCGTTGCTGCCGGAAGCGTTCGCGGCAACCCGTGAAGCGGCGCGCCGGACACTCGGCCTGCGTCACTTTGATGTCCAGCTGATCGGCGGCATGGTGCTGCACTCAGGTCGCATTGCCGAGATGCGCACTGGTGAAGGCAAAACGCTGATGGCAACGCTGCCGGCGTACCTGAATGCCATCTCCGGCAAAGGCGTGCATGTGGTCACCGTCAACGACTACCTTGCCAAGCGTGACGCCAACTGGATGCGGCCGGTTTACGAAGCGCTGGGGTTGACCGTCGGCGTGATTCTGTCGCAGCAGCCGGGTGAGGAAAAGAAAGCTGCTTACGCGGCTGACATCACTTACGGCACCAACAACGAATTTGGTTTCGATTACCTGCGCGACAACATGGCTTTCTCACTGGAGCAGAAAGCGCAGCGTGATCTCAATTTCGCCATCGTCGACGAAGTCGACTCCATTTTGATCGACGAGGCGCGTACGCCGCTGATCATCTCGGGCGCGGTGGAGGGGTCCAGCGAGCTGTACAAGCGGGTCAATGTGATCATTCCCAAACTGCAGCGTCAGCAGGAAGAAGATGATCAAGGCGATGGTGATTACTATCTGGATGAGAAAGGCCGGCAGGCGCACCTGACGGAAAAAGGCCAGGAAAAGGTCGAGCAATTGCTGGTGGAAGCGGGCTTGCTCGGCGAAGACGAAAGCCTGTACAGCCCGTCGTCGATTCAGTTGTTGCACCACACCTATGCGGCGCTGCGTGCGCACACGCTGTTCAAGCGTGATGTGGATTACATCGTTCGCGATGGTCAGGTCATCATCGTCGATGAACATACCGGCCGTATCATGCCCGGCCGTCGTTGGTCGGAAGGCCTGCATCAGGCTGTGGAGGCCAAAGAGGGCGTCGCCATCCAGCAGGAAAACCAGACGCTGGCATCGACCACGTTCCAGAACTACTTCCGTCTCTACAACAAGCTGTCCGGCATGACCGGTACCGCCGATACCGAAGCGTTTGAATTCCAGCAGATCTATGGTCTGGAGGTCGTTGTCATTCCGACCAACAAGCCAATGATTCGTCAGGACATGTCCGACTTGGTGTACCTGACCAAGCAGGACAAATACAAAGCCGTTATCGAAGACATCAAGGCGCGTCGGGACAAAGGTCAGCCGGTGTTGGTGGGTACCGCTTCCATCGAGTCGAGCGAAATCCTGTCGAAGCTGCTCCATCACGAAAAGATTCCGCACCAGGTATTGAACGCCAAGTTCCACGAAAGCGAGGCGCAAATCATTGCCCAGGCCGGTCGTCCGGGCGCGGTCACGATCGCCACCAACATGGCCGGTCGTGGTACCGATATCGTGCTTGGTGGTTCGCTGCAGGCGGATCTGGCGGCGCTGCCAGCGGACGCGACCGAACTGCAGAAAGAGGAAGTCAAACGGCAGTGGCAGGAGCGTCACGATCAAGTGCTGGCGGCAGGCGGTCTTGCCATCATCGGCACCGAGCGGCACGAGAGCCGCCGGATCGACAACCAGCTGCGCGGTCGTGCCGGTCGTCAGGGTGATCCGGGCTCGTCGCGGTTTTATCTGTCGCTGGAAGACGATTTGATGCGCATTTTTGCCTCTGAACGCATGGGGGCGATGATGCAGAAACTCGGTTGGCAGGCCGGGGAGGCGCTGGAGCATCCCTGGGTGAACCGTGCCATCGAGAATGCCCAGCGCAAAGTGGAAGCGCGCAACTTTGAAATCCGCAAACATTTGCTGGAGTTCGACGACGTTTCGAACGATCAGCGCAAGGTGATCTACCAGCAGCGCGCCGAGTTGATGCGCACCGAGGATGTTTCGGAAACCGTCAATGCGATGCGCGACGATGTGCTCGACGGCGTGGTCAGCGAGTTCATCCCGCCGCAGAGCGTGGTGGATCAATGGAATATCGATGGTTTGGAAGAACGGTTGCGCACCGATTTTTCGCTCGACATGCCGATCAATCAGTGGTTGCAACAGGATCAGAATTTGGACGAGCAGGGCATCCGGCAACGGGTGCGTGAGGCTGCAGCCCAAGCCTATCAGGCCAAGGAGGCGCAAGCCGGCGCTCCGGTGTTGCGGCATTTCGAGAAAGCCGTGCTGATGCAGAACGTCGACACCGCGTGGCGCGAACATCTCGCGGCAATGGATTACCTTCGTCAGGGCATTCACCTGCGCGGTTTTGCTCAGAAGAATCCGAAGCAGGAATACAAGCGCGAAGCCTTCGAGTTGTTTTCCGGCATGCTGGATCGCATCAAGTACGACGTGGTCAGCATCTTGTCGCGGGTGCAAGTTCGCACCGAGTCGGAAGTCGAGCGCATGGAGCGGGAAGCGCAGGAGCGGGCGGAGCGGCAGAAACTGCAGTTCCAGCATGCTGAAGCCAATGCCATGCAGCCGGAACCGACCGAGGAGGAGCCGGTGGCGGCCGCGAGTGCCCCGGTGCGGGTCGGCCAGAAAGTGGGCCGCAATGATATGTGCCCATGCGGTTCGGGCAAGAAGTACAAACATTGCCATGGCGCCATCGCCTGATCGCAGTCATTGCGCGAGGTCGAGAAAGGGTGAGCTTAGGCTCACCTTTTTGCTTTTGAAAAACGGCAGCACGGAATGGTGTGAAGCGAGATGACCGAATACCTCAATGTCGCAGCAGCCGCCATCGTCAACGCCAACAACGAGGTGTTGATTGCCAAACGTGCGGCCCATCGTCATCAGGGGGATCGCTGGGAGTTCCCTGGCGGCAAACTGGAGCCTGGTGAAAGCGCCGAGCATGCACTGGTGCGCGAATTGCAGGAGGAGCTTGGCATCACGCCGACGGTGTTTCGTCGCCTGATCACCATCCGCCATCATTACGGCGACAAAGCGGTTTGCCTGCACGTGTTTCGGGTTGAAGCGTTTACTGGCGCGCCGCATGGGCATGAAGGGCAGCCGCTGGCATGGGTGCCAGCGGCTCGGCTGCGCGACTATGCGTTTCCGGCAGCCAATGTGCCGATCATCGCGGCAATGCAGTTGCCAACCCAATTGCTGGTCACGCCGGAGCCGGAAGATATTGCTGATTTTCTGATTCGCATCGAACGAGCTTGCAACGCCGGCATTCGCCTGCTGCAGTTGCGTGCACATACGCTGACTGATGCGGCGTATCGTCATGTAGCGGTACAAGTGCATGCCATCACTGCGCGCCATGATTGCGCACTGCTGCTCAATCGAAAGCCAGATGCGATACTGGGATTGTCGTGTGAAGGCTGGCATCTGTCCGGCGCCAGCATGAATCAGATGACGGATGCGCTGTTGCAACAACGACCTCAGTGGTTGTCTGCGGTCTGTCATGACGAAAACCAACTCCGGCAAGCGCAGCAGCTCGGTGCGGATTTTTTGCTGGTGTCACCGGTAAAGCCTACCGCAACACACCCGGATGCCGAGGCGCTCGGCTGGCGCCGTTTTGCCGAGCTGGCGGCGCAGGCCAATCGTCCGGTGTATGCGCTTGGTGGCATGACTGCTGCGGATCTGCCCGCCAGTTGGCAACATGGTGGCCAAGGTATCGCGGCACAGCGCGCGCTCTGGCTTGATTAGATGCTTGCCGGATACAACGTCAGTCGAGTTTGTCGATAACTGATAAGCGCGATTGTGCGCAGAATGCCTTCGCCACGTCTCGGCGAGCGCTGGAGCGTCCAATTTCCAGCGCCGGCTGCAAGGACGCCGGGCGCGAGGTAGATCATGCGCTCGGACGGGATCAACGCCTTGCGCTGATCGTATGGTCTGGCTAGTGATTCTCTTCCGAATCCGGATTGACCGCATCACCAGCAATCCGATGTCCTCCCGAGGCCCACTCCCCCAAATCGATCAGTCGGCAGCGTTCCGAGCAAAACGGCCGATAGGGGTTGTCCGCGCGGTACTGCACGGATTTGCGACAACAGGGGCAGGCAACGATGAGCGGCGTGCGCTCGTGGTGATAGTCGGTCATGGCATCAACCACACAATGCGTATTCGAAACGGCTGCTTTCCCTTAGATACTTCACTGCACCTTCATCATCGGCGACGGCCAGACGGATCACGCAGCGTTGCCGGCCGCTGCTCACTTCAGGGTATACCGATTCGTTGTTGGCCATGCGTAGACGTAGCAGCTGACCATGCACCGGTTCCAGCTGAAAAAATCCCTCATCAAATTGTGCGCTGCGCCAAGTGGTGCTTTCGCGCATGAGCCGCAACAATACGTCAACGCAGGTGCGGACGCCATGCAATTCATTGAACCATTGTTGCAGACGCGCCCGTCGAGCTTCTGCCGGGCGCTGCAAGAAACAATACAGCCGCGGTAGATCGAAGGCGCAAGTGCCGCCGGGTAAGGCATAGCGGTGTTTGATAGCGTGCAGGAATTCATTTTCGCGCAGACGGGCGGCAAATTTGCCCTGGTGGTGCAGAATCCAGTGGTGCAGTTTTTCCAGCTGTTCCAAGAACCGACGCAGCTTTTCGGTGTCCACTTTCGGGTTGCTGCTCAAGGTGCGCAGTTGTTGCACCTGCTTGTCCAGATCGCTGTGCAGATCACCGCGCAAATCGCCGTGGTCGACGGAGTCCATCAGTTCGAACAGGGTGCCGAAGGCCGCGTAATGCGCCGCCATGCTGGACTCGGCGAGGAGTTGCTGGGCGCGGCCGAAGATACCCTCCAGTCGCAGGTAGACCCTGGTCTTCTCGTTCAACGGCTGCTCAAACAGCAGTGTGGCGGTGCCAGCTGGTGTCGATGCGGTCATGGGTCAGGTCGCCAAGCCTTTGGCCAGTTGCAGGTAGTGTTGGTGCAGGGATTCTACCTGCTGTGCCAACGATTGTTCATCTGCATTGTTGTAGACGAAATCGTCGGCGATTGCGGCGCGTTGGCTGTCGTCAGCTTGTGCGGCCAATATGGCATCGGCTTGTTCCGCGCCGATGCGGTCACGTGCCATCAAGCGCTGCCGGCGTGTGGCAAGATCGGCGTGTACCAGCAACACCCGGTCGTAGTCTTGGGCCTGACCCGTTTCGGCCAGCAGGGGAATGACGAACAGCTGGTAAGGTGCCGGTTGTGTCGCTGCCTGCTCCTGCATCCAGCGGCGAATCATGGGATGCAACAGGGCGTTGACCTGTTGACGCAGCGTGTCGTCGGCGAAAATCCGCGCGCGCAGCTCGCGCCGGTCCAGTTGGCCATCAACCTGCAAAACGCCGGGACCGCAGAGCTGTACCAGGGCATTCAGGCCGGTGCTGCCGGGTTCCACCACTTTTCTTGCCGCAATATCGGCATCAATGACCGGTACGCCCAACGCGGCAAAGCGGTCTGAAACCATGGTTTTGCCGCTGGCAATACCGCCGGTCAGCGCAATCCTCAGCGGTTTGGCCGGCCTTGGCATTGCGCTGCTCACAGGCCGGAGGCGCGCAAATAGGCGCTCATCCAATCGGCACCGAAATAGAGTGAACACCAGCCGGCAATGGCGAGGTACGGCCCGAACGGAATTTGCCGATCCTTGTTCTGTGCGAACAACATCATGCCGCCGCCAATTACCAATCCTGCCACGGCAGCCAGAATGATGATGACCGGCAATTGCTGCCAACCCAACCAGGCGCCAAGCGCGGCGAACAGTTTGAAATCACCGTAACCCATGCCTTCTTTGCCAGTCAGCAGCTTAAAGGCCCAGTACACCGACCATAAGCTGACGTAACCGGCCACCGCGCCGATGATGGCGTCGTTGATGGGCACAAAGCCATTCTGCAGATTGAACAGCAGACCGAGCCATAACAGTGAGTAGGTCAGCTGGTCGGGCAGTAACTTGGTGTCCCAATCAATCCCTGCCATGGCGATCAGCAAACCGGTGAACAGCAGTGCGCCGAACAGCAAGGCATCCGGGCCAAACTCCCACGCTGCGAACGCAAACGCCGCGCCAGTCAACGCTTCGACGATTGGATAGCGAACGGAAATGGGGTTTTGGCACTGTCGACATTTGCCACGCAACATCAACCAACTGAACAGTGGGATGTTGAGCCAACCTGGGATGGCATAACCACAATGCGGGCACGCCGAGCGCGGCATCACCAGACCAAACTCGGCCGGGTAGGTATCTTTAAAGTCCCGGTCAACCTTGGCGCCAGACTCTTCAATCAACTCACGCGCTTGGGCTTGCCATTGCCGCTGTAAAATAATGGGTAGTCGAAAAATCACGACGTTCAAAAAACTGCCAATCAGCAGGCCAAAAATACCAACGGCGACCGTGAAGTAAACACGATCGCCGCCGAACAAATCGAGAAGAGTCATGTCTTGAGTGTGTCTTTTTAAATAACCTTGCCTAGGTTGAAAATGGGCAAATACATCGCCACGATCAGGCCGCCAACAACGACACCCAACACCGCCATGATGATGGGTTCCAGCAAGGAGCTGAGAGAGTCAACGGCATCATCGACTTCAGCTTCATAAATGTCAGCAACCTTTGAAAGCATGCTGTCCAAGGCGCCAGACTCTTCACCGATTGCGACCATCTGTACTACCATGTTCGGGAACATGCCTACGCCCTGCATGGCAAGGTTCATTTGCATACCGGTGGTTACGTCATCACGAATTTTCAGGATCGCCGTTCGGTAAACAACGTTCCCCGATGCACCAGCGGCGGACTCAAGGGCCTCGACCAAGGGAACACCTGCGGCAAATGTAGTAGACAATGTGCGGGCGTAACGGGCGATGGCTGCTTTGTGTAGAATCACCCCGATGACCGGGAGCTTCAGCACCATTCTATCTTTACCATCACGGAACGCCTGAGAGTTGGTGTTGAAATACTTGAATGCGACTGCGCTCCCTATAATCGCAATCAGATAGATATACCAAGTTTCCTGCAACGAACGTGAAATGTTGAGCACGAACTGAGTGAACGCTGGCAGATCCGCTCCAAACCCTTTGAACATATCCTCGAACATTGGCACAACAAAAAGCAGCAGGATGGCTGTCACGATTGCTGCAACCACCATGACTGCTGCAGGATAGAACAGTGCCTTTTTGATCTTTGCCTTCAGACGTTCGGTCTTTTCCTTGTAGGTTGCGATTCTGTCGAGCATTTGCTCGAGAGCGCCTGACTGTTCGCCGGCGGCAACCAAGTCGCAGAACAGCGGGTCGAAATACTTTGGGTGCTTACGCAGCGCTTCGTGGAACGGCGAACCGGCCTCAATGTCGCCCTTTATCGTCAACATCAGTTCCTGAACGGAGGGCTTTTCATTACCGCGCCCGATGATTTCGAACGACTGCACCAGTGGCACGCCTGCTTTCATCATCGTCGCCAGTTGGCGCGACATCATGGCGATGTCTGCAGGGGTAATGGGTTTTTTCCTTGGCGCAAAAAGGTCGGCGGCTTTGCGGTTTACCTTGCCTGGCATCAGCCCCTGCTTGCGCAACTGGGCTTTGACCATGGCTTCATTGGCGGCCTGCATTTCTCCCTTTATTTTCTGGCCTTTTTTATCGACGCCTTCCCAAGTAAAGGTTTTCTGTTTCTCAACCGTTTGCTTGGTCCGAGTGACCGCCTCTGGGCGCGGTTTGGCGGCAGTTTCTTTCTTGACGGCTTGCAGTGCCATGGCCAAGATCCTTCGTATGTTCAGAAATTGTGGTAATACTAGCGGCTAACGTCTTGACTGACTGTGCTTTTTGTCCCGGAAATCGCTCTTATTGAAGCACCCTGAAAAGCGAAAAGCCAGCGCTTCCGCACTGGCTTTAGCTGTAACAGGTTCTTGCGTGGTAGATGACTGGCGCCCAACAAGACGGCTCAGTCCGACGTCACCCGGTTGATTTCGGCCAAGCTGGTTACCCCTTGGCGAGCCTTTTCCAAGCCGGAGGCCCTGAGATCCTTGATGCCTTCCGCCCTCATTTGGTCGGCAATCTCAATGGCGTTGCCGCCGCGCATAACAATCCGGCTGATTTCTTCCGAAACGGGCATCACCTCATAGATGCCCACCCGACCCTTGTAGCCTTTGTTGCAGTTATCACAACCGACGGGTTCATACAGGGTCAGGGTCGGGGCCTCCTCTTCAGAGAATCCTTCCGCGATCAGTGCTTCCGGAGGGAGCTTGACCGGCTTTTTGCAATGCGAGCAAAGCCGGCGCGCCAGGCGCTGGGCAATGATGAGATGGACCGTGGTGGCGATGTTGAAAGGCGCAACCCCCATGTTCACCAAGCGGGTCAGCGTTTCCGGTGCGCTGTTGGTGTGCAGGGTCGAAAGTACCAAGTGTCCGGTCTGGGCGGCTTTGATGCCGATTTCAGCCGTTTCCAGATC
This sequence comes from Permianibacter sp., assembly GCA_046297695.1. GTDB lineage: Bacteria > Pseudomonadota > Gammaproteobacteria > Enterobacterales > Permianibacteraceae > Permianibacter. Next base: position 43,804 of record JBKBHF010000025.1, on the reverse strand, counting down.
GCGGATCTCACCAACCAAAATTACGTCCGGGTCCTGGCGCAGGAAGGCGCGTAGCGCCATCGGGAAGGTCAGTCCCGCACGAGGGTTAACCTGCACCTGGTTCACTCCGGGCAAGTTGATTTCTACTGGGTCTTCGGCCGTGGAGATATTGGTCTCCTCGTCATTCAGGATGTTCACGGCTGTGTAAAGTGAAACGGTCTTGCCTGAACCGGTTGGACCTGTCACCAGTACCATTCCTTGCGGCTTGGCAATGGCATCCATGAAGGCTTTTTTCTGCACGGGTTCGTAACCCAGTGCATCGATCCCCAGCATCGCACTGGAAGAATCCAGAATCCGCATAACGACTTTCTCGCCCCATAGCGTTGGCAGCGTCGATACCCGAAAGTCGATGGACTTGTTTTTGGACAGCTTCAACTTGATACGACCGTCTTGCGGCACTCGGCGCTCGGCGATATCGAGGCGCGACATGACTTTCAGGCGTGCTGCCAGCCGGCTGGCAAGGTTTACCGGTGGTTTTGCGATCTCCCTCAGGATGCCATCGACCCGAAAACGGACGCGATATTCTTTTTCGTAAGGTTCGAAATGCAGATCGGATGCGCCTTTCTTGATGGCGTCCATCAAAAGCTTATTGATGAAGCGGACAATCGGTGCGTCGTCTCCACCTTGGGCATCGTCGCCTCCAGCAGGCTCATCATCACCCGCCTGGATATCCAGGTTATCCAGGTCCTCATCCATCCCCTCAAAACTGCCGGCGTCTTTTGCTTCAAGCAGTTTATCGATAGCCTTGCCGAGCTTGTCGTCTTCGACGAGGATGCCCTCTATGCTCATGCCGGTATGAAACCGGACCTTGTCGAGTGCTTCGAGATTGGTGGGGTCGGAAATCGCCACAAACAAACGATTACCTCGCTTGTAAAGTGGCATCGTGCGGTGTTGACGTATGATGGCTTCATCAACCAAGTCTTTGGGGATCTGGTCCGTATCCATTGACTCGATATCAAACAGCGGCGCACCAAACTCTTGTGATGCAATACTTGCAATCAGATGAGCTTTGGCAATTTTGTTCTGGACTACGTAGCTGACAAAAGGAACTTTGCTTTTTTGAGATTGAACGACAGCGTCTTGCGCGTTGCTTTCATCGAGTATTCCGTCGGCAACCAGTCGGCGCGGCAGTCCTCCTAAAGTGACGCGTACTCCGGGTGTGCTCATTCTCTACCCCAATATATGACCAAGCGATTTTGAACAAGTATAGATTTTCGTATACCAAAAGTGCGAAAAAGAAAAGGCGAGCAACGCTCGCCTTTTTTTCATTACCAACTAACCCCAATTACGGCAGCGGAGCATAGCGGCAGGTGGCTGGGAAAAGCTTGTAATCGCCAGCTGCAGCGTCGGTTCCGCAGTGCCAAGCCTGGATGGACTGGTTAGCCGCTGCGCGAGTGCAGGTACCTGCTGCAATGGCGTCAGAGCAAGGCGACAGCTGGAGAATTTGACCATCTGCACCAGCGCCGATGTTTTGGATGGTTGCTTGAATGTCGCCAGTGGCAGTAACCGCCATTGCTTGAACGTACTGGCTTACAGATGTAGCACCTGCCGACAGGCCGCAACCAGCATCGTCAGCGTTCGGCGGGAATGCGTTGTTAGCTGCAATGTATTCCATGACGGAGGTCTTACAAGCGCCAGCAGCGGCGGCGACTTCCGAAACTTTCGAACGCTTCAGGTAGTCCTGATAAGCCGGCAGAGCGACGGCAGCCAAAATACCGATGATCGCGACGACGATCATCAGTTCGATCAGGGTGAAACCCTTTTGTACTGATTTCATGGTTAAAGCTCCTCACAGGGGAAAGGAAGGCCAGTCGTTTCAGGATAGATCAAGATCCGGAAACCGCCACTGGCGCGTTTCGTCCCACCGGGTGAAGGGCTGAGGACAAATGACCGGCCAGTGTTACAGTTCTTAAAGCAACAGCCATGCCAACATCAAACTCTTGCCTCCATTGGGATGCTCTGAGGTCATATCCTTTGGTAATCGGTCATAAAGTAGGCTAGCCCTTGAAAAATTGCGAACCGCGACACAATTCCCTAGGCGGCCCGTCGGACCACCTTGAAAGAGGTCTGCTGAGTAGGCCTCTGCATCCTGGGCAGCTTGTGACAATATTTGTCAGTGTGTTGCGGGCGTCATATCTCGCTTTTTCTTGATGGTCGTCTCTGGCGCTGTTTTCTGCCACTTCAGCCCCCAAAATTCAGATGGCAAACATTCTCGACCAGCACGCTCTCGTCTTTGCGTTAACAGATCGGGCAAACTTGCCGGTCGGTCGCTTTGGGCCATCTGAACGGGTTTATCAAGGAGCCTTGTGGAATGACGCGTTGGTCAGCGAGTGCGTTGCATCTGGCGATTTCGATGTTGGTGGCGTTGCTGTTTGTTGCTGTGCTTCGATTCGTTTGGTTTCCGGGGCCTTTGTTTGCAGTTTCAGGAGCAACCGGTCTGCTTTCGATTCTGGTGCCGGTGGACGTCGTGTTGGGGCCGCTGTTGACCTTGCTGGTATTCAAGGCCGGCAAACCCTCGCTGAAATTTGATCTGACGGTGATTGCGCTGCTGCAGGCTGCGGCGCTTTGCTATGGCGCGTGGGTGATTGCAGAGGCCCGTCCGGCGTATATGGTGTTCTTTGGCAATCAGCTTCATGTTGTCCGCTCAACCGATTTGGCGGAAAACAAGCCGTGGCAAGCTCCGCTCACCGGACCTCAATGGGTCGGGATTCCGGCTGAAAGTGCATTGGCGTCCGAACTGGAGAGTGCCATGGCGGCGATGATGGGCAAGCCTCCCATGACGCATGATCTTGAGCGCTATCGCCCGTTTGCCGAGTTTGCCGAGCAGTTCTCAACCGCCCTGAAAGAGGTCGGCAATGTTCAGCCAAGTGCCGCTGTCGCTACCTTGCGGGCAGAAGTGGCGGCGCGAGGCTTGGAAGAGGGCGCTGTGAGAGTTTTGCCCATTTCTGTGCGGGATCAGCGCATGACCGCGGTCTTCTCTGCCGATGACAAGACGTTGTTGGCGATTGTGCCGGTGACCTTGCTCGCACAATGAAGTGCGGGCTTGCCTTCGGTCGCTTGAGCCTGGCTCGATGACTCCTTATACTGGCGCGCCTTTCGTCCGAGGTGGGCGGAACGGTTAACGCCGGCATAGCTCAGTTGGTAGAGCAGCGCATTCGTAATGCGAAGGTCGTAGGTTCGACTCCTATTGCCGGCACCATCATTCAAGACAAAGGCCGCGCATTGCGCGGCCTTTGTTTTTTCGGTGCTGGGCTTAGAATTCCGGGCCTCTGTGGCCATGCTGGTGGTCGCAGGGACCTTGGCAACTGGCCAAAGCAAAACCTAACCAGCGCATTTCTATATCGACCCTCAGGCCGTCAGCCGAACCCGCATGGACAGATCCAACGCCCGGACATGCTTGGTCAGGGCGCCGGCGGAGACGTAATCGATGCCAGCGGCCGCGATGACTTTCAGTCGGTCGGCTGACACACTACCGGATACTTCCAGTTTCGCGCGGCCGCCGGTCAGTTGGACGGCATTGTTGAGCTCGCTGTCGGCGAACTCATCGAGCATGATAATGTCCGCGCCAGCAGTAAGTGCCTGCTCCAGCTCGGCGAAGGTCTCGACTTCCACTTCCACCGGTACGCCGTCCGCCAGCTGGCGGGCCGCCTGAACGGCCGCAGCAATGCTGCCGCAGGCGGCGATGTGGTTCTCCTTAATAAGGAACGCATCGAACAGGCCGATACGGTGGTTGCTGCCGCCTCCGACCCGGACGGCATATTTCTGCGCCGCGCGCAGTCCGGGCAGGGTCTTGCGGGTGTCCAGCAATTGGCATTTGCTGCCGGCCAGTGGCGCGACGAAGGCGCGGGTGGCATTGGCAGTGCCGGACAGGGTTTGCAGGAAGTTCAGGGCGGTGCGCTCGCCAGTCAGCAGCAGGCGGGCAGGGCCGGTCAGCTCGCACAGCACGCTGTTGGCGGTCGCTATCTCGCCTTCTTTGACCAGCCAGTGAATGCCTACTTTGCCGTGCGCCGGTTGGGCCTCGCCGAGTTGCCGGAAGACTTCCTCGACCCAGAGCTGGCCGCAGACCACCGTCTCTTCGCGGGTCAGGATGGTGGCGTGGCCCTGGCGGTCGGCCGGCACCAGCATGGCGGTCAGATCGCGCTCGGGTTGCAGGGGGGCGGTGGCCGGTTGGCCCAGATCCTCCGCCAAGGCATGCCGAACAGCGGTTTCACGTTCGCGGGCCAGGTAATCGGGGTCGAGCCGGTTGTGCATGGTCTTGTCGTCAAGCGGTCATCAAGGTTGGCGATTATCGGTGGCTCGGCCGGTGACGGCAAATGTCGGGTATGGCCCGCGAGGCATGGGCAAATCGGGGTTCAGGGTCTATAGCTTTACCGTCGCCCACGCGCCGAAGGCTTTTGCGATCTGGCGGGTGGGTCTCCCGGGCTCTGTGCAGTGCATCACGGCAGGCTTGCTCCCGATCGTCTGTAATGGCGATGCGTGAAAAAGTCTACGCCCACGCCCCGGAGTTGAAGACCATGGCTTTTGAACCTCAAGTGCTGCATTTCACCTCGACCGGCGAGCCCCGCCGGGCTCAGGAGCCGAGGAAATTGCCAAAATTGATTGAACGGGTCAGGGAGCAGGTGCAGGAGGCGCTGGTCAAGCTGTTCGGGCACATGCTCGACACGGCCGATGACACCTTGTTCGATTTGGCCGACAAGGCCGGCAATAACAAGGATCAGACCCTGTATTTCGATGCCATGCGCGAGCTGCGTATCAAGCGCAAAGGCATGGAGAACATCTTCCGGCAGGAATTGCAGAACGCGTTCTATGCCCTGGTTGGCCAGCCAATCGCGGCATCGACCGCCACCACTTATTCCCTGGATGCGCTGAGCCTCGTCAACGAGGACGATCTGGAAGAGAACCTGGCCATTGATGCCATGGTGAACCGGGCCAAACAGCGCAACGAAGAGCCATTGCGTTATCTGGCCCGCCGCTTTGAGGCCGTGGTTCCGGACTTGCAGATCGAGACCGAGGAGCTGCCGGTCTTCCCGCGCCGCATCTGCGAATGTTTTCGGACCTCAACCCGCTCACTCGGCCTCGACCTGCGCACCAAACTGGTGGTGTTCAAACTGTTCGAGCGTAGCGTGCTGGGCGAGCTGACCGGCGTTTACGACGATTTGAACCGGTTCTTTGCCGACAACGGTGTGTTGCCGGATCTGCATGTGCGCAAGCCACGCAAGTTGGCGACGCCAGCGCCGGCCCCGGCGCCGAAACGCAAAGTCGATGATGGTCTCGCCGAAACCGTTGAGCCGGCAGTTGATATCAAGGCCGAAGTGTTCAATGCCCTGCGCGATCTGCTCGCTGTGCAGAAAGGCGGCGCAATCGCTGTGGGCGCGGGCGCGCTGTTCGACGGCGGTTTCGGCACGCCGGTCATGCCGGTGGTGGAAACGCCGCAACTGCTGCAGGCCCTGTCGACCTTGCAGCATGATCCGTCGCTGGTGCCGACCGGTCAGCCGATCGATCTGCGGGCGGCGTTGGCGACCCGCTTGCCGGTGGTCGTTGGCGGCCGTGTCGATGCCAGTGCGGTCGGTGCCGTCAATGATGACGTGATCGACATTGTCAGCATGATGTTCGATTTCATTCTCGGTGACTCGAATCTGCCGGACGACATCAAGGTCCAGCTCGGTCGCCTGCAGATCCCGATGCTGAAAGTCGCGCTGGTCGACAAGAGCTTTTTCAGCAACCGCAATCATGCGGCGCGCCAGCTGCTCAATGAAATGGCCTATGCCGGCATCGGCTGGGATCCGGATCGGCGCGGCAAGGACGGCCTGCAAGGCCGGATTGAGTCCATCGTCGAGCGTGTGCTGAACGAGTTTGAAGATGACTCCCGGCTGTTCACCGAGCTGCTCGAGGAGTTTCGCAGCTACTGCGAGGAAGAGCGTCGTCGCGCGGCCATCATCGAAAAGCGCACCAAGGAAGCCGAAGAAGGCAAGGCCCGGACGGAGTCCGCCAAGCAGGTGGTCGACAATCTGTTGGCCACGGTGACTGCCGGCCGCTCGTTACCGCCGGTTGCCCACAAGCTGCTGCACGATGTCTGGAGCAAGGTCCTGTTTCTTGAGCACCTGCGCTCCGGTGGCGTCGATTCGGATGCGTTCCGCCATGCCGCACAGGTGGCTGAGGTGCTGGTCAAATCGGTGACAATCCGGACGCCGGCGGAGCGGGCCCAGTTGCCGGCGATGATCCCGGGCTTGGTGCGGCAACTGCGCGCCGGTTTCGAGTCCATCTCTTACGGTGCGTTGGAGTCCAGCGCCCTGTTGCAGGATCTGGAAGCGTTGCATTTCCAATTGATGCGGGCACCGGTGCAGCCAGTAGTACCGGAAGACAGCGGTCTCGACGACATGGTCGAGCCGGCCCGTGCCGAACAAGTCAGTCCGACCGAAACCGATTTGTTGGCGGATGCGCTGCCGGATACCAGTGCCGAAGATGCCGCCTTGCTCGCCTCGATCAGTGTCGAGCCGGTTGCACCGATGCGTGCCGCAACGGCGGTGGCGGCGGACGAAGAGATCGTGCTCAGCAGCGAACCGGAGCAGGAGCCGAGTGATGACGGTTATCTCGATCAGGTCGACAGCCTGCAAGTCGGTTGCTGGATTGAACTGCGCGAAGGCGATCGCAGCTCGCGTTGCAAGCTGGCGGCCCGTATTCCTACAGTGGGCAAGCTGATTTTCGTCAACCGTGCCGGCGTCAAGGTCGCGGAATTCACCCGGCCCGGCTTGGCGGTCGCGCTGCGTCGCGGCGGCGTCAAACTGCTCGATGATGCGGCGCTGTTTGACCGCGCGCTCGAGGCGGTGATCTCCAACCTGCGCAAACTCAAGGATGCTGCCGACGTATAATGCGGCGGTTCCTTCCGAACGCAGACAAAGGCCGGATTTCCCGGCCTTTGTCGTTTTCGTGCATGCCTCGCGCGGGCTGTTGTCACACGCTGTGCTGCGGTAAGGTAGCGCCTCCCGCAGCGTCAGGGTTTCGTTGCCATGCACGTCAGGCCTGATGGCTGGGTCGAGCCAGCCCGCCACCATTCTTCACCTCATTGCGATGCGCGCCCGTTGGCGGACGACATTTCCTTGCTGGTTATCCATGGCATCAGTTTGCCGCCCGGCGAGTTCGGTGGCCCGTATGTCGAGCAACTGTTTCTCGGGACCCTCGACTGCAGCCTGCATCCGTATTTTGCCGGTTTGCAGGGGCTGCGCGTGTCCAGCCATTTTTTCATTCGGCGCGACGGTGAACTGCTGCAGTTTGTCAGCTGTCTGGCGCGCGCCTGGCACGCCGGCCAGTCCCATTTTGCCGGCCGCGACCGTTGCAATGATTTTTCCCTTGGCATTGAGCTGGAAGGCACCGATCACGTGCCCTACACCGCTGCCCAGTACGAGGTGCTGGTCGAGTTGACGCTGGCCTTGCAGGTGCGCTGGCCGCTGCTGCGTGCCGAGCGGATCGTCGGCCACGAGCATATTGCACCGGGGCGCAAAACCGATCCGGGGCCGGCGTTTGATTGGTTACGATACCGGGCGATGCTGGCGCAGCGTTGACCCCAGGATGACCAGTGCGCACGAGGTTCTGTGCGATAATTCGGTTCGTGCTTCTTCACCTTTCTACAGGGACGCCTCATGACCTTGCTGGCCATTGTGCTGGTGCTGGTGCTGGAATGGTATTTCCGCCTGCCACCGAGTTACCGGACGTTTCGCTGGTTTGCCCACTACCGCAGTTTCATGCAGCGGCAGTTTCCCGCCCAGTTTGAAGGTTTGCTCGGCCTGCTGTTTCTGATTGGTCTGTTTCCGCTGTTGCTGGCGTTGCTGCTCTGGTTGAGCGACGGTTGGTTGGGTCAATTGTTGTATCTGGCGGTCGGCACCGCGGTGCTCTGGTATTGCCTTGGGCCGAAAGATTTGCGGGCGCTGTTGGCACCGTATTTTTCGGCGTTGGAACGGCATGATCCGCAAAGCGCCTGGGAACATGCGCGCGAGCAAATGGACACCGATGCGGTGGAAGAGCTGCCGCAGTTGGGCCGGCAGGTGTCACGCTTCATCTTCACCGAAATCAACACCCGTTTCATTGCCCTGTTGTTCTGGTTTGCTGTGCTCGGACCGGCAGCGTGTCTGTTCTATCGGCTTTGCACGGCGTACGCGGAATTGGTCAGGCTCGAACCCGGCCATCCGCATCAGCGCCTGATCCAGCGGCTGCGGCAGGTACTGGACTGGCTGCCGGCGCGGCTGACGGCGCTCGCCTATGCCTTGGTCGGTGATTTTGTCCGTGGCTACAGTGCCCTGCATCCCTTCTGGCGGCAGGCGGACGCCGGCAGCGAGCAGGTCTTGGTCGATACCGGCCTGGCGGCGCTGGCCATCGAGCCGGAATTGCCGGCCGATGCCTTGGAAGAAAACACCCAAGCCATTGCCCTGGCCGAACGGGCCTTGCTGCTCGTGCTGGTGCTGATTGCGTTGTTCTCGCTGTTCGGTGTGCTGATTTGAATTTTGGCTTCGGGTTTGAAAAGAACAGGCCGGCAATTGCCGGCCTGTTCTTTTGCGAGAGCGATGGCGCCTGACGACGGCTTGTTCTACAGACTGAAGCCGAGGGCGGCGACAGCACCAGCATTGAGGCCGAGCAGCAGACCTGCCAGTGAGCGCTCACCATGAGCTTGATCACGGACCAACCAGAGCGCCGCGACCATCGTTTGCAACGCGAGCCAGCCGTGCAGCGCCGCCGGCCAATCGACCAGCGCAATCGCCGCGGCGCCATTGGCGAGCGCCATGAGCAGCGCCATGCCACCGCCATGTTCGCAGCCGGGTACCAGTGCCAAATACAACAACGCCAAGCCAAGGCAGAATGCCGCGTACACCTGTTCGGTGCTGCCGATGCCGAGGAGCGGCAGCGCGCCGAGCAGGGCCGCGCCGGAGACGCCGAGCAGCGGTGCCAGCAAGGCCCAGGTCTCCGGTCGATGCGGGGCGAGGGTCTGGCTCAGCCGGAGGCGGCGGGCGACCAAGGGGGAAAGCAGGAGAGTTGGGGCGCGGCGATAGGTGCTCATGATGTTCTCCATATACTTACTGATAAGTAAGTTCTAAGTCCAAAAAAAGCGGATTAGTGTTCGACCAGCAAACCCTGCCGCAGCTCGGCGATCACGGTTTCCAACTGCGGCATGCCAGTCAGCCGCTGCAGTTGCAAGGCGCCGCCGAGTGCCGCCAACAGCAGGGTGGCGCGCTCTTCGGCGCGGCCTTCAAAGTGAAAGTCGCCGGCGTCGCGGCCGCGGGCCAGGATCTGGACCATGGCGTTGAGCATTTCCTTGATCAGCAGCCGGACCTGAATCTGCATGGCATGCGGAATGCCTTCGACCTCGATGGCGCTGATGCCGACTGCACAGACCGAGCAGTTGGTTTCGGCATGGTGGCGGTAATAGTCGAACAGCGATTCCAACTGCTTGGGCCATGGGGTCTGGTGGGCGGCAAAGTGATTCAGCGCGGTTTTCAGCCGGTCACGCAGCCGTTCGATCAGCGCGACACCGAGTTCTTCCTTGCCTTGGAAGTGGTAATGGATGGCGGCCGGTTTGACGCCGAGCGGGCCGGCGATGTCGGCATACGAGAAGCCACGATAACCGCGCTCGTGAAAAAGCTTCTCGGCCAGGTCCAGTATTTCAGTTCGGGTATCGCGACGCGCCGTCATGGATTGTCCTGCCAACCACATCATGGAACCACCCTCGGTATCGAGGTTCGGCAGATGATGAATCTGAAATTACTTACTTGCAAGTAAAATAATTACGAAAAACCTGCCGATCTGGTCTGACCCCGAGCCGGTTTATGACCGAAGCCATGGTTTTTCCGTCTTACAAGCCTAGACTTGCCGACAGTTTGTCGTCCGGCTACCGGTGTCCGCGCCGCCCGGCCTGACACGCCCCTGACTTGTATAGGAAGAATGGCGGCCAACCGCCCAGTCCGGCTCCCGGCCGGCCCCGCAAGCTCTGTTAAGGAACCCACCATGTCGATCGATCGCCTGCCCGATACCGACCCGACCGAAACCCAGGAATGGCTCGACGCGCTGGATGGCGTGCTCGAAGCCGAAGGCGTCGAACGCGCCCACTACCTGCTCGAAAAGCTCATCGACAAGGCCCGCCGCTCCGGCGCCTACCTGCCGTACTCGGCGACCACGGCCTACGTGAACACCATTCCGCCGTCGAAAGAAGCGCCGTATCCGGGCGATCAGGCCATCGAAGCGCGCATCCGCTCGATCATCCGCTGGAACGCCATGGCCATCGTGCTGCGCGCTGGCAAGCTCGATCTGGAGCTCGGTGGTCACATCGCCTCGTTCGCCTCCAGCGCGACCATTTACGACGTCGCTTTCAATCACTTCTTCAAAGGTGATCAGGGCAACGGCGGCGATCTCGTTTACTTCCAGGGCCACGCCTCGCCGGGCATCTATGCCCGCGCCTTTATGGAAGGCCGGCTGACCGAAGAGCAGCTCGCGCATTTCCGTCAGGATGTCGATGGCAAAGGCGTGACCTCGTATCCGCACCCGTGGCTGATGCCGGAGTTCTGGCAGTTCCCGACCGTGTCGATGGGGCTCGGTCCGCTGCAGGCCATTTATCAGGCGCGCTTCCTGAAATACCTCGAACACCGCGGTCTGCAGCAGACCGACGGCCGCAAGGTCTGGGCGTTCATGGGCGACGGCGAAATGGATGAGCCGGAATCGCTCGGCGCCATCGGCATGGCCGGTCGCGAGAAGCTCGACAACCTCATCTTCGTCGTCAACTGCAACCTGCAGCGACTCGATGGCCCGGTGCGTGGCAACGGCAAAATCATCCAGGAACTGGAAGCCGATTTCCGCGGCGCCGGCTGGAACGTGATCAAAGTGATCTGGGGCCGCTATTGGGATCCGCTGCTCGCACGTGACACCAAAGGCGCGCTGCGCCGGATCATGGAAGAAACCGTTGACGGCGAATACCAGAACTACAAATCGTTCGGCGGCAAATACACCCGCGAACATTTTTTTGGCAAAGATCCGGAAACGGCGGCGATGGTCGCCAACATGTCCGACGAAGACATCTGGCGCCTGAACCGCGGCGGTCACGATCCGCACAAGGTGCATGCCGCGTTCCACGCCGCGACCCATCACAAGGGCCAGCCGACCGTCGTGCTGGCGAAAACCGTCAAGGGTTATGGTCTTGGCCCTGTGGGTGAAGGCAAGAACATTGCGCACCAGCTGAAGAAAATGGATCTCGATGCGATCAAGGCCTTCCGCGATCGCTTCCGCGTGCCGATCCCGGACGACAAGCTGGCCGAGCTGCCGTTCTACCTGCCGCCGGAAGATTCGCCGGAAATGAAATACCTGCGCGAGCGCCGAATGGCACTCGGCGGTTTCCTGCCGGCACGCCGGCCGAAATCGCAGTCGCTGGAAGTGCCGGCGTTGAAAGCCTTCGACGCGGTCACGGCTGGCAGCGGCGATCGTGAAATCAGTACGACCATGGCGTTCGTCCGTTTGCTGAACGTGCTGATGAAAGACAAGGTGCTCGGCCCGCGCTGCGTGCCGATCATTCCGGACGAAGCGCGCACCTTCGGTATGGAAGGCATGTTCCGTCAGTACGGCATTTACTCGTCAGTTGGCCAGCTCTATCAGCCGGTCGATTCCGATCAGGTTGCGTATTACAAGGAAGACATCAAGGGACAAATCCTCGAGGAAGGCATCAACGAAGCCGGTGCCATTTCGTCGTGGATCGCTGCCGGTACCTCGTACAGCAGCAACAACTACCCGATGATTCCGTTCTACATCTTCTATTCGATGTTCGGTTTGCAACGGACGATGGATCTGGCCTGGGCCGCCGGCGACATGCAGGCGCGCGGTTTCCTGCTCGGCGCCACCGCCGGCCGCACCACGCTGAACGGCGAGGGCCTGCAGCACCAGGATGGTCATTCGCATATTCTGGCGTCGACCATTCCGTCCTGCGTTGCCTACGATCCGGCTTACGGCTACGAGCTTGCCGTGATCATCCAGAACGGTCTCGAGCGCATGGTCGAGAAGCAGGAGAACGTGTTCTATTACATCACGCTGATGAACGAGAACTACGTCCAGCCGGCGCTGCCGAAAGGCGCCGAAGAGGGCATTCTGAAAGGCATGTATCTGCTGCGCGAAGGTGAAGTCAGCGTTAAGGCCAAAGGCAAGAAAGCCCCGAAAGTGCAGCTGTTCGGTTCCGGCACGATCCTCAATGAAGTGTTGGCTGCCTCGGAACTGCTGCGTGATAACCATGGCGTCGCGGCCGATATCTGGAGCGTCACCAGCTACACCGAGCTGCGCCGCGACGGTCTCGATGTCGATCGTTTCAACCTGCTGCATCCGGACGAAAAGCCGAAGCTGTCGTATGTCGCCCAGCAGCTGAAGGATCGCGAAGGGCCGGTGGTCGCCGCCAGCGATTACCAGAAGGCGCTGGCCGATCTGATCCGGCCGTGGGTGCCGGGCGATTACCGTGTGCTCGGCACCGATGGCTTCGGCCGCTCGGATTCGCGCGCGGCGTTGCGTCGGTTCTTCGAGGTCGATCGCCACTACATCGTCATTGCCGCACTGAAAGCACTGGCTGATCGTGGTGACGTGCCGGCGAAGGCGGTCAAGGATGCCATCACGCTGTATGGCATTGACCCGAACAAACCGAATCCGGTGTCTGTGTGAGGAGCGCAAACATGATCGCAAGCAAATGCGCCATCACGCCGAATGGCATCGACCCGGCGAAATCAAACCCGAATCCGGTCACGGTGTAAGGAGCGCACGACATGGCAATCCGTGAAATTACCGTACCGGACATTGGCGATGCCAAGAGCGTCGACGTCATTGAGGTGCTGGTCAAGGCCGGCGATGTCATCAACAAGGACGATCCGCTGATCACCATCGAGACCGACAAGGCGACGATGGAAGTGCCGTCATCGGCCGCGGGCACCGTCAAGGAAATGAAAGTCAAAGTCGGCGACAAGGTGTCGCAAGGCACGCTGATTCTGTTGCTGGAAGAAAGCGGTGCTGCAGCTGCAGCGCCGGCAGCGATGCCGGCTCCTGCGACGGTGCCGGTTTCGAGCGGCCCGGCAAAAAGCGACAAATCTGTGGAGGCAGATTTGCACAGCGAAGCTGCCCGTAGGGCGAGCCACATGGATGTGGTGAGTGAAACCGTTTCGGTACCGGACATCGGTGACGCGAAAAACGTCGATGTGATCGAGATCGCGGTCAAGGTCGGCGATACAGTCAAGAAAGATGACACGCTGATCGTCGTTGAAGGTGAAAAAGCCACGATGGATGTGCCATCGCCGGTCAGCGGCGTGGTCGAATCGATTGCGCTCAAAGTCGGCGACAAAGTGTCGCAAGGCAGCGTGATCGGTGTCATCAAGGTGGCGGGCGGCGCTTCTGCGCCATTGGCTGCTGCACCAGCACCTGCTGCGAGCACCAGCGTCGCGGCGTCGGCGACCGCGCCGAGCGTGGTGACCGCTGCAATGCCGACCGCTGGCGCCGATCGTGGTGCACCGGTGCCGGATTATCCGTACGAGCGCAAGGCGGCGGGCGAGAAGATCGTGCATGCGTCGCCGGCGATACGGCGTTTTGCCCGCGAACTCGGCGTCGATTTGACCAAGGTGAATGCCTCCGGTCCGAAAGGCCGGGTGCTGAAGGAAGACATCCAGTCGTTCGTCAAATTCGAACTGAACCGGCCGAAACCGGTGGCGAGCAGTGGTGCCGGCATGCCGGAACTGCCTTCAATCGATTTCAGCAAATGGGGCGAGGTCGAAACCAAACAGCTGACGCGGATCCAGAAAGTGTCCAGCGTCAACCTGCACCGCAACTGGCTGACCATTCCGCACGTGACCCAGCATGACGATGCCGATGTCACCGAAATGGAAGCGTTCCGGCAATCGCTGAAAGACGAAGCGGATAAGCGCGGCATCAAGCTGACCCCGCTGGTATTCGTCATGAAGGCCGTGGTCAACACGCTGCAGGCGTTCCCAAGCTTCAATGCCTCACTGGCGCCGGACGGCGAAACGCTGGTGCTGAAGAAGTATTGGCATATCGGCGTCGCCGTTGATACGCCGGATGGTCTGGTCGTGCCGGTGGTGCGCGATGTCGACAAGAAGTCGATTTTCCAGTTGTCGGAAGAACTGGCCGAGATCAGCAAGAAGGCCCGCGACAAGAAGCTCGGTGCCGACGCGATGCAGGGTTCGACCTTCACCATCTCGTCGCTCGGCGGTATCGGTGGCAGCTATTTCACACCGATCGTCGCCTGGCCGAATGTCGCGATTCTCGGCTTGTCGAAGAGCAGCATGAAGCCGGTCTGGGATGGCAAACAGTTCGTGCCGCGGCTGATGCTGCCGATGTCGCTGTCCTACGACCACCGGGTCATCGACGGTGCGGTCGGGGCCCGCTTCATCACCCATCTGGCGAAGAACCTGACCGATATTCGCCGTTTGCTGCTCTGATCGGAGTCAGTAGCAACACAAAGGCCCGGCAATCGCCGGGCCTTTGTGTTGTGCCGGTATTTATTTGCGCAGCAGCGCGGCTGCCATCGAGCCGATCACCACCATCAAGGCACCGAGATAGCTCCAGCCATTCAGTGGTTCCAGCACGACGCTGCCCGGTATTAAGTGGTTGAGCAGCGCGCCGCTGGCAATGGTGATCAAGGGGGTCAGCGCCAGCGTCGCGCTGACCCGTGAGGCTTCCCAATGCGCCAGTGCTTCGGCAAACGCGCCGTAGGCAAGTAGCGTGTTGGCGCAGGCAAACAGCAGCAGCGCCCAACCGAGACCATCGAGTGCCGGCAGCGCCGAAAAATGGCTGAACGGCAACAGCAGCACGCTGGCGACCAGATAAATCAGATACATGATCACCGGCGACGGCCAGGTTTTCAGCAAGGCTTTCTGCGCCAGCGCGTAGCCGGCCCAGGTGATCGACGCGACCACCATCCACAACAAACCGATGACAAAGGCCGGATGCTCACTGAGCGCCAGCAGTCGTTGATTGAAAAACAGCACCAGGCCGGCAACGAATACCGCAAAGCCCAGCCATTGGCCCTTGCCGAAAGGCTCGCCGAACAGCAGCACGCTGCCGAGCAACAGCAGCAGTGGCGCCATCTGGATCAGCGTCTGGGCGCCAGCCGGGCTGATATGGTCAACCGAAATCAGGTAACAGACGTAATTGCCGACGATGCCGAGCACGGCGATGGCAAACAGCTGCCACACCTTGCGTTCGTGCAGTGCCTGCCAGCGTACTGGCTGGCCGCGCCAGCGCAGCCACAGCCCCATGACGATGGCGGCCGTGACAAAACGGAATGCGGTGATGCTGACGGCATCGAGTTGGCCGAGCAGGCTTTTCAGCGCCAGCGGCAGCACACCCCAGAGCAGGGCGGTGCAAAGCGAGAGCGCGAGGCCGAGTTGCCAACGGCCGGACAGCGTTTGCATGGGGAAGATCGCGATGAGGGCGGGCTGGCATTATCGCAAATCACGCCGTTGCCGCCATGGCAGATTGCTGTGGCTGGCGAAACCCACTGTTTCCCTACGGCTGATTCCGGTTGTATCACCGCAGCGAGCTGGCGAGAATACCGGTTTCATGTCGACGACAAAGAAGGGCGACCAATGTTGCGCTGGGCGACGCAGGTATGGGCGAAGGGTCTGATGGTGGCAGCCATGGCAGGTTACGGAGTGACGGTGCAAGCAGAGCAACTGACGCTGGAGCGGCTGCATCAGGACCCCGCGTTGTCAGGGCCGGTGCTGAAAGCCGCGGCGTTTTCACCGGACGGTCAGCGCATCAGCTTTCTCCGTGCCGACGAAGGCGAGCGCCAGGATCTGTGGCAGTACCTGACCGCGACCGGCGAAATCCGCCGGCTGGTTGATGCCGCGACACTGACCGGTGGCGAGGAAGCGCTGTCGACCGAGGAGCAAGCCCGGCGCGAGCGTCAGCGCATCACCGGCTCGGGCATCGTCAGTTATCAGTGGTCGCCGGACGGACAGTCCTTGTTGTTTCCGCTCGCCGGTCAACTGTATTTGCACACGCCGGATGCGGGCAGTCAGGCCACGCGCGTACTGAGCGCTGGTGGCGATGTCACCGATGTCCGCTTTTCCTCGCTCGGTCGCTATGTTTCTTTCGTGCGCGACCAGAACCTGTTTGTCATTGAGGTGCAAAGCGGCCGCGAGCGGCAGCTGACCCTGGAGGGGGGCGGGCCGATCAAATTCGGCATGGCCGAATTCGTTGCCCAGGAAGAAATGGGCCGCAACACCGGTTACTGGTGGTCGCCGAATGATCAATTCCTCGCGTTTACCCGGGTCGATGAATCCGCCATGGGTGTCGAGCAGCGTTACGAGCCAGGCAAAGACGAGCTGACCGTGGTCAGCCAGCGTTATCCGCGCGCCGGCAAAGCCAATGCCACCGTTCAGCTTGGTGTCATGGATTTGCTCGACGGTCACATCAGCTGGGTTGATCTCGGCAACAATCCGGATACTTATCTGGCGCGGGTCGACTGGCTGCCGGATTCGCGCCAGCTGGCCATCCAGCGGCAAAGCCGGGATCAGAAGCGGCTGGATTTGATCGTTCACGACACCCTGAGCCAGCGCAACCAGATCCTGATCAGCGAAACCAGTCCGACCTGGGTCAATCTGCACAGCGATTTGCGCTTTCTGCGCAGCCGGCCGCAGTTTGTCTGGGCGTCGGAGCGCAGCGGTTTCAAACATCTCTACCTGTATGATCGCAGCGGCAAGTTGGTGAAACCACTGACCGAAGGCAACTGGCAGATCGAAGAACTGAAAGCGGTCGACGAAACCAACAACCGGATCTGGTTCAGCGGTTATGCCGATTCGCCCCTTGAGCTGCATCTGTACAGCGTCTCGCTGGACGGCGGACCGATCCAGAAAATGACCCAGGGCGAAGGCTGGCATCAGACTGCGGTGTCGGAGGATGGCGAGTTTTTCCTCGACGAGTTCTCCTCGCCGAGTCAGCCGCCAAAAGTCAGCGTGTTCCGGCGTGATGGCTCACTCGCCACGGTGCTGCTGGACAATACGCTCAATGAAACCCATCCGTACGCGCCCTATCTTGCGACCGATGTGCAGCCGACTTTTGGCAGCATCAAGGCGGCCGATGGTCAGGATTTGTACTATCGCCTGTACCAACCGGCCAATATGGAAACGGGCAAGAAATACCCGGTGATCATCGATGTCTACGGTGGTCCGCATGGCGCCCGCGTGCAGAAGAATTGGGACAGTCGCAATGTCTTCTGGCACAAGCTGATGGCGCAAAAGGGCTTCTTTGTCTTCTCGCTCGACAATCGCGGCACCAACCGGCGCGGCGTCCGCTTTGAGGCGCCGATCCATCGTCAGCTCGGCGCGGTCGAGGTGCAGGATCAGCAAGCCGGTGTGGCATTCTTGCGCAGCCTGCCGCAGGTGGATGGCGAGCGCATCGGCGTGTTCGGCTGGAGCTACGGTGGCTACATGAGTCTGATGATGCTGATGCAGGCGCCGCAGGATTTTCATGTCGGTGTCGCGGTGGCGCCGGTGACCGACTGGGCCTGGTACGACACCCATTACACCGAACGCTATCTCGGCCACCCGGATGACAATCGCGACGGTTACCGCCGCAGTGCCGTGCTGCCCTATGTCGATCAGTTGCAGGGCCAGTTGCTGCTCGTGCACGGCATGGCGGATGACAATGTCCTGTTCCTGCACTCCGCCGAATTGATGAATGTGTTGCAGCGCAAAAACAAGGCATTTGAGCTGATGCTCTATCCCGGCAGCAAGCATGGCATCACCGGTCGCGATCTGCGGCTGCACTTGTTCCGTCAGATCACGGCCTTTTTCGAACGGCATTTGGGTGGCCCAAAAGCGCTGGACGTGACCGCGGCCGCAAATTGAGTTCGGTCACGGCCGGCAAAATGCCGTGGTTCAGTTACAATTCATGGCGGCCGATCCAGACTGCCGGCCGCTGAATGCAATGCGGTACGCCACTGCCCGCGGCGTGGCGGCCAGAAAACGAACAGGAAAGAGAGAGGAGCGCCGCCATGAAATTGAAAGTGACATTGCTGACTGCCGCCGCCTGCGGCGTGCTGATGCTGAATGGTTGTACCGTGAACCCGTACACCGGTGAGCAGCAAACCAGCAAGGCCGTCAAATACGGCGGCATTTCGGCAGCCATCTGCGCCGCGCTCGGTAGCCGCAAGGATCGCGAGACTGCGCTCAAGTACGCGGCCGGTTGCGGTCTGATCGGTGCGGGTGTCGGTGTCTACATGGACACCCAGGAAGCCAAGCTGCGTCAGGAACTGGAAGGCACTGGCGTGCGCGTGCAGCGCATCGGCAACGAAATCAAGCTGGTGATGCCGGGCAACATCACGTTCCCGACCAATCAGGCGGCGATCAAAGACGATTTCTACCCGGTGCTCGGTTCGGTGGCGAAAGTGCTGAAGGAATTCGATGACACCACCTTGATGGTGTCGGGTCATACCGACAGCACCGGCAAGGCCGATTACAACCAGACGCTGTCGCAGCAGCGCGCGCAGGCCGTTTCGAACTACCTGCGTTCGCAGGGCGTCGCCGTTGAGCGCTTGTCTGCACGCGGTTATGGCAGCAGCATGCCGATCGCCGACAACAAGACCGAAGCCGGTCGCGCCGCCAACCGCCGCGTTGAACTGGATCTGGTGCCGATGCAGCAGAACTGATCCATCGATAGTCAGTGTCAGTAACAGAAAAGGCGACCCTTGCGGTCGCCTTTTTATTTGCTGATGATGTCTGCTGATTCGCACGCGCAGAAGGCAGGTTTTATGGACCCCCATGCTTCCGACAACAAGGGGTTGATTCCGTCGGCACCCGGACAGCCAAACGGGCAACCGCCGGCCGGCGCCGTGTCTCAGCCACCGGGCCAGATCCCACCAAACCCATCGTCGCAGCACGCGGGGGCGCACGCAGACGATGCCGGAGGCGACCCGCGCGAGCGGGTGACGCCAGAAGCGTTCTTTGTTGCGCCGGAGTTGCTCGGCCAACCGCTGGCCAAGCCGATCGATCGCGCCAAGGCCTGGGTGGTCGATGGTGTCATTGTCGGCATGCTGAGTCAGGCTGGCAGTTTTCTGCTGGCGGTGGCACTCGCGGTGCTGAGCTACCAATTGATCACCCGGCGTCGGCAACAAAACAGCGGCAATGGCCAACTCGCGACAGTCGGCAAATTGCCAGTGGTGTTGATGGCCATTTTCATCGGTTGGGCGGTATTAACCGCAGCGGACTGGCTGTTGGATGACGAGCGCAAATCCAAGGCGCCGCCGGCGGCAGAGTTAAGCGAGAAGGAGAGCGAGGCCGCTGTGATCGCGGCGTTGTCGCCGCTGGAGGTCGAGCTGCATTCGCTGCGTGCCGAAAACGCCAAACTCAAGGCCGAGCACGAAGGTTTCAGCCTGATCGAAACCGGACGTCAGTTGCTCGACGACATCGGTTTTGGTTTCGGTTGGGCGGCGGTGTACTTTTCCTTGTTGACGGCCTGGTGGCAGGGACAAACCGTCGGCAAGCGCTTGTTCGGCGTGCGCGTGGTCAAACTCAACGGCCGGCCGCTGACCGTCTGGGAGAGCTTCAACCGCTACGGCGGCTATGCCGCCGGTTTTGCCACCGGCCTGCTCGGTTTTGCCCAGGTGTTCTGGGATGCCAACCGGCAAGCCATTCACGATCAGATTGCGTTTACGGTGGTGTTGAAGCGGCGATAGGACACAGCCGTGTCAGCAATGCGCCCGGCAGCAATGGCTCGGTGAGCGACAGTCGTTCGGATCGATCCGTTCCGCTCAATCCGTTCCGTTTGAGCCGTTCCAAACAACCGGCAATTAGGAGGCAGCTTTGGATCGTCGCGATTTTCTCAAGTATTCCGGAGCAGGTGTCGGTATCGGCATGGTGCCGGGCCGGGTGTTGATGGCGGCCGAACAACTGCAGACGCCGCTGGCGCTGGCCGCGAAGAAAGCGCTGGCTGATGCGGCGATGACGGCCGCGAGTAAAGCCGGCGCCAGCTACTGTGACGTGCGCATTGGCCGCTATCTGCAGCAGTTCATTACCACCCGCGATCACACGGTCGAGAATGTGGTCAACAGTGAATCGACGGGCGTTGGTGTTCGCGTCATTGCCAACGGTTGCTATGGATTTGTCGCGACCAATCAACTGACCGCCGATGCCGTTGCCGCGGCCGCCCAGCAGGCGGTGGCAATCGCCAAGGCCAATAGCCGTTTGCAGACCGAGCCCGTGCGGCTGGCTGCGGTCAAAGGTGTCGGCGAAGTCAGCTGGAAAACGCCAATTCAGAAAGACTGGCGCCAGGTGCCGATACAGGACAAGGTCGAGCTGTTGCTGGCCGCCAATGCCGCGGGTTTGGCGGCTGGCGCCAGTTTCATGCGCTCGCAGCTGTTTCAGATCAATCAGCAGAAATACTTTGCCTCGACTGACGGTTCCTATATCGATCAGGACATCCACCGGATCTGGGCACCGTTCACCGCGACGGCAGTGGACAAGAGCAGCGGAAAATTCCGCAGCCGGCAGGCACTGGGGCAGCCGGTCGGGCGTGGCTATGAATGGCTGGATGCGCGTGCCGAAGACAAGATCCGCGCTGCCGGTGGCGTCACTACCTTGTATCGGAACAGTTACGATCTGGTCGAGGATGCCCGACTCGCCGGCCAGCAAGCCCGGGAGAAATTGACCGCCAAATCGGTGGCGCCGGGCAAATACGATTTGGTGCTGGCACCAGAGCATCTGTTTCTCACCACGCACGAATCGGTCGGTCATCCACTTGAGCTGGATCGGGTGCTGGGCTATGAAGCCAACTATGCCGGCACCAGTTTTGCCACGCTCGACAAATGGCAAAGCCGGAAATTCCAGTACGGTTCCCGGATCGTCAATTTCTACGCCGACAAGACCGAGCCCGGTTCGCTCGGCGCCGTTGGTTACGATGATGAAGGCGTGCCGTGCAAGCGCTGGGATCTGATCAAGGACGGCATTCTGGTCAACTACCAGGCGACCCGCGATCAGGCGCACATGCTCGGCGAAAAGGAATCGCACGGCTGCAGTTATGCCGATTCCTGGAGCAGCATCCAGTTCCAGCGCATGCCCAACATTTCGCTCTCACCGGGCAACGAGAAGCTGACGCCGGACGAGATGGTCAAGGACGTCAAGAACGGCATCTACATCATTGGTCGCGGCTCCTATTCGATCGACCAGCAGCGTTACAACTTCCAGTTTGGCGGCCAGCTGTTCTATGAAATTCGCGACGGTGAAATCACCGCCATGCTGGAAGACGTCGCCTATCAGTCGAACACCCAGGAGTTCTGGAATGCCTGCAGCGCGATCTGCGATGCCCGCGATTGGCGCATGGGCGGCTCCTTTTTTGACGGCAAGGGTCAGCCGAGTCAGGTCAGTGCGGTGTCGCATGGTTCGTCCACCGTGCGCTTTGATGGCATCAATGTGATTAATACCGCCCGCAAGCTAGGCTGAATCGCAGCCGGCGCCATGCCGGGGCTGGTGGCACTGGCCCGACCGCCGGCAATGGCGCCGGGACAAACTTGGTAACAAATGCAAACGATTGCCCGGCAAGCCGCGTCAGTTGCCGGTGCTAGCGTACGGGCACCCCGTTGCGGCGCGTCCGCGCCATTGGCTCATACGCCACTTCATGCACCAACAACAAAACGGGCCAAGGAGACCAGAATGGAACGACGCGATTTTCTGAAAATCACCGGCATCGGTGTCGGTGCGATGACGGTGCCGGTCATGGGCCGCGCCATCGCCGCGGAAGACTTGCTTGCACCGATGGCGGTGGCTTTCAAGAAGGAGCTGGCTGACGCCGCGCTCAATGCCGCAACCAAGGCTGGCGCCAGCTACTGCGATGTCCGCATTGGCCGTTATCTGCAGCAGTTCATCACGACCCGTGACGTCAACGTCGAAAACGTCGTCAACACCGAATCGGTTGGTGCCGGTGTCCGGGTGATTGCCAACGGTTGCTACGGTTTTGCGGCGACCAGCGCGCTGACCAAAGAGGCCATTGCCGCCGCCGCACAGCAAGCGGTGGCCATTGCCAAAGCCAACAGCCGGCTGTTGACCGAGCCGGTGCGGCTGGCGGCCGTCAAAGGTGTCGGTGAAGTCAGCTGGAAAACGCCGTACAAGAAAGACTGGCGCGCCGTGCCCATCAAGGAAAAAGCCGATCTGCTGATCGCAGCCAACAAGGCGGCACTCGAATCCGGGGCCAGCTTTATCCAGTCGGTGATGTTCCAGGTCAACCAGCAGAAATATTTCGCTTCGACCGATGGCTCATACATTGATCAGGATGTGCACCGTCTGTGGGTGCCGTTCTTTGCCACCGCAGTCGACAAAAGCACCGGCAAATTCCGGTCGCGGCAGTCGCTCGGTGCGCCGGTGGGCCGCGGTTACGAATGGCTGGATGGCAGCGCCAGCGACAAGATCCAGGCGGCCGGTGGTGTCACCACACTGTACAAGAACAGCTACGACATCATCGAAGATGCCCGCGCCGCCGGCCGTCAGGCCAAGGCCAAGCTGACCGCCAAATCGGTGGAAGCCGGCAAATATGATCTGGTGCTGTCACCGGAGCACATGTACCTGACGACACACGAGTCGGTCGGTCACCCGCTCGAGCTCGACCGCGTGCTGGGTTATGAAGCCAACTACGCCGGCACCAGCTTTGCCACGCTCGACAAATGGCAGAGCAAGAAATTCCAGTACGGCTCCAAGATCGTCAATTTGTATGCCGACAAAACCGAGCCGGGTTCGCTTGGCGCCGTGGGTTACGACGATGAGGGCGTGCCGTGCAAGCGCTGGGATTTGGTCAAGGACGGCATTCTGGTCAACTACCAGGCCATTCGCGATCAGGTCCACATGCTGGGTGAAAAAGAATCGCACGGTTGCTGCTATGCCGACTCCTGGTCCAGTGTGCAGTTCCAGCGCATGCCTAACGTGTCGTTGGCACCCGGCAAAGAGAAGCTGACGCCGGATGAGATGATCAAGGACGTCAAGAAGGGCATCTATATCGTCGGTGCCGGTTCGTTCTCCATCGACCAGCAGCGCTACAACTTCCAGTTCGGTGGCCAGCTGTTCTATGAGATCAAGGACGGTCAGATCGTCGGTGAACTGGAAGACGTGGCCTATCAGGCCAATACCCAGGATTTCTGGAATGCCTGCAGCGCAATCTGCGATGAGCGTGACTGGCGCATGGGCGGCTCATTCTTTGATGGCAAGGGCCAGCCGGGTCAGATCAGCGCGGTCTCGCATGGTGCGTCGACTGCACGTTTCAACGGTATCAATGTCATCAACACGGCACGCAAGATTGGCTAAGTCAGGAGAACCAGAATGAGCATGATGACCGAAACAGAAGCCAAGCGCATTTGCGATAAAGTACTGAGCATGGCCAAGGCCGATCAGTGTGAAGTGGCGTTGACCGGCGGCCGCACCGGCAATATCCGTTTTGCCCGTAACACCGTTTCGACCAGCGGTCTGGTTGATGATATCCAATTGGTTGTCTCGGTGGCCTATGGCAAACGGCAAGGCACGGTGACCACCAATGAACTGGATGACGCCGGCCTGGAGCGCGCGGTTCGCCGCGCCGAAGAACTGGCCAAACTGGCACCGGAAAATCCGGAATTCATGCCGGCCGTTGCCAAGCAGACGTATAAGCCGAGCAACACCTTTCACGAAAGCACGGCGAAAATCACTGCCGAGCAGCGTGCGCAAGCCGCGGCCGACAGCCTGGAGCCGGCACGCAAAAATGGGCTGGTTGCCGCTGGCTTCCTGCAGGACAACGCCGGGTTCATCGCGCAAGCCAACAGCAATGGCGTGTTCGGTTACCAGCAGCAGTCCGGTGTCGATTTCACCTGCACGGTGCGCACCGAAGACGGTCGTGGTTCCGGTTGGGTATCGCGCAACGTCGATGACTTCAGCAAGATGAACACCCGGCTTGCCAGCGAAATCGCCATCGCCAAAGCCAAGCAGTCGGTCGATGCCAAAGCGCTGGAACCGGGCCGCTACACCGTCATTCTGGAACCGGCTGCGGCCGCAGGCATCATCAACTTCATGGTGTTCAACCTGGATGCGCGGTCGGCCGACGAAGGTCGCTCGTTCATGAGCAAGAAAGGTGGTGGCAATCGCATCGGCGAGAAGTTCTTCGACGAGCGCGTCAACCTGTACAGCGATCCGTGGCATCCGGACGTGCCGGTGTTGCCGTGGGACGGTGAGGGTATGGCGCGCGAGAAGATTGACGTGGTCAAAAACGGCGTCGTCAATTACCTGCAATACTCGCGTTACTGGGCCAAGGAAAAAGGCGTTCAGGCCAAGGCGCAGCCCGGCAACCTGATCATGACCGGCGGCAAAGCCAGCCTCGAAGACATGATCAAATCGACCAAGAAGGGCATTCTGGTCACCCGCACCTGGTACCTGCGCATGGTCGATCCGCAGAGCCTGCTCATCACCGGCCTGACCCGTGACGGTACGTTCTATGTCGAGAACGGCAAAGTCATGTACCCGGTCAAGAACTTCCGCTTCAACGAAAGCCCGGTCACGATGCTGAACAACATCGAAGAGCTGGGCAAACCGGAGCGGATTGCCGGCGACGAAGCGGCCGTGATCATGATGATTCCGCCGATGAAGATCCGTGACTTCAACTTCACGTCGTTGTCGGATGCGGTGTAAGGCTGTTGCTGCTGTAGCTGAAGCGTTCGGGAAGGGGCGCGTTGTAGCAGGGTAGGGGAAACGCCCGCTTCGGCGGGCGTTTCTTTTGCCGCATGCCCCGCTGCGAATCGCACTGCGTCGAGGTGTATATCGGTCAAACAAGGTGCACGGGCACGAACCGGCACACCGAGCGGTTCCTGTCGAATACCTACGCCGAGAACCATGCAGACTGACGTGAGCCTATGAGCAACTACGACTTCTACTTCACCAGACTGATGTACGAATCCGGCGACTGGGACGTCGATCAGCGGATGCCATCCAACATCCTGCACAGTCTGGTGCAGTACACCACGCTGCGCGTGGATCCGGTCGAGCGGATCGTGCCGCTGGCCGATGCCAAGATGCTGGAGGCGCCGTTCTGCTACCTGGCCGGTCACAAGCTGGTGCAATTCAGCAAGGAAGAGCGTAACAACTTCGAGCAGTACGTCCGCAATGGCGGCTTCGTTTTTGTCGACGATTGCAATCACGATATCGACGGCCTGTTTGCCCGCTCTTTTGAAGAGCAGATGCAAGCCATCTTTGGCGCAGGCGCATTGCAGAAAATCGCCAACAAGCATCCGCTTTACAGCAGCTTCTTCCGTTTCGACGGTCCGCCGGCCACCAGTGTCGAACTGAATGGCTGGGGCGATGATCTGGTGCACGACTATCTGAAAGCGGTTGAGCAGAACGGCCGCATCGGCGTGCTGTACAGCAACAAGGATTACGGTTGCGAATGGGATTATGACTTTCGCAACAAGCGTTGGCTGGCGCAGGACAATACGCGCTTCGCCGTCAATATCATCATGTATGCCCTTGGAGGCTGAGACGCATGAGTACCGAGTGGAGCGAGTCGCAACTGACCGAGTTGAATGGCCAGATCCAGGCCCTGCGCGCGATGTTGGCGCGCGTCATCGTGGGGCAGGACGCTGTTGTTGAGCAGTTGCTGGTGGCCCTGCTGGCCGGTGGCCATGTCCTGATCGAGGGCGTACCGGGGCTGGGCAAAACCCTGTTGGTGAAAACCCTGGCCGACGCCATGCAGCTGGATTTTCGTCGCATCCAGTTCACGCCGGATCTGATGCCCTCCGACATCATCGGTACCGAGCTGCTGGAGGAGGAACACGGCAGCGGCAAGCGTTTCTTCCGCTTCCAGCAAGGGCCGATCTTCACCCAGATTTTGCTGGCGGACGAAATCAACCGAACGCCGCCGAAAACCCAGTCGGCATTGCTGGAAGCGATGCAGGAGAAATCGGTGACCTTTGCTGGCGCCCAGCATCCATTGCCAAAACCGTTTTTTGTCCTGGCAACGCAAAACCCGATTGAACAGGCCGGTACCTATCCGCTGCCGGAAGCACAGCTGGATCGCTTCCTTGTCCATATTGATGTCGGGTATCCGAGCGAAGCCGAGGAACTTGCGATCATCAGCAAGACCACGACGGCCGGTCATGCCGAGATCAGCGCGGTAATGTCGGCCGAAACGCTGCTGACCCTGCAGCAACTGACCCGGGAAGTCGTTGTCAACGAACGCTTGTTGCTGCACGCAACCCGGTTGATTCGCGCCACCCGGCCACAAACCAGCGAGCTGAAGATTGTCCGCGAATTTGTTTCCTGGGGCGCCGGTCCGCGTGCTGCGCAAGCCTTGGTGCTGTGTGCGAAGGCGCGTGCGGTTTTGCACGGTCGGCTCGCGGTGACCCGCGACGATCTCGCGGCGATGCTGCCGAGCGTGCTGCGGCACCGGGTGATCCTCGGCTTCCAGGCCGAAGCGGAAAACATCCGCCTCGCCGATGTGCTGAGCGCGTTGCAAGCATTGCCGTTGCCGGCCTGAATCGCTCATGACGCTGATCACCACCGACTTTCTTGCCCGCATGCGCCGGATGAATCTGCCGGTGCGGCGCACGCTGCCCGGCTTTTCGCACGGACCGCACCGGGGTCAGACCCGTGGCGCCGGTCTTGAGTTCAGTGAGTACCGGCGCTACGAGCCGGGCGATGATCTGCGTCGCATCGACTGGAAGTTGGCCGCACGC
Source organism: Permianibacter sp. (assembly GCA_046297695.1). GTDB lineage: Bacteria > Pseudomonadota > Gammaproteobacteria > Enterobacterales > Permianibacteraceae > Permianibacter. The sequence continues at coordinate 17,076 of JBKBHF010000025.1, read as the reverse complement.
AGCGATCGCTATTTTGTCCGGGAAGCGGAGCGCGACAGCCAGGTGCCAGTGTGGTTGTTGCTCGATGTCTCGGCGTCCATGCAAGCGGAAGCCGATCCAGCGCTCAGTGGCAGTCGCTACAGCAAGGCGGAGTTCGGTGCGGCGGTGCTTGCCGCCGTCGCGATGATGGCCGCGCGTCAAGGCGATGCAGTCGGTTTGGCGCTGCTCAGCGACGAGCGGCCGATGCTGTTGCCAGCGCGGCGCGGCCAGCGCGAATTGCAGCGGCTGATCGCCACACTGTCGCGGCTGAATTGTGGCGGCACGTTGCCGCTACCGACCGAGGCGCGGGCGCTGGCGGGCTTGATCCGTACCCGCTCGGTTTGCCTGATGGTCAGCGATTTCATCGACGACAGCAGTCTGGTCTGGCTGCGCTGGCTCGCGGCCGGCGGTCACGATGTCGCAGCGATTGCTCTCGACAATCGCGATGAGCGCGAGTTGCCGTTCAGCAGTGGCTTGCTGGAAGGTTTTGAAGGTGAACCGAAGCAGGCGTATACGCCGGCCCAGCGCGCCGCCTATTTGGAAAATCGTGACCAGCAGCGCGCGCAGTGGGCGCGTTGGTGCCGGCATCATCAGGTGCAGTGGCAGAGCAGTGCCATTGAGTCGTCGCCGGATCAGGTGGTGCAGGCCTTGTTGCGCGGGCGTGCCCCGGGAGGCGCGGCATGGAGCTGAGTTTTGCGTCGGCCGCCTGGGCGTGGGGGTTGGTCAGCCTTGCGCTGCCGATACTGATCCATTTTTTTGCCAGTCGTGAGCAGCTGCCGCGCCGCTTTGCCGGCATGCGGTTCTTGCCGGAAGGAGCAGAACAGGGCCGGGCGCGCCGGATCAGTGACTGGCTGCTGTTGCTGCTGCGGCTGCTGTTGCTGAGCTGCCTCGTTGCCGCGCTGATGGCGCCGACTTTGCACACGACGCGTGTGCGCGATCAGCAGTGGTTGCTGCGCCATCCGGCATTGCCGGCATTGACCGACAGCGAGGCCGCAACGTTAAATGCCGGCACAACCGCGAACGGATACTGGCTGTGCCCGCAGGGGCAACTGCAGGTCCTGACTGCACGCTGTGCGCAGGATAGAGGCGCCGTGGTGCATGAAGAGCGATTCCTGCTCGATTTGATCGCACTTGCCACGCGCGAACCATCGATCGCCGCGCTGACCGTGCAAGTGCCGCCACAGCTTGCCAGCCACATGCTTCGCGTGCCGACGCTACCGTTTCCCATCACCGTTGACGTGGTGCCGGTCGCGACGTCGACCGCACGGCGTCCGTGGTTCGTGGCCGGACCGGAGTCGTACGCGCCGCTCTTTGCCGCCGCCAATCACGCCAGCGCCAGCGAGCGTTGGCAGTGGCAGCCCGCACCACGTTCCGCAGAATCGGCGAGCAGTGCCGAACCTGCCAGTTTTGATGGTTCTGTTTCCGACAATGCGCGCCACCCGATTTCTGATTCCCGGAGCGCGGGTTCCGAGAACGCCACAACCGCGACGACGACTGTGGACCTGGTGATTGGCCGTGACGATCGCCGCACGCCGGTGCGCTGGCACGATCAACCGCTGCTTTGGCAGCTCAGCCAGTATGGCGAGCATGAGCTGGCGTTTCATCTGGAAGGCGAGGCGCTGCATTTGCGTGTCACCGATGCGGCCAGCTTGCGTGCCAACCCGGCCCAGCTGGCGTTGTTGCTGCAAGTGACTGACAGCTGGTTGGCGCGCGGTCTGCTGCGCCATCAGGAAGACAGCCGTGTTCTGCTGAGCCAGATGGCGGCGGCCGTACCGGCCGGCAGCGGTGAGCATGCGCAGCCGCTGCAAACGCTGCTGCTGCTGGCAGCTGTGTTGTTGTTGCTGGCTGAACGGGGACTGGCGCATGCACGTCGATAAGCCAGCGCAGACCTTGCTGCAGCAGTTGCAATGGCGTTACGCCGTGCGCACGGCGCTTGCCGTGTTCGGTTGCATGGCCGCGCCGCTGCTGATCTGGCTGCCGGCAGCGCCTTCACACTGGCTGTGGTTGCTGCTGCCAATGCTGTTCGCTGCGGTCGCAGCAAAGCTCGCCTGGCAAGAAGCTGGCCGTTTGCTCGGCCATTGGCTCGACGACGCGCTCGCGCCGCTGCAGGATTCCAGTTTTCTGCTGACCACCGTGCCGCAGAATGCAATCGCATCTTTGCAGCAAAAACGCGTGCAAGCGGCACTGCAGCAGCAGCTCGCGCAGTTGCCACCGGTGTTGCCGGCGGTGCTGCCGACCAGCGCGTACGGTCTCAGTGCCGGCATCACGGTGCTGTCCATTGCGTTGTGGTGGTGGCAACTGCCGGTGCCGAGCACGCCGGTTGACGCGGCGAGTTCGCCTGCCGTTACCGTCAGTGCGTTGCCGCCGGCAGCCGTCGTCAGCGTGACGCCGCCGGCCTACACCGGCATGGCGCCGTTCGAAGCGGCCGGTGGTGAGATCAAGATCCCGGAAGGCAGTGCCGTGCAATTTTGTCTGCTGGCTGACAGCGCGCAGCAGCAGTATCTAACCGTGCAATGGCTCGATGGTGAAACCCGGCCGCTGACGGCGCTTGCTACGCAGACGGATCGCGTCTGCAGCGACTGGACGTTCCGGTTCAGCACCGGTTTTCGCGTGCTGAATCAAGGTGAACCGGTGCCCGGTCTGCAGGGCCGCTTGCTGCTGCAGCGCGATCAGGCGCCGCTGATCAGCGTGCGGCAACCGGAACGCGAACTGCAAGATGTCGACAGTGCCGAGTACCTGCTGCCGTTGCAGCTGGAGCTCGCGGATGATTATGGTTTGCACCGGGCCAGTCTGCACTGGACCTTGGCACGTGGCGGTGGCGAGAACGTCCGCTTCACCGATCGCGAACAGCGCTTGCCGGCCGGCGCCGATCCACGCCGCTGGCTGCATGAGCAGTCGGTGCGGCTGCGCCAGCTCGGCATGGAACCCGGTGACGAGCTGTATTTCTATGTCGTGGCGGAAGACAACCATCAGCCGAACCGGCAGCAAAGCCGTAGCCGCACCTACATCTTGCGGCATCCGGTCGAGCAGGAAGGCAGTGACGCCGGTGCCCGCTTGCCAGCCGATCTCGGCAAAGCCAAATTCCGTTCGCAGCGACAGATCATCCTCGATACCGAAGCCCTGATCAGCCAGCGCAAGCAACTGTCCGCGCAGCAATTCCGTGAACGCAGTGAAAAACTGGCGCAGGACCAGATGATCCTGCGCCTGCGTTACGGCGAGTTTCTCGGCGAGGAAAGCAGCTTTGAAGCCGCGACGCCGGCGCCTGACGACGAGCAGGCGGAGCATGACGAGGAAGCCGGTGAAGCCGGCCATGATCACGGTGACCACGGGGATCATGGTGCGGCGCCAATGGCAGTCGGTGCGGCGGCTTGCGCCCAGGTGAACGTGCTGGCGACTTACGGTCATGCCCACGACGAAGCCGAGAACGCGACGTTGTTTGACGAAGCCACCAAAACCATATTGCGGCGTGCGCTGCAGGCCATGTGGGGGGCCGAAGGCGGTCTGCGCTTGGCCATTCCAGAGCAGGCCTTGCCGGAAGAATATGCCGCACTCGCGGCCATCAAGGAGCTGCAGCAGGCCGAGCGGATTTACTTGCACAAGACCGCGTTCGCACCACCGCCGCTTGAAGAAAGCATGCGGTTCACCGGCGAAGCCACGGATCTGCGACCGGTGCAACGGCAGCATCAGGCGCTCACTGCAGAAGCGCAGCAACGCTTGCAATCGTTGCTTGAGCAATTGTCGGCGCCGGAGCCGGAGGTGGACGCCGCACTGCTCGCCGCGGTGCAACAGGATTTGCGGGCGCGGTTGCGTGACAGCAATCAGGCTGAGCTGGCGCTGGCGTCATTGGAACGCTTGCAGCAATGGCAAAATGGTTGCGCCGATTGCGTGATGGCGCTGCGCGATCAGTTGTCGACACTGTTGCCGACGCCGCTGCCGGCAATGCGACCCGAGGCTGATCGCTGGCAGCAGTTGCGGGCCGCGCTCGCCGGCAACGACGCTGAGGAGCCGACGCCATGACCTGGCCCATCGTTGTCGGCTGGAGCGTTCTGTTGCTGGTGCTGTTGTGGCAATTGGCGCGCAGCCGGTTGCCGTGGCGCTGGCGCCTGTTGTGGCTGCCGGCGCTGCTGGCGTTTGCACTTGCGCTGCAACCACCGTCACAGCCGCAGCGCCAGCGCGAACTGATCGTGCAAACGCCAGGTGATGCGGCGAGCGATGCCGCGGCCCAGGCGGCAGCGGCGCGTCTTCAGCAGCCAGTGCTGGTCATGACTACCGAGCCGGATCTGCAAAGCTGGCAGCAGTTGCAAGCGGCATTGGCGGCGGATCAGGGCCGCCGCCTGTTGTTGTTCGGACACGGCTGGACCGAACCGGTCTGGCAGGCTTTGCCGCGCCAGACCGTGATCTGGACACCGGCCGACATGCCGGCCTGGCAACTCGATTATCGACATGAACTGCAGCACGGCGATGCCTTGCAACTGCAGCTGCGCGCACCGGCGCCGGTGCACAGTGTGGCGCTGCTCGACAGTCGTGGCGTCGCCGTTGCCGAAACGATATTGCAGGACGGCGCCGCGCTGCTGCGCTATCGGCCGGTCAGCACCGGCCGCTTTGATTGGCAGCTGCGGCTGCGCCGCAGCGATGGCGAGCCGGTGCGCGAGCTGCCGGTGGCGTTCGTGGTGCAACCCGTTGCATCGCTGAGCCTGCAGGGCGAATTTGGCGCGCCGTCATTTGAACAGCGGGCACTGCGGGAATGGTGGCTGCAAACCGGCATGAAAGGCGAATTCATCACCCGCACCGGGCAGCAGTTGCAGCGGCGCGATCGCTTCAATCTTGCCGCCGACGCGGCGCTCGTGCCGGACATTCTGGTTCGCGATCTGCGCAGCTGGCTGGCCGCTTCAACGCGCGAACAGCAACAGCTGTTGCAGCGCGTCGGCGAAGGGCGCAGCTTGCTGTTGCTGAGCGATGGCAGCGAGACCGAGGCGCGGGTGCGTCGCCAGTTGAGCGAGCGCCTGCAGCTGCAATGGCAAGCGCTGACCGAAGCCGAGCAGGCGCTGCTGATCGCCGACATTGCCTTGTTGCGCAGCGCCTGGTTGCCGCGCGCAGATGAAAACTGGCAAGCGCTGCACGATCGCGCGGTGCTGCAACGCGTATGGGGTCAGGGTCGCATCGTCTGGGTGGGCGTGGGCAACAGTCATCGCCTGTGGCAGCGCGCGCGTCTGGCGTACGCCGATTGGTGGCAACGCAGCCTGCCGCTTGCAAAGGCTATGCAGGCACGTTGGCAGGTGCCGGCCGAGAGTCTGGTCGGGCAGGCCGCCGAGCTTTGTCTGGACGATGTGGGTGTCGCGTCTGAATCGCCGCCGTTATCGCTGACACTGCAGCGGCCCAGTGGCCAAATCGATGTCGTTGCGGTCGCACCGGTGGCGGCACCGGGCCGGGTTTGCGCGGTGTACCGACCAACCGAAGCCGGCTGGTACCGGCTCAGTGCCGCCGTTGCCGGAACCTCGCCGATCAGCACGGACTGGCGCGTGCGCGAGGCCGCCAGTTTGCCGGAGCAACAGTGGCGCAACGCTCAGCTTGCGACGCGCCTGCATGCGCAAACAGCGGCACCGCCGTTGCCGAGCCGGGCGCAGCCGTTACCGGCATGGCCGTTTGTTGCGGTGGCGGTGTTGTTGCTGGCACTGCTGTGGTGGCGGGAGCGCATTGCGGTAGCGAGATAGTCTTGCGGCGGTTGGTGGCCAACGCCGTGCATCGTTACGGCGTGCTGGCGCTGGCGACGGTCAGGCTCGCGGTGGCGTACAGTTCACGGAAATACGGTGAGAACACCACCACGCCGTTGTATTCGCGCAGGTCGATGTCGGCCGGGATCACGTAGTTCAAATCGCCGCTCTGTGCGCGCAGTTCACCGAGATCAATGAAATCGCTCTGCACCACGGCTGCATCGCGCGGGCCGGCGCTGGCGGTGAAATACAGGTGCAGACCAGGACCACGCACCACCGACAGGTTTTCCAGCCGCAGCAGGTATTCCCCGGTGCCGAGCCGGAACAGCTGAACTTTGCCGGCGGCCGGCCGCTTGCTGTCGAGGCCACTGAATTCGCCGGCGCTAAGCAGGGTCGGCGGCTCCAGCTCCGGCGGTGAATCCGGCATCTGTTCCTTGACGTTGTTGGGCAAGGTACTGCTGCTCTTGCTGCGCAGCGAGGCGTTGATCACTTCAAAAAAAGAAAACCGTTTGCGCAAGGCTTCGGTCGGATCGGGGCTGCGCCACCACCAGATAAGGCCGGCGAGCAGCAGCAGCGCCGCTATCGTCAGCAGCAGGCCTTTTTTTTGTTTGCTGGTCAACTCAGACAAGATCATGGTGGCAAGGCTCAGGTAAAGCTGCGTTGTTCCAGTTGTTCGATACGCTGACGCAGTGCGGCAGGCAAGGCGGCTTTGCGCTGGTTGTGGTAATCAAACAGCACGATTTCCGCTTCGCCTTCGGTGGTGATGGCGTGTTGTTGCTGGCTGTAGATCGCGTACTGCTGCCAGAACCGGTCTTCACCCAGACGACTGACCCGGACACCGATCAGCAGCTGATCTGGAAACAGCACCGGCCGCCGGTAGCGGGCGCTGGTTGCGGCGAGAATGGGCCCGATGCCTTCCTGCGCTTTCATGTCCATCAACGCAACACGGCGGCCGTACTCGATACGGGCGCTTTCAAAATAGCGGAAATACACCACGTTGTTGACGTGTTGGAAGGCGTCCATTTCCCCCCAGGCGACGGTCAACGGAAACTGTACGGGGTAATCTTTCAACGCAACACACTGCAATGGATCGCCTTGCGACGGTGCCGGCACGTTGTTCTGGTTCATGGTCACTCCGGAACGGTTTCGCCGCCCGTAGTGGCGGACGGATTCAATTGCGCACGCAGCGCCAGGCACTGGCGCACATTGCTGGCGGTGGTGGCGATGGCCGGTGCCGGCCCCGCCAATTGCTCGCGGTGGGCGAGCAGGAACTGTTCGGTGGCATGCCAATCGGTTTCGTCGCACAGGCCTTGCGCCAACTCGGCGAACTGGCTGTGCCGATAGTCCGGCAACAGTGGCAGCATCACGTTCAGGTTCTCACGCAACCACTGCCATTGCGGGCCGGCAAATGCGGGCTGCAATGTGCTATCGCGCAACAGTGTCCAGCGTTCATTGACGCGCAGATGCGGCGATTGCAGCAGTAGCTGCAGGGCAGGCAACAGCGTCGGATTGTTCTGCAGCGCAAGCGCCTGGGTGATGATGGCCCTGACATGGCTGTCGGTTTCGGTTTGCAGCTGCTTGCGTAGCGGTGCGAACAGTGCCGGTTCGCGTTGCAGGGCAATGGTCAACGCCAGCGGATCGACGTTGGCGCTGACATTGCCGCCATCCCGAATCTGCTGCAAGGCCGCTTGCTGCGGTTGCAGCAGCGTTTTCTGCACCGACTGATCCGCAAGCGTCAAGGCGCGGAAGCGCAAGCGCTCGTGGTTGTCCGGGTCCTGCAATGTTGGTCGTGCCAACAGTTCGCGCAGCTGCTGTTGCCAATTGGCACGGGTAGAGCCCTGCAAAATGTGCTGCAACAGGTAACGCCAGTGATTCAGTGCGCTGTCGAGCACCGCCGGCTGCGGATGCTGTGCCAACGCCGGCAGGCTGAGCCAGAACGCTTCCAGGCTGAGATCGCCAGCGCGCACGGCGGCGCCGAGATTGGCAGCGACGTCCATGGCTTCGGTCACCGGCAGTGTGTCCACTTTGGCGAGCAGGCGTTGCCGGTGTTCTTCGCTCAACTGCCAACGGTAGTAACCGGCGCCATCGACATTGGGCACGAGCAATTGCTCGCAGCTCCAGTCGGTTTGCCACGTCATGCTCGGCTCGGTGAACAGCCGGCAGCTTTGCCGGGATTCATCCTGCGCTCGCAGACAGACTGGTAACTGCCAGTGCAACTGGCGGGCGCCGCTGCCGGCCGGGCGGTACTCGTGCTGCTGCAGTTGCAGCTGCAGCCGACCGTTGTTGCAATTCTGCTGAAGCCGGATGGCAGGCAAACCTGGTTGCGTCAGAAAGCTATCGAAGCTGCGGGTCACCACCGGGTCGGCAACTGCATCGCCGAGCGAGCGGAACAGATCATCGGCACCGGCATTGCCGAAGGCGTGACGGGCAAAATAATTGCGCAGGCCCTGGCGGAACTGATCGGCGCCAAGGAAGCGCTCATACATCCGCATCAAGCCCATGGCCTTGTCATAGACGACGGTGTTGAACGTGCCTTGCACATCCTGCTCGCGGCTGATCGATCGGCGTATGCGCACTTCCGGGCTCAGGCCGTCGCGTTGCATGGCCTGCTCTAATTGCTGCTGCATGGCGACGGTCAGTGGATATTCCGGATGGCTCTTGCTGGCGACCTGGTATCCGAGCCATTCGGCAAAGCCTTCACTCAACCACAGATCATCCCACCACGGCATCGTCACCAGATCGCCGAACCATTGATGGGCGAGCGCGTGGGCATGGTGGGCGATGAAGGCCTGCCGCTGCGCGAGCGGTGCCTGCTCGTCGATCAGCATCAGCTCATCGGACAGATTGATGGCGCCCGGATTCTCCAGTACGTTGGCCGATGAGTCCGGTACCGCGATCAGATCGAGCTTTTCAAACGGAAACGGAATGGCAAAGTACTGCTCGTATGCGGTCAGCATCGCAGCGGTGTGCCGGAAGGCAAACCGGGTCTTGACGCCATTGCCGCGGGTGGTGACGGCGCGCAAGGTCAATGGCCGCTGGCGGACTTCATTGGCCGGGATAACCGGGCCGTTGACGACATCGAACGGGCCGACGCTGATATTCAGCAGATAGGTCGGCAGCCGAGGCGTGCGATTGAGCCGGGTGATTTTCAGATGATTGGGCAGTTGCCGGGTTTCGCTCGGCAGGCTGTTGCCGATGGCGATATCGTTCTGCCAGCTGATCACTTCCAGCTCGAACGTGGCTTTGAAGTTTGGCTCGTCAAATGACGGGAACACCCGTCGTGCTTCAATCGGATGCAACTGACTGAAGACATACCAGGCATCATCGACCTGCACCCGGCTGAGCCCTTCCGATGTGGTGGTGTACTGGCCGTCGTACTGCAGCGCCAGCGTCAGAAAACCGGATGACAAGGTGTCATCAAAATCGATACGGGCAAGCCCTTGCGGACTGATTTGCTGATAGTGACCGCTGATGCTGTCTTCACCGGCGCGGCGCGCTTCCACTTTATGGACCGTCAAATCACGGCCGTGCAGATACAGCGTGCGTGTCGCGGCGTGCAGCTGCAGGCCGATTTCCACCTCGCCGCGGAATGACGGTTGCTCGGGGAACACGCTCAGCCGCAGTTGGTAATGATCCGGCGTCGCCAGCCGCGGCAAGCGACCATCCACCGGTTCGCGAACCAACGCAGGTTCCTGCGGCCAGAACAGGAATGTGGCCATTGCCACCAGCGACACGGAGGCAAGCAGGGCGCCGAAACGGGCAGTCACGATAGCCAAATACCGGAAAAGTGGCAGGAAAAACGCAGTGTAAACCAGTGCTGCCGCAGCGACCACCTTGACGGCGGCGGCGGCCGGCTCAGGCCGTCAGGAACAGGCGGATGGACAGGGCAATCGACACCACCACCAGCACCATGCGCACCAGCTTGGCACCGCCCTTGAACACCATCCGGGCGCCGATCTGGCCACCGATGAACTGGCCGGCCGCCATCACGCCGCCCGGCAACCACAGCACCTTGCCGCCGATGACAAAGAAAATCAGCGAGGCGAGATTGCTGGCGAAATTGAGCACCTTGCTGTGCGCGGTGGCGACCGGCAGCGTCAGCCCGAGCAGGCCGACACAGCCGAGCGCGAAGAACGTGCCGGTGCCGGGGCCGAAAAAACCATCGTAATAACCGACGCCGAAACCGATCGTCGCCGCGAATATCGGCAGGCTGACCCGCTGATGGCTTTCCACTTCACCGACTTTTTTGGCAAACAGCATGTACAGCGCAATGGCGATGAGCAGCCACGGAATCACCTGTCGCAGAAAGCCGGGATCAATCTGCTGCACCGTCAACGCGCCGAGCGCGCCACCGATCAGCGATGCCAGAAACGCCGGCCAGAATTTGCGGAAATTGACCGCACCTTCGCGGATGAAATGCAGGCTCGCCGAAAACGAACCGGCGCAGCCCTGCAGCTTGTTGGTGCCGAGCGCCATCGCCGGCGACAGCCCGGCCCAGAGCAGCGCCGGAATGGTCAGCAGGCCACCGCCGCCGGCAATGGCGTCGATGCAGCCGGCGAATACCGCGACAAAAAACAGGATGGTCAGGATTTCGGTGGTGAATTCGAGCATGTTGTTTTTGTTATCCCGGAGTTGGTTGTGTGGGAGCGGCTTAAGCCGCTCCCACAGAAAATCGATTCGTAGGATGGGTAGAGCGTTGGCGAAACCCATCATTTTCTTTGTCGGCAAGCCGATGGGTTTCGGCGCGTTGCACCTCTACCCATCCTACGGGTCTTCGCCCGTCATTCCCGCGCAGGCGGGAATCCAGTGTCGTTTCCGTAAAGCCACTGGGTCCCCGCCTGCGCGGGGACGACGATTCCAGATAATGACGCTTCCAAGTATTGGATTAGCGAAAATCTCGCAGGGTCGGTAGAGCGTAGGGTGCGTCACGACGCACCAAATGTTGTCACCTCACGAAAATGAAACGGCGGGTCATGACCCGCCTTACAACTGCACCACATTCAACGTATTCACCGGCACATCATCGCCATCCGGGGTCGGCTCGACAAAATCTTCTTTATCAAACGCGCGGTCGCCGTCTTCGCTCGGCACGCCGGTCGCGGCAATCGATTTGAAGTCGAACAGGTTGCTGTCGACCAGATGCGACGGCACCACGTTTTGCAGCGCGCGGAACATGGTTTCGATACGGCCGGGGTGTTTGCGGTCCCAGTCCTGCATCATCATCTTGACGGCCTTGCGTTGCAGGTTTTCCTGCGAGCCGCACAGGTTGCACGGGATGATCGGGAACTGCTTGTGCAGCGCGTAGCGGGCGATGTCTTTTTCCCGGCTGTAGGCGAGCGGGCGGATGACAACATTGCGGCCGTCATCGCTGACCAGCTTCGGTGGCATACTCTTCAACTTGCCGCCGTAGAAGAAATTCAGGAAAAACGTCTCCAGAATGTCATCGCGGTGGTGGCCGAGCGCAATCTTGGTAATGCCATGCTGGGCGGCAAAGTTGTACAGCACGCCGCGGCGCAGCCGCGAGCACAGCGAGCAGGTGGTTTTGCCTTCCGGAATGAGCCGTTTGACCACGCTGTACGTATCTTCCTCGATGATGTGGAACGGCACGCCGATACTGGTCAGGTAATTTGGTAACACTTCTTCCGGGAAGCCCGGTTGTTTCTGGTCGAGGTTGACCGCCAGTATCTCGAACCGGATGGGCGCGGCCTGCTGCAGGTTGCGCAGAATGTCGAGCAGGGTGTAGGAGTCTTTGCCGCCAGACAGGCAGACCATGACCTTGTCGCCGTCTTCGATCATGTTGAAGTCGGCAATGGCCTGGCCGACTTCGCGGCGCAGGCGTTTTTGCAACTTGTTGAATTCGTATTGGTCTTTGCGTTGGCGCGCCGCCTCGACGTCAGAGGTTGCGGCGGCGGATACGGCAGCGATAGGCGAGTCGGACATGGCAGGGAATCGGGCAGTCGGGGCCGGCGGCAGGCCGGCAAAACGGGCGGCGATTATACGGGAGTGGATGATGACAGGACAGTTTCTGAACAAGTTTCCGGGCCGCTGGTTGGCCGTGGGCCTGACCGCGCTGGCGTTGACCGGCTGTACGCTTGGCTTTGTCTACCCGCGACTCGACACCTTGGTCGGCTGGCAGGTGGACCGTTACCTGCGCCTGGAAAGCGGCCAGGAGCGCTGGCTGGACGAGCGTCTCGAAGAACGACTCGGCTGGCACCAGCGTGAACAATTGCCTGTATGGCGGGAGGCGCTGGCCGGCCTGCGCGATGACATCGCCAACGACCGGATGACCGATGCCCGCCTGCAGGCGCTGAACGAGCAGACCGGCGCGCTGATCAAGGCCAGCGTCAGTGGCCTCATCGACGACACCGTACAACTTGCCGGCACGCTGAGCGACACGCAAATCGAACATCTGCTGGCGCATCTCGATGAAGAGACCGAGGAGCTCCGCGAAGAACTGGCGGAGCGCGAGCAAGATCCGCAAGCCGCTGAACGGGAACGGTTCGAGAATCTGCTGGATGATGTCGAGCAATGGCTCGGCAGTGTCACTGACCAACAAAAAACCTACTTGCGCGACTGGCAGCAGCAGTCGATCCGCTGGAGCGATTACACACTGGAGTCACGCCAGCGCTGGCGCGAATTCATTGTGGCCTCGCTGGCACAGCGCAGTGACCCAGTCGCCACTCGCGCTGCAGTCGAGCGCATGTTCCTTGATCCGGCCAGCCTGCGCAGCGATGCCTACCAGGCGGCGATTGTCCGGCAAACCGAGCACCGCCGTGCTTTGCAGCTGTACTTGCTGCAAACGATGACGCCGAAACAAAAAGCCCACCTGCTTGGCGAGCTCGACGACTATCTTGAGGACATTGATGAGCTGCTGGCAGAGGCAGGGTGAGATCTGTTCTCGGACTCAGCGTAAGAACGCCGGTGCGCGTTAGGGGCGCTCTGATCACGCCTGAAAGCAAAATGCACTGGTCAGCCCGGCGGTCGGTGGCGTTCCAGTAGCCACAAGGCATTCCTCGCATCCCTGTCGGTCAAAGTCGGGGTCCATTTTTATCGGCGAAAATGGATACCGACTTTCGCCGGTATGACAACCGATCGACTGAATCAGCGCGGCGAGAACAGCAGCTGCAAATGCTCACCACGCCGCAACACTTCACTGTCAATTCCGTAGACCGCTGCCAATTGCGTGGCGGTCAGCACCTGTGCCGGACTGCCCTGACTGACCATGGCGCCGTGCTGTAGCAGCAACACGCGATCGCAGTAGCGCGCCGCGAGGTTCAGATCGTGCAGCACCAGAATGGCGGCACCACCAGCTTGGCAATGCTGTCGAAACAGCTGCATGACCTGATGCTGATGCGCCAGATCGAGCGCTGCCGTGGGTTCATCGGCAAGCAGCAGTGGCGCTTCGGTGGCAAACAACCGGGCAATCAAAACGCGCGCCCGTTCCCCTTCTGACAACGTGGTGACCGGTCGCTCCGCCAGCGCCTGAACGTCGGCCGCCATCATGGCTGCGTCAATGATCTGCTCGTCACTCGGGGCCAGTTGCCGGTTGCCAAATGGCAGTCGCCCCAAGGCCACCACTTCACGTACTGGCAGTGGCCATTGCACGCCGGCATGCTGGCCCAGATAGCCGCGTTGTTTCGCCAGCGCGTCAGGGCGCCAGGCTGACAGGGGCTTGCCGGCGATCACAATGCTGCCGGCCGTTGCCGGCAGCAAACCGGCCAGTACTCTCAACAAACTGCTTTTGCCGGCGCCATTCGGGCCGATCAACGCCAGGCATTCACCCGCCGCAATGCTGAGCCGAATGTCGCGCAGCACCTGCTGCGTGCCGTAAGCCGCATGCAGATCGTGCGCCTGCAAAAGTGTTGGCCCGTTCTGCCTCGGTTCTGTTGTCAGCGCGGCCGCGCCGGTTTTGGTTTCGGTCGCTTTCATGCCGACCAACTCCGGCTGCGCAGCACCAGCAGCAAGAAAAACGGCGCGCCGACCAGCGCGGTGATAACGCCCACTTTGAGTTCCTGCGCAGCTGGCAGTTGTTGCACCACCAGATCCGCCGCGAGCAGGAACACCGCACCGGCCAAGGCGCTGATCCCGAGCAGCCGGCTGGGCTGGTAGCGAACCACCGGCCGCAGCAGATGCGGAATGAACAGCCCGACAAATCCAATGCTGCCGCTGACCGAAACGGCCGCGCCGACCGCCAGCGCAATCCCGAGCAGCAACAACATTCGTTGTTTGGTCACGGCAAAACCAAGCGACTGTGCCGTGTCCTCACCGAGACTCAAGGCATCCAGCAAGCGGCGCTGTCGCCAGCAGAGCAGCACGCCGAAAGCAATGAACGGTAACACCAGCTGCAACTCCGCCTTGCTGCGATTGGCCAGCGAGCCGAGCAGCCAATACACCATTTCCGACATCGCATAGGGATTCGGCGCCAGATTGAGTGCCAGTGCAATGCAGGAGCCGGCAAAGGCATTGACGGCGACACCGGCGAGCAGCAGCGTGACGGTCGGTGCCTGCCGGCCGGCAAGCAGCAGCATCGTGGCGATGCCAAGCAGCGCGCCGAGGATCGCCATCACCGGCAAGACGAACCACGCCAGTGCGCTGAGACCGTAATAGATCGCCACGACAGCGCCAAGCGATGCGCAGCTGGACACCCCGATCAAACCCGGTTCGGCGAGCGGATTGCGGAACACGCCCTGCAAGGCTGCGCCGGCCAGCGCCAGCGTGGCGCCGACCAGCGCCGCCAACAGCGCGCGCGGCAAGCGGATATCCAGCACAATGGTGCGCAGCACCGCAGACATTTCGTCGCGCGGTGCAGAGGATGCGCTGTCAGATAATTCCGTCAAAATTTCCGCTGGTGTAAACGTGACTTTTCCAAGCGAGAGGGCAAGCAGCAACAACGCCAGCAGACTCGCCGTCAAGACAACCGATACCACAGGCAGCGAGACCTGCGCGCGACTCATGGCGCAACCTCCGTTGGTGCTGCCTTCCGTGGTATATCCGCCGAATCCTGCACCTGTGCCAGCTTCTGCGCCATTGTTGCCAGTCCCAAGTCGGGGCAAAGCCAGTCGGCACTGTTCACGGCGATGCGTCGGGTCGTCTGTTGTTGCAGCGCGGGATGATCGAGCAAACGAAACGCCAATGCATCACGGTTGCCGTGCTGCTCTTCCAGAAACAACACATCCGCGTTCAGCAGCAGGATTTGCTCCAGAGTCAATTCGCTGTCATAACGCAGACCCAGGACATCGGCTGCAGTCCGGTAACCGGTCCAGTGCAGCAGTTCATTTTTCAGCGATTGTTGCCCCGGTGTGTAACCGTTGGGCGCGAGACTGAGTGCGAGTGGCGAGGTCGCCGTTGGCGGCGGTCGCTTGGCCTGAGCCAGCTTCTGTTGCCAGTTGGCGAGCAAGGCTTCGGCGCGGGCTTCTGCCCCCAGCCACGTAGCCACTTCGCGCCATTGCGCCGGTACATCCGCCAGCGTAGTCGCCGTGGCAACGATGCGCACGTCATAACCGAGTTGCCGCAGCAATGTTGTCGCCTTGCCTTGTTCGTACTCGGCCGCCAGCAGCAGATCCGGCCGCAGGGCCACCAACTGCTCGGCCAGACCGTCATGCTGCGGCGTGTGTTGCGCCTGTTGCCAAACCCGGCTGTAGCGCGGGTCGGCTGCCAACCGCGAAACTGCCGCCACCTGCGTTGGCTCGGCCAGACTCAGCAACAATTCATCGACGCAGAGCGACAACGATGCCACTCGCCGCGGCTTGTCGGCGCCGTAAGTGCGAGTGCTGATTAGCAGCGCCGCCAACATGGCAAGCGACAGCAAGATCAGTGACCGCCCAGTAATGAGGCGCGAGCGGCGCTGGCGGGTAGTCGCTGACATGCGCGATCTCAGTAATCGACGCCGGGCCGTGCCTTGATGCCGGCGCGGTAGTCGTGTTTGCTGTCCTGAATGTCGGCGATGGTGTCTGCCAGCTCGCGCAATGCGCTGCCGCCGCCGCGCCCCGTGATCACGACGCTCTGCTCCGGTGGTCGCTGCCGGATTGCCGTCACCACGCGCGCCTCTTCAAGGTAGCCGAAGCTCAGCATATAGGTGAGTTCATCCAGCACCACCAAACGATACGATGGATCACGCAGCACGCGCTCGGCTTCGTGCCAGGTTCGCTCTGCCGCGGCAATGTCGGCGGCGCGATTCTGGGTTTCCCAGGTGAAACCGGTGCCCATCTGGTAGAAAAAGACATCCGGTCGCTGCTCACGCAGAAAAATTTCCTCGCCCGACAATTGCACGCCTTTGATGAACTGCACCACCGCGACCTTGTGGCCATAACCGAGACTGCGCATCACCATCCCGAATGCCGAGCTGGTCTTGCCTTTGCCGTCACCGGTCAACAGCAATACCAGCCCGCGCTCGTCAGTCGCTGCGGCAATACCGGCATCGACTTTTTCTTTCAGCTTCGCCATTTTTTGTTGGTGGCTCGTTTGGTTATCGTCGGTCATCAAATTTCTCTTTCGCATCTGAAAATTGTTATGTCTAACCGGGTCCCCCTCACCCTAGCCCTCTCCCCTCAAGGGAGAGGGAACTGAGTTTGGTGCTTCATCCATGACCTGCGCTGGCTCCATGCGTGCTTTCCATTTGGCCTGGAGCGACGGCATGAATAGCCCTCTCCCTTGAGGGGAGAGGGGTGGGTGAGGGTGATTCATCAGCACAAACGGTATCTGCTGGCTACTGATTTCCTGGCACAATCTAAGCTTTCACGTCAACCAACGCCTGCCAAATCACCTCACAAACTGCGCTCCGGTTCTGCATCACCTCGTTGTTCCAGAATCGCAAAACCCGAAAACCATTCTTTTCCAGCCATTCCGTCCGTTGCACATCGTGATCCGATTGCTGATGCTGACTACCATCCACTTCGATGATTAGACGTTGCTCCAGACAGACGAAGTCGACGACGTACGGGCCAATCGGGCATTGCCGCCGAAACTTCGCACTGAATTTTTCCGGGTTGCGCAGTTCACGCCACAGCAAACGTTCGGCGTCAGTCATGCTCTTGCGGAGCTGGCGGGCGCGGTTACGTTGCTGTTGACTCTGCCTCATGCTTCACCCTCATCCCGACCTTCTCCCCTCAAGGGAGAAGGTGCAAACATTTCGGCTGCCATATCCTATGGCATAGCGCACTGAAAGTTCCCTCTCTCTTGGGCGGGCGAAGGCGGGGGCCAACTGTGCGCTGCTCTGTTTCACCGGTACTTTGTGCTCCATAGGCGAGTACGCGGGACGTGGATACAGAGCGAGGCTGAACATGCCGCTCGCTCAATAGCCGGTGCGCTCGCACCCCTCTCCCTTGAGGGGAGAGGGGCTGGGGGTGAG
>JBKBHF010000024.1:0-56377 GCA_046297695.1 Permianibacter sp. | reverse complement strand
CATGCGCGTTTTCTGCCGCGTTTCGGCTTGTCCTCGCCGTTGTTATTGGCAGCCAAACGCTTGAGCAATTCCGCTGCCGGTTCGTCATTCGGGTCTTGCGGAACCAGTTCGCCGCGGAAGGCTTTGGCGAGCAAGGCCGGTGTCAGTCGGTCGGCGGATTCGCGGGCGGCGGTGACGCGGGCTTCGAGGCGGTCGGCGAACGCGAATAGGGTTTCGACGCGGCGGACGATTTCTTCCTGCTCTTCTGAATCGGGCAATGGGAAGCGGAACTTCGCCAATGAAACCCCAGTCAAGTGCTTTATTGTCGTACCGGTGAACAGTTCATCCAGTTGTTTTTGATCTGCCGCCAGTTTCAAGCAATAGGCCAACCAGACAAGATTCAAACGTTTGTCTTTCGGTCGAACTCTGTGAAGCGCTTTCTGAAAAACAAATTGCCCAGACTCACCGGTCCACACAGCGCATCGACCAGGCTCGCCACCTTCGCATATCAATAGATCACCAAAGGCCACGCTGACCTGCTCAAGGTCAGAATCTTCGACTCGCATCTCTTGCAAGTCGGACAAATCAAAGTTGAACCACCGAACATTAACGTTCCGCAAATACGCCCTTGCTTTACCGGTGTTCTTCTCCTTGTCCAGCATCTTTCCCAATCGGGAATCAGCAACATCAGAGAGCTGAACCATCGGGTATGGAGCAAGTTTGGACTGGAATTGCGAGTCGAAACTGCTTGACCCGCAATCAGAGTTCGCTGTTGGGCTTCCTGCGTCATCCTCCATAATTACTCGGCGTGCGCGCCAGTCAGCGGTGAGTTGGCCGGAGGTGGCGGCGGCGAGGACGGATTGGCGGAAGCGCTTGAGGATGGAGGGGATGCGGTCGAGGCGGTCGCGGCAGGCATCCACGCGCGCCAGCACGGCATCGAGTTTGTCGGCGATGCGTTTTTGTTCGGCGAGGGGCGCGATGAGCAACGGGAGTTTTCCTGTAGCTGCACCGGAAAGTTCTTTAAACGTTGTTCCTGTCGCCAAATTTTCAGCCAGTGGTTTTATGTGACGCAAATAGTGATACACAAAACCACTATCTATACCATCGGGTAAAACGAAGCTCTTAAAGCCCTGATTGGTCGTGATCTCGTTTTCGGCAATCGCGACATACCCTATCGGCGCCCGACTCGAAAAAAGAACAGAACCTGGAGGCATTTTCGTCGCCGAGCAAGCGCGATAACCAGACTCAGAGAGATTTCTAGAGCCTCGACTAATGTATTTGTGTCGATAACCACTTAAATCTGCAGGAGTAAGCCAAGGAATGCCGCCTTCATCTTGAAAGTTTGTGGGGTCCTTGGACGGAGGTGTGCCGCCGGCAACGATTTTCGCCACTTCGCCGATTGGCCGAACCTCCCAGCCATTTGGAACTCTGATCATTTCACAGACTCCAGCTCAGCAAGCAGGCTCCGCAGTTCGCCCATTGCAGCTGAAAGCTCAGCTATTGCCTCACGCGCCAGTTCTTCCGGCTCCGGCAACTCACTCGCATCTTCCGCGTTATCATCTTTCAGCCAGGAAATATCGAGGCTGTCGCCACGCTCTTTGATCCAGTCGCGACTGAAGACGCGGAAGCGGCCGGCTTCGCCTTGGTCGGTGCGGGGGCCGTGAGGGGCTGGCGCTTCCAGTGCTGATTTCTTTTTGGGCGTCCCCTCTCCCTCGGTCCCTCTCCCGCGAGGGGAGAGGGAAGAAAATGCGGCTTCGAAGTCGGTGAAGTGGTTGCGGGTGAAGGGGGTGCGTTTGCCGAATTTGGGCATGTTGGCGCGCATGTCGTAGACCCAGACTTCTTTGGTGCTGTTGGTCGCTTCGTCGCTGACTTTGGTAAAGAACAGCACATTGGTTTTGACGCCTTGCGCGTAAAAGATGCCAGTCGGTAGGCGCAGGATGGTGTGCAGGTTGCACTTGTTCATCAGATCGCGGCGGATGTCGGTGCCTTGGCCGGCTTCAAACAACACGTTGTCAGGCAACACCACAGCAGCGCGGCCGCCATCTTTTAGATGACGGTAAATATGCTGCAGGAAGGCGAGTTGTTTGTTGCTGGTTTGGTAGGTGAGGTCATCACGCGTGGGGCCACCGCCGCCTTTGGCGGTGCCGAATGGCGGGTTGCTCAGGATGATGTCCGCTTTTGGCAAACTGGCGCCAGCGCTGCCGAGCGTGTTGCCGAGGTGCACAACGCCTTGTTCATCGCCTTCCATGCCGTGCAGCAGGCAGTTCATCAACGCAAGGCGCCGGGTGCCGGGCACCAGCTCCATGCCGAGGTAGGCGTGTTTGCGTTGGAACGTGCGGGCCTTTTCCGGCAAATCGTAAAGCTGATCGGTTTTGCTTTTGATGTAGGCATCGGCGGCAATCAGAAAGCCGGCGGTGCCGGCGGCCGGATCTTGAATGGTTTCTCCGGGCTGGGGCTGAATGAGTTCGATGATGCTGTCGATGAGCGGGCGTGGCGTGAAGTATTGGCCGGCGCCGGATTTGGTTTCGCTGGCGTTTTTTTCCAGCAGGCCTTCGTACAGATCCCCGAGGCCATCTTTTTTGGCGCTGAACCAGTCAATGGCATCCAGGTTTTTGATGAGCTGCTCCAAATGGCGCGGTTCGCGCAGCCGGGTTTGGGCGTCGGCGTAGATGGCGGCAATCAGCGGGTCTTCACTCTTTGCCAAATCGAGCAGCATTTGCCGGTAGTCGTTCAGCAGGGTGATGCCGCTCTTGGCGGTGAGCACCGGCCAGCGGGCGTATTCCGGCAGTTTGTGTTCATTGAGTACGCCACTCTGGGCGTTTTCGTATTCCATTTTGATGAACAACAGCAGCACCAGCTCGGTGACGTAGTCCGAGTAGTTGATGCCGTCATCACGCAGGATGTCGCAGAGGTTCCAGAGTTTTTGAACGATGTCGTTATTGCTCATTGTGTGCTCGTGTTGTTGCTGGCTGTAAGCCGGCGGGTGAAACGTAGGGTGTTCGTTTATTTGCCGGAGCGGATCGCGTAATTCACTAACCACCCCTAACCCCTCCTTGACAAGGAGGGGGATTAACTTTGCCCCTTCCCCACCAACGGCGAAGGAGTAGCGGGAATGTGGTAACGGGTGCTGCGGCCGCCACCGGGTAGTTTTTCCAGACAACCTTTTTCCAATAGCTCGGCAAGGTGACGGGTGGCGGTGGCTTTGCTGACTTTGGCAACGGCCTGGTACTGCGCGGCAGAAATGCCGTGTTCAAAGTTGCCGTCGCCCCCGTCCAGTAATCGGTTCAGGACTTTGACTTGCATCGGCTGCAACGCTTTGTCTTGGTGCTGTTGCCAGTAGCGCGTCTTGGTCAGCACACGGTCGATGTGTTGCTGTGCCTGTTGCAAGGCCCGCTGCAGGTTTTCCAAGAACCATTTCAGCCAAACGGTGATGTCCAGCGTGGCTTTCTGGCTTTGCTCTAACACGCGGTAGTAGTCGTTACGGCGCTCCAGAATGGCCGCCGACATGGCGTACAGCCGGATGCTTTGCTGGTCGGCCTGGGCCAAGGCGAGATCCGCAATGGCACGCGCGATACGACCATTGCCGTCTTCAAACGGATGCACGGTGACAAACCAGAAATGGGCGATGCCGGCGCGTAACAGCGGATCGAGCGCGGCATTGTGCCGGCTGGTGTTAAACCAATGGCAGAACTGCGCCATGAGTTGTTCCAGACCGGCACGCGGTGGCGCCTCAAAATGCACGGTGGGTTTGTCGATACGGCCGGACACAACCTGCATGGGCTCATCGCCGCGCCAATCGCCTACACGCAGGTCGCCCCACCGCCCCTGCCCGCCCTCCGGAAACAGCCAACGGTGCCATTGGAACAGACGCGCGGGCGCGAGCTCAGCTTGCAGGTTGTTGGTGGCATCGAGCATGAGCTCGGCCAGCCCTTCTGAACGGGCAGAGGTCGCTTTGGGGGCTGCCTGCGGAATGCGCAGGCGCTTGGCCAGCGAAGAGCGAACGGACGCGGCGTTGAGCTCCTCGCCCTCGATGGCGGACGACGTGATGATGTTCTGCAGCAGGGTATCCAGATTGGTGGCGGCATCGGCAATGGCACCGGCCGCTTGAGCGATGCCAAGGAGTTGACCTTGGGCCTGGGTGGTTTGGCGCAAAAGCGGGCTCAACTCCGCCTGTTGCCAGGTGAAGTGGGGCCAATCGGGTTGCTGCCAGATCCAGCGGTCGGTCACGGGCGAAAGGTCTCTTCCAAATGGCGTTGTCGGGGCAATGAGCCGAATAGGCGGTCTATTTGGCTCACTTGATGAGCCGATTGTAAGGGCTATTCGGCTCATCGCCTAGCGTTTTGGTTGGGGCCGGTCAGGCGGACTGGTTCCATAGGGACTCCGCCAGGCTGGAAAGAACGGTGTCGAGCTTGCCGCCGAGGTGCTTGTCCAGCTGGGCGGCGCCACCGTCGCCGCGGAAGGCCTCGTTGACGAATGCGGGGTCGATTACGACTTCATGCACCAACTGCTTGGCAAGCCGGTCCAGCCAGCGGCGCTGAACCGGGGTCCAGTTGGCGAGGCTGTATATGCGCTGCATGGCGGTGGCAACCCGTTGCTCGAACGGGATGAGCGCTTCACCGAGCGCGGCCTGACGGATGTAGCCGATGATGCTGGCGGCAATATCCTGGTTGGTGCGGTTGCGCCACGCACTTTGCAAACCAACGGCAGTAAAACCGGCACCATCAAGCAACAGCTTCACTTCTTTGAGTTGGGCGCGGGTGAGGTCGCGCGGTTTATTGACCACCGCTGCCAACGCCGCCGATTGGTTCAGCTGCTCTTTGATGAAACGGCTGAAGCCATCGAGGTAGTCTTCCGGCCGGCCGAACTTGCCGTAGCTTTGCTCGCGGACTTTCAGTTCGTCTTCGTGCTCGGAAATTACCGGTCGATAGTCTGAGCCCAAGATCTGCTGAACTTCTTGAATCTGTTGCACCAGCTGGCGCTGCTGACGGATGAAGTCGGCTGCTGCCTGCGGCCCCATCTGGTGCAAATGCTGATGCAGCTTGGCCGGTGGCACACCCCAGAGTTGCTCGAGCTCACCGAGCCGTTGTTTGAGTTGCGGGTTCTTTTCGGCGCGGTTGTCGGCCTTGCGCATCACCCGCATGATTTTCTGGCTGAGTTGGGCCAATACATCATCGGCATGGGTTGTGGTTTTGCTCTCGCCGGGTACGGTGTAACTGGCAGGGTTCAGCAGCTCACCACACAGTTGGTCAATACCGATATCCGGGTTCTTGACCAGCGGCTTCATGGTGTTGACGTCTTCGAGCGCGGCGTAGATATCCACCGGATCGTAGATCTTGAATACGGTCTTACCAATGTCGTCACAACGGCGGGTGGCACGACCGATCATTTGCTCGTACAAGATGCGAGAGCGAACCCGGCGCATAAAAACCAAATGGCAAATGGCCGGCACGTCGATGCCGGTGGTCAACAGATCGACGGTAATGCCGATACTTGGCAGATGCTCGTTTTTGTAGCGCTTGATCAGCTGATCGACCTTGTCGGACGCGCCGGTGATTTTGCGAACCGCCGCTTCGTTGTACTGGTCGCCGTATTTTTCTGCGAAGGCTTCATCCAACAGACGCTTGACCATGTCGGCATGCAGATCGGTCGCGCAGAAGATCAGCGTTTTCTCTTTTCCGAACGGGTCAAGCTCATCTGCCAGGGCTTTGCAGATGACGCGGTTGAAGTTTTCGTTGATGACGCGCCGGTTGAATGATTCGACTTCGAAACTCAGTTCATCTTCCAGCTCTGCCGTTTCGACCTCACCGGTCGCGGTATTGATGGCTTGAACTTTCTCGCCTTTTTCAAACGTGATGCCGTTCTGACTCAGTAACGTCTGGTACCGGATGGGCGGCTCGTGGTCGATGAGCCAGTCATCCGCCACCGCTTCGCGATAGGAATAGGTGTATACCGGTTTGCCGAAAATCTCGCTGGTATGTTTGGCTGGCGTGGCAGTGAGGCCGATTTTGATGGCGTCAAAATAATCCAGCACGCGCCGGTAGGCCGACAAGTATTGCGCCTGATCGCGCAGGGCCAATTCACCTTCGGTCATTTCCTGATCGAGCGTGTAGCCACGGTGCGCTTCGTCCACGATGATGCAGTCGTATTCATCGACAGGGAAAGGCCGGTCCGACTGGAACACTCGGCGGACCATCGCTTGCACGGTCGCGACTTGGATACGCGTTTCTGCTTCGGCCGCCATATCTCCCATTTGTGCGACGTTGTAGAGCTTGGAAAGCGGCAGGTTTTGCTCGAGCGTGACTTCAGCGAATTTGTCCGTGGCCTGCGTGCCCAACGCAGAACGATCCACCAGGAACAAAATACGCCGGAAACGTTCCGCTTTCAGAAAACGGTACATCAGGCCGATGATGGTTTGGGTTTTGCCGGTACCGGTCGCCATTGCAAGCAGGCAACGGCTTTGATTTTGGGCCAGCGCGGCTTCTACAGCCTGGATTGCTTTGATTTGATAGTCGCGCAGGCGCAGGTACCCAAACCCTTCCTGCTTGAGTTTGACTTCAGCCAACTCCTTGCTGCGCTTCAGCTGATCCAGCAGCCCGGCTGGCGAATGGAAATCCATCAACGCGCGCTTGGTGTTGGCGGGCGAGCGCACGTCGCGGAACCAGGTGCCGCTGCTTTCGGCCAATTGCTGCACGAACGGCCGCCCATTGCAGGAATAGACAAACGGTACCTGAAAATGGCCACCCTGCCCGTCTGGCCACGGCCCGGATTGGCCGGCCATGATCCAGGCCGGCGACAGCTCGTCGGATATTTTCAGGCCACGGGAATAGCGTTCGGCTTGGTCGATCTTGCCGGCGACATTGACGTTCTCACGCTTGGCTTCCACGACCCCAATGGGTGTCAGCCCTGCAAACAACACATAGTCTGCTTTCTGCGCGCCTTGAGAGGGCCATTCGGCAATGGCGCGATTCTTCCCTTTCTCCGGCCGACTGCCCTTTTGATAATCCAGTTTCTGGGTATCCGCTTCCCAGCCAGCATCCACCAACTGCTGGTCGATGAGAATGCGAGTGAGTTCCTCATCCAGAACCAGTTGGGAGCTCGCTTGTTGGGTACGGCTACGCGTTTGCTGGCGCTCGGCTTCATCCAGGCGCTGCTGAAGCGCCTTCAAGCGCTCGTCAAATTCCTGCCGAGCCAGTTCCAGCGCTGACTCGTTCTGCTTCGCCTGCGATTTGAAGATGCGCGCTTCGGCATCCATCTGCTCAGCAAGAACGGCGAACTGCTCTTTTTCGTTGGCGACCAGGTCGGCCAGTTCCTGACTTGATTGCAATGCTTGCTGGGTATTACCCAGTTCTGCTTTCAGTCGCTCAATCTGCTGTTGCAGCTGTTGCAACTGTTCACTGGGGTCTTCGGGCGGCAAAAATGGCCCAGCTTTGAACGAAGCGCCCTGCTTACCGAATGACTGGTGATACCAAACCGCCAAGGCACGCGCGACTTTCAGGCCGTCCATTGCCTCCTTGTGGCGCGTTTGAAACTGGTGGGTCGCACGATTGCCCTCGACTCGCAAGGTATGGAACAAACTGCGAATGGTCGGATCCAGACGAAGCTCTCGGTCCAAACGAGATAGCAACTCCAGCTGGTTGGTTTGCTCGGTTACCTCAATACCAGCGCGCGCTGCCAAATCTTGCGCCAACGCTTCGCCAAGCTGGCGCAGCTTGATCAGCGTGGTATTGGGATCGCTGGCAAACACTTGCTCGGCGGTGGCCGCCAACTGAAAGAACACCGGGTCGTGTTCCTTCAAGAATGCGAAGTTACTCGCGTGCGTCATGGTTCCCTCATGGAACTTCTGGCTGGCAGCGATTACATCCGTTGCTGCAAGCCGACAACCTGTTCTGTTCCCGCGTTGGCGATGCAGTGCAGCATGCCAATCTGCGGCGCGCGGATTGTTTTGGAGAATAAGGGACCGAGATCGGTTTGGCTACCCGCAGGCGCCCGCGAGCTTCGAGACCTCTGCAATTTGTTTGCGCGAAAGCTTCGCTGCTGCAATGCAGAATGATTCGCGCAACATCGCCAAAGTGGTTGCGCGGGAATCAGGATGGTGACGCCGTGGATACTAACGGCGCAGGGGAAAAACAACGGCTGCTCGCACGCACTGGTGAAAATTTCTACCGCTTGCGCCGACCGTACCGCAAACCGTACCGCCAATAAAAAAAGCCGACTTAGCGTCGGCCCTTTGTTCTTCTAAGTAGTTGATTTAATTGGTCGGGGTGGCGGGATTCGAACCCACGACCACTTGCACCCCATGCAAGTGCGCTACCAGGCTGCGCTACACCCCGAATCGCTGTTACGCCCCGAGGGCGCAAAAGCGGACGCGCATGATAGCGGATTTGTCAGGCGGGGTCAGCTTGGGATTACGGAGCGTTTCGATTGCCCTTCGACGGGCTTGGGGCGGCTGATGATTTTGTGAGCAGATTCGGAGGACGAATGGATAACCGCGGCATCGACCTCCGCAACCACCCCTTGCCCCCTCCTAGGAAAGGAGGGGGATCTGCTGGTTATTTTTTCAGGATGATCAGCAGCTGTTCGAGATCTTCGATCAGGCGCTGGATGGTATCGGCTTCGGATTTGTCGTCGCCGGCTTTTTCATTGGTCAGTTGCTGGCGGGCGCCGCCGATGGTGTAGCCCTGCTCGTACAGCAGCGAGCGAATTTGGCGGATGAGCACCACGTCTTCGCGCTGATAGTAACGGCGGTTGCCGCGGCGCTTGACTGGGCTGAGCTGCGGGAATTCCTGCTCCCAGTAACGGAGCACATGCGGCTTGACCAGGCACAGCTCAGCGACCTCACCGATGGTGAAGTAGCGCTTGGCCGGGATGGGCAGGAATTCGTTATTGTTGCTCGCTTCCAGCATACGCTTCTACTCGGGCCTTGAGCTTCTGCCCAGGCCGAAACGTCACAACCCGGCGGGCGCTGATGGGAATTTCCCGACCGGTTTTCGGGTTACGCCCCGGCCGCTGGTTTTTGTCGCGCAATTCGAAGTTGCCGAAGCCGGAGAGCTTTACTTGCTCGCCGCGCTCAAGCGCGCCCCGGAGCTCTTCGAAGAAGGCTTCGACGAGCTCTTTGGCTTCGCGTTTATTGAGGCCGAGCTCTTCATACAAACGCTCGGCCATCTCGGCCTTGGTGAGAGCCATGAGGTGGATTCTCTGCCTATTCCCGCAACTGGGCGCCGCAACGTGCCTTGAGGTTGGCGAGGATGGAATCCATCAACGCAGCGACATCGGTATCGGTAAGAGTGCGCGAAGGGTGCCGGAAGATCAAGCCCAAGGCGACAGATTTTCTACCTAAATCAATACCTTTGCCGCGATAGATGTCAAACACCCTTAGCTCTTCGAGGCTCTCCCCTGCCTGCTCGCGTACAACCGCCAGCAAGGCCTCTACCGGCGTGCTCTCCTCGACCACCAAGGCAAGATCACGGCCGACACCGGGGAAGCGCGACAGCTCACGATAGCGCGGCACCATGCCATCACACAGTGACTCAAGTGCCAGTTCGAACACAAAGACGTCGCTCGGCAGGTCCAGCGCCTTGACCTTCTCCGGGTGCAGGGCGCCGAGCAGGCCGATGGCCTTGCCGTTGACCAGCACTTCGGCGGTCTGGCCCGGATGCAGCGCCGGATGGCTGCCGACCCGGAACTCGACGGTGCGTTCGCCACCCAAGGCCAGCAGCGCCTCGATGTCGCCCTTCAGGTCATAGAAGTCGAAAGCCTCTTTGCCGTGGTTCCACTGCAGCGGCTCGCGGGCGCCGGTGATGAGGCCGGCGATGACCTTCTCCTGATTCAGTCCGCCCGATTCCGGCACGAAACGCAGGCCAAGCTCGAACAGCGCCAAACGGCTGATCTGCCGGTTCAGGTTGTACTGGGCAGCATTGACGAGACCGGCCCAGAGGTTGGTGCGCATCACCGCCAGTTCCGGCGTGATCGGGTTCAGCAGCGCCAGCGGTTCCAAGCGCGGTTCCAGCGTCTTCATCAGCTTCGGTTCGACGAAGGTGAAGGTCACCACTTCCTGGTAGCCGCGGTCGGCCAGCAGATCGCGCAGGCGGTTTTCCAGCACGCGGTGTTCCGGCAGTCGGACCATTTTCGAATCGGCATGCGGCACGCGCGCTTCCAGCTTGTCGTAGCCGTGCACACGGACGAGTTCTTCAATCAGATCGGCCTCGATGCTGATATCAAAGCGATGCAGCGGCGCGACACAGCTCCAGCCGTCGGCCACTTTCGTCAGCTGCAGACCGAGGCGCGTGAGAATGCCTTCGACCTGCGCATCCGGCAGCGTGAAACCCAGCAGACGGGCAATGCGTTCGCGGCGCAGATGAATCGTCGCCGGCTTCGGCAGATGCGCCTCGCTTTTGGCATCGACCACCGGGCCGGCCTGACCGCCGCCGAGTTCAAGCAGCAATTGAGTCGCGCGCTCGATGGCAAGCCGTTGCAGAGTCGGATCGACACCGCGCTCGTAACGATGCGAGGCATCGGTGTGCAGGCCATATTTGCGGGCACGACCGGCTATGCTGATCGGATTGAAATAGGCGCTTTCGAGCAACACATCGCTGCTGCCATCGGCAATGCCGGAATGCTCACCGCCCATGATGCCGGCGAGCGCAATCGGCCGCTCGTGGTCGGCAATCAGCAGCGTCTCCGGCGTCAGTTCCACTTCGCGGCCGTCGAGCAGCGTCAGCTTTTCGCCGGCACCGGCCATGCGCACGCGGATGCCGCCTTTGATTTCTTTCAGGTCAAACGCATGCATCGGGTGACCAAGCTCAAGCATCACGTAGTTGGTCACGTCAACCGCGAGGCTGATCGAACGCACGCCCGAGCGGCGCAGCTTTTCCTGCATCCACAGCGGCGTCGCGGCCTTGGTATTCAGGCCCTTGATGATGCGGCCGCAGTAACGTGGGCAGGCTTCCGGTGCCAGCAATTCAATCGACGGCTTGTCCGAAATTGTGGCTGGCACATCGGCAATCGCCGGCGGGTTGAACGCCATTTCGTTCAATACCGCTATCTCGCGGGCGATGCCGCGCGCGCCGAGGCAGTCGCCGCGGTTCGGCGTCAGGTTGATTTCGAGTACCGCGTCATCGAGCTGCAGGTAATCGACAATCGGAGTGCCAACCGGCGCATCAAGCGGCAGTTCGAGCAGGCCGCTCGACTCTTCGGCAAGCCCCAACTCCTTGGCCGAGCACAGCATGCCGCTGGAATCGACGCCGCGCAGTTTCGCGTTCTTGATTTCCATACCGCCGGGCAACTTGGCGCCGACCAGCGCAGCCGGGATCTTGATGCCCGGGCGACAGTTCGCGGCACCGCAAACGATCTGCAGCGTTTCCTTGCCGACATTGACCGTCGCGACCCGCAGCTTGTCGGCATTCGGATGCTGTTCAGCCGTCAGCACTTCACCGACCACAATATGATCGATGCCGGCGTTCAGCACTTCCACGCCCTCGATTTCGAGGCCCGCCATGGTCAGCTGCTTGATCAGCTCATCGCGACTGACTGGCGGGTTCACCATCTCACGCAACCAGCGTTCGGAGATTTTCATGTTTTTTATCCCTTCACCGTCATTCCCGCGCAGGCGGGAATCCAGAATTTCTTTGAGTCATGCGCAAAGCAGGCTACTCATATGAAAACCGCCTCCCCTTTTACGGAGGAGGATTGAGGAGAGGGTGAGCTTTCAGCTCGCGCCAATAGTGGGCTACGGCGTGGACGGGAGGTTCACCCTCTCCCCGCCCCCTCTCCCATCAAGGGAGAGGGGAACAAAACATCAGGCAAACTGCTTCAGGAACCGCAAATCGTTCTCGAAGAACAAGCGCAAATCGTTGACGCCATAACGCAGCATGGTCAGTCGCTCGACGCCCATACCGAAGGCAAAGCCGGTATAGCGCTCGCTGTCGATGCCACAGGCTTTCAGCACGTTCGGATGCACCATGCCGCAACCGAGAATTTCCAGCCAGCCGGTTTGTTTGCAGACGCGGCAACCTTTGGCGTTGCAGATCACACAGCCAATATCGACTTCCGCGCTCGGTTCAGTGAACGGAAAGTACGATGGCCGGAACCGGGTCGGCAGATCCGCTTCAAAGAAGTTGCGCAGAAACTCATCGAGAATGCCGCGCAAATCCTGGAACGTGGTGTTCTCGTCAATGAGCAGGCCTTCGACCTGATGGAACATCGGCGAATGGGTCACGTCGTAATCGCAGCGGTAGACGCGACCCGGCGCAATGATCCGGATCGGTGGCTGCTGGCTTTCCATTACCCGCACCTGCACCGGCGAGGTGTGCGTCCGCAGCAGGCGGGTGGCATCAAAATAGAACGTATCGTGCATCGCCCGGGCCGGGTGATGATCCGGAATATTGAGCGCGCCGAAGTTGTGCCAGTCGTCTTCCACTTCCGGACCTTCGGCGACGCCGAAGCCGATCTGCGAAAAGTAGGAGTCGATGCGGCGCATCGTGCGGGTCACTGGGTGCAAACCGCCTTGCTGATTGCGCCGACCCGGCAAGGTCACGTCGACCGTTTCACGGGCGAGCTTGTCGGCAATCGCTTTTTCGGTGATTTCCGTACGCTTGGCTTCGAGTGCTTGCTCGATACCGGTCTTGACGACGTTGATTTTGGCACCGAATGCTTTCTTCTCATCCGGCGACAGCGCCCCCATCTGTTTGAACGCCGCCGTCAGCGAGCCATTCTTGCCAAGAAATTGCGCCTTGACCTGCTCAAGCGTCGGCAAATCGGTGACCGCGGCAATTGCTGCCTGGCCTTGCGCCAAAATCTGTTCCAGTTCCATAGCAACCCCTCGGGTTGGTTGTGCTTTGTGTTCTTGATGTGGGAGCGGCTTTAACCCGTACAGGGTACGCAGAGCGCAGCCGCGATGCTTTTGCGCGACCATAGTCGCCGAGTATCGCGGCCAAAGCCGCCCCCACAGGGAATTTGTCTTGTCGAAACGCTAACCACCATTGTGCCGGGAACGAGCCTGTCCCAACCAATGACTTTTTCCTTTCTGCCGCAGCAGGAAAACAAAAGGGGAAGAGCTTGCGCCCTTCCCCTTCCGACAAACGAAATCGCTTGTCACTGCACCACAGAAGCAAAACGCTTCGGGTCAGTCTCAGGCGGCGCGGGCGGCTTTGGCTTTTTCGGCCAGAGCAGCAAACGCAACCTTGTCAAACATCGCCAGATCGGCCAGCACACGGCGGTCGATGACGATGTTGGCTTTCTTCAAACCATCGATCAGACGGCTGTAGGACATGCCGCACTCACGCGAAGCCGCGTTGATACGCACGATCCACAGCGCGCGGAACTGACGCTTCTTCTGACGACGGTCACGGTAAGCGTACTGAGCCGCTTTGATGACCGCTTGCTTGGCTACGCGGTAAGTCCGCGAACGGGCACCGTAGTAACCCTTGGCCAGCTTCAGAACCTTCTTGTGACGCGCGCGGGCGGTCACACCACGTTTAACTCGTGCCATGACTCAACTCCTTACACGTACGGAAGCAAGCGCTTCAATTCTGGCGCGTCCTGCTCGGACACCATCTTCAAACCACGCAGTTTACGAACGGTTTTGCCGCTCTTGTGCGTGGACAGGTGACGCATACCAGCTTGTTTGTGCTTGTAGCCACCCGAACCCGTTTTCTTGAAGCGCTTGGCAGCGCCCCGGTGGGTCTTCATCTTGGGCATGTTACTGCTCCTGATTTATCCGGTCTGGCCACGGCACCACGCCGTAGTTGACGCCAGAGTCGGACTTTTATTCCCGTTGCCGGGAATTCGTTATGCACACACGCCAAGGCATGTGTTGCGGATATGTTTGTTACCCTGAAAACAAGGCCCGGTATTGACCGGGCTTATTGTTTACTGGATCCCGCCTGCGCCCCACATGGAAGTGGGGAGCGCCGGGCGCCGTATGGAACAGCGTCGACCGCGGGGATGACAGTCGACGCGCCCCACTGACTGTCACTTCGTTTTCTTCTTCGGCGCCAGAATCATCGTCATCATCTTGCCTTCCATCTTCGGGGCAAATTCGACGACAGCATGTTCCGCGGTATCTGCCTGCAGCCGCTCCATCATCTGCATGCCGAGTTCCTGGTGGGCCATTTCGCGGCCGCGGAAACGGACCGTGATCTTGGCTTTGTCACCATCCTCGAAAAAACGCAGGATGTTGCGCAGCTTGACCTGGTAATCACCGACGTCGGTTCCCGGCCGGAATTTGATTTCCTTGACCTGGATCTGGACCTGCTTCTTCTTGGCCTCAGCCTGCTGCTTGGACTTGATGTACAGGTACTTGCCGTAGTCCATGATTTTGCAGACTGGCGGCACGGCGTCTGGCGAAATCTCAACCAGATCCAACCCGGCTTCTTCGGCCGTCGCGAGCGCTTCGCGGAACGGCACCACACCTATCTGCTGCCCTTCCTCACCGATCAAACGCACTTCACGCGCGGTGATTTCGTCGTTGATCCGGTTTTCCCGTTGGGGATTGGTGCGCGCTTCACGGGAGATCCGCGGCCTCGGCGGCGGCTTCGGTCCCGTCCTGATTGGTGGTTTTATTGCTCATTCCTCCAAAATAGAACGGCCGCGCGAGGACACGTCACTGGCCAGAAGCTCGGTAAAGGCGGTAACTGCCATCACCCCGAGGTCCTTACCATCGCGTCGACGCACGGCCACTGTATTCGTCTCGACCTCACGATCGCCGACGACCAGCAGATATGGCACCCGGTTAAGCGTGTGCTCGCGGATCTTATAGCTGATCTTCTCGTTTCTCAAGTCGGAATCGGCCCGGAAGCCCTGATTGTTCAGGGCTTTGGTCAGATTGGCGACATACTCGTGCTGACGGTCGGTGATGCTCAGCACCGCCACCTGCCGGGGCGCCAGCCAGGTCGGGAACAGACCGGCATGATGCTCGATCAGGATGCCGATGAAGCGCTCCAGCGAGCCCAGGATGGCGCGGTGCAACATGACCGGGGTGCGTTTGCTGCTGCTTTCGTCGATATATTCGGCACCCAAGCGCTCCGGCATGTTGTAGTCGACCTGCATGGTACCGCATTGCCAGTTACGGCCCAGGCTGTCACGCAGGGTGAACTCGATCTTCGGACCATAGAAGGCGCCTTCACCAGGCTGGTACTCGAATGCCAGATTTTTGGCTTTGAGTGCATCGGCCAGCGCGGCCTCGGCCTGATCCCACATCGCGTCCGAGCCA
The DNA here is from genome assembly GCA_046297695.1 of Permianibacter sp. Classification (GTDB taxonomy): domain Bacteria; phylum Pseudomonadota; class Gammaproteobacteria; order Enterobacterales; family Permianibacteraceae; genus Permianibacter. Next base: position 41,190 of record JBKBHF010000024.1, on the reverse strand, counting down.
ATCCGGTTTTCCGGCCGGGTCGACAGCTTGATGATGACGTCGGTAAAGCCGAAGTCCTCATAGACCGAGTACAGCAGGTCGACGAACGCGATGATCTCGTCACGCATCTGGTCTTCGGTGCAGAAAATATGGGCGTCGTCCTGGGTAAAGCCACGCACCCGCATGATGCCGTGCAGTGCCCCCGACGGCTCATTGCGGTGGCAGGAGCCGAACTCGGCCATCCGCAACGGCAGATCGCGGTAGCTGTGCAGCGTGGTGTTGAAGATCTGCACGTGGCACGGGCAGTTCATCGGCTTGATGGCGTACTTGCGGTTCTCCGACTCGGTCGTGAACATGTTCGGCGAGTACTTGCCCCAGTGACCGGACCGCTCCCACAGACTGAGATCAATCACCTGCGGCGTACGCACTTCCTGATAGCCGGCAATGCGCAGGCGATTGCGAATGTAGTTCTCGATTTCCTTGTAGATGATCCAGCCGTTGTTGTGCCAGAACACCATGCCCGGACCTTCTTCCTGCAAGTGGAAAAGGTCCAGCGCCTTGCCGATTTTCCGGTGATCGCGCTTCTCGGCCTCTTCCAGCCGGTGCAGGTAGGCATCCAGATCTTTCTTGTTGGCCCAGGCAGTACCGTATACGCGCTGCAGCTGCTGGTTCTTGGTGTCGCCACGCCAATAGGCGCCGGACACCCGCATCAGCTTGAACACTTTCAGCTTGCCGGTGTGCGGCACGTGCGGACCGCGGCACAGATCCTCGAAATCGCCCTGACGGTACAGCGAAATGTCTTCGTTGCTCGGAATCGAAGCGATGATCTCGGCCTTGTAATGCTCGCCGAGCGATTTGAAGTATTCGATCGCCTCGTCGCGCGGCAACAAGCGGCGCGAGATCGGAATTTCCTGCGCAGCAAGCTCGGCCATGCGCTTTTCGATCTTTTCCAGATCTTCCGGCGTGAACGGCTTCGGGCTGGCAAAGTCGTAATAAAAGCCATCCTCGATCACCGGACCGATGGTGACCTGAACCTCCGGGAACAGCTGCTTGACCGCCTGCGCCAGCAAATGCGCCGTCGAGTGCCGGATGACTTCCAGCCCTTCCGGGCTCTTGTCGGTGATGATGGCAAGCTCGCAGTCTTCGGTGAGGCGAAAGCTGGTATCGACCTCACGGCCATTGACCTTGCCGGCCAAAGCGGCTTTGGCGAGGCCTGCGCCGATGCTCTCGGCGACCTGCATTACCGTGACCGGTCCTTCGAACCGGCGCTCACTACCATCGGGAAGACGTACGACAGGCATGTTCCTGTGCTCTTTATAAAAGGTAAAACAACGAAAAAGGGAGGGGATTATAGGGGTGGGCCCCGGCCTGGCTCAATCAGCGGCTTATGAAGGCCGCGATCGAGTCCGGGCTCGCTAGGCCCCGATCAGGTCTTCGGCAAGGTCACGCCGGTCTGGCCCTGATATTTGCCGCCGCGGTCCTTGTATGAGGTGACGCAGACTTCGTCCGACTGGAAGAACAGCATCTGGGCGACGCCTTCATTGGCGTAGATCTTGGCCGGCAGCGGCGTGGTGTTGGAGAACTCCAGCGTCACATGACCTTCCCATTCCGGTTCCAGCGGCGTCACATTGACGATGATGCCGCAGCGGGCGTAGGTCGATTTGCCGAGGCAGACGGTCAGCACATCGCGCGGAATGCGGAAATACTCGACCGTGCGGGCCAGCGCAAACGAGTTCGGCGGGATGATGCAGACATCGCCGACGAAATCGACGAAATTGCCTTCCGAGAAAGCTTTCGGGTCGATGATGGTCGAGTTGATGTTGGTGAAGATCTTGAATTCACGGGCGCAGCGGACATCGTAGCCATAGCTCGAGGTGCCGTAGGACACGATCTTGTGGCCGTCCTGCGCATAACGCACCTGCTCCGGCGCAAACGGCTCAATCATGCCGTGCTGCTCGGCCATCCGGCGGATCCACTTGTCTGATTTGATGCTCATTTCTCCCCCCAACGTAGGATGGGTAGAGTGGCGACGCCACGAAACCCATCAAATTCACAAATTCACCAAACGCTGATGGGTTACGCTGACACTCTACCCATCCTACAAACAGATTTACTCATTCGCCTTTGATTTGCGCTTCACAGAACTTGCTGTTTTTGAGGCAGATCTAGTAGCCCGCTCCCACTCCACTGGTTCAAGAAAGGAAGCAGCGACCAGTCTACGTGCAGCAAATATAGATCGCAGCTCATCCCACCAAGTCCAAGAAAGAAGAGCAAACGGCGTTACAATAGCCCACCACAGCAACACCTTCTCAGGCTCAGATGTAGCTAACTGCTTCAGTGACAGAGCAAATGCTACTGAAGCCAAAAAGGCCACAGCAACAAATCCTAGTGATAGAAAAAAGGTCCTAGGCCCCTTTTCCTTGAGAAATATGAATTTGTTGGTTCCTGCATCAAGTTGAACATGTTTTCTACCGACCCTAAAGTCCTTCATCAATCCCCAAGGACTAACGCATCTGATTAAAAGCTTGATCTCATCATAAGCGGCTGAACAACCCAATAGCTGCTCAAACAAGTACTCCGCTGATAGTCGGCGTTCGTTAAGTACATCCTGCTCAAGTCTCAGGATGTAAGTGAGTTTTGACCGACCGACTCTTACGTCAAGTGCTTTTTTTCGAAACTGAAAGGCCAGTACACCACCAATCAATGAAAAGACGGTGACTGCCGCCTTAGATAATAGATCCATGCAATTCTCAATATTTATGTATTGCTGATTGTGATGACCGGTGCCATCACCGCGTAATTCTTCGCCTCCAGCGACAGCTTGGCGCCGATGCGGCGGGCGATGTCGCGGTACATTGCAGCAATTTCGCCATTCGGCTCGGCCGCGACGCTCGGTTTGCCGCCATCGGTCTGTTCGCGAATGCGGATATCGAGCGGCAGGCTGCCGAGCATTTCGACGCCATATTGCGCGGCCAATTTCTCGCCGCCGCCGGCACCGAACACATGCTCCTTGTGGCCGCAATTCGAGCAGATGTGCATCGCCATGTTCTCGACGATGCCGAGCACTGGCACGTTCACTTTCTGGAACATCGCGATGCCCTTGATCGCATCGGCGAGCGCAATGTCCTGCGGCGTGGTGACGATGATGGCGGCGGTCACCGGCACTTTTTGCGCCAGCGTCAGTTGAATGTCGCCGGTGCCCGGCGGCAGATCGACGATCAGGTAATCGACATTGTCCCAGCGGGTATCGTTGAGCAGTTGCTGCAGCGCACTGGAGACCATCGGGCCACGCCAGACCATGGCCTGCTCGGGCTCGACAAGGTAGCCAATCGACATCGACTGGATGCCGTGACTGACGATGGGTTCAATCGACTTCTGATCGGTCGATTCCGGGTGCTGGCCGGCTTTGCCGAGCATGATCGGCTGCGACGGGCCGTAAATGTCGGCGTCGAGTATGCCGACCCGGGCGCCTTCGGCGGCCAGCGCCAGCGCCAGGTTCACTGCGGTGGTCGATTTGCCGACGCCGCCCTTGCCGGAGGCAACGGCCAGGATGTTCTTGACGCCAGGAATCGGCTTGGCGCCGGTCTTGACCGCATGCGGGGCGACCGCGCTTTCGATGCGCAAACTCAGGTTGGGGCAGACCGGCGCCAGATGCGCCTTCAATTTCTGCTCCAGCTCGGCCTTGTAGCCGGCCAGCGGAAAGCCGAACTGCAGGGTCAGCGCCACCCGATCGCCACTGACCTCGCAGGCCCGAACGGCGCCATGGGCGACCATGTCTTCACTGATGTAGCGGTCACGGTACTGGCTGAGCAGGGCTTCAATCGACGGGCGGCTGACGGTCATGGTCTACGACGGGTCCGGGGGGCTGGAAAAAGGCGGCCAATGCTAACAAAAGCCAGGGCAGCTGGGGCGGGGTCGGGATCAATAGGACAGCGGACATATCGATCCCCCCTCCTTCCCAAGGAGGGGGGAACGGGTCGACCGTCACTCCGCAGGTTTAGCGTTTTGGCCATCCAAAGGCTGAATCACCGCGGCAAAACCGGTATCCTTGCCGGTCTTTCCAGAGCTGATCGAATCCCGTCCATGACTCCGAAGCGCCGCATCCTCGTCACCAGCGCCCTGCCCTATGCCAACGGCTCCATCCACATGGGCCATCTGGTCGAATACATCCAGACCGACATCTGGGTCCGGTTCCAGAAGATGCGCGGCAACGAGTGCTGGTACGTCTGCGCCGACGACACCCATGGCACGCCGGTCATGCTCAAGGCTCAGAGCCTCGGCCTGCAGCCGGAAGAGATGATCGCCCGGATGCGCGAAGAGCATCTGGCCGACTTCAGCGCGTTCCATATCGCGTTCGACAACTACTACTCGACCCACAGCGACGAGAACCGCGAGTTCTGCTACGGCATTTACCGCGCGCTGCGCGCCAACGGCCATATCGCCACCCGGACCATCTCGCAGCTGTTCGATCCGGAAAAGCAGATGTTCCTGCCGGATCGTTTCGTCAAAGGCGAGTGCCCGAAATGCGGTGCCAAGGATCAGTACGGTGATTCCTGCGATGCCTGCGGCGCCACCTACGCACCGACCGAACTGAAGAATCCGAAATCGGCGGTCAGCGGCGCCACGCCGGTGCTGAAAGAATCCGAGCACTATTTCTTCAAACTGCCGGATTTTGAAGCCTTCCTGAAACACTGGACCCGCAGCGGCCATGTCCATGCCTCGATTGCCAACAAGCTCGATGAGTGGTTCGAAGCCGGTTTGAGCGAGTGGGATATCTCCCGCGACGCGCCCTATTTCGGTTTCGAAATTCCGGATGCGCCGGGCAAGTATTTCTACGTCTGGCTCGATGCGCCGGTCGGCTACATGGCCAGCTTCAAGAACCTCTGCGCGCAAAAAGATCTGAATTTCGATGATTTCTGGAAAGCCGATTCCACTGCCGAGGTTTACCACTTCATCGGCAAGGATATTGTCTACTTCCACACCCTGTTCTGGCCGGCAATGCTGAAAGGCTCCTGCTACCGGACGCCGACTTCGGTTTACGCGCACGGTTTCCTGACCGTCAACGGCACCAAGATGTCGAAGTCGAAAGGCACCTTCGTCACCGCGCGCACGTATCTGGATCACCTGAACCCGGAATGGCTGCGCTATTACTTCGCCGCCAAACTCGGCGCCGGCGTCGATGATATCGATTTGAACCTGGAAGACTTCGTCAACCGGGTCAACTCGGATCTGGTCGGTAAAGTGGTCAATATCGCCTCGCGCTGCGCCGGCTTTATTCACAAGCAGTTCGGTGGTTTTCTTAGCTCATCTTTACATGAGCCTGGGCGTTGGGAGCGTTTGCTGGACGAGTGCGTTAAGGCACGCGTAGGCATTCAGCAGATGTATGATGATAGAGAGTATGCAAAAGCCGTTCGGGAGATCATGCGACTTGCCGACTTGGTGAACGCATTCATCGCCGAGCAAGAGCCTTGGAAGCTAGCAAAATCCAAAGAAACGGAAGAGCAAGCACATCGAGTATGCAGCATCGGAATTAACGCTTTTAGATTGCTCGTTCTCTATTTGAAGCCGATCTTGCCAAAGCTCGCCGAACAGACAGAGTCTTTCCTAAATATCGACTCAATGCTTTGGATGGACGCCGAGACTTTGCTTACAAATCACAAGATCAACGAATTCCTGCCGATGATGACCCGCGTCGAAGGCGCCAAAGTCACAGCGATGATCGAAGCCTCGAAAGAGAATCTGAAACCAGCGGCAGCCCCGGCTACGCCAACGACTGAAACCGCAGCGGCATCGGCATTGGTCACCCATGAGCCGTTCAAGCCGGTGATCGGCATCGACGATTTTGATCGCATCGATCTGCGCATCGCCCGCATCGACAACGCCGAACACGTTGAAGGCGCGGAAAAATTGCTGAAGCTGACGCTGAATGTCGGCAGCGAAACCCGCACCGTGTTCGCCGGTATCAAGAGCGCTTACGCGCCGGAAAGCCTGATCGGCAAACACACGGTCATGGTCGCCAACTTGGCGCCACGCAAGATGAAATTCGGCATGTCCGAAGGCATGGTGCTGGCAGCCGGCCCCGGCGGCAAAGACTTGTGGATTCTGGAACCGCATTCCGGCGCCCAGGCAGGCATGCGGGTAAAGTGACAAACCTGCACAGGCAGGTTTGTCATCCCCGCGTAGGCGGGGATCCAGTGACGTAAAAAACGTAATTCGTAGGTTGGGTAGAGCGTTAGCGAAACCCAACCTACGAATGTGACAACAACATTGACCAGAGCGCCCATGACCACTCCGATTCAAGCCCCTGTCGATAGCGTCGAGACTACCCAAGCGGTGGTCGCGCAACCCGTTCCCGCGGACCGCGTCGTGCACGACTACGGCAGCACCTGGACGCTGTATATCCTGATCGCCTGCGTATTTCTGCTGGTGCTGTACCGGCTGATTCGGCGCTGGCCGAAATGGCTGCTGGTGCCGGTCTGGTCGCTGTTTGCCACCGGCGCACTGACGCCGGCCAATTCGACCCCGGATGGCCCGTGGCTGGCACCGGCGGCGATCGTCGGCATTCTCGGCGCCGAGCAGGACGGCATCACCGGCCTGATGCGCGGCGTGACGCCGATTGCCATCAACTTCCTGATTCTCAGCATCGTGCTCGGCCTGCTGTTCTTCGTGCTGTCACGCCGACCGAAACCGGCGGTCGGCAACGAAACCACCGAATCGGCATCAACAACGGTTGATGCCGATACCATCACCGAAGCCGAACCGGCACGGCACGAGCCCAAGCTCTAAGTCGAGCTCTGGTTTTCTGTGGGAGCGGGCAAGCCCGCTCCCACATTCGAGTTGCTGCCTTTGGCGCAATCGCCCGCGCTGACGCATAATTGCCAGGCCTCTTTCCCGCTGGCCGCTCCGCGCCATGACTGATCTGTTGCTACTGTTTGTCGCGACCGCCCTGGTCAACAACGTCGTGCTGGTCAAGTTTCTTGGCCTGTGCCCGTTCATGGGCGTGTCAAACCAGCAGGACACCGCGCTCAGCATGGCCGCTGCCACCAGCTTTGTGCTGACACTGGCTTCGGGACTGTCGTATCTGGTCAACAGCTGGATTCTGATTCCGCTCGACATCGGCTATCTGCGGACACTGAGTTTCATTCTGGTCATCGCGGTCGTGGTCCAGTTCACCGAAATGGTGATGGCCAAAACCAGCCCGCTGCTGCATCGCCTGCTCGGCATTTACCTGCCGCTTATCACCACCAACTGCGCCGTACTCGGTGTTGCCCTGCTCAATACCCAAGCGGCGCACAGCTTCATCGAGTCACTGGTGTTCGGCTTTGCCGCAGCGGTGGGTTTCTCGCTGGTGCTGTTCCTGTTTGCCGGCATTCGCGAACGCATCAATGTCGCCGATGTTCCGCTGCCGTTTCGCGGCGCCGCCATCGGCCTTATCACGGCCGGTCTGATGTCGCTCGCCTTCATGGGCTTCGCGGGGCTGGTCAAATGAGGCGGCTGTGGCTGGCGCTGCTGAGCGTGTTCTTGCTGCTGCTGCTCGCGGACGGCGTCTTCTCGGCGACGGCATGGTGGACGGAGCGCGGCTGCGCGAAGCGTCAACAAACGTTTGATGTCGCACGACAGGCGTGCGCTGACGAACCAGCCTCATCGCTGTTGCAAGCCTGGCAGCAGCACGTGGTTGCGGTGCGCAGCGCGCGTGCATTTGCCTTCGCCGGTTTCTTCACGCTGAGTGTCGTGCTGATCCGGCGCAACCGGGTGGCAACATGAGCGGGCTGATTGCACTGGTCGTACTCGGCGTGTTGTTCGGCGCCCTGCTCGGCTATGCCGCGCTGCGTTTTCGGGTTGAAGGCAATCCACTGGTCGAGCAGATCAATGCCGTGCTGCCGCAGACCCAGTGCGGCCAGTGCGGTTATCCCGGTTGCAAACCGTATGCAGAGGCAATTGCCAATGGCGATGCCATCAACAAATGTCCGCCCGGTGGCGAGGCCGGCGTAAAGGCGCTGGCGCAACTGCTGGGCAAGGACGTGGTGCCGCTGGCTGATGAAAGTGCCGTCAAACCGAAACTGCTGGCGTTTATCCGCGAAGACGAATGCATCGGCTGCACCAAATGCATCCAGGCCTGCCCGGTCGATGCCATCGTTGGCGCACCGAAACTGATGCACACCGTCATCGCCGCCGAATGCACCGGCTGCGAGCTGTGCCTGCCGCCCTGCCCGGTCGACTGCATCGATCTGATCCCGGCACCAACGCCGGCCTGGCAATGGCCGAAACCGGCGGACGCGGTCCGCATTCCGATCCGGTTGGTGCAATGATGGCACGGCAACTGTTCGGATTTCCCGGTGGCCTTGTGCTCGACGATCGCAAAGATCCGAGCCTGCAATCGCCGATCGCCACGCTGGCTCTGCCACCGCTGTTGGTGTTGCCCTTGAAACAGCATCTCGGCAAGCCGGCGATTCCCGTGGTGCAGGAAGGCCAGCGCGTGCATTACGGCCAGTTGCTGGCGCGCGCGGCCGACGGGATCAGCGCGTCGGTGCACGCACCGGCCGATGGCGTCGTCAGTTTCATCGGTCTGCATCCGGTGCCGGATGACAGCGGCCTGCCGCAGCCCTGCATCGGCCTCTGCACCGATGAAACCAGCGCCTACGAAGAAGAAGAATTCGTCGATGACATCAGCCTGACCGATGCCGATCTGCGCGAGCGCATTGGCCAGGCGGGCATCGTCGGTTTGGGCGGCGCGGGATTCCCGTCGGCGCAGAAGCTGACCGAGACGCCGGTCAAATGGCTGATCATCAATGGCGCCGAATGCGAACCCTACATCAGCTGCGACGACGCGCTGATGCGCGAACGCGCCAATGCCATCATCGAAGGCGCACAGATCCTTGCGCGCCTGCTGCGACCGGAGCAGGTGTTGTTCGCCATCGAGGACAACAAGCCGGAGGCGATCAAGGCGATCGCCGATGCCTGCGATGAAACCGCCATCGAGGTCGTGGTGATCCCGACCAAGTATCCGAGCGGCGCCCAGAAGCAGCTCATCCAGAATCTGCTCGGCTTCGAAATCCCGCGCGGCAAGCATTCGGTTGATCTCGGCGTCGTGATGTACAACGTCGGCACCTGCCATGCCATCGCCCGCGCCATTGCCCACTCCGAGCCGCTGGTGCGCCGCATCGTCACCGTCACCGGCGATGCCATCGAGCGGCCGGGAAATTACGAGATCGCCATCGGCACGCCGATCGACTACGTGTTGCAACAGGCAGGGCTGAAACCGGAACGGTTGCGCCGCGTCATCATGGGCGGACCGATCATGGGCATCGCACTGTCCGATCTGTCGGCGCCCATCAGCAAACTCAGCAACTGTTTGATCGCAGCCGGTCCCGATGAGCTTGACGAGTCGCTGTGTCCACGGCCCTGCATCCGCTGCGGCGATTGCGCCAGCGTCTGCCCGGCCTCGCTGCTGCCGCAGGAATTGCATTGGCATATCCGCAGCGAGCAATACGCACGCGCCGAAGCGCTCGATTTGCAGGCCTGTATCGAATGCGGCGCCTGCGCGTACGTCTGCCCGAGTCAGATCCCGTTGGTGCAATACTATCGTCATGGCAAGGCCGTTTTGGCCGAACAGGCAGCGGCACGCGCTGCCGCCGAGCACGCCAAGGCGCGTTTCGATGCGCGCGAAGCCCGACTGGCACGCGCACGCACGCTGCGCCAGCAACGCAAAGCCGCACAGGACGTAAAGGATGTGCAGGAAGTGAAAGAGGTACAGGGAGCCCCGCTGCGCGAGGCCGATGTCAATGTCAACGCGGGCACGATCGATGCGACGCCGCGTGCCGGTACCGCGAGCACCTCCCACAACACGGCGACGGCAACGACGAGCGAAACCACGGCCGACAAACCGGCGATCGCCCAGCACAACGACCGGCTCGCTGACGTGCTGGCGGCCGCGCGGCGCGCCAAAGAAAAGAAGCAGGCGCAATCGACCGCGACGGAAGCGCCAACTGCCCCCGCATCGAAGACCGATCCGGCAGCCGAAGCTGACCCCACGGACAGGAGCCCATCGTCATGACGCTTGCGATTTCGTCGCCACATCGCACCCGTGGCGAACGCGTCAGCCAGGTCATGCGCATGGTGTTGTACGCCACCGTGCCGGGCATGGCGGCACTGATGGCGTTTTTTGGCTGGGGCACGATGATTCAGGTCTGGTCCTGCATCTGGTTTTGTCTCGCTGGCGAAGTGCTGGTGCTCAGCTTGCGCGGACGCGATCCGCTGCGCGAACTGCAGGACTGGAGCGCGGTGGTGACCGGCGTCTTGCTCGGCTTGTGTCTGCCGCCGTACGCACCGTGGTGGATCGCGGTCAGTGGCAGTTTGTTTGCCATCATTGTCGGCAAACAGTTGTACGGCGGCCTCGGCATGAATCCGTTCAACCCGGCCATGGCCGGTTATGTGTTTCTGCTGATCTCGTTTCCAGTGTCGATGACAGCGTGGACGCCGCCGATGGCGCTCGCCGCCAACCCACCGGGCCTCATCGACAGCTTTTTTCTGATTTTCTCCGGCCAAACCTGGGATGGCGTCACCCTGCAGGCACTGCGCACCGGCCTCGATGGCTTCACCATGGCAACGCCACTGGATCACCTGCGCAACGATGTCGCCAGTGGCCAGATGATTTCGGAAGTGTTGTCGCAGCCGGTGTTCGGCGCCTTTGCCGGCTACGGCTGGGAATGGGTGAACGTCGCCTTTCTGCTCGGAGGCGGCGTGCTGTTGCAGCAAAAAATCATCAGCTGGCAGATCCCGACCGGTGTGCTCGCAGGCCTCTTTGGCAGCGCGCTGATTTTCTATGTCTGGAATCCGGATGCATTTGCCTCGCCGGTGTTTCATCTGTTCAGCGGCGGCACCATGTTGGCCGCATTTTTCATCGCAACCGATCCGGTATCGGCCTGCACGACCCCGCGCGGCCGGCTGTGGTACGGACTCGGCATCGGCGTGCTGGTGTATCTGATTCGCACCTTCGGCGGTTATCCGGACGCGTTTGCGTTTGCGATCCTGCTGTTCAATCTGGCCGCGCCGAGCATTGATCGCTACACCCGACCACGCGCCTACGGCACGCAGGTCAAGCCGCCACGGGAGCCGACCCCATGAGCATGGCACGGCACGCCGCCATCCTCGGCGGCTTTACCCTGGTGTGCACCGCCGCGATCGTGCTGGTGCAACAGCTGACGGCACCGCGCATCCGGGCCGAGCAGGACGCCGCCTTCGGCCGCCTGCTGGGCGAGGTGTTGCCACTGTCGGCCTACAACAACAACATTGCCCGCGACTGCACCTTGGTGGCAGCGGCCGATGTATTCGGCCGCAGCAGCGCCGTCACCGTGTACCGCGCCCGCCGGGACGGTGCGCCAGCGGCGCTGGTGTTCAGCGCGACGGCACCGGATGGTTACAGCGGCGACATCGATCTGCTGATCGCGCTGTACCCGGATCAGCGCATCGCCGGCGTCCGGGTGACCGCACACCGGGAAACGCCGGGACTCGGCGACAAGATTGAACGGCGCAAGGACGACTGGATTGATCAGTTCCGCGGCCTGTCGCTCAGTCAACCCGCAGAAGCCAAATGGACCGTGCGCAAGGACGGCGGCGACTTCGACGGTTTCACCGGCGCCACCATCACGCCGCGCGCGGTCATTCACGCGCTGCGCCGGGTGCAGCAATATCATCTGGCGCAGCGCGATGCGCTGTACGCCGCCCCCAATCATTGCGCGGAGGCCGACACGCCATGACCCCCGTCACCAGCGAATCCTGGTGGGCCGAACGCTGGCGCGCCGGATTGTGGTCCAGCAATCCGGCGCTGGTGCAATTGCTCGGGCTGTGCCCGCTGCTCGCCATCAGCAACAGCGCCATCAACGGCCTCGGTCTCGGGCTTGCGACGCTGCTGGTGCTGACCGCGTCAAACACACTGGTGTCGCTGGTCCGCCGGCTCATTCCGACGGCGATCCGCATTCCGGTTTATGTGCTGCTGATCGGCTCGCTGGTCACCTGCATCGAACTGCTGATGCACGCCTACACCTACACGCTGTATCAGACACTCGGCATTTTCATTCCGCTGATTGTCACCAACTGCGTGATCATCGGCCGCGCCGAAAGTTTCGCCGCGCGCCAACCGGTGCTGCCGGCGCTGGTCGACGGGCTCGCCCACGGCGCCGGCTTTGCTGCCGTCCTGTTTGTGCTCGGCAGTGTCCGGGAACTGCTGGGCAGCGGCCGCTGGCTGCACGGCGCCGAGCAACTGTTTGGCCCGGCGGCCGCGCACTGGTCGGTGACGGTGACGACACCGGAGCAACCGTTGTTGCTGGCGCTACTGCCGCCCGGTGCGTTTCTGGCACTGGGCGGGCTCATCGCCGCCAAAAATGCCATTGACCAGCGCCGCCAGACCCGGCACGCTGCCGCCGCTCCCGCTGCCTCGCTGGTCAGCAATAAACCGGTCTCCCGCTCGCCATGAAGTCGCGCCCGTCATGAACCCGGAAAAACGTCAGCAAATTTTCGCCCGCTTGCGCGCCGAAAACCCCGAGCCCACTACCGAGCTGCATTACAGCACGCCATTTGAGCTGCTGATCGCGGTGATGCTGTCGGCGCAGGCCACCGATGTCAGTGTCAACAAAGCCACCGCCAAACTGTTTCCGGTCGCCAACACGCCGGAAAAAATGCTCGCGCTCGGCGTCGACGGCGTGAAGGACCACATCAAGACCATTGGCCTGTTCAATGCCAAAGCCGAAAACGTCATCAAGACCTGCCGCATCCTGATTGAACAACACGGCAGCGAGGTCCCGCGTGATCGGGCGGCACTGGAAGCACTGCCCGGGGTCGGCCGCAAGACTGCCAATGTCGTGCTCAACACCGCGTTTGGCGAACCGACCATTGCCGTCGATACCCATATCTTCCGGCTCGGCAACCGGCTCAATCTGGCGCCCGGCAAAACCCCGCTCGCCGTCGAACAAAAACTGCTGAAAGTCGTGCCGGACGAATTCAAGAAGGACGCTCATCACTGGTTGATCCTGCACGGCCGCTATATCTGCACGGCGCGCAGTCCCAAGTGCAGCATCTGCGTGATCAACGACCTCTGCGAATACAAAGCCAAGACGCCGCTCGACGCGCAGGTCGTACCGAAAGCCAGCACAACGAAGACAAACACAAAGAAGAAAAGCGCAACGAAAACCATCACCACGACCAAGGCGAAGACATCACCGGTCTCCGCGAAAACTACGCGCCCACTGGCCGACAAAAGTGCCAGCAAGCGCGCCGGCCAAACTGGACGCAAGACAGTGAAACCGGCGGCAGCCGACACAACGGCAAAGCGCGCCAAACCGGCACGAAAAACCGGACGGAGCAGCTCATGATTTTCGGTTCCGATCGCAATAACCTGCGCAAGCTGTGGTTCGAGGTTTATCGCAAGGCGCAGGCCGGCGAGCCACTGACCGCATTGGAAGAACAGATCAAGGCGGTGATTGCGCTGCACCCGGAATACCACAAGGCGCTGGCACAACCGGAGCGCTATGCGATGCAGGATTACCTGCCGGAATTCGGTGAGGTGAATCCGTTTTTGCACATGGGTCTGCACATGGGCCTGCGCGAACAGCTCAGCACCGATCGTCCGGCCGGCATTGCCGGGCTGTATGCCCAGGCCAGCCTGCGCCTCGGCGACAAGCATGCCGCCGAGCATCTGCTGATGGATTGCCTTGCCGAAGCCCTGTGGCAGGCCCAGCGCGAAAACCGCATGCCGGACGAGCAGCGCTACTTCGCCGCCATCAAGGCGCGGATCGAGCAGCACTGAATCCCCGCTCTGCGCCATCACGCCGCGGTATCGGTCAGCACCATCAACCAGAGCGATAGACCAGCGCCAGCAACCAACGCGGTCAGCCGTGCTATCGGTAAGCCGGTCGAGTGGCTATGCTTGCGCCATCGTCCCTCATTTTTGGTGCCGTTGCCTTGCGTGTTGCTCCGGCCTTGCCATCGACAATGCTGCCGCGCCGTTCCCGCCTTGGCGCGTGCGCGGGACTCTGCGGGCTGTTGTTGCTGCTCGCGTTCGCCGAGGTGGAGCTGGCGCCGCAGCTGATCGAGCGCATGGTGAGCCGTTACGGCAGTGACGCCAAGGTGCGCTTGCTCGACTGGCAACATCTGCTGGCGAGCCCGCCGCAGGATGTTCCGACCACACTCGACACGGTCAACCGCTTCTTCAATCGCATCGATTTCATTCCCGACGATGAACACTGGCAGCAAGCCGATTACTGGGCGACACCGACGGAGTTGCTGGCCAGCAACGGCGGCGACTGCGAAGATTTCTCCATCGCCAAATACATGACGCTGATTGCACTCGGCATTCCGGAATCACAACTGCGCATCACCTACGTCAAGGCCGTGGAGCTGAACCAGGCGCACATGGTGCTGACCTGGTATGAAAAACCGGACGCCGAACCGCTGGTGCTGGACAACTTGATCAACGAGATCAAACCGGCCTCGCAGCGCCCCGATCTGATTCCGGTTTACAGCTTCAATGGCGCCGATCTGTGGCTCGCCAAGGAGCGCGGCAGCGGCCAGTTGGTCGGCCGCAGTGAACGGATTTCGCCGTGGCGTGAACTGCTGAGCCGCATGGCCCGTGATTTTCGCAAAGCGCCGTTCCTGAACGCGCCCGCTGCGGCGCCGTGAACGGCGCAGGCAAGAAGGATGACATCATGTCATTGACCCGACGATTGCAATGGCTGCTCGCCGCCCTGCTGATGCTGGCGCTGGCCGCCAACCTGCTGCTGCAGGTGCAGCGCACCCGCGAATTCCTGCGCGTGCAATTGCAGACCCATGCCCAGGACACGGCCACCAGTCTGGCCTTGTCGCTGACACCGGCGCTGGCCGCCAAGGATGTGGTCACGGCCGAGCGGATGATCGATGCAATCTTCGACCGTGGTTATTTCCGCGCGCTGCGCTGGCGCGACGTCAATGACGCCATCGTGCTGCAACGGGAAAGTGTCGCGGCACCGGTGCAAGTACCGGCGTGGTTTGCCGCGGCGTTGCCGATTGCCGCGCCGCAGGCCGAGGCGCTGCTCAGTGGCGGCTGGACGCAACACGGCAAGCTCGAACTGGAAAGCCACACCGGCTACGCCTTGCTGGCGTTGTGGCGCAGTTTCGTCGATCTGCTGCTGGGTTCGATTGCCGCACTGTTGGCCCTGGGTCTGCTGGTATTCGTGACGGTGCAGCGCTCGCTGTCGCCGCTGCACCGCATGGCCGATGCCGCCCACCAGTTTGTCAGCCGGCGAGCACCAATGCAGTTGCCGCAAGCGGTGGTCAGCGAACTGCAGCCGCTGGCGCAGGCATTGAGCCAGATGAGCGAACAGGTCGCCGCCCAGTTCGCCGCGCAAGCGGCACAGGTGCAGGCCTTGCAACAACAATTGCAGTGCGATGCGGTCACCGGTTTGCCCAACCGGGCCGCACTGCTCGATGCGCTGAGCGCGCTGGAGCAGCAGACGGCACCGACCACCGTGCTCGCCGTGCGCCTGAGCAACTTGGCCGGCATCAATGCCGAACAGGGCTTTGCCGCCACCAACACGCTGCTGCAGGAGTTGACCACGCGCTGGCGTCAGCAAAGCGGCTGGCGTTGGTACCGGCTGTCGGGCGCCGATTGGCTGGCGCTGGCACAGCAGCCGGCAGCGGCGATCGATGTCACCGCCGTCACGCCAGCGGCGCCGTGGCAGAGTCAGATCGTGCAGTTGACGCTGACCAGTGCGCACAGCGCGCTGGATCATGTCGCGCGCATCGAGGCGGCACTGCAGGAGGCCGGCCAGCGGCAATTGTCATGGTGGCAGGTGCCGGCGGGCGAAATGCTGTCGGCCGAGGAATGGCGCAACAGCTTGCAACGCGCCATTGCTGAACAACGCTTCCGCTTGCTGCCGGCAACCATCGAAAGCTTCGGCAAACGGCTGAGTCCGGCGGTCGAGTGGTTGGCGCGCTTGCCGCTTGCCGATGGCCGCGACTGCAGTGCCGGTCAGCTGCTGGCACACAGCCGGCAACTGGGCTTGGCGCGCGAGGTGGAAGCGGCATTGTTGCAGCGCCTGCAAACCATGCCGCGCGATGACCGCCATTGGCACCTGAATGTCAGCGCCAGCGCCGTGTCGGATCCGGCGTGGCAGCAACAGCTGTTGCTGCTGGCGCGGCAGCAGCGGCTCAGCATCGAACTGACCGAAGCCGATGCCCTGAGCCTGCCGGATCTGGTCGCCGGTTTGCAGCCGCTGCGCGCGGCCGGCATCGGCATCGGTCTGGATCAGGTCGCGCTGTCGGCCGGTTTGCTGGCCGCATTGCCGCGCTGGCGGCCGGATTACCTGAAGCTGGGGCTAGGCCTTGCCAGTGCCGGTCCCGGTTCTCCGCTGCTGACCCAACTGACCCGGCTCGCACAGGCGCTCGACATCGCCGTGCTGGTGCCAGTGGCCGCCAACGATGCCGCAGCGCCGTGGCAACAGGCCGGTGTCGATGGCGTCATACGGCCGCCGGTATAACCGGGTTCGTGCACAGAACAGTTGGCCGAATCTGGGACTATTCACCAGAACATCGTCGTCCGGCTTTTGCGCGCCGTCCTAGACTGGGTTCAGGTCATTCCCCGACCCGTCTCAAGAGGAGGCTCGCCATGTCGTCTCGTCGTCTCGTATGGTTCCTGCTGGCCTGTATCGCCATCCCGTTCGGCGCCAGCGCCGAAGATCGTTACCAACGCTATTTTGAAAACGCCTACCGCGCCTGTGCCGATCAGTTCCCGCCCGACACCGTCAGCGCCAGCATCGATTACACCGCCGCCCGCGAAGACTGCTATGCCGGCAAGGTGCAGCAGGCATTGGCGGCGCTGCCGCCCGACAGTCCGCAACGGTTCGATGGCGCGCTGCAAGCGGTGCCCGATTACGCGCACATCGCTTTCGAGGCCGCCCTGAATGCCGGTTTTGATCCGTACTACGCGGTGACCGCCGCCACCCGCGTGATGCCTGCCTTTGCCGACACCTTCGCCAGTCGCGCCATTCGCTACGGCGCCGACCCAAGCAAGGTCACCGAGGCCACGGCGGCCGGCTACCGACACGAATATGAACGCGAGTACGAGCGCGAGCGTGACGCTGAGGACAAGCGGAAATAACCCCGACACCTGTCCCGGTTTGCCAAAGCCGCCGGTCGCGGCATAGACTCGGCGTGAGCTCGGGATTGGTCAGATGTTGACCAGCACCGGCCTACGGCGAAACCCATGCGTTGCCGCACTCGCGCGGCGACGTACGGTCGGCAGGCGGGCGATGAACCATCAGTCTGCTGTTGAAAAAACCACTACACGTTAAGGAGATAACACCATGAAGCAAGGTCTTTCCGTTGTCGTCGCTTGCTGCAGTTTGTGGTGTGGCGCGGCCATGGCGGGTGAAAACCCGGCCCAGTATTTCGCCGATGCGCACAAGGAATGCGACAAGCTTTACCAAGCCGACCAGGCCAATCCGACCGCGACCGGCCAGTTCTCG
This sequence comes from Permianibacter sp., assembly GCA_046297695.1. Classification (GTDB taxonomy): domain Bacteria; phylum Pseudomonadota; class Gammaproteobacteria; order Enterobacterales; family Permianibacteraceae; genus Permianibacter. The sequence continues at coordinate 23,716 of JBKBHF010000024.1, read as the reverse complement.
CGTGAAGCCTGCTACACCTGGCAAACCCGGTTGGCATTCACCGATTACGCCGAGCAGCGCGATGCCTACTTCGCTGCTGCATTGAAAGCCGCGCCGGAATACGTTGCCCAGACCTTTGATGCCGCGCTCGACGCCGGTTTCGATCAGTACGAAGCGGTGACATTGGCCACGGCGGCCTACCCGAAAGCCGAGGGCACCTATGCCCAGCGCGCCATTTCCTACGGCGCCGACCCGGCATTAGTCACACAGGCGACTGCGGCCGGTTACAAGAAAAAGTGAGCAATCCTTTTTAAATCAAGCAGCTCGAAACGCTATAGCGCCCTTCTGAAAAAGGGCGCTATTTTTTTGACAGATTGGTGTTTTCTTTTCTCTGACTATACTTTGCAGCACGGCAGTACGTGAGCATGAACCCCGCGCCTTGCTCCACGTCGAAACGGTACTGCCGGCTGCACAACCAATGAGGCCAACAATGAAAAAACTCCTGCTGCTCACCCTGATTCCTCTGCTGTCGGCTCCCGCCAGCACTGTCCTGGCAGCGGACGATGAATACACCCGCCTGGCCGCCACGCTCTGTGACTATGCCAAGGCCAATGACCGCACCCTGTTCCGCAAGAAGCTCAAAGACGCTGATCTGCAACTGCGTCGCATCTACGGCGGCGTGCTGTGTGGAAAGGACGGCAGCTTTGCCGGTGGCACGCTGCTGCGCACGGCCATCGCCAACAACGCCGCCGATGTCGCCGATTTCATTCTGAGCCAGGTCGGCAACTCGGCGGTGTCGAACCCCGAGCACGATGGCAAAACCATTCTGCAGTGGACCGAGGAACAGGCTGCGGCCGACGCCAGCAAGAAAGCCTTCATTGATTTGCTGAAAGCCACCAACTGATTTCGAGTCGGTGTCGAGCAACAAAAAAGCCCGCAGTGCGGGCTTTTTTGTGGTTGCTGATTCGGCAGGAACTTCGCCACACCTTGCTGCGTAGCCTGTTCATGCTGCGACGGATTTCGCATCAACACCAAGCTTGCTGTCTACCGTAGGCGATATCAGCCGTTCACCCCGAACCCGTCGAAAAGCCTCTGCGCGAACGCAGTCTTCCTTCATCAGATTCCAATCTGACTGGCTCGCGCTCAAGGCAGCGCTCAAGGCTGTGCCGGCTGGCGTTGCAACACCGCCTCGTAGCGCGGCTGACCATGCCGTGCCAAGTGATAGGTCAGCGTGCTGCCGTCAGCGGCCAGTGTCACCGTCCAGACATTGGTGGCTGCTGCCGACAACAGGGCCGCGGTGTAGGCATCGACAGCAAACGCCTGCTGCAACGCGGTACCGCCAGCGGTTGCCGCGCACTCACACCCGGAATTGTTGCACCATGTGCTGCAGCGTTTCGGCCAGACGCGCCAGCTCGCGGGCGGCCGCACGGTTCTGCTCGGCGCCGCTCGCCGTTTGCTCCGATACCGACGAAATCAGCGTCATATTCTGGTGCATCTCGTGGGTCACCGCCGTTTGCTCTTCGGCGGCACTGGCGATCTGGGTGCTCATGTCGTTGATCACGGCCATGGCTTGAGTGATGCGCTCCAGCGACTCGCCCGCACGTGCGGTTTCGGTCACCGAGGCTTCCGCTTCCTTCTGGCTGCGAGCCATGGTCTGCACCGCCTCGCGCGCACCGCTTTGCAGCCGCTCGATGGTTTGCTGAATTTCGGCGGTCGATTGCTGGGTGCGCGACGCCAGCGTCCGCACCTCGTCCGCAACCACCGCGAAACCGCGGCCCTGTTCACCGGCCCGGGCGGCTTCGATGGCGGCGTTCAGCGCCAGCAGATTGGTCTGCTCGGCGATACCGCGAATGACATCCAGCACGGTGCCAATTTGGGCGCTGAAGGCATCGACCCGGTTGATGACTTCGACCGAGTTCTGCACCTCGCCAGCCAGCCGGTTGATCGAGGCAATGCTGTGCCGGACCACATCGTGACCCGAACTGGTTTCTTTCTCGGCGTTGTGGACCTGCGACAAGGTGCTGTTGGCGCTGCGGGCAACATCCTGCACAGTGGCCGTCATCTCGGTCATCGCAACGACGACGTGTTCGGTCTGTTCGCGCTGCTGCCGGATCGCTTCGTGCGTGCTTTCGGAAATGCGCGCGGTCTGATCCGCCGCCGATGCCAGCGACTGCGCCGTGCTGGCGATCTGCTGCAGCATCGAGCGGAGCTGCTGGGTCAGCCGGTTGACGGCTTCGGCCAAGCGACCGAACTCGTCCTGACTGTCCACTTGCACCTGCACCGTCATATCGCCGTCGGCGACCCGCTCGATCACTTGCATGGTGTTCGCCAACGGCTTGCGAATGCTCTGGGTGACCCACAGCGCGATCAGCGCCGCCAGCACCAACGCGACTACCGATACCGCCAGCACCACCAAACGGCTGAAGGACACGGCATTGTCTGCGCTGGTCTTGGCGTCGTTCTTGAACGTCTCGACCGCCGCGCCTTCTTCGCGCATCGCCGTGCGCGCTTCAACCAGATAGGCTTCCGCCTCGTCAAACGCCGCCTTCGCCGCAGCGGCTTCTTCCAGCTGTTTCTGATACGTCGCGACCAGACTGTTGGCACCGCTCAGCATGCCGCGATACTCGCGAATGCTGTCGAGCAGATCGCTGTCGGCGCCGGCATCTTCCAGCTCTTTGATCCGATCATCAATCGACGCGGCAATCGAATCGAGATCCCGCAACACTGGCGCGAGACGCGCCACCTGGCGAATCGCCAAGGCATCAACGGCACCGACCGTGCCCTCGCGAATCAGGCGGCTGGTACGGCTGGCAACGGTCCGCAGGGCGCCACGACCGGTGTCGGCCAGCTCGCCGAGTTCCCCGTCCAGATCGTCGCCGGTTTCTTCAAACGCGGTACGCTGTTTTGCCACTTTCAGCATTGCCGCAATTTCGGCTTCGTGGGCGGCGAACATGCGCGGCGCCGCGGCCAGGTACTGCTTGGCTTTTTCATCGACCAGCAGCAGCGCCTGCTGAATCGCTTTTTCGTCTTCGACCAGCGCTTCGAGCTCGGCCCGGCTTTGCTGGTATTGCGCTTCGGCTTCGGCGAATTGCGTGCGGGCCGCCTGCAATTCCTCCGTGGTGCGGCCATTGAAATGCTTGCCGAGCGCGCGCGAGGTTTCGAGCAGGTTGACGTTCAGTTCGCCGCCCTTGATCACCATCGGCGCCGCGCGATCAGCGACCGAACGCAAATCACTCTGAATGGAAGTGAGGCTGCCGACGCTGACAACCGCAATGATCAACAGGAAAGCGCAGGTGACAGCAAAGCCGGCACTGATGCGTTGGGTAACAGTCAAGTTCATGCCTAAACCTCTGCGAGACCTCGCGGCACGGCCAGTAGCGCCCTGCCGCCGACAACGTCACAGCGTCATGATGAATGGAATGACAACGGCTGAATGAAGCCTAGTTCAGCAGTACGAAATTGCCAGTTACCGCTCAATCGTTGCGCCGCTGTGCCGGCAACAACTCGATGCGATAACCGTCCGGGTCTTCGACGAAGGCCAGCACCGTACTGCCGCCCTTCATCGGACCCGGCTCACGGACGATCTTGCCGCCGGCGGCACGGATGCGCTCGGCAGCGGCATAGACATCGTCGACGCCGATGGCAATGTGGCCAAAGGCGCTGCCGAGCTCGTACTTGTCGACACCCCAGTTATAAGTCAGCTCGATGACGGAGCTGTCGCTCTCGTCGCCGTAACCAACAAAGGCCAACGTGAACTTTCCGTCCGGATAGTCGCGCCGGCGTAACAGCTTCATGCCAAGAATGTCCGTATAGAAATGCAGTGAGCGGTCCAGATCGCCCACGCGGAGCATGGTATGCAGCAGTCGCATCAGTCAGTTGGGGCCTGAGTGGAAAGGGCCGCCAGCATACCGTGCACGGCACCCGCCTTCACAGCTGCCAATTTTCCGGCACCAGAGATCAAGCACTTGCATCATCAACGACTGATCGTCACCTGGACCCGACGGTTTTTCTCCCTGCCACGCTCCGTCTTGTTGTCGGCCACCGGTTTGCGTTCGCCATAACTGACGGTTTGCACCCGCCTGCCGTCGATGCCGGTTTTCAGCAGGTAATCGCGCACCGCTTCGGCCCGCTTCTTACCGAGTTGCTGATTGAACCAACGACCGCCGAGGCTATCGGTGTGACCTTCGATCACCATCAGTTCGATGTTCTTGTCCGCTTTCAGGTAATTGCTGATCTGGTTGAGCCGGGCCAGGGTTTGCGGGGTGAACTCGACCCGATCAAATTCGAAATACAGCGTCGATTGGGCAATGTCGGCAAAGGTGTACGGCAGCAGCGCTGCCACGCAGTCCTGGAAGCGGCCATAGGCTTCCTGAAAGCGCACCGCCGACACCCCGATCGCGACCGGTTGCCGGCCATCGCCATAACTGTCGGTGAAGAAAGTGGGAAAGCGGCCGCGCCCCAGCTCATTGAGCAAGCGCCACGCCGCCTGCTGCTTCAGTTGCACCAGCTTGGCGCCACTGGTGTAGGGCGCAATGCCCAGCTCCGCGGCCGGCTCGCCGGTGGCCCAGGCCGGTGGCAGCGATCGCATCGTCACGGGGCCTGCCTGCAGCGGCAATGACCATTCACTCTGCAGTTCGAAGCCTAGATTGCGCTGACCGTTGTGGGCATAGAACCGGGCGCGGCCAAAGCCGGGAATGTCGTGGCTGAGCGAGCAATACAGCGGCGACCGCGAGGTCTTCCAACCCGATTGCTCGATATCGGCCTCATAGCGCAACAATTCGGCACGCGCCGGCACCAGCGCGACCATCACGGTGACAAGGGCACCCGCAAGCCTCAACGGCCAACGCAAACACAATTGCATGATGGTTCCTGCCGTGGGTTCGGAAAACGTTCTCTGCCCGGATCTATCGGCGCAGTCCGCGCTTTCTTGAGCAGCAGTGCGGTCCGCGCAAGGCGGCAAAAATTTGCCGCCCGTGCCATCGATAATGCCAAGCACATCGGCTGCGGCAGGTATAATTGGCGCCCGTTTCGCCCCCCCTCTTCCCAGCTTCCGGTTCCCGACTATGAGTTTGCGACTGCTCCGCCCTGACGATTGGCATCTGCATCTGCGCGATGGCGACAAATTGACCAGCACGGTCGGCCACACCGCAGCCCAGTTCGGCCGCGCCCTGATCATGCCGAACCTGAAACCACCGGTGGTCACGCTGGCGCAGGCAGCGGCCTATCGCGAGCGCATTCTGGCCGCACGTCCGGCCGATTCGAACTTCGAACCGCTGATGACGCTGTACCTGACCAACAACAGCGACAAGAACGAAGTGGCCAAGGTCAAAGCCTCCGGCTTCACCCTCGCCTACAAACTTTACCCGGCCGGCGCCACCACCAACTCCGATGCTGGCGTCACCGGCATCGAGCATGTGTACGGCGTGCTCGCCGAAATGGAAAAGCACGGCGTACCGCTGTGCGTGCATGGCGAGGAAACCGAGCACACCGTCGATGTGTTCGATCGCGAAAAAGTGTTCATTGACCGCACCCTCACTCCAACGCTGAAGCGCTTCCCGGGCCTGAAAGTGGTGTTCGAGCACATCACCACCAAGGACGCCGCCGAATTCGTTCGCGACAGCGAGCACAACATCGCCGCCACCATTACCGCGCATCACCTGCTCTACAATCGCAACGCGATTTTCCAGGGCGGTATCCGGCCGCACTACTACTGCCTGCCGGTGCTGAAACGCGAACACCACCGCGCGGCATTGCTGACCGCGGCCACCAGCGGCAACAAGCGTTTCTTCCTCGGCACTGACAGCGCGCCACACGCGGTGCACACCAAGGAAGCGAGCTGCGGTTGCGCCGGTTGCTACACCGCCCACGCCGCCATCGAGCTTTATGCCGAAGCCTTTGCCAGCGTTGGCAAACTCGAGCAGCTGGAGGCGTTCGCGAGCCTCAATGGTCCGGATTTCTACGGCGTGGCGCGACCGACCGACTACATCCATCTGCACGAGCAGAACTGGACGGTTCCGGCCCGTTACGCGTTCGGCGGTGACGAAGTGGTGCCACTGCGCGCGGGCGAAACGCTGCGTTACAAAGCGGTGGGCTGACGCGTGACCGAAACAGGAACTGCCCACGGCACAAGTTTGCTCGCCAGACGTTTTCGCGGTTTTTATCCGGTCATTGTCGATGTCGAAACCGGCGGTTTCAACGCCAAGACCGATGCCTTGCTGGAAATCGCCGCCACGCTGATCGAAATCGACGACAACGGCAATGTACGGCCGGGGGCCAGCGTGCATTGTCACGTCGAGCCGTTCGCCGGTGCCAATATCGAAGCAGCCGCGCTGGCGTTTACCGGCATCGATCCGACCCACCCGTTCCGGTTTGCCGTGAGCGAGAAAGACGCACTGCACGAAATTTTCCAGAAAGTGCGGCACGCACAGAAGCAGCATGGCTGTCACCGCACTGTGCTGGTTGGCCACAATGCCTGGTTCGATCTGGCGTTTCTGAATGCCGCCATTGATCGTACCGGCATCAAGCGCAGCCCGTTTCACCCGTTCACCAGTTTCGACACAGCCACGCTGGCCGGCCTCGCCTACGGGCAAACGGTACTCGCCAAAGCCTGCGCCCATGCCGGCATTGATTTTGATGGCAACGAAGCGCACTCGGCCGTGTACGACGCGGAAAAAACTGCCGAATTGTTCTGCCGCATCGTCAATCGCTGGCAGCAATTGGGCGGCTGGCCGGCGGCCGGAGCAGTCGATTTCGACACTGACGACGGCGCCGAGCTGAGCGAGTAAACGCGATGGCGGATGCACTGCTGCTGACCCTGCATAAACCGTGGTATCAAGCGGGCGGACTGCTGGCGCTGACGGTGTTGCTGTTCATTCTGCTCCGGCCGAAACAACAGGACAGTCTGTGGCTCATTGCCGGCCTCGGTTATGCGCTGTTCATTCTGGTCAATGCACTCGCCAGCTGGTTCAGTGACAGTGGCTGGACGTATGCCCTGCTGTCGCTGCTGACGTCGGTGCTGTATCTGGCCGCCGCCGCGGCGATCGTGACCTTGTTCACGTCGCTGCTGCAAGCCAAAGGCGCAGGCGAAAGCGCGATGATTTTTCTGATCATCATTTATCATCCGGTCGCCCTGGCGCTGGTGAAACTGAGTCAGTGGCTGTACCGCAACTGGTTGTAAACGAAAGTCGGTCGTAAACGAAAATCGGTTGTGGACGGAAAATGCTTGTAAACGGACATGGCCCGGCCTGCCTGGCACGGCAGTGGCCTTCGATGGAGACAACGCTATGCGCCTGATGTTGCTGTTGCTGCTTGCCCTGCTGACCACCGCTTGCGCGGTCAACCCGGTAACCGGCCGCCGACAGTTGATGCTGGTTTCGGAAGAGCAGGCCATTCGCGATTCGAAAGAAGCGTATGTCGCCGAAATGTCGCAACTCGATCAGAACGGCAAGCTGAGCCAGGACAAAGCCCTGGTTCGCCGGGTCGAAACCATCACCGGCAAGCTGGTCGCGCAAGCGATCAAGTTCCGGCCGGAAACTACCGATTGGGAATGGAGCGTCAAAGTCATCGCCGATGACGAAACCGTCAACGCGTTCTGCATGGCCGGCGGTCGCATGGCGATCTACACCGGGCTCATCAAGAAGCTCGACGCCAGTGACGACGAGATCGCCCAAGTCATGGGCCACGAGATCGCGCACGCGCTGTCCAATCACACTGCCGAGAAAATGTCGGTCGCCATGGCCACCAGCACCGGTATCGCGCTGCTCGGCGTGGCCCAACGTGACAACCCGCTGGCCGTTTCCGCTGGCGCAATGGCCGCCGCAGTCGCCGTGCAGTTGCCGAACAGCCGTACTGCCGAGACGGAGTCCGACGAGATCGGGATCAAGCTCGCTGCCATGGCCGGTTACGATCCCCGCGCTGCCGTGACGCTGTGGCAGAAAATGGCGCAGGTCAGCGGCGCCAGCGAGTTCGACTGGCTCAGCACCCATCCGGCGCCCGGCAAACGGCAGGAAGCCTTGCAAAAACTGGTACCCAAGATGGATCCGCTGTACCGCGATCCCGCGCCACGACCGCAGTACGAATTGCGGCACTGACCACTGTTCGCGCGCAACCCGATAAAAAACGCCACGCCAAGACGTGGCGTTTTTTTTGCTGCGGAGTGCGAACACAGAACGAACGTAAGATTGACCACCGACGAAACTGCTGCACTGGCGGAAACAGCGCGGTCAGCTATACCTGATGTCACACTTCATGCCGGTTTTGCCGTTGGTTGCCCATGCACAGGTGGCTCGTCGTACTGCTGTTGTTGTGCGCCCCGGCTCATGCCGATCGCTTCGTCGTGGGCGTTGAGGAACTGCGCTACCTGCCTTATTACGATCACCACGATGGCCAATACGGCGGCATGGCGCGCGATGTGCTCGATGCCTTCAGCCGGAACAGCGGCCACCAGTTCGAGTACCGGGCGCTCCCGATCAAGCGGCTCTATGTCGAATTCCTCGCCGGCAATCTGGATTTCAAGTTTCCGGACAACCCCGGCTGGGCCAGCAAAGACAAAGCCGGCAAAACCCTCCACTACAGCGCACCGGTGATGCCCTTCATTGATGGCGTGCTGGTACTACCGGCACGCAAAGGTGTCGGTCGCGACCGGCTGCGCACACTGGGCACCGTTCAGGGCTTTACCGCATTTGATTATCTGGATGCGATAGCGGCCGGCAAGATCCGGCTGGTCGAAATCGGTACGCTCGAAGCCTTGATTCAGGCCAGCCTGTACCAGCGTATCGATGGCAGTTACTTCAATGTGGTGGTTGCCGAGCGTTATCTCAGCAGCCGCATGCAGTTGCCGGGCGCACTGGTGTTCGACCCGTCGTTGCCGCACACCCGCTCGCATTATCATTTGTCGAGTCTGCGGCACGCGGCCGTGATCGCCGAGTTTGATCGCTTCTTGTTGGAAAACCAGCCGTTGCTGGCCGCGCTACGCAAGAAATGGCAGATCCCGGAACACTGAGCGCGGTCTGAATGCGACACCGCAAACGGAGAACCGATACGACATTTCACGGCACAAATGCCCATCAGCAAAAAGGCCGCAACGCGGCCTTTTTGCTGACAGAAGCGTGACTCAGAACTGCCACTCGACGCCGGCCTGCCAGGTACGCGGCATGCCCGGGATCAGACCACGGCTCATGTCGACCACGTACAGCTCATCGGTCAGGTTCTTGCCGGCCAGGAACAGTGTCCAATCGCTGTTCGGCAGTGCGTAGTTCACGCTGAGGTTGTAAATGGTGTAGTCATCAATCAGGCCACGCTGGCCATTGTCGGTGACCACTTCGGTGTTCAGATCGTCGGTATACATCTCGTCGACGAACACCAGCTCCAGCTGGGCATGGAAACCGTTGCCGGTTTCGACACCACCGATCAGCGACAGTGTGTGTTCCGGCGCATACGGCAAGCGGTTGCCGCTGACATCGACGCCGGCCGTCACCGACGAGGTGCGGGTGCCGCGGAACTCGGCGTCGTTGACCCAGGTCCAGGCGAGCCGCAGGAACGGGTTGACGTTGCCATGCTGGAACGAGACATCGTGATCGTAAGCGAGCAACAGCTCGGCACCCTGGTGCAGGGTTTCACCGGCCGAGGTCAGCGTAGCGCCGACACCACCGGCGACACTGGCCGGCACAATCTGGTTGTCGAAATCGAGCCGGAACAGCGCTGCTTCCACTTTCCAGCCGTCGCCATTGCCGTGCCGGATGCCGAGCTCGGTGTTCAGGCTTTTCTCGGCCTCGAGTTCGACGCTGGCGCCGTCGCTGTTGCTGATGATGTCTTCGACCCGTGGCGGGCTGAAACCTTCATGCACACCGGCAAACAGCACGGTGTGCTTGCCGAGCTGCCAGGTGGTGCCAATACCTGCCAGCGTTTCCGTGACCGATGTGCTGCCGCGGGCGCCGTTCAGGTTGTTGCTGCGATCGTATTCGATGTCCTCGTGGCGCACGCCCGGGGTCACGGTCCAGTCGCCGATGACGAAGGTGTTTTCGACAAACCAGGCCACCGCTTCGGTGTCACGCTCGTTGTCTTCGCGCAGACCGCCGTTGACGCTGCTGCCCGGCGTCCGGCCATCCGGCGTGTCAGAGTTGATCTGCAGACGATCTTGCTGCTCTTCCTGGTAGCGCAGACCGGCGCGCAGTTCACCGAAGGCGTGGCTCAGCTTCAGACGTGGTTCAACGCCGAACACGTAGTAGTCGCGCAGCCGGCCTTCGTTGCCGCAAGTGGTGTTCAGGTTGGCCATGCCGCCGCACAGCGGGTCCGAGCTGTCGTTCGGGCGCTGGCCGGAATTGCTCGATTGCCGCCACCAGTCGCGGTGGAATTCGGTTTTGTAGATCGCGGTATCCAGTTCGGCGTTGGCAGCGAGCTGCCAGCTGTGCACCAGCGACAAACCTTCGCGCTCGGTCTGGAAATTGTCGTTGATGAACGGGTTGTAGCGCGGATCGGCTTCGTACTCGGCCAGCGTCAGCCCCGAATACGGCACATCGGAATCTTCGTCGTAGCGCGAGGCTTTGAACGTCAGCGCGTGATCAACGCCGAGCTGCTGCACGAGCTTGAGGTTGTAGTCGAGCACGTCGAAGTCCATGTGCTCGCGCGCGCCTTCGGCCTGCTTGCGCACCAGCTGGAACAGCACGCCGGTTTCGTAACCGGCCTCACCAAAGCTGTTGCCGATCTCGCCGTACTGCTGCTGGTAACCGTCCGTGCCGGCGGCCAGGCGCAGTTTGCCTGCCAGTTCGGCCGGTGGATTTGGTGTCAGATAGTTCACCACGCCACCGACGGTATGCGGGCCAAAACCGATCTGGGCCGCTCCTTTCAGCACTTCGAGGCCGCTGAAACGCTCGATGGCCGGGTGGTAATAGCTAGCGTTGTCGCCATACGGGCTGTACGACAGCGGCAAGCCGTCTTCCAGCAACAGCACCTTGGTCGAGCGCGTCGGGTTCAGGCCGCGGATGCCGATGTTCGGCCGCAGACCAAAGCCTTCTTCCTCGCGTGGGAACAGACCCGGCACCAGCCGCAGCACTTCGTTGACGTTGAACGCGCGCGCTTCCTGGATCTGCTCGTCGCTGATCACGGTGGCGGCGCCACCGATACGGGCTTTTTGCTCGCTGCTGCCGATCACTTCGATGGTCGGCACCGGATCGCGATCATCGGCGCCTTCCGGGCTGTTGTTGTCGATAACGGAGACGGTGTTGGCGCTGGCGGCGTGGGCCAGGGCAAGCAGCAGGGCGGAGCTCAGGGCATGACGGGCAAACAGGGCGTTCATAAGAAGGGTCGTCCACAACCAGAGGGGGTCTGAAAACGGCCGGCATCTTAGCAAAATGCGCATTTAGTTGCGAAGCATTATCGTTTGCATGTTTGATTGCAATCAAACTTCCAGACATTGTCTGGCCAAGGCCAAAGAAGGTCCTCGGTCGCAGCCAAAGAAAAAGCCGCCAGAAGGCGGCTTTTTCTTTGCCAAACAAGCAATTACAGCGACTTGCTCTCTTCGGCCAGGTACTTGGCAACGCCTTCCGGCGAGGCGGTCATGCCTTTTTTGCCCTTGCTCCAACCGGCCGGGCAGACTTCGCCGTGCTCTTCGGTGAACTGCAGCGCGTCGATCATGCGCAGCATTTCGTCGATGTTACGGCCGAGCGGCAGGTCATTGACGACCTGGTGACGGACGACGCCTTTCTTGTCGATCAGGAACGAGCCGCGGAACGCGACACCGGCGTCCGGATGCTCGACGTCGTAAGCGCGGCAGATGTCGTGCTTGACGTCAGCGACCAGGGTGTAGCCGACCGGGCCGATACCGCCCTTGTCGACCGGGGTGTTGCGCCAGGCGTGGTGGCTGAACTGGCTGTCGATCGACACGCCGATGACTTCGACGCCACGGCTCTTGAACTCGTTCAGGCGGTGATCGAAGGCGATCAGCTCCGACGGGCAGACGAAAGTGAAGTCGAGCGGATAGAAGAACACGACGGCGTATTTGCCTTCGACGGCCTTCTTGAAGTTGAAGCTGTCAACGATTTCGCCATTGCCGAGCACGGCAGCAGCGGTGAAGTCCGGAGCCGGACGACCCACGAGTACACCCATGTTGCTCTCCTGTTTATTGAGGGATGAAACACTTAAGACCGCGGCGACCGGCAGCACCGGCCAAACCGCCAAAAAGGGCGGCCATTATATGGGGCCGGTCCCGGTCATTTCCAAGCGCGTTGCTAGGACATTTTTTGCACAGCCGCACCGCTTGGCGTTGCGCGGTACCAACCGGCGCACGAACCCAGCCCATAAAACAAGGTACGCTCGCATCAGTTTATGACAATCACAAGCATTTGACAGTCATTCTCATTTTCATACAATAGCCACTATTGAATGAAACGGGCTCCCGCCCCCCGCCGACAGGTCCGCCGCCGTGTACGTTTGCCTCTGCAAAGCCGTCACCGACCACCAGATCCAGCAAGCCGTGGAAGATGGCGCCTGCACCATGCGCGATCTGGCCCTCGAGCTCGGCGTCGCTACCCAGTGTGGCAAATGCGGTTGCGATGCCCGCGAGCTGCTCAAATACTGCCTCGACGCGTTGCCGGATCACGTCAAAGCCGCCTGAATTTCCGGTCGTCGCTGCCTTAATCAATTAACGCGCAGCAAAACCAGACCGATTCTCATTACCCATCAATCACTTGGCCTGCGGTTTCCGTTGTTCTTGCCGATCGGCGGGTCTAGACTTTGGCCACTCCTGTCCGAGCGGGACGATCGTTCCCGGAGCCATGGCCATGAAAGGCGACGCCAAAGTCATCCAGTACCTCAACAAAGTGCTCTACAACGAACTCATCGCCATCAACCAGTATTTCCTGCATGCCCGCATGTACAAAAACTGGGGCTACAAGGCGCTGGCCGATCACGAGTATCACGAGTCGATCGACGAGATGAAGCACGCCGACAAACTCGTTGAACGCATCCTGTTTCTGGAAGGACTGCCGAACCTGCAGGATCTCGGCAAGCTGCTGATTGGCGAAAACGTCGAAGAATGCATCAAGTGCGATCTGAAGCTGGAAATGAAAGCGCTGCCGGTGCTGAAAGAAGGCATCACCCACTGCGAAAGCGTGCATGACTTTATCAGCCGCGATCTGCTCAAAGACATCCTGCACAGCGAAGAAGAACACATCGACTGGCTGGAAACCCAGCAAAGCCTGATCAAGGACATGGGCCTGCAGAATTATTTGCAGTCGGCTGCGGGTGGTGTGTCGGGCAGTTGATTACGTTGTGGCAGGGGCTTTAGCCGCGCCTACAGAACAGACAAAAATCAGGCAACAAATAGGGCGGAATCTTCCGCCCTTTTTTGTTCGCCAAACCTGCAGCCAATCAGGAGCCTTTGGCCGCCTTGGCTTGATCGGTGGCCTGTTGCAGCAGCGGCTGCAGCTCGCCCTTGGCGAACATCTCGGTGACGATGTCGCAACCGCCGATCAGCTCACCGTTGACCCACAGCTGCGGGAAGGTCGGCCAGTTGGCGTATTTCGGCAGCTCGGCGCGGATGTCCGGGTTGGCGATCACGTCGACATAGGCAAACGGCTGACCGCATTGCAGCACCGCCTCGGCGGTGCGGGCCGAGAAACCGCACATCGGCAGCTTCGGTGAACCTTTCATGTACAGCACGATGGTGTTGTCGGCGATCTGCTGCTTGATTTTCTCGATGGTATCCACGGCGAAAGAGCCTCATGACGTCAGGAATGGCGGCTATTGTACCCGAGCCGTCGGCCAACATCAGGCCATCCCGGTCGGTCATTTGTCGGGCCCGGCCGCTTCCACTAAGATGTGGCCCCTGCGTTTTTTCCCCGGCCCGCAACACCCTGACAAAAGTTGCGGGCATTGCCGATTGCTTTCATGACGAGGAGAGTCTGCCATGGCCTTCGAACTGCCGCCCCTGCCCTATGCCCGTACCGCGCTGGCCCCGCACATCTCGGAAGAGACCCTGAACTACCACTACGGCAAGCATCACCAGACCTATGTCGACAACCTGAACAAGCTGGTGCCGGGCACCGCCTTTGAAGGCAAGTCGCTCGAAGAGATCATGAAGACCTCGCAGGGTGGCATCTACAACAACGCCGCCCAGATCTGGAACCACACCTTCTACTGGCACTCGCTGGCACCGAACGCCGGCGGCGAGCCGACCGGCAAGCTGGCCGAGGCCATCAACAAGGCCTTCGGTTCGTTCGCGGCGTTCAAGGAGAAATTCACCGCCTCGGCGCTCGGCAACTTCGGTTCCGGCTGGACCTGGCTGGTCAAGAAGGCCGATGGCTCGGTCGACATCGTCAACACCGGCGCTGCCGGCAACCCGATGCTGGACGGCCACACCCCGCTGCTGACCTGCGATGTCTGGGAACACGCCTACTACATCGACTACCGCAACGCACGCGCCAAATATGTCGAGGCATTCTGGGCACTGGTCAACTGGGATTTCGCCAGCAAGAACTTCGGCTGAACCCGGTCCGCGCCACTGTCGTATCCAGAAGGGGCCGCAATGGCCCCTTTTCGTTGTCCGTGATGTGCGCCAAAGCCACCATAGACAGTTGCACGAGGACGCTGTAGCCATCTACTCTTGGCTAATGGCGGAGCGACGGTGCGTTGGCAATGGAAGTGGAAATTCTCCTGGTTGAAGACGATCCGAATGATCTGGAACTGACCTTGCGCGCCCTGCGCAAGAAAAACCTCGCCAACCATATCGAGGTGGCGCGCGACGGTGCCGAGGCGCTCGATTTCATTTTCTGCACCGGCCAGCATGCCGGCCGGCCCATTCATGAACAACCGCGACTGGTGTTGCTGGATCTGAAGCTGCCCAAGGTCGACGGGCTGGAAGTCCTGCAAAAACTCAAAGCCGACCCGCGCACCGCCAAGATCCCGGTTGTGGTGCTGACCTCCTCCGCCGAAGAGCGCGACGTGGTCCGCTCCTACCAGCTCGGCGTCAACAGCTTCATCACCAAACCAGTCGATTTCAACCAGTTCACCGAAGCCGTTGGCCAACTCGGCCTGTATTGGATGCTGCTGAACACCGCGCCGCGCTGATACCGGCGAGGGCAAGAAAAAACGCAGCCACGGGCTGCGTTTTTTGTTCGTTCCGAAGGCATCCGGCGCCACGCTCACTCCCCACTGGCACCACGCCGTTCAATCTCCTGCAGCATGGCCAGCAGCTGATCACCCGGTAGCGGCCGGCTGAAGAAATAGCCCTGCATCATGTCGCAGCCGTGCTCCAGCAAGAAGTCGCGCTGCTCCAGAGTCTCGACACCTTCGGCAATCACTTTCATGTCCAAACCATGCGCCATCGCGATGATCGCCTTGGCCAAGGCCGCGTTGTCGCGATCGCGGGTCACATCGCGGACGAAAGCGCGGTCGATCTTGAGCACATCGAACGGAAAACGCTTCAGGTAGCTCAGCGCCGAATAACCGGTACCGAAATCATCGACCGACAGGCGCACGCCCATTTCGCAGATCTGGTGCAGCTGGCTGGAGTTGTTGGCGGTCTCATGCAGCACCAGCCGCTCGGTGATCTCGAGCTCCAGCGATTCAGCCGGCAAACCGGAATCCACCAGCACATCGCGCACCACGCCGACCATGCCCTGGCCGCTGAACTGCCGCGCCGAGACGTTCACTGCCAAGCGCAGCGGAACACCGAGCTGCTGCTGCCACTGCGCCACCATCCGGCAGGATTCGCGCAGCACCCATTCGCCAATCGGCACGATCTGGCCGGTTTCCTCGGCAACGGGAATGAATTGATCGGGTGCGACCAGCCCCAGCTCGCCATTCTGCCAGCGCAGCAGCACCTCCACCGCCACCACCCGCAAGGTGCGCGCCGAGATCACCGGCTGATAAACCAGGTGGAATTCGTTCTGTGGCAGCGCGCGGCGCAGCTGGGTTTCCAGCGTCAGCCGTTGTGCTGCCAGCCGGTTCATCTCCGGTGTGAAAAAACTGAACGCGTTCTTGCCGAGCTCCTTGCTGCGGTACATCGCCGCGTCGGCGTTTTGCAGCAGGATCTGGGTGGTGTCGCCATCATCGGGACAGATGGTGATGCCGATGCTGGCCGAGATGAACAATTCCCGGCCATGAATGTGGAATGGGTGCTGCAGCACTTTCAGGATGCGTTGGGCCAGCACCCGGGCGCTGTTCGGGCTGTCCAGATCCGGCATCACCAGAATGAATTCATCGCCGCCAAACCGTGCCAACGTCGTGGTTTCGCGCAGGCAGCTTTGCAGCCGGCCGGCGGTTTCGATCAGCAGGGCATCGCCGGCGAAATGGCCGAGCGTATCGTTGACGTTCTTGAAGTTGTCGAGATCGATGAAGAACAGCGCGACCCGGCTGTTGTTGCGGCGGGCATCGGCCAGCGCCACGCTCAGCCGGTCAAAGGCGAGCAAGCGGTTCGGCAGCTTGGTGAGTTCATCAAAACTCGCCTGCCGCATCAGTTTCTGTTCGTATTCCTTGCGGACCGTGATGTCTTCCAGCATCACCAGATAATGCGCCGGCCGTTCCCGCGCCGCCGCCAATGGCGTCAATTCATCGGCCTGGATCGGTGACAGCGACACGTACTCCCAGATCGCGTTGCCGTCCTTGCGCCGGGTATGCAGCTCACCGCGCCAGCTGACCCCGTGCTGCATGGCGTCACGCAGTTGCTGGGTGCGCTGACTCGGTGACTGCTGGGTGATGAGTTCGCACAGGTCGTGACCGAGCACTTCAACGGACTCGAAGCCGTTCATCTCGACAAAGCTGCGGTTGACGTATTCGATCACGCCGCGCTGATCGACTATCACCACCCCGCTCGGGCTCTGCTCCACCGCCTGCGACAATTTGCGCAGCTGCTCGGCCGTGGCTTTTTTCTCGGTCAGGTCGATCGCCAGCACCACCAGATAACCGGACAGCAACTGCACCCGCAGATCGGCCGGGTAGCTGCTGCCGTCGGCGCGGTACAGCGTGGCCTCAAAGCTGAGCGCCTGATCGCCGTCTTCGTAGACCGGTTGCAGCCGGGCGCGCAATTGCTCTTCTGGCCATTGCAGCAGCAACGCGAACGGTTGATTGCAAAGGGTGTCGGCGCCGTAGCCGCTGTTGCGGCTGGCGCCCTGGTTCAGGTGCTCCACCGTCAGACGCTGGGCATCGACCCAGTAGATCTCGGCCGCTGCCTCATCGAGCACCCGGCCATAGCGCTCTGCCTCTTCGGTGGCCGCCACCCGCGCCCGCTCCAGCGCGGCATCGCGCAGCGCCCGCTCCACCGCCGGCACCAGGCGAGCGATGTCATCCTTCTGAATAAAATCTTCAGCGCCGGCCCGCATCATCAGCACGGCATCTTCGGTCTTCAGGTGACCGGACACGACAATAAAAGGGATCCGCAGCCCGGTCTCGGTCAGGATGGCGAGCGCGCGCTCGGCACCAAAGCCCGGCACATTGACGTCGGAGATGATGAGCTGCCAAGGCCGCTCGGCCAGCGCCTTGCGGAATTCCTCGACGCGATCGACGCGGGTCATCACCGGACTGAAGCCGCCGCGGCGCAAGGCCAGCATCAGCAGATCGGCATCGTCGACCGAATCTTCCACCAATAACAGTTCGAGTTGCTTGCTCATCCTGGATAGCAGCAGCGGACAGGTTCCTTGCAGCATAGCTGAGGCTCGCCGAAGCCGCCGGAACACGGTGTGAATTCAGCGGCGCGCGGTATGGTCGATGCGGCCAGAAAAAACACAATTGGCGACGAATCAGTCGACCGAAAACCGCGACAAAATTGCGTCAAATCGAGCATTTGGCTCTAACTGGTTCACAAGTCCAGAGTCGACACGTTTTCCACAGCTTTCCCAACAGGTTTTAGCACCTTGCTCTACTTGCTGTGCCGGACAAAAGGTCCTACAGTGTCGACACCCCTTCGGACCCCAATATATGGGGGCTCCGATCCCGGTGGGACACCAACGATTGTGCTGAGCAGCAAAAACCAGGCCATTCGTCAAGCCCCCGGTTTCACGTCTTCGCAAGGTCGGCAGCCGTCCCGGCGCAACGCCGGAGTGAGCACTTCGCCACCCGTCCGCGTTGACGATGGATTGCCGTTTTGCGGTCACGCAGTTTGCCGTACGCCGGAAGGTATTGGACCTCCGTCCGAACCCGCGGACACTGGCGATAAACCCAAAAATACTGGCCATCAGTGGAGGAGCCATGGAACAGCACACCAGCATCAGCAGCAGTGCCACGATGAACCCGAGCCAAAGTCACCCACAAAACCAATCCGATGTGGCCGCCACCGCTCCGGGCCAACTGCGCGTGATCAAGCGCAACGGCAAGGTGGTGTCGTTTGATGTGAACAAGATTGAAGTCGCTGTCACCAAGGCCTTCCTGGCCGTTGAAGGCGGCCAGGCCGCCGGCTCCAGCCGCGTGCACGAAACCGTGCGCGAACTCGCCCGACAAATCTGGGCCGTGCTGCAACGCCGCCATCCGGGCGGCGGCACCGTCCATATTGAAGACATTCAAGATCAGGTCGAACTGGCGCTGATGCGCAGCGGCGAACAGAAAGTCGCCCGCGCCTACGTGCTCTACCGGGAAAAGCGCGCCGAAGAGCGCGCCGCCAAAGAGCAGGCCGCGCGCGAAGCGGCTGGCGTCGCCACCAACATCCGCGTCAAGGACAAGACCGGCGCACTCAAAGCATTGGACATGACACGTCTGCAAACCCTGGTAGAAGAAGCCTGCCAGGGCCTGAAAGATGTCGACCCGACCGCGATCATCAAGGATGCCGTCCGCAACCTCTACGACGGCGTCGCCGAAGCCGATGTCTCGCAAGCGCTGATCATGTCGGCCCGTCCGCTCATCGAGCGTGACCCGGCCTACGCCTACGTCACCGCCCGCCTGTTGATGGACGTGGTCCGCGCCGAAGCACTGAGCTACCTCGGCATTGCCGAAAACGCCCAGCAGCACGACATGACCGCGCTGTACCCGCAAGCGCTGAGTGCCTTCATCAAGCGCGGCATCGAGCTCGAGCTGGTGTCACCGGAGCTCGGCAGCTTCGATCTGGCCAAGCTCGGCGCTGCGCTCAAAGCCGAACGCGACCTGCAGTTTGACTACCTCGGTATTCAAACGCTGTACGACCGTTACTTCATTCACCACAACAACGTCCGCTTCGAGCTGCCGCAGGTGTTCTTCATGCGCGTCGCGATGGGTCTTGCCATCCGTGAACCGCAGAAAAACGAACGCGCCATCGAGTTCTACGACCTGCTGTCGAGCAACGACTACATGTCGTCGACGCCGACGCTGTTCAACTCGGGCACGCTGCACTCGCAGTTGTCATCGTGCTACCTGACCACTGTGCCGGACGATCTCGGCGGCATTTTCGGTGCCATCCGCGACAACGCGCTGCTGAGCAAATTTGCCGGCGGCCTCGGTAACGACTGGACCCCGGTGCGTGGCCTCGGCGCCCACATCAAGGGCACCAACGGCAAAAGCCAGGGCGTGGTGCCGTTCATGAAAGTGGCCAACGACACCGCGGTGGCGGTGAACCAGGGCGGCAAGCGCAAGGGCGCCGTCTGTGCCTACCTCGAAACCTGGCACATCGACATCGAAGAGTTTCTGGAGCTGCGCAAGAACACCGGTGACGATCGCCGCCGCACTCACGACATGAACACCGCCAACTGGGTGCCGGATCTGTTCATGAAGCGGGTGACGGACGACAAAGAGTGGACGCTGTTCTCGCCGAACGACGTACCGGACCTGCATGACCTGTACGGCCTGAAATTCCAGGAGCGCTACGAGCATTACGAGCGCCTGGCCAAAGAAGGCAAGATCAAGGTGCACAAGACCGTCCAGGCCAAAGACCTGTGGCGCAAGATGCTGTCCATGCTGTTCGAAACCGGCCATCCGTGGATCACCTTCAAGGATGTCTGCAACCTGCGCTCGCCGCAGCAGCACGTCGGCGTCGTGCACAGCTCGAACCTGTGCACCGAGATTACCCTGAACACCAATCAGGATGAGATCGCCGTCTGTAACCTCGGTTCGGTCAACCTGGTCAACCACATCGTTGACGGCAAGCTGGATCTGGTGAAGCTGGAGAAGACGGTCAAGACCGCCGTGCGGATGCTCGACAACGTCATCGACATCAACTTCTACCCGGTGCCGCAAGCGCAAAACTCGAACATGAAGCACCGCCCGATCGGGCTCGGTCTGATGGGCTTCCAGGATGCGCTGTACCTGCTGAAAACGCCGTACGCGTCCGAAGCCGCGGTCGAGTTTGCCGACCGCTCGATGGAAGCCATCAGCTACTACGCCATCTCGGCGTCGAGCGATTTGGCCAAAGAGCGCGGCAGCTATCAGACCTACGAAGGCTCGCTGTGGAGCAAAGGCATACTGCCAATCGACTCGGTCAAGTTCATTGCCGAAAACCGCGGCAAGGATTACGTCAGCGTCGACATGAGCCAGACCATGGACTGGGCGGCGCTGCGCAGCAAAGTGCAGTCGCAAGGCATGCGTAACTCCAACGTCATGGCCATCGCCCCGACCGCGACCATCGCCAACATCACCGGCGTGTCGCAGTCCATCGAGCCGACCTACCAGAACCTGTACGTGAAATCGAACCTGTCGGGCGAGTTCACCATCATCAACTCCTATCTGGTCGAAGAGCTGAAAAAGCGCGATCTGTGGGACAACGTGATGGTCAACGATCTCAAGTACTACGACGGTTCGGTGCAGAAGATCGATCGCATCCCGGCCGATCTGAAAGCGCTGTTCGCCACCGCGTTCGAAGTCGATTGCAAGTGGCTGGTCGAAGCCGGCTCGCGCCGGCAGAAGTGGCTGGATCAGGCCCAGAGCCTGAACCTCTACATCAACCAGCCGAGCGGCAAGAAGCTGGACTTGACCTATCGCATGGCTTGGTACCGTGGCCTGAAAACCACCTACTACTTGCGCTCGCTCGGTGCCACCAGCACCGAAAAGTCGACTGTCAGCGACGGTGCCCTGAACGCGGTCTCCGCGGTTGTCGCCGCACCAGCACCGCTGATGGCCGCCGACGAACCGGCGCCGAAGCTCTGCAGCATCGACAACCCGGAATGCGAAGCCTGCCAGTAATAAAAGAAGTTTCCTCCCCTCTCACGAGGGGGTGAGGGCGGATAAAACGCGCAGTCACAGTTGACTGCGCGCCGCTCGAACGGACCGAGCTCTGCGAGGTCCTGGACGGACTAAGGTGGGGTGTGGCTGTCCCATCAGCACGCACCAAAACGAAAAAAGCAGTACCACCAAAACATCATTAAATGCGCGAAAAAAACTATCGCGCGGAAGTTTTGGAACCACGCTTGCGCCACATCAAGCCCAGCTTGAGTGACGCAACGTAAAAAGACGCAGCACCGTTGCAAAGACAAAGCAGTACCGAAGTTTGAAAGTGACAGGTCTTTTCAGCCGTTCGTGGTGAGCCGGCCCCGCAAGGGGATTTGTTTCACGGCATCGAACCATGAATGGCAGCGCGCATCAAGCGCGCCCGTTCATCCTTCGACAAGCTCAGGACGAACGGAATCAAGGCCTCGCTTTCACAGCAACCACTGAATTAGCGAAACGAAAAATGTCCAACCCCAAGGATAAAGAGGCTGCCAACATGTTTAGCTGGGAAGACGCTAACGACACTCCCGCTGCGCCTGCAGCAAAAATGCCGCCGATGATGCCGGAAGCCAAAGCCGCTGCGGCGACGCCTGCTTACAAAACCGATACCGTTGCCCCGGCTGCACCGAAGCCGGTCGCTGCGGCTGGTCCACAAAAAGCTGCCGTCAACGCCGCCATTGCCGCCATCAACACCTTGGACGCCTCCGCCGGTTGGGCCGAGCTGGAAATGGGCGCTGCCCGCGTATCCGTTGATGAAAAGCGCATGATCAACTGCCGCGCCGATGTCAACCAGCTGGTGCCGTTCAAGTACGACTGGGCCTGGCAAAAATATCTCGATGCCTGCGCCAACCACTGGATGCCGCAGGAAATCAACATGGCCAAAGACGTGGCCCTGTGGCGCAGCCCGGACGGCCTGACCGAAGACGAGCGTTTGATCGTCATGCGCAGCCTCGGCTTCTTCTCCACTGCCGACTCGCTGGTCGCCAACAACCTGGTGCTGGCCGTGTACCGCCACATCACCAACCCGGAATGCCGCCAGTACCTGCTGCGCCAATCGTTTGAAGAAGCGATTCACACCCACGCTTATCAATACTGCGTGGAGTCGCTCGGCATGGACGAAGGCGAAGTCTTCAACATGTACCGCGAAGTGCCGACCGTGGCCAAAAAAGCCGCCTGGGCACTCAAGTACACCCAGAGCCTGGGCGATCCGGAATTCCACACCGGCACCCCGGAGGCCGACCAGCGCCTGCTGCGCAACCTGATCGCGTTCTACTGCGTGATGGAAGGCATGTTCTTCTACTGCGGCTTCACCCAGATCCTGGCCATGGGCCGCCGCAACAAGATGACCGGCGTTTCCGAACAGTTCCAATACATCCTGCGCGACGAGTCGATGCACCTGAACTTCGGCATCGACGTGATCAACCAGATCAAGTTCGAAAACCCGCACCTCTGGACCGCCGACTTCCAGAAAGAAGTCATCCAGATGATCCTCGAAGGCACCGAGCTCGAAGTGCAATACGCCCGCGACACCATGCCGCGCGGCGTCCTCGGCATGAACGCCGCGATGATGGAAGACTACCTCCACTTCATCGCCAACCGCCGCTTCGCCCAGCTCGGCCTGCCGGAACAATACCCGGGCGCCACCAACCCGTTCCCATGGATGAGCGAAATCATGGATTTGAAGAAGGAGAAAAACTTCTTCGAGACCCGCGTGATCGAGTATCAGACCGGTGGGGCGTTGAGCTGGGATTGATTGCTGTCGCTACAACCGTGCTGACAGGTATCGTCGTGACGACTACTGAAGCCCGGCCTAAGCGGGGCTTTTCTTGGACGAAACCGGTGACGTTTGAGCATTCTTGTCTTTTCCTTGATCCTAAATTCCGCAGTTAGCCCGTCGCCGCGGGTTCAAGCTGAGGCGGCCAGGGATGTAAAACAAAGCGCTTGGCGGCATACAATCGCGCGATGAGGCAGGCCGCCAACCGCTCCCAGCGTTCGGCGCGACTCAACTGCGCCGCAGTGCTTTTCACGGTGTGTAAAAAGCAAAACCCCGCGCAGCGATGCGGTGCGCGGGTCTTTCTCTTCTACTCAATACATCTTCATTCCTCCGAAGCCGCTACGCGGATTCGGAGCTACGGCACTATCAGCTCAGCTCGGACATCATTACCTTCGATCTTCCAGACCAATATCTGTGTTTCGTTGGCAACCAGCGTTAGCTGAGACAGCTCCTGCGGGCTGAAACTTCTGGCATCAACCGTGCCCGCGTTAATGGTTAGCGAAGTAACCTTCGCATCCCTTTTTTGTTGCCAAACTTTCCCTTCCGACTTCAGCACAGTTGAGACAATCGGACCGCCATCAACAGCCAGCTCGACAATCACTTCCTGCTCCGTTCTATTGTAAATCACGGGACCATAGAACTTGTCATAGCAGCCGTTCAGAAGCGCAACCACCAAAAGAAGGATAAGACCCCGAGTCTGAGGGCTCCCCACAAAATTCCGATCCAAATCAATAGCTTAAAAAATCTAGGGAACATGCATGGCGTTTGGTGATCGGATTTATCGCCAAACAAATTCAATCAGGGTAAACGCCATGCATGCCCAAGCATTCTTGCACAGCCAGCTTCGCGCTGAACAGATCGTCAACC
>JBKBHF010000023.1:0-60633 GCA_046297695.1 Permianibacter sp. | reverse complement strand
ACATTTACTGGTACAATCGGGAACGGCGCCATTCGACGCTGAATTATCTGTCCCCTGAAGCGTTTGAAGCTATGCGGTTAGTAGCTTAGGCCGGTGTCCACATGTTGGGGGCAAGATCAGTCTGTTGCAACCGGCCAATCGCATCGCCCTGCAGGCCATTCTGAGCAAGGAAATCGCCCGCTATATTCGCATTTGGCCACAAACGCTGTTGCCACCGGCGATCACCACCACGCTCTACTTCATGATCTTCGGCAACTTTGTCGGCAGCCGTATCGGCGCGCTCGATGGCGTCAGCTACATGACTTATATCCTGCCCGGCCTGGTGATGATGTCGGTGATCACCAACTCCTACGCCAATGTCGTTTCATCGTTCTTCAGTGCCAAGTTTCAGCGCAGCATTGAAGAGTTGCTGGTGGCACCGGTGCCGAACAGCGTCCTGCTGCTCGGCTATGTGCTCGGCGGCGTCAGCCGCGGCCTGCTGACCGCGATGATCGTCACCGTCTTGTCGCTGATGTTTGTGCCTTTGCAGGTGCAGCACTGGGGGCTGATGCTGCTGCTGGTGCTGCTGGCGTCAGCGCTGTTCTCGCTGGGCGGCTTCATCAACGCGGTCTACGCCAAGAAATTTGACGACACCTCGATCATTCCAACCTTCGTGCTGACGCCGCTGACCTATCTCGGTGGCGTGTTCTATTCGATCAGCTGGCTGCCGGAGATCTGGCAAACGATTTCGCACTTCAATCCGGTGCTGTATCTGGTCAACGCCTTTCGCTACAGCTTCATGGGACAGAGCGATGTCAGCATCGGTCTGGCGTTCACCATTCTGACGACCGGCCTGGTGCTGCTGTCCGGCTATGCCATGTGGCTGCTGCAACGCGGTACCGGTCTGCGCAGCTAGCTTTGTCGGAAACAAAAAGGGCCAGCATTGCTGGCCTTTTGTATTTTGCTCGTGAGCGCCGTATCAGCGTCCGCTTGGCGCACCGACCCGCAACACTTTGTCGTTCTCGACGGCATCGCTGTCATTGTCGCCGACTACTGCCCGGTACATGGTGCGGCAGCGGCGACACTGCCAACGCTCAAACCGGTGCAAACCGATCCACAAACCGAGCAGGAAAAGCGCCATGCCAAACGGCCACCGGTGGGCGCCGAGCGCCGCCATCGACGCGATGCCGGTCACCATCAAGGTGGCGCTGCCAGCCGCCCACAGATGCATGCCGCCCGCGATCGGGCGCCGGTGCACACGCATGAGCTGACCACCGCAATGGTGGCAGGCACCACGCCACGGCGACGGAGCAGGCGTGTGTCGGACATCAGTCATGATGGTCGCAAGTCTCGGCGGTTCATGGAATCAACGGCCTGCTTAGCAAACCTGATGCCGCTTGACTAAGTAATTGAAAATAAGAGAAATAATCCATTTACCGAGAAGAATACTCGGACATCAGGTAAAGAATGCTGACACTGTACGAACAAAATCTGAGCAGAACCGGGCTTCGTTCACAGGCCAGCTGCTGCATTGCAGCACAAGATTTCACCAAAAGAACCGCGCCAGCACATCCTCGCTGTTAGCAATTTCGGGTATAACCAATTCGGCGTCACGTGCGTACCCGTTACAACGCACGGACGCCGAGACCGACCGACAAGGGGTGTCGAATTCACGATTCGACAGCGGCCGGCCTGACGCAACACCCTTGGAGCAAAGCAAAACCGTCTTACTGAAAAAACAAACGGCTGCTCCGGGAAGTTCAGGCGTTGCTGTGGTGAAGCGTGGGGGAGGAAACACGCTTGCGCTGCCACGGCTGGTTGTCGCCAGTTTTGTTGGAAATCCGTCACGGGGGGGGGTAACACCGCCGAGACGCGGCTTCAACGAATTTCTCGTTCGTCTTCTCGCTGCAGCCGGGCTACAGATCCACGCCTGTGTGGATCCGGTTTGTACTGCCTGAAGGAGAACGTTGGATGTCTGGTCTTACTTTCGCGCTGATATGCGCCGGCGTTGCCGTCGTTTACGGCGTGCTGATGAGCAAGTGGATTCTCGGTCAAGCCGCTGGCGATGACCGGATGCGGGAAATCGCCTCCGCGATTCAACAAGGCGCGCAAGCCTATCTGAATCGGCAATACACCACCATTGGCGTGGTCGGTGGCGTGCTGTTTCTCATCATTGGTTTTGTCCCTGCGCTGGGCTGGCCGACGGCGATCGGTTTTCTGCTTGGCGCCGTTCTGTCAGGCCTCGCCGGTTACATCGGCATGAACGTGTCGGTGCGCGCCAACGTGCGCACAGCCGAAGCGGCCAAGAGTGGTCTCAATGCCGCGCTCAATGTTGCCTTCCGTGGTGGCGCGATCACCGGCATGCTGGTGGTCGGTCTCGGCCTCGGCGGCGTCGCCGGTTACTACGCTTACCTGCAAACGACCGTAGCGGAAGGCGTCGCCATCAGCGACATGATTCATCCGCTGATTGGCCTTGGTTTTGGTTCTTCACTGATCTCGATCTTCGCCCGTCTCGGCGGCGGCATCTTCACCAAAGGTGCGGACGTCGGTGCCGATCTGGTCGGCAAGGTTGAAGCCGGCATTCCGGAAGATGACCCGCGCAACCCGGCGGTGATCGCCGACAACGTTGGTGACAACGTTGGCGACTGCGCCGGTATGGCCGCGGACTTGTTCGAGACCTATGCGGTCACCATCGTCGCGACCATGTTGCTCGGTGCACTGATGATCACCGGCTTCGCCAGCGAAGCGGTGCTGTATCCGCTGGTGCTCGGCGGCGCCTCGATACTGCTCAGCATCGTCGGCTGTTTCTTCGTCAAGCACACGCCGGGTCAGAAGATCATGACGGCGTTGTACAAGGGCCTCATCGTCTCCGGTCTGCTGGCGATTCCGGCGTTCTGGTATGTCACCGGCTGGATCATGCCGGACAGCGCGCTGAACAGCGTGATGGGCATCGACGGCGGCGCCCAGCTGCGCTTGTTCCTGTCGTCGGTGATCGGTCTGGCACTGACCGGTTTGCTGGTCATCATCACCGAGTATTACACCGGCACCGACTTCAATCCGGTCAAACATGTGGCGCAAGCGTCGACCACCGGTCACGGCACCAACATCATCGCCGGCCTCGGTGTCTCGATGAAATCGACCGCGTATCCGGTGCTGGCGGTGTGCGCCTCGATCTGGGCGGCGTACGCGCTGGCCGGTTTGTACGGCGTTGCCATTGCGGCCACTTCAATGCTGTCGATGGCCGGCATCATCGTTGCGCTCGACGCCTACGGTCCGATCACCGACAACGCTGGCGGCATTGCCGAAATGGCCGAGCTGCCGTCGTCGGTGCGTGATGTCACCGATCCGCTGGATGCGGTCGGCAACACCACCAAGGCGGTCACCAAGGGCTATGCGATCGGCTCGGCGGCGCTGGCCGCGTTGGTATTGTTCGCTGACTTTACCCACGCGCTCGAAGGCGTTGGCAAAACCTACGCGTTTAGCCTGAGCGATCCGGCCGTGATCATCGGTCTCTTTATCGGCGGCCTGATCCCGTATCTGTTTGGCGCCATGGCGATGGAAGCGGTCGGCCGCAGTGCCGGTTCCGTCGTGGTCGAAGTGCGTCGGCAATTCAAGGAAATCGCCGGCATCATGGAAGGCACGGCCAAGCCGGATTATTCGCGCGCGGTCGACATGCTGACCAAATCGGCGATCAAGGAAATGATGATCCCGTCCTTGCTACCGGTACTGGTGCCGATCATCACGGCGTTTGCGCTGAACTGGTTGATGGGTCCCGGCGCGGGCGTGCGTGCGCTCGGCGGCGTGCTGATGGGCACGATCATCACCGGCCTGTTTG
The DNA here is from genome assembly GCA_046297695.1 of Permianibacter sp. GTDB lineage: Bacteria > Pseudomonadota > Gammaproteobacteria > Enterobacterales > Permianibacteraceae > Permianibacter. The sequence goes on along the minus strand of JBKBHF010000023.1, from coordinate 56,819 downwards.
TCGCCATCTCGATGACGACCGGCGGCGGCGCCTGGGACAACGCCAAGAAATACATCGAAGAAGGCCATCACGGCGGCAAGGGCAGCGAAGCCCACAAAGCGGCGGTGACCGGCGACACCGTCGGCGACCCCTACAAGGACACTGCCGGCCCGGCCGTGAACCCGCTGATCAAGATCATCAACATCGTGGCACTGTTGATTGTGCCGCTGGTGGCGTGAAGCGCGTGATTGGACCAAGCAAAAGGGCAGCGTCAGCTGCCCTTTTGCTTTGCGATCGAATCACCCATCAGCGATGAGCACTACTCACTTGCTGGTGTGAGTAAACACACCGTCCCAATCGGCTGGTGGCGGGTTCTGACGGTAGTGCTCGATACGCTGCAGGTACAGTTTGTAGAGATAACGGTTCGGTTCATCCTTGGCAAAATCACGCAGCCGCTTCTCGGCCAAATCCCATTGCTGGGCACGGTACTGGGTCAGCACATGATGAAAACGGGCCAACCCTTCTTTCACTGCCGTGGTCGACTTCTCGGCCAACGCGACCGGCTCATAGATCGTCACCGGCGCATCCTTGCCTTTGACCCGGACCCGATCCAATTCGCGGAACAGGAATTCCGGCAACCGCTCCTTGGTCGATTCGCTGACGATGATGTCGACACCGTACAGCTTGGTCAGGCCCTCGAGACGCGAACCGAGGTTCACGGCATCGCCGAGCACGGTATAGGCCATCCGGAACTGCGAGCCCATGTTGCCGACACTCATGATGCCGGTATTGAGGCCAACACCAATCGAAATCGGCGGCCAGCCTTTTTGCCTGAACTCGTCATTGAGCTTGACCACGACCTGCTGCATTTCAATGGCGGCGAGCAGGGCATTGCGAGCGTGCTGCGGATCATCCAACGGCGCGCCCCAGAATGCCATCACGGCGTCGCCCATGTATTTGTCGATGGTGCCGCGATGACGGTGGATCACCTGGGTGATTGGCGTCAGCAAGGCCTGCATCAACCGGCTGAGCTCTTTCGGCGGCACTTTCTCGGACAGCGTGGTGAACCCGCGCACATCCGAGAACAGTACTGTCATGTCTCGTGCTTGCCCCTCAAGCGTGATCTTGTCCGGATTCTCGGCCATTTCGCTGACCAGCTCCGGTGGCACGTACTGGCCAAACAGCCGCGCCAGCGAGCGCTTGGAACGGGACTCGACGAAGTAGGCGTAGGAAACGTTCATCAGATACAGCAGAACGATCAGCAGGATCGCGCTGGTAACCGGCAGCAGAATGCCGTTGTTCCAAGCCGCGATGCGCAGCAGCAGCACCGCACCAATCAGGCCGGCTACGAACAGGATGCTGAACAGCGGCGCCAAGCGCGCCGCCAGCAACAGCATCAGCAGGGTCAGCACCGTCAGCAACAGCACCTCGGCGCCGAGCATGTACTCCGGCTGATGCAACAAACGCTCATCGAGCATGCCGCCAATCAGGTTGGCATGCACTTCGACGCCGGGGTAGACGTTCTGTACCGGCGTCGGCCGCAGATCGACCAGACCGGGCGCAGTTGTGCCAATCAGGACAATTTTGTCCTGCAGCGCCGATTGCGGCAGGCTGCGATTCAGGATGTCGCTGATCGACACATACGGAAAGCTGCCGCGCAGACCACGGAACGGCACCAGCACGGCGCTGCTGGCATCGACCGGGATCCGGTATTGACCGAGCGTGACGGAATCGACCGCAAACAGCGTGTCGGTGACCGCACGGACATCAACCTTGATCTCCGGCCGCGCCAGTGCAGCCTTGGCAGTCGCCAAGGCCAGCGACGGATAGAGCTTGCCGTTGAATTCCTGCAGCAATGGCACCCGACGATAAATGCCGTCGATGTCGACAGCAGGGTTATCAAAGAAGCCGACGTGACTGACTTCACTTTGCAACAGGCTCAGGTTGGCCGTATAGCCTTTCGGCTGCGGCACCGGTAGCTGGCCCTGCAGATCCGGCGGCAATTCCGCTACCGCCGCCGGCAAAGCATTCAGCTGATGGGTGTGCGTTTGGTCAAAGACATAACCGAGCACGACATTGCGACCACGCAGGGCGTCGGCAAATTTCTGATCGTAATTGACTTCCGCCATCAGACCGCTGAGTGCGGCTTGCGCGTTCGGGTCCTGGCTGAACGCGCCGTCGTGCAGCCGCTGCAGGATCGGGCCGGCATCAGAGCGATCCGCTTCCGGAAAGACAATGTCGAATGACACCACTTTCGCCTTGTAATCATCGAGCAAGGTTTTGACCAGTGCGGCCAGCCGGTCGCGCCGCCACGGCCACTGACCGAGCACACCAATGCTTTTCTCATCGATGTCGGCGATGACGATGCGGTCATCAGGCGTGTTCTGCAAGGTCGCATTGAGGTGCAGATCGTAGGCGTCAAGCTCCAACTCTTCCAGCAGCGAGAGCCGCATGGCACCCACTACGTGCATCAGGAAGAACAGCAACAAGGCAAGGCCAGTGACTATGCGCAACCAGGTCGACGGGCTGATACGGCGTAAGGCCAGAATGAATCGCATCATGGTGAACGTTCTAGTTGTGATGACGGATGAAACGACAACGGCCACTGCGGTGGCCGTTGTCCCCCTGTTCAACTCAATATCCTTTGCGTGGCGCCTTGTAGCCTTTGACCGAAGAGATCGGCGGCACCCGGCCAACCAACGCTTCGATCAGCATCAGCTCTTCATCGGTGTGGTTCTTCATCGGCGCTGGCGTGATCAGCTTGCCGGCCTCGCCATCGGCGGCGATGTAGCGCGGCGCATCATGATGCCGCGAGACAATCTCTTCCTTGCTGGCATCATCATTGTTGGCGCCAATTTCCACCGCGCCGTAACAGGTGCAGACATAACTGTGGTCGCTGGCGGATTCGGTGTAAACGCCAGTGCCGCGGATACCAATGGTGGCGGTGGTCGTGCGCAGGTTGTAGCGCTTGCCGCTGTCGCGCCGACCAAATACCGACAGGATCTTGCCGGTCAGCAGGTTCATGCTGTCAGCAAAGAAGCTGCTGTCCTCCTGCACCGATACGCTGGCACGGGCGCCGGAAAACTGCACCCGGGTATTTTCCCGCACCAAGTGCGCATCGCTGCCGATGATGAAGCTGATGAAGCTGTTGCTGCCGGTTTCCACCAGAGCGTTGGGGCCGATGCGGGTGGTTTCCGTGGCTTGCGCGCCATCGATCCGTACGTCACCGCGAAAATCGAAAATCGACCGGCCGGGCGGCAACAGGGTGCTGCCCGGTTTGGCGAGGCCTTGCTGCGGCACCAGCAGACCACTGCCAGCAGCCAAACCGAACAGGCCGGTGCTGATCGCACGCATCAGAAACTCGCGGCGGTCAGATTCATTGGTGAACTTCATGGCACACTCCTTGGCATCACCAGCAAAACCATTCGAAATCAGTTACAGATGCCGGCGGCGTCGCCGCAAACGGCGCCTTCCCGGATCCAGTTAATGAGCGTGTTGTAGTCGGCCCGGCCTTGCTCGGTGGTCAGATCAAGCTGTATACCACCACCGTGCCGCACGCTGGTCGGTTTGCGCAGCAAGCGGCTGTTCTCCGGATCGGCGAAGTTGACACGCGCCAGCACATCCCGATACAGCGACGGGTTGTTGTCATCGTAACGCACCGGGATGCCGGTATTGGCGGTCGGGCTGTTATGGCAGCTGGCACAGCGCAGGCCGGTGGCACTGCCCAGGATTGGGCGGATGTCATCGGCAAAGGTGAGCTGCGTTTGCGCGGTAACGGTGCTGTCGATGGCCAGCGTCAGCAATGCCGGCGCGCTGGCACCGCGACTGTTGCTGACCACCAGTTCGAGGATGTAATCCCCATCGGTATCGGCCTCGAACACCGGTGCGGCAACGTCGGTTGCCGACAAGCGGGCATTGCCCGGACCGCTGACGATACGCCAGGCATAGCGTTCTGCAAACAGGCTGGCGGAGGCATCCAACTGCACCGGCGACTGCACACGACGGTCAGCGCCCGGTTTGGCAACGGGCGCGCCCGGCGGGTTCACCTTGCCCGCGCTGTCGAACAACGGAAAATCCTGCAGGAAGCTGGCGAGCAGCGTCGGCGCACCGTCCGGATCACGCCAGAAGCTCTCGTAATTGCGCAGACTGAGCGGCATGATGCCGCGCCGGTAGACGTAATCGATGATCTGATCGTTGTAGGCCATGAACTTTTCGTAGCTGGAAAAATTCACGGCATTGGCCAGACTGACCAACTCACCGTCGACCAGCACCTGCTCATCCTCACCGGCTTGATTGCCTTGCAAGGCGTGACAGCTGCTGCAATGCGGCTCCACGACCTGCTTGTACAGCAGCTCGACACCTTCCGGTCGCTTGCCGGTCTGCTGCCAACCCGCCGGCACATAATGATCATCGGCACTGAGCAACGGGAATGCATCGCCACCATAGCGACCCGCCGAGGTGTCCAGCGCGAACGCACCGGCCCACTTGCCCGGATTCGCCGCCGGTTTGTCCTGCAGTGTCTGCAGCGTGCCGTGAACAAACGCGTTCAGCTCGCGCAAACCGGCTTCCATGTCGTCACGGCCGTATCCGGGTGTCGCCGAGTACTCCAGCGCACCGACTTCGAGCGCGTTGTACTTGCCACTGCGCAAGCTTTGCAGCGGGAAGCTGCCGTCGGCTTCGAGCGGCAACAGGCGGCCGCCGTGACACGCCAGACAGGGGCCGGGCATGAACTTCTTGCCGCGACCATCCAGGTTGGTTTCCAGCACGCGCGGCTGGCTGCCATCCGCAGCCGGCTCAAAGGTAAAGAATTTCAGCACCTTCTCCGAATCCGGATCGTTCGGGTCGATCGGACTGAACTCGATGGCGTTGGTACCGACATGGTGTTCACGGTCCTGCCGAATCGCCGCTTCCAGATTCAGAGGGCCGTAATTGCCGGGGTTGCCCGGCTGCAATTGCACCAAATAGTTTTCGACGAATACCGCCACGCTGCCATCGTCGTTGCGCCGCGCCCGCATGTTGCGGCCATAGCCAAGATCCTTGGCATCACGAAACACCACATGCACCTGCTCGCCGGCATCAAAACCGTTCTTGCGCTTCCAGTCGGCCAGCGTGGTGCGCTCGTTGTCCGGATCGACCAGGCGGTAGTAGGCTTCGGCATAGGCAAGGCTGTTGATGGCGTTGGCCGCCAGCGAGAGCGCGGCATTGCTGCCGCCGCCGCTGTTGTCATCCTGCGCGACCACGTGCTCGTTCTTGAGCAGATACAGATAAGCATCAGCGGTACTGGTCAAGATCAGTTGCAAACCGCCCGGGCTTGCCATGTCGATCTCATGACGCGGATTGCCGGCAGCCGCCGGATCCTGACCTGCCGAATTGCTCCAGCTGCCGTTGATGGTCTGCTCGCTGCCATCGTCACGCCGGATCTGCAATTGATAGCTGCCCGCGAGACCCGCGGTCGCGGTTGCCGCAACGACGGTATAGCGGCCGGCTGCGAGCGCCGGCATGGCGTCAGGAAACTGCAGAAAACGGTTCGGGGTATCGTCCGGAAGACTTACCACTTCCGGTTCGGAATCGTCTCGTTTGGCACAGGCCGTCAGCAGCAACAACGTCAGCAACGACGGCAGAGTCAGCCAGCCATAGCGCATGATCAAAACCTCATCAAAATGCTGGCGCGAACGATCTGGCGATCGTAGTAAGCATCGCGATCTTCTGTGGACGTCACCCGCGCCCGCAGCACCGACAGATCAAACGAGTAGGTGTCGGCAAAGGCCCGGTTGACGCCCAGACTCAAGCTGAGCGCATCGGCTTCACCGCGATAAGCCAGCCAACTGCCGCAGAAGGTTTCATTGAAAGCCTGATCGGGTTCGATGGCATCCGATACTTGCACCAACGGGTAGATGTCAGCGGCCGGCAGCCCATTGCAGAACCGGTTTTGTGCCACCGAGTGGACATCGCCACGGGCAAAACTCAGCGTGCTGTAGGCGACCCAGTCGGCATCAACGCGATAGTCCAGATTACCGAACAACCGGCTGGCACGGAGATCGAACACCGTGCCATCGCTGTCAGTCACGTTGTGCTCGATACCAAGCAGATAGGTCCAGTTGCCATTCAGCCGTTGGGTCCGCTGCAGCTGTGCGATATAGACACTGGCATCGCGTTGCGTCACCTCGTAGTCGTCGTCCTGACCACGCAAGCTGAACTGATAGAACGGCGCAAAAAAACCGAACTCGCCCTGCCAGCGATAAATGAGTTCACCGCCAACTGCCGTGCGCTGCAAGGGTTTCATGACTTCGCGGCTTTCGCTTTCGGCGAACACCCGGAAGGTCATGGCCTTGCGTGGATCGATTTCCAGATCGTGGTTAAGGCTGGCACTGGCCGTACCAAAGTATTCGCCGACGATGTCGCGACGGAACTGACTACGGCCGACGTTGTCGTCATAGCCACCGGTAAGATCCAGATCCACCGACCACGGCGACTGTTCATCGGCACAGACCGGCAGCGCCAACAAAGCCCAGAGGATGAAGTAACTCCGACTGACGCCGCTCATGCTGCATATTCCCCTGTTTTGCGCCGACGCCACGCCAGCAAAAGCAATCCCGCCAACGCACCGGCAATGGCCATGGCACCACCACCGCCATTGGGCCCCTCGGTCGGTTCGGCTTCCGGCTCGCCCGCTTTGGCCACCGCGATGACGCCCGGATCCGCCACCACGCCGTTGACGACGCCGTCAGCGTCATTACGGCCGCCATCGCGCATGCGCAGGCGCACACAGCGATCGCTGCGATTCAGGCCAATGCGCCAGCTGTCGTCGTCCAGCGATGGGCACAGGCCAGTCACGGTCAGTGGGGCCGAATAAATGTCATCGTCGTCGATCATCACGAACGATTGCCAACTGCCATTGATCAGCTTCCGGTACGCCGCCTCGGGCGGCAGGCTCTGCGCCAGCGGCAGCACCACACGGGCGATCGGCTGCGCCTCGGTCAAGCCGCTGACTTCAAAATCGTAGATTTCGCCGATGGCGTCGTAACGCGAGTCGACAATCACCGCGCCGTCCGCGTCGCGCAGCTCGCTGCTGCTGACGCGCGCACCGCGCCGCTGTGCCGACATCGCATGCTGCCCTAACCGCAACTGCAAGCCAGCCTCGGTCTGCAGCAGGCGCTGCAGCCGGTCGGCACCGGTGACATTGATCTGCAACTGATGCGCGGACAGAACCGGGTCGAGATAATCGAGCACGCCATCACTGTCACTGTCCTGCAAGCCCTCGGCCAGATCATCAACGCCATCGTCATCACTGTCTTCACTGTCGAGCAAGACTGGCGCTTCGGTTTGCACCACGAACGACAAGACCTGACTGACGTCGTGATCGGCATCGGACACGGTTACTGTCAAACGATAAGCCCCCGCCGCCACCGTCGCCGGATCAAAACGCAGCACATTGGCTTCGGTGCTGTAGCCGATGCTGTCGTCACTGAACTGCCAGCCATAGCTCAGCACATCGCCGTTGGCATCGCTGGCGACGGCCGTCACCACCACCTCGCCCATGTCGGTAAAAATGTACTGGCTGATATCGCCGCCCTGGCGCATCTGCAGGGTCAGTTGTGGCGCCACCGGTCGATCAACGATGGTGATGGTTGCGCGCCGGTGCGCGCCGAGCACGCCATTGGCCGAAACCGCGGTCGCGGTCACTACGATGGTTTCGTCACTTTCTGTGACGGTATCAGGCAAGGTCAGAAATTCCAGATAACCCGACTCGCCGGCTGCAACCGCGATACTGCCGCTGGCCAGCGTATGATCCGCACCACTCGCCGTGCCGCTGACGGTATAGATGAGATGCAGCGGATAGTCCGGTGCCGGACCGCTCAGCAAGATCGGCAGCCTGATCTGCTCGTCTTCACCGACCATCAGTGCCGAGGCGATATCCACTTGCGGCAGCACCCGTACCGTTTGCTCGGCCGTGGCAACGTTGCCGGCGGCATCCTGCGCCGTCCAGGTGATCACATGCCGCCCGGGCCGGAACGGCCCGCGCACATCGGCGCTGACCGCAACCGTTCCATCGACAGCATCTTCCGCGGTCGCGGTTTCACCAACGTCGGTGACATAGCCGCTGGCGGCTACCGTCAAATCGCCGTTCGTGGTGATGACCGGGGCCACCGAATCCACCGCAATCGCATCGCAGACCGGATCATTTGCGGCAACGCAGCCCAGGTACTCGTCGAGATTGCTGATACCATCGCCATCCAGATCGCCGCCAGCATCGCTGGGCTCAAACGGATCCAGACCACGCGCCAGCTCGATGCTGTCTGGCAGACCGTCGTTGTCGTCGTCCGTGTCACAGACATCGCCTTGCGCGTCCGCGTCGTTGTTGGCCTGGTCGGTGTTCGCCGTGCTCGGGCAGTTGTCCAGATAATCCGCGACCGTATCGCTGTCACCATCCAGTTTCTGTACTGTCAGCGTGAAGCCGGTGCTTGCCATCGCGGCACCATCTTCGCCGCCGTCGGCGACACGCACGGTGATCGGATAGCTGCCTGCGGTGTTTTCTCCCGGTGTCCAACTGATAGCACCGGTAGCACTGATCACCATGCCGGCAGGTGCACCGACCAACGAGAACGTGAGCGCCCCCGAGCCATCATTGGCATCGTCGGGGTCGGTCACCGATGCCACCTGGGTAAACGCACTCAGCTCGGTGACCGTGGCATTGCTCAGCGGTGCCAGTACCGGCGCATCGTTCACGGCAGTGACCGTCAGCACATAGCTGTCGCTCGCGGCGGCAAACAGCTCATCCTGCACGGTTACCGTGATGATCGCAGAGCCGGACGCGTTGGCAACCGGCGTCGCGGTCAAGGTCCGGCTGGCGCCACTGCCCGAGAAAACCAGATTGCTGTTCGGCAGCAATTCGGTATTGCTGGAGCTGGCTGACACGGTCAGTGAGCCCACTGCGGTCTCGCTATCCGCAATGGTGAAATTCACCTGGCTGCTGTTGTCTTCGTTGACCGTCTGATTGCTGATATCTGAAATGACCGGGTTATCGTTGACACCGGCAACCACCAGCGTAAAGGTGTCGGTCGCGCTGTCGACACCATCGGACACCGTGACCGTTATCGTGGTCGAGCCGGTTTGATCGAGCGCCGGCGTCATGCTGATGGTGCGCGAGCCATTGCTGCCGCCAAAGCTGATATTGGCATTCGGCAGCAACACCTGATTGCTGGAACTGGCGGACACTTGCAGGGAGGCCGCGGCTGTTTCCAGATCGCTGATCGTGAAGTTGATGGGGCCAACCGGCACGTCTTCCGAAGTGCCTTGGTTGCTGATGTCGGAGATGGTCGGTGCGTCGTTGACGGCGGTGACCGTGACGACGAAGGTATCGGTATCGATGGTGGTACCGTCACTCACCGTCACGGTAATCGTGCTGCTGCCAAACTGGTTGGCTGCCGGGGTGACCGTGATACTGCGGGCGCTGCAACTGCCGGAAAAGCTCAGGTTTGCATTCGGGATCAGCGCAGTGTTCGAGGAGCTACCGCTGACATTGAGGCCGCAAGTACTGGAACCGTCCGACAAGGTGAACGCAATGGCGCCGGTACTGCTGTCTTCGGCAATGCTGCGGTCGGTGATATTGCTGATGGAGGGGCAAGCCAGCGTATTGAAGTTCAAGCCGGTGGCGAGGGTGCTGCCGGCAGCGTTGCTGCCGCGGGCACGAAACTGGTAGGTCGAACCGCAGGACAAACTGGAAACCGAGCGACTGATCGAGGCGTTGCTGGCGCTACCGGCACCGCCAGTACCCGTTGCGGTAGTAGTGCTGGTAGAGAGATCGTAACTGCCGATGCCATATTCGAAGTAGAAGCTGCTTTCCGCGCCATTCTCATTGACCGAGGCATTCAACGTGGCGCCGTACTTGCTGACCGACGATGCCGCGCTGGTGTTCACCATCGGCGTGGTCCGCTGCAAGACGCCGTCATCGATCCAGCCCTGCATCAGCGCTTTCAACGCTGCACTGCCGATACCACCAGCCGGCATCGAATCGTTTTGTACGCGCAAGTTGCCGCATTGCGCCACCGTCATGCCGCCACAGTAGCCGACCAAGTTCGGCGTGGCCGCATTCATATTGGCAAACGTCTCCATGTACGGCGTTTGCCCACCACCAACCGAATGGCAGGCGGTGCAGGTGCTATCCAATATCTGCACACGCACGCCGGCGGTACCATCATGAGTGACCCTGGCGGTCCCGGCTGCCAATGCCATCGGCGTCCAGAGCAGAACGGTCAACACGCCCAACAACAGCACGAACTTGAACCAATAGCGGTCGCCATTGGACTGGGCCGCATCGACAACGGCCACCGTCGCCATGGCGCCGTCACCCCGGTACAGCACACCACCCCAGAGCATTGCTGTAACTCCCTTTTTATCGTTCTGCTTATCGTCTGGCACACAGCTCATGCGGCTGCGTGCCGACCGCTTGCTTGCAGCAGCCTGGTCCTGGCAGGGCAAGCTGCAACCGCACCGGCTGGCCAGCCGGTTGATCAAGCTTAGCGCCGATTGTCGGGATTTCCGCCCCAACCAGATGGCCGCTGTTAGTCCATCCGATTGCGGCAAATGAACTTCCATCGGCGTTTCAGCAAGGATTTCGATAAGCACCCGAGGCCGGCTTACAACAAAATCGGCAATGGCTTACACGTTCGCCGGCGCCTGACGGACAACCCGAAAGCAAAACGGGCTGTTTGCCACAGCCCGTTTTGCCTGATTGCCGGGACAGCTCACCGGCTAACTGACCCACTGTCACTTTCTGCGGAAGGCGATCTCGCCGCTGACCACCGAGGCCTGAATCCGGCCACCGCCATTGCCGACCTTGATATCGAGGCTTTCGGCACCGGTGAACTCGGCCTCTTCGACCGCGTCATTGGTCAGCTGGTTGACAATGTCACCGCCAGGGCCGGTTTCGGCCTCGATACGGGCATTGACCTCGCCACGGGCGATCAGCTCCAGATTGCCGCTGACGCTTTCCAGCTCGATGTCGGTGTCTTCGGTGGTCGCCGACTCGATGCTGACATCACCGGACACCGATGAAAAATCGCCGCGTTTCAGCGCACCTTCGTTACGCAAGCGAATGGCGCCGGAAATGCTTGTGGCTTCCAGCCGATCGGCCGTGATGTGGGCGTAGATATTGCCACTGACGGTTTCCACCGACACATCCTTGCCGGCGCCGCGTAGCTCGATATCACCGCTGACGCTCTCGGCGTCCACCTCATGGCCCAGCTTTTCCAGTTTCAGATTGCCGCTGACGCTGGCGAGCTTGCTGCTGCCGGCGACGTCATTGACTTTCAGATCCGCCGAGACCAAATCGACCCGCAGGCTGTTACCGCGCGGCACCTTGACCGTGATGCGGGTACCGTCGCCACGATTGAGGTTGTTCGGCACTTCATCTTCGATACGGATCCGGTTGCCTTGCCGTTCGAAAATGAACCGCTCGCTCTTGTCGTCGCGGGTGCCTTCGACGCTGACTTTGTTCTGATCCCAGCCAATGACAGTCACTTCACCGCGCACGACCTCGATGCTGACTTCACCCTTGCTGTCGGCATCCAGGCTTTTGCTGATCGACTCGCCGGCCCACGCGACACCGCCAAGCAGCGGCAACAGGGCCAATGACATCAGGCTCGGAATACGCTTGTTCATGTCCTACTCCTCAAGTGACCGGCGCCAGTGCGTCATGGCAACTTTCGCCCGGTTTTTGCTGTTTCGGCCGCGCTGGCGTCCGTTGGTTTCAGTGATTGGGACGCGCTCGGCCGGGCACGGGTTTGACGTACCCGCTGAAAAATTTTTGCCGCTCAGACCGACACGCGCGAAGCGTTTTCGGCGACCCGATACACCTCGATTTCCTTCGCCAGCGTCTGCCGCATCAGCTGTTGCAACGCCGGATCATTCGGCTGCTTCTTCAGCGCCTTGACGAGCTCCTGATGCGCCTCACCGATGATCTGCAAGTTGCGCTCGACAATCGCCGCCGTCTCCGGATCGAGATTGGCGCGCATGGTCGGCCACTGCTCGGCGTAGCTGACCCGGGCCTGGCTGTAGGGCGATTCGATTTGCTGCAACAGGCGCTCGGCATTGGCAATGGCGAGCTCGCCCTGTCGTTGCTGATACAGCTGCCAGGTAAAAACCCCGGACACGGCGCTGAACAGCACGCTGGCGGCCACCGCGACCGGCAGCCAGCGCTGCTTCGGTTGCCGGTTGATCTGCTGGGCCACCTCCGGCCACAGATCGCGCGACGGCGACAGCTCCGGCGGCAAGGTCTCCAGCTGTTTGCGCAGCCACTCGGGCTGATCCGGATTCACAGAATGGTTCATGACATTACCCTCTCAAGCCAGCATGGCACGCAGCAGCTCACGGGCACGGAACAGCTGTGCCTTGCTGGTGCCTTCGGCGATGCCGAGCATCGTCGCGGTTTCGTCGTGGCTGTAACCTTCGATATCCATCAACACGAACACTTGTCGAGCCCGCACCGGTAGCTTGGCAATCGCCGCTTCCAGATCGCGCGCTTCAGCCGGCGTTTCGTGCATCAGGCTTTCCGGGATCTCGTCATCACCGCTGCCTTTCTTCAGCCAGCGCAGCCAGGGGCTGTGTTTGCGCTGGTAAGAAATGACAGCGTTGGCGGTGACCCGGTGCAACCAGGTCGAGAACTTGGCTTCACCGCGAAAACTGTGCAGCTGCTGCCAAGCCTTGATGAAGGCATCCTGGGTCAGCTCTTCCGCCAGCTGGCGGTCGCCGAGCAGGCGCACGCACAGTGCGTAGACCCGGCGATGCTGACTGCGATAGATCTGGGCGAAAGCGGCCTTGTCACCAGTCTGGGCGCGGGCCACCGCCAGCGCCAACTGTTCGTCGGCCTGCTCCGGTTCGGTCAGTTCGCGCGTGACAGGCCGCAATGGCATCACCTTGCCCGGGCCGATACTGGTTGCGTCCAAGTGGCTCGCCTCCGCGGCGGCGGTTCCGTACACGTCAAGTCCCCAGTGTTGCCGTGATGACCGTCTGACGCAACCGGCTCAGCCGGGGTTTAAACGCCGGTAGAAAACTTTCCGCAATGAAAAAGGCGTGCCGAGCACGCCTTTTTTCCGTCAACCGCGACCGGCTCAGGACACTTTCTCGCCTGCGGCCTGCTTGTCGGCATGGTAGGACGAGCGGACCATCGGTCCCGAGGCAACGTGGGTAAAGCCGAGGCTGCGGGCGATCTCGCCGAGCTCGTCGAACTCCTTCGGCGTCACAAAGCGCTTGACCGGGTGGTGGTGACGCGACGGCTGCAGGTACTGGCCCAGCGTCAGCATGTCGATGTCGTGGGCGCGCATGTCTTTCAGCGTCTCGACGATTTCCTCATTGGTTTCGCCGAGGCCGAGCATCAGGCCGGATTTGGTCGGGATGCCGGGGTAGCGCGCTTTAAACTCTTTCAGCAGCGTCAGCGAGTGCTGGTAATCGGAGCCCGGCCGCACCGCCTTGTACAAATGCTTGGCGGTTTCGAGGTTGTGGTTGAACACATCCGGCAGGCCGTCCTTGAAAATCTCCAGCGCGACTTCGAGGCGGCCACGGAAATCCGGCACCAGCACTTCCAGTTTGGTGTTCGGATTGAGCGCGCGCGATTCGCGGATGCAATCGACGAAGTGCTGGGCGCCGCCATCGCGCAGATCATCGCGATCAACCGAGGTGATCACGACGTATTTCAGCTTCATGTCGCGGATCGATTCAGCGAGATTCTTCGGCTCTTCCGGATCGAGCGCCAGCGGCCGGCCATGGGCCACGTCGCAGAAGGTGCAGCGACGGGTACAGATGTCACCCATGATCATGAAGGTGGCGGTGCCGTGACCGAAGCATTCCGGCAGATTCGGACAGCTCGCTTCTTCGCAGACGGTATGCAGCTTCTTGTCGCGCAGCATGTGCTTGATGCGGTTGATCTGATCGCCGCTCGGCAGCCGCACGCGGATCCAGTCCGGCTTGCGCGGCATTTCCGTCGTCGGCTCGATCTTGACCGGAATGCGCGCCAGCTTGTCGGCCGCCCGCAGTTTTTCACCGGGAACAGCTTTGCCCGGCTTCACCGCGTCGGTGACAGGTTCGGCGGGAACGGCGTTTACCGGCTTATCCATCTTGATCAACTCACAGCAGCGGAAAGGGGTTGGCCCAGCGCGGCGGCAGCCGGCGCGGAGCGGGCGGCATTATAGCCCAGCCGCTCCAGCAGAGCCTTGATGAGCACCGGCTCGACCGTCGCCAACTGTTCTGGTCCGCCCTCATTGGCCAAGGTCGTCATCTGAAGGCCCTGATAACCGCAGGGGTTAATGCGGAAAAACGGCTCCAGATCCATATGAATGTTGAAGGCAATGCCATGAAAGGTACAGCCGTGCCGGACGCGCAGACCGATGCTGCAGATCTTGGCCGCAGTGTTCGGCCCGCCGGTCAGGTACACGCCGGGGGCATCGGCGCGCGGCGCGGCCGGCACGCCATAGTGCGCACAGGTATCGACCACGGCGTTTTCCAGCGCCGTCACCAGCTCACGGACGCCGAGTTTTTTCCGGCGCAGGTCGAGCAGGAAGTACACCACCTGCTGACCGGGGCCGTGATAGGTCACCTGCCCACCGCGATCGACCTGCACCACCGGAATGTCGCCGGGCGCCAGCACATGCTCGGCTTTGCCCGCCTGGCCCTGGGTGAACACCGGCTCGTGTTCGACCAGCCAGATCTCGTCGTAACTGTGCTCGTCACGGGCATCGGTAAAGGTTTTCATTGCCTGCCAGATCGGTTCATAAGTCTGGCGACCGAGTTGGCGCAACAAAACGGTATCGTTAAGTTCAACGGTCACGATGGCAATCGGCCTTACAGAATGATGCGCACACCGCGCACGGCGCGTAGCGCGGCATAAACGCTTTCCACTTGCGCTTTCTCGGCAAAGTGAACAGCAACGGTCACCGACAGGTACTTGCCTCCGGCGCTTGGTGTCATGCGGTGCGAATAGTCGCCCGGATGCACGGCATGAATCGCGGCGATGACGTCGTCGGCAAAATCATCACGGCTATCGCCCAGCACTTTCAGATCGAGCCGGCAAGGAAACACCCAGGGCTCTTTTTGCTCGGTCATGATCTCACCTCTTCATCACTGCGTGTGGGAGCGGCCTAGGCCGTTCCCACTAAAACCTATCAGCGCCGTTTATCGTCAAAGAACCACTGGGCAAATTTCGGGTACAGCGCCGTGCTCGCGTCATAACGCAACTCAATGCCATTGAGCCGGCTGATACGACGCAGTTCGCGCAGGCTGCTGCTGATCCAGATCTCGTCCGCCTGCTGCAACTCGCTTTCGGCAATGGCGCGCAGCTCGACCGGCACGCCGTGCTTGCCGGCCAGCTCCAGCAACACGGCGCGGGTGATGCCGGACAACATGCGCGGCTGCTCCGGTGGCGTGATCAGCACGCCATCACGGACGATGAACAAATTGCTGCTGCTGCCTTCGAGTGCTTCGCCGTCACGGAGCAGAATGGCTTCATCGGCACCGGCTTCACGGGCCTGTTGCCGGGCCAGCACATTCGGCAGCAGGTTGATCGACTTGATGTCGCAGCGCTGCCAGCGCAGATCCGGCACCGTGATCGCCGTCAGCGCTGCCCGCTCGGGGCCGTCGAGTGCCTGCGGCCACGGATTGACGTAGGCAAACACCGACGCGGTGCAACCGTCGGTAAAGAAATGATCGCGCTGACCGGCCATGCCGCCCCGCGTGATCTGGAGGTAAAGACTGGCGTTTTCAAGCTGGTTGCGCGCCAGCAGTTGCTGCGCGATCTGTTCCAGTTCGGCATCGGTCAGCGCACAGTGCAGGGCGATTTCAGCCAGGCTGCGGCGCAAACGCGCCAGATGCTGCGACCAGCGGTGCAAACGACTGGCATAGATCGGCACCACCTCGTAAATGCCGTCGCCGAACAGAAAGCCGCGGTCAAAGGCCGAGACCTTGGCTTCCGCTGCCGGCAGATACTGATCGTTCAGATATACCACGCTCATGCCTACCCGCCTTGTTCGATGATTTGCGCTGCTGAAAACGACAAACGGGCCGCGATTGGCATCCGGCCCGTTTGCATCCTGAGACGATCTGTCCGTTCGGCTCAATCCGAGAATTTCTTGGCAAACCAGTCGCTGAGCCGGCGCACAACACCGCCTTCCGGCACATCCTTCAACGCCACCAACGGATGTTCGGCCACGTCTTTGCCATCCAGCTGCAAAAACAGTTTGCCAACGACCTGACCACGCGCCACCGGCGCTTGCAGATCCGGCAACAGGCTGTAGCTGGCTTTCAGATCCTGACGTCGACCGCGCGGCAACACCAGCGTTGCTGGCTGCGCCAAACCGACATCAACCGTTTCGCTGTCACCGTACCAGACGCGCGGCCGGGTCAAGGACTCACCGGCCTTCACTGCCTGCACGGTGTCGAAATTGCGGAACGCCCAATTCAGCAGCTTTTTACTCTCAACGGCGCGCGAGGCCATGCTCTTGCCGCCGAGCAACGCTACCACCAGGCGCATGCCACCTTGCGTCGCCGAACTGACCAGACAGAAACCGGCGCCGCTGGTGTGGCCGGTCTTGATGCCGTCAACGGCGAGTGAGGTATCCCACAGCAGGCTGTTGCGGTTCGGCTGCTTGATGCCGTTCCATTCGAATTCCTTTTGCGAATACCAGCGGTAGTCCTCCGGGAAATCGCGAATCAATGCAATGCCAAGCTTGGCCATGTCACGGGCCGAGCTGTACAGCTCCGGATGCGGCAGACCAGTCGCGTTGACGAAATTGCTGTTGGTCATGCCCAGTTTTTTGGCGTACTGGTTCATCAGCTGGGCGAACGCCTCTTCGCTGCCGGCAACGTGCTCGGCGACAACGATGCTGGCGTCATTGCCGGACTGGATGATGATGCCCTTGTGCAGATCGTCGAGCGACACCTGCTTACCCACTTCCAGGAACATCAGCGAGTTTTCCGCCGGGTTGCGATTGAGCTTCCAGGCCCGCTCGCTGACCACGGCCATGTCGTTCAAGCTGACCCGCCCCTTCGCGACTTCGGCAGCGAGCACATAGCTGGTCATCATCTTGGTCAGACTGGCTGGTTCACGCCGATCGTCGGCGTTCTGCTCAGCCAGTACCACGCCGGTGTGGTAGTCGATGACAATCCAGGCCGGCGCGTCGATCAAGGGGGCTGGCGCGGCGCCAGGGATCGGGGAAGTGCCGGCCTGCACCAGCGAGGAAAGCGCCAGCAGCGACAGGGAAAGCAGACGTTTCATGCGTGAATTCAACAGATGGCGGGGCATAAGCGCGGGCCAAATTGTAACCAAGCCGGCCGCAGCGATAAACCTTTACGCATCACATTCTCACTAATGGTCGAGGCGGATTCAGGGTTTGACAATCGCAGGACGCTCGTAACCCTTGTCTTGCAGATGCTCCTGCACTTTCTCGGCGTAATCGCGCCGAGACAACGGACCAACCCGCACGCGATAGACCGTGCCATCCGGCCCCTCGCCTTGGTAGACCTTGACCGGATGGCCAACCAAGGGCCGCACCTGCGCCGCCACTTCGTCGGCGCTGTCTTCGCTGCGGAAGGATGCGATCTGGACGAAGAACGGGCCGTCGCTGTTGCTACCGACGACCGCGGTGTCCGACGTCGGCGCACTGTCGTCGTCACCGGTCAGGGCCCGGATCTCGACCCGGGCGGTACCGGCACCGGTCATCGCCAGCTTGTGAGCGGCGGCATAGGACAGATCGATGATGCGGCCGTCCTTGAACGGACCGCGGTCGTTGACCCGCACGATGACCGATTTGCCATTGTCGAGATTGGTCACCCGGACATGCACCGGGATCGGCAAGGTCTTGTGCGCCGCCGTCATCGCGTACATGTCATACGGCTCACCGCTTGAGGTGCGCCGGCCGTGAAACTTGTTGCCGTACCACGAGGCAATGCCACGCTCGACAAAGCCATCGGCCGAATCGAGCACGTGATAGGTGCGCCCCAGCACCGTATAACTTTTCGGATTGCCGTAGCGGCTGCGCGGCTCCTTGCGCGGTGTCGGCTCCTGGACATGACGCAGATCCGGCGCGACGCGGGGACCACTGTCGACTTCGTCGTCAAACGACGTTGCGCATGCTGCCAATAGCACCACACTGGCAGCGCCAAGCAGTAACCGCAGCAGTTTCCTGCTCATCGCGCCACTCCGCGCAGCGCCAGCGCCTGACTGGACTGTTCGAGATAAGCCGTCTTCAATTGCTGGGCAAACTCCAGCACGGCGCGCGCGTACAGCGGGCTGCGGTTATAACGGGTAATCACCCGGAAATTATTGAAGCCGAGATAAAACCGGCGGCCAACCGTTTCATCAAACGCGAGCAGTGTGCCGCGCCAGTCGCCCTGCATCGGCAACGGTGAACGCATGCCAGCGGCAAACAAATCGGTCAGCGGTTTGACATCGCGCTTCGGGAACAACAGCTCCGGTGCCGGTTCGTTCGGCAATTCCACCGGCAGCATCAGCGCGCCACCGGTTTGCCAGCCGTGCAAACGGAAATAATTGGCGACGCTGCCGATGGCATCGGCCGGGTTCTTGAACAGATCGATGTGATTGTCGCCATCAAAATCGACCGCCCATTTGCGGTAGCTGGTCGGCATGAACTGGCCCATGCCCATGGCGCCGGCGTACGAGCCCATCGGCTCGGTCGGATTCCATTGCTGCTCGCGCACCAACAGGAAGAACTGCTCCAGTTCGCCGGTGAAATACGGTGAACGGGGCGGGTAATGAAATGCCAAGGTGTGCAGCGCATCGAGTACGCGATGGCGGCCCATGATCCGGCCGTAATTGGTTTCCACGCCGATGATCGCGACGATGAATTCGGCCGGCACGCCGTACTGCTGTTCAGCGCGCGCCAACGTGTCGGCATGTTCGCGCCAGAATGCGAGGCCATTGTTGCGCCGGGCGTCGGTCAGAAAAATCGGCGCGTAATCCTTCCACGGTTTGACCGCTTCGGCCGGTTTGGTCATCAGGGCAATGATGTCATCGCGCTTCTCGGCCTGATCGAGCACCGCCATGATTTCGCGCTTGCTGAAACCGTGCACGGTCATCCGTTCAGCAAACTGTTGCTCGGGCGTCACCGCACAGCCCGCCAATGCCAACAGGGCGATGCTGGCCAGTCCCGACCATCGGGTCGTCAGTGAAAAACGGCTCATGCCGAAACATCCTCTTGTCTCAGGGACCACCGTGACGATGGCCCGCAATCATTAACTGGTCAGCAACCGCCGGTGAGTATGTACTGACATCAAAACGCCGAATCCGGCCAGCAAGGTCACCGACGCGGTGCCGCCGTAACTGACCAGCGGCAAGGGTATGCCAACCACCGGCAAGATGCCGGACACCATGCCGATGTTGACGAAAACATAGACGAAGAAAGTCAAAGTCAAGGCACCGGCAAGCAAGCGGGAAAAGGTGTCCTGCGCCTGATTGGCGATATACAGTCCACGCAAAATGATGAAGGCAAACAGACCGAGCAACAACAAACCGCCAAGCAGACCGAACTCTTCGCCAATCACGGCGAAAATGAAGTCGGTATGCCGTTCGGGAACGAATTCAAGCTGCGATTGTGTGCCCTGGAAATAGCCTTTGCCGTACAGGCCACCCGAACCAATGGCGATTTTCGACTGGATGATGTGATAGCCGGCGCCGAGCGGATCGCTTTCCGGATCGATCAGCGTCAGCACCCGCTGCTTCTGGTAGTCATGCATGTAGAAATACCAGAGCGCTGGTGCCAGCGCGGCAACACTGACCAGCAAGCCTGCGACCAGCTTCCAGGACAGGCCCGCCAACCACAGCACGAACAACCCGGACGCCGCGATCAGCAAGGACGTGCCGAGATCCGGTTGCAAGGCGATCAACACCACCGGCAGCAAGATCAGGCCACCGGCGAGCGCGATCTGACTGAAGCGTGGCGGCAACGGTCGCTCGGCGAAATACCAGGCCAGCATCATCGGTACCGCGATCTTCATCAGCTCGGACGGTTGGAAGCGGATGAAGCCGAGATCGAGCCAGCGCTGCGCGCCTTTGCCAATGACCCCGACCACGTCGACGATAATCAGCATGATGACACCGGCGACGAACAGGATCGGCGCCCATAGCTTCAGTACCCGCGGCGGCAGCTGGGCAACCAATACCAGCGCCGCCAGACCGATGCCAAAACGCGCGGCCTGACGCATCATCGTGTCGTAACCACCGGCGCTGTAAACCACCAGCAAGGCCACCGACATCAGCACCAGCAGACTGGCCAGCAACATCCAATCGATATGAAACCGCCACAGCAGGCTGTAGCGCTCTTTGTGCGTGTGCACGCGACCACTGAAATCCGTCACGGCGCGGCCCCCAGCTTCGTTTTGGTATCCAGATAATGATCCATCACCCGACGGGCAATCGGGGCGGCACTGGAACCACCGCCACCGATGACGTTCTCGACCAGCACGGCAACGGCAATCTCGGGTTTGTCATACGGCGCGAAACCGACGAACAAGGCGTTGTCGCGGAAACGCTCATCCACTTTGGTGGCGTCATACTTTTCATTCTGGCCATAGGAGGCCACTTGCGCCGTGCCGGTCTTGCCGGCGGCAACGTAGTTGATACCCTGAAACGCCTTCTTGGCCGTGCCGGTCGGCGCCATCGCGACATCGCGCATCGCTTCGCGCACCAGCGTCAGGTATTGCGGATGCTGAATCTGTGGCTGCTCTGCCGCCAGCGTAGCGGGCACCGGCTGCAGCGAATCGCCATCGCCGATATCGCGCACCAAGCGCAATTCATAGCGATGGCCGCCGTTGGCGAGGATCGCAGTGGAATTGACCAGTTGCAATGAAGTGGTGCTCCAGTAGCCCTGGCCGATACCAACACTGACCGTTTCGCCGGGATACCACGCTTCTTTGCGCACGCGCCGTTTCCATTCGCGGGTCGGCAGCAAGCCACGCACTTCTTCGTCGACATCGAGCCCGGTCAGCTGACCAAAACCGAACCGGCGCATCTGGCTCGACAACTCATCGATACCCATGCGGTTGGCGAGATCATAAAAGTAGGTGTCGCAAGACTGGATGATCGCTTCTCGCGCATCGACCCAGCCGTGCGCCGGCAGGCCCTTGTTCAGCACCCAGTCGCGATAACGCCGATCGTCGCCGGGCAACTTGAACCAGCCCGGATCCCAGACTTTTCGATCCACCGTTGTCGCACCGCTGATAAGACCCGCCAACGCCAAATGCGGCTTGACCGTGGAACCCGGTGGGTAGACGCCGAGCAGCGCACGGTTGTAAAGCGGCACATCGGGTGATTCGAGCAGTGCCTTGTAGCTCTGCCGGTCGATGCCGGTGACAAACGGATTCGGGTCGTAACCCGGTGCGCTGACCAATGCCAGCACGCCACCATTATTCGGGTTGACCGCAATCACCACGCCGCGCTGATCACCCAGCGCAGCAATGGCGGCGAGTTGCAGGCTGCTGTCGAGGTGCAGATGCAGGTTGCGGCCCGGAATCGGTGCGACACGGTTGAGCACGCGCACCACCCGATCATGGACATCGGTTTCCACTTCCTGAAAACCGGCGGCGCCATGCAGCACGCTCTCATAGTGCTTTTCCAGACCGAGTTTGCCGATGTGCTGGGTGGCGGCATAATTGTTCTGGTCGAGCTTTTCCCACTCTTTGTCATTGATGCGACCGACATAGCCAATCGCATGCACCAGTTGCGGACCGAACGGGTAGTGCCGAATCAAACGACCGGTCAAGTTGACGCCAGGGAAGCGATGCTGGTTGCTGGCGAAAACCGCGACTTCTTTGTCGGTCAAGCGGCTGCGGATAGGCACCGGCTGGTCGCGTCGGTGCTGTTTTCTTTCTGTCTCAAACCGCTCGCGGTCGTCATCGCTGATGCTGATGAGCAGTGCCAGCTGATCGAGCGTCGCCGGCAGGTCCGGGACTTTGGCGGGAATGATTTCGAGGGCAAAACTGGAACGGTTCTCCGCCAGCAATACGCCGTTGCGATCGTAAATGAGGCCACGGGTCGGTGCGATGGGCTGCACGCTGATCCGGTTGCGATCCGCCAGCGTGCGATACTGATGGTGTTCAACAACTTGCAGATAGAACAGGCGCGCCGCGAGCACCAACATCAGCAGGCCCATGACGACGGCGGCAATGGTGGCGCGAACAAAGAACAGACTGGTTTCCGCCACCGGATCTTTCATGCGCATGCGGCGGTTCACGGCAGCCAGCTCTCACTTACGAATGACGTCACAACACTCTCACTGCCGGTCTTGCTACCGGCCTTTCACAATGCGTTCCGACTCAGGCACGGTGATAGGGATGGCCACTGAGCAGGGTATGCGCCCGGTACAAGGCTTCTGCCACGACAATCCGAACCAGCGGATGCGGCAAGGTCAGTGCCGACAACGACCATTTCAACTCGGCCTTCGCCAGCAGCTCCGGTGCCAGACCATCCGGTCCGCCGATGATCAGCGCGATGTCGCGCCCATCCTGCCGCCAGCGCTGCATCTCGGCCGACAATTGCTCGGTACTCCAGTTGCGACCTTTGACATCCAGCGCCAGCAAGCGTTCAGCCGGCTTCAGCTGCGCACTGATGAGTTCGGCTTCCTGCTGCATGAGCCGGGCGATGTCGCTGTTCTTGCCACGCTCCGGCAGCTTGAGTTCGACCAACTCCAGCCGACACTCGTGTGGCATGCGGCCGGCGTATTCGTCGTAACCGTCGTTGACCCAGGCCGGCATCTTGTTGCCAAGGGTGATCAGCCGGATCCGCATCAGTTATCGTCCGGCAGCGATTTCGCCACACCCCAGTCAGGATCCCAGAGTTTCTCCAGCTGGTAGTAATCGCGAGCTTCGCGCAGCATCACATGCACAATCACATCACCGAGATCGACCAGGATCCACTCGCCGCTTTGCTCACCTTCGACACCGAGCGGCATCACGCCGGCGGCCTTGGCTTGCTCGACCAGATGCTGGGCGATCGATTTGCAATGACGCGTGGAGGTGCCGCAGCAGATCACCAGAACATCGGCCATGCTGGTCAAGGCGCGCACGTCCAGTGCCACCACCTCGCGGGCTTTCATTTCCGCCAGTTCCCGCAACACGAGATCGCGCAGTACGGTCACCGCTTCAGCTTGCATACAAATGGTGCTCACGAATGTAATCGGCCACCGCCGGCGGCAGTCCGATGGGATAAGGTTCACCGGCGCGGAGAGCGGCGCGAATGGCCGTCGCCGAAGCCGGATGTTCCGGCATGGTGCAGAATAACACGTCACCCGGACGGGCTTTGGTCAGGCTCGCCGCCGACAAGGGCTGCCGCGCCGCCCACGCCGCTTGTAGCGACGGCGGCAACGGCGTTGGCTGGGGTCGCGGCAACACGATCAGAATAGCCAGCGCCAGAATGGCGTCCGGTTCCCGCCACGTCGGCAGGCCGCAGAACGCATCCCAGCCGAGCACCAACGCCGGCCGTTCACCGGCGGCGATGCTGTCGCGCAAGGTCAGCACGGTGTAGCTGGCGCCATGCCGGCGCAGCTCGCGATCGTCGCAACGCAGCAGCGGCTGATTGCGGATCGCGCACGCCAACATCGCCAACCGGTGCCGATCACTCGCGCCTGGCTCGGCACGGTGCGGCGGCAACGCGGCCGGCATCAACGCCACCGGCTGGCCGGCCGCAGTGGCGACAGCATTGGCGACCGCCAAATGGCCTTCATGGACCGGATCGAAGGTACCGCCATACAGGATCAGCGTCGATGTGGCAGCAGACCCATTGGCGTTCGGCTCGGTGTTCATAGCGGAATTCATACCGGAACGCATGCCGGCCCAGCCACCGGCACGGCGGCCAACTGCAACAGCACCTGTTCCAGGGTCAGCCAGGCATCGCCGGCGGCGACACCTTTCAACTGCCGATCCAGCGTCCCCACTGCAACCAGCAATTGCTGGCAGCCGCGCACGCCGAGCCGCTGCGCGGCGCGTTCAAATGCCGGCAGCCGGGAACTGAAAATGCCGACTTCCTTCCAGGCATCGCCGATGCGCTGGCCGCGCGCTTTCAGGTGCGCGACATTGACCAGCGCCCGCACATCCCGGTGCAGCAGACCGAACAGGCCGCGGATATGGCCCTGGCTGTCTTCGTGCTCAAGCCCGTGCAGCATGCGCAGACAACGGCTGCCATCACCTTTCAGCGCGGTGTCGATGAGCTCGAACTGGTTGTAGCGGGCATTGTCGGCGGCAACACTTTGCACCTGCTCGAGACTCAGCGTGCTGGCGGGAGAGATCAGCTGCAATTGGCTGATGAGCTGATGCGCGGCGAGCAAATTGCCTTCACACAATTGCACCAGCAGTGCCAGCGCTTCCGGACTGGCCTGCAAGCCGGCCGCGCGCAGCCGCTGCTGCAGCCAATTCGGTAATTCCTGGATGCCGACACTGGCGAGCGTGACCAGACAGCCCCGACTCTCCAGCGCTTGCAACCATTTTGCTTCCGACTCTTTGCGATCCAGCTTGGGCAGGCTGATCACCAGCAGTGTGTCGTCACCGAGCCGTGCCGCATGTTCCTGCAACGCGGCCTGGGCGTCGCGATTGGGAGTCGAGCTGAAGCGCAGTTCCAGCAGCCGCTGGCTGGCGAACAGGCTGAGCGTGCCGGTGTTGGCGAACAAGGCGTCAAAATCGAACGCCTTGTCGATGACATGGCTTTCGCGCTCGCTGTAGCCGCGCGCGCGCGCCGCGGCACGGATCGCATCGAGCGCCTCTTCGACCAGCAGCGGTTCGTCACCACTGAGCAGATACAGCGGCGCCAACTGCCGTTCCAGTGCCGACGTCAGCGCCGTTCCGGCCAGTCTCATGGCTCAGTTCACCTGACCACGGTCGGCGGGCAAATCGGCGGCCTGATAGGCAAGCTGGCGCAACAACCGCGACACGATGTCACGGCGCATTTCCTGCACCAGCAAGGCCTCCTCTTCGGCTTTGCCGAGCAGCTCGGTGTTGCTGAAGTTGTATTCCCGACGCGATTCGAGCTTGCGCGCCGGGGTATCCGCCGACGCCGACGGCGACGTCAGTACGTATTCAACCGACAGGATCAACTCGTAATCGGCGGCACGACCGGTGGTATTGACGGTCTGCACGCGCCGGGTCAGCCGCTCGCTGCGCAGCTGCACCACCATGTCGGCGTCGCCTGCCGCATCGACCACGGTCATGTCCGCCTGCCGGATGCCATCGGCCAACAGTTGCTCCAATTCGCCAAACGGCGTCGCACTGACCACCTGCACCGCCAGCCCGGCCACGCCGGGCTGCACGCCACGCAAATGAAAGCCGCACGCCGCCAGCGCCAGCACCGCCAGCACCACGACGCCCGAGCGCCACCCACGCACGGCCATCAAGCCACCACCAGATTCAGCAACCTGCCCGGCACATAGATGATTTTGCGGATCGCCTTGCCGTCGAGCTGGCGCTGCACGGCCTCTTCGGCGAGCGCCGCGGCTTTCGCCTGTTCTTCGGTAGCGGCTGTTGCCAGTTCAAGTTTGGCGCGCAGCTTGCCGTTGACCTGGACAATGACGGTGACGGTGTCGCGCACCAGCGCTGTTTCATCCACTTCCGGCCAGGGCTGCAGATACAGCGGGGTATCGTGGCCGAGGTGACGCCACAGCTCCTCGCAAATGTGTGGCGTGATCGGCGACAACACGGTCACCGCGGTTTCCAGCGCATGTTGCACCACGGCGCGATCCTGCTCTTCCATCGCGACGAATTTGTTGACCGCATTGAGCAGCTCCATCACTGCGGCAATCGCGGTATTGAAGGTGTAACGCCGCTGCATGTCGTCGCTGGCTTTCTTCAGCGTCTCGTGGGTCTTGGCGTACAGCTCGCGTTGCGCCGGATTCAGCGCGCTGACGTTGAGCGGCGCGACCAGGCCATTGATGCGGTGGCCATAGACTGCTTTCCACAAGCGGCGCAGGAAGCGGTGCGCGCCTTCGACACCGGCATCGCTCCATTCCAGCTGCAACTCCGGCGGCGCCGCGAACATCATGAACAAGCGGACGGTGTCGGCGCCGTACTTGTCGATCATCGCCTGCGGATCGACACCGTTGTTTTTCGACTTCGACATTTTCTCGGTGCCACCGATATGCACCGCTTGACCATCCACTTTGTAACGCGCCGCGATCGGTCGCGCCTTGTCATCCAGCTCGACTTCGACATCGGCCGGGTTGAACCAGATTTTCTTGCCGTCTTCGAGTCGGTAATAGGTCTCGGCGATCACCATGCCTTGAGTCAACAAATTGGTGAACGGCTCATCGGAATCGACCAGGCCTTCGTCGCGCATCAGCTTGTGGAAGAAGCGCGCGTACAGCAGGTGCAGGATCGCGTGCTCGATGCCGCCGATGTACTGGTCGACCGGCGTCCAGTATTTGGCGCGCTCATCGAGCATCTTGTCGCTGGCATCCGGGCAGCTGTAGCGGGCGTAATACCAGCTCGATTCCATGAAGGTGTCGAAGGTATCGGTTTCGCGCTCGGCCGGTTTGCCGCAAGTCGGGCAGCTGCACTGTTTCCAGTCGGCCATTTTCTTCAGCGGCGAACCGTCACCGGTGACGGTGACATCGGTCGGCAACACGACCGGCAGCTGATCATCCGGCACCGGCACCGCACCGCAATGGGCGCAGTTGATCACCGGGATCGGGCAACCCCAGTAACGCTGACGCGAGACGCCCCAGTCGCGCAGGCGGAAGTTCACTTTCTTCTCGCCAGCGCCTTTGGCTTGCAGGTGTTTTTCGATGGCAGCGAACGCGCCGGCAAAATCCAGCCCGTTGAATTCGCCGGAATTGATCAGCCGGCCTTTTTCGGTGAACGCCGCCTTGCTCAAGTCACAGGCTTCACCGTTTGCCGGTTCGACGACCTGCTCGATCGGCAAGCCATACTTGGTCGCAAATTCCCAGTCACGCTGATCGTGACCCGGCACCGCCATGACCGCGCCAGTGCCGTATTCCATCAGCACGAAGTTGGCGGCCCAGACCGGCAGCTTGCGGCCGCTGATCGGGTGAATGGCATACAAACCGGTGGCGACGCCTTTTTTCTCCATGGTCGCCATGTCGGCTTCCATCGTCGTCTGGGTTTTGCAGGCCTCGATGAACGCCGCGAGTTCCTTGTTGCTGCCTGCCATTGCCAGCGCCAGCGGATGCTGGGCCGCGACCGCGACATAGGTGACACCGAGCAAGGTATCTGGGCGCGTGGTGTAGATTTCCAGGGTTTCGCTGCGGCCTTCGATGCCGAAGCGTATGGTCATGCCTTCAGATTTGCCAATCCAGTTGCGCTGCATGGTTTTGACCTGATCCGGCCAACCGGTCAGCAGATCCAGATCGTTCAGCAACTCATCGGCGTAATCGGTGATTTTCAAAAACCATTGCGGGATCTCGCGCCGCTCGACCAGCGCGCCCGAGCGCCAGCCGCGACCATCAATGACCTGCTCGTTGGCGAGCACGGTTTGATCGACCGGATCCCAGTTCACCACCGCCATTTTTTTGTAAGCGATGCCTTTTTTCATCAAGCGGGTGAAAAACCACTGCTCCCAGCGGTAGTACTCCGGTTTGCAGGTCGCGAGTTCGCGCTCCCAGTCGTAACCGAAACCGAGCCGTTTCAACTGACCTTTCATGTAGGCCATGTTGTCGTCAGTCCACGCCGCGGGCGCGACCTGGTTCTGGATGGCGGCGTTTTCTGCCGGCAAACCGAACGCATCAAAGCCCATCGGCTGCAGTACGCTCTTGCCGAGCATGCGCTGCACCCGTGAAATGACATCGCCGATGGTGTAGTTGCGGACGTGACCCATGTGCAGCCGGCCACTCGGATACGGGAACATTGACAGGCAGTAGAACTTGTCCTTGTCGCTGTCTTCGACCGCGGCAAAGGCGTTGGCCTCGGCCCACTGGGCCTGTACGCGGGGTTCGATGGCCTCGGGGCTGTAATGTTCTTCCATAATGGTCATGGCGGGGCTAACTCGTCGGAAAATCAGGGCGTTACATCAAAGTGTGAAGCTTACCGTACCACCCCCCACCCTTGCCATTGTAGGGTTGCGCCCCCTACTCTGGCCGACCCAATCGGCCCTTCTCCGGAACCGGACATGAACTGGGACATCGTATTGGTTTACGCCGGCAAGGCACTGTTGCTGCCGCCGGGCCTCAACCTGCTGTTGATCGCGTTGGCGTGGTTTCTCGGCCGCAAATGGCGCGTGCTGGGTATCAGCCTGTTCGGCTTGTCGCTGCTGTCGCTGCTGGCACTCAGCCTGCCGATCACCGCCCAGGGCCTGATGGCCAATCTGCAGCCGGTGGCGGCGCAGCGACTGAGCTTGCTGCCGGCCGACATGCAGCAGGCTGCCATTGTCGTGCTCGGCGGCGGCCGGCGCAGCAACGCGCCGGAGTTCGAAGGCAGCGACACCGTCAACGCCCGCACCCTGGAGCGGCTGCGCTACGCCGCCCGGCTGCAGCGACAGACCCGGCTGCCGGTGCTGCTGTCCGGCGGCAAGGTGTTTGGCGAGGCCACCGCCGAGGCCGTTCTGATGAACGACAGCTTCATCAGCGATTTTCGCGGCGCGCCGAACTGGCTCGAAGCCGACAGTCGCAACACTGCCGAGAACGCCGAGTTCAGCGCCCGAGTGTTGAAGGCCAACGGCATCACGACGATTTTTCTGGTCACCCACGCTGCGCACATGGCCCGTGCCGAAACCGAGTTCCGCAAGCATGGCCTGACCGTATTGCCGGCTCCGCTCGGTTACAGCCAGCCAAACAGCGGCAAAACCGGCCCACTGGAATACTTGCCGAATGCCGAAGCGCTGGCCCGCTCCTCGGAAGCCCTGCACGAACATCTGGGCCTGCTCTGGTACCGCTTGATGGACTGAGCGGCGACATCCGCAGCAGGAACGAAAAACGGACCATCAGGTCCGTTTTTTTTTGCGGCGCAATCGCGGCGGCAGCCCCCCTGCGCTGCGACACCGGTCCGGTCGCACTCAGGCCGGTCAGTCCACAGCGAGGCACCTGCCAACCCACGCCGCGTGCGATCACCAGTGCCGCTTCAGCACATCGGCGATTTCACTCGGCGGCAGCGGTCTTGCCAGCCAGTACCCCTGCATTTCCTCGCAGCCCTCGTCGCGCAGGAATTGCAGCTGATCGTTGGTTTCGACCCCTTCGGCGACGACGTTCAGTTTCAGTGAGTGCGCCATCGCGATGATGGTGCGGGTGATGGTGGCGTCGTCCGGATCGATGGTGATGTCACGGACAAACGCCTTGTCGATCTTGATGGTGTCGATCGGCAAGCGTTTGAGATAGGACAGCGACGAATAGCCGGTACCGAAATCATCGACCGCGAGCCGCAAACCGAGCTGTCGCAACGCATTCAAGCGGCCGATCGCCTGGGCGGCATTGGCCATCACCAGCGATTCGGTGATCTCCAACTGCAACCATTCCGGCGCTAGGGCAAACTCCTGCAGAATCTCCTGCACGCGCAGCGCCAGATCGCCGGCCATCAATTGTCGGATGGAAATGTTGACCGCAATCGGCACCACCCGCAGCCCTTCCACGCGCCACTGAACAATTTGCCGGCAGGCTTCCCGCAAGACCCAATCGCCGATCGGAACGATGAGGCCGGTGTCCTCGGCGAGCGGAATGAATTCGTCCGGCATGATCCGGCCGAGCTCGGCGCTGTTCCAGCGCAGCAGCGCTTCCAGACCGGTCAGTACGCCGGTGCGGATATCCATTTTCGGCTGGTAGTGCAGCGAGAATTCGTTGTGCTCCAGACCGCGACGCAAGGCCGTTTCAAGTGCCAGCCGACGGCGCATGGTCTCGTTCATGGCGCCGACATAAAACTGATAATTGTTCCGGCCCTGATCCTTGGCGTGATACATCGCCAGATCGGCATTCTTCAGCAGCGTGGCGCTGTCATCGCCATCATCCGGGAACACACTGATCCCCACGGATGGCGACACCACCACTTCGGTGCCGTTCAGCACAAACGGTTCGGCAAACGCTTTCAGCACTTTTTCGCCGACTACACCGATGGCCTCGAGCGACGCAACACCTTCGAGGATCACGGTGAACTCGTCGCCACCCAGCCGCGAGACCGAATCGTCCTCGCGAACGCTGCGTGACAACCGGCGCGCCACCTGTTTGAGCAGGCTGTCGCCGGCGGCATGGCCGAGCGAGTCGTTGATTTGCTTGAACCGATCCAGATCGAGGAACAGCAGCGCCACCCGCTGGTTGTGCCGACGCGCATGCGACAGGGCATGGCGCAAACGCTCGTGAAACAGCGTCCGGTTGGGCAAGCCGGTCAAGGTGTCGTAATTGGCGAGTTGGCGCAGCTCGTCCTCGTAGCGTTTGCGATCGGTGACATCCTTCATCGTGCCGGCCATGCGCAGCGGTTTGCCGATGGCATCGCGCTCGACGACCCGGCCGCGATCGTGGATCCAGACCCACTGTCCATCGGCGCCCTTCATCCGGTATTCGGCTTCAAAACTTTCCGCTTCGCCGTCGAGATGGCGCTGCAATGCCGCCGGCATGGTCTGCGCGTCATCCGGATGGATCAGGCTGTCGCGCCACTGCTCGCTCGGTTGCACCTGGTGCGGCGGATAACCGAGCAGTCGGTCCATGCCGGAGCGAACGATGGTGCCGGTGCGCAAATCCCAGTCCCAGAGCGCATCACCCGACCCCCACAGCGACCATTTCAGTCGGGCTTCGCTGTCACGCAATTGCCGCTCTGCCAACTGCCGCTCCTGCTCCCGTTGCCGACGTGTCCAGCCCCACCAGCCGAGCAGGAGCAGCACCGCCAGCACGTAACCGAGCTTGGCCCAGTTGGACCACCACAGCGGCGGCACCACCTCGATCGGCACCCGCAGCGGTCGTGACGTCCAGACGCCATCGTGATTGGTTGCCGTGATCTCGAGGGTATAGCGGCCGGCATCCAGATTGGTGTACAGCGCCTCGCGCTGGTTGCCGGCATCGACCCAGTCCTGATCGAAACCGTGTAGCCGATAGCGGTAACGCAGCCGATGCGGCGCGATGTAATCAAGCGCAGCAAACTGTATCGCCAGCACCCGATCCTCATAATCCAGCTGAATCGCTCCGCTCAACTCGCCTATCAGGTTATGCGGCGCTTGCCGACCGATCTGCACCGCCGTGACATGCAGCGGCACCGGTCGCTGATCGATGCTGATGCGCTCGGGCACAAAGGCGTTGAAACCGCGGGTACCGCCGAAATAGAAGCGACCATCGCGGCCCGTGAAGGCGGCGCCACCGTTGAATTCCGCGCCTTGCAAGCCATCGTAACGATCGTACGCGGTCACCTGGCCAGTCGTCGGCTGATAGCGGATGAGGCCGCGGTTGGAGCTCAGCCAAAGCTGACCTTCGCGGTCTTCGAGCACGGCATAAATGGTCGAATCGGGCAGGCCGTCCTGTTGGTCGATGGTGTCGAATACCGGCCGCTCGGCGCTGACGTCGCCAAGCTTGCACAGACCACCATGTGTCGCGATCCACAACACGCCATCGCGGCCTTCATGAAAATGGCGAATGGTGTTGCCGCACAAGCTGCCGGCCCGATCGCGATCATGGAGAAAATGCTGCACCCGGCCATCCGGCCAGATGCGGTTCAGCCCGTTCAAGGTGCCGACCCACATGGCGCCAAGCCGATCACGGTGCAGGGCGAGCACGACATTGCTGGTCAGCCGCAGACCCGGCAACGCACCGTCATGGAATTGCCGACCCAGCGTCGGCCATTTCGGCATTTCCAGCAGGCCGGCGAACTGGGTGCCGAGCCAGAGCGTGCCATCGGCATCGCGCCACAGGCTGCGGACATTGGCCGGTGCCGCGGCCATCGGCCAGTCGGTAAACAGCTCGGCCTTGCCGCTCGCGGGGTGGTAGCGAAATAGCCCTTCCGAACTGCCGAGATATAAGCGCTCACTATCGGCCGGCACTATCGCCTGGACACGAAAGCCCCCTTGCCTCGCGGCAGCCGGCAACGCCGCCAGCAGCGGCTCGGTGTGGTAGACATAGCGATCGCTGCCGGGCGCCAGGCTCTTCAAACCGCCGCCATCGAGGCCGAGCCACAAGGTGCCGTTGTCCCCCTGCCAGATCGTGCGGATGTGATTGCGCAGGCTGATGTCATCGTTGCGCTCGCCGCCTTCGCCATAATCGCGGTACAGCGCGAACCGGTCTCCGGCGGCATAGGCGCGACCCACCCCCTGCAAGGACGTGCCGACCCAGAGCAGGCCGGACCGATCGACCAGCAGACTCAGGATATTCATGTCCGGCAGGCTCATCGGGTCATTGGGCTGGCGAACGTAGTGCTGCAGCTCGTCGCGCTCCTGCTGGTAGCGCAGCAGGCCGTTGTTTGCCACCGACAGCCAGAGGTTGCCGCGACCGTCACCGACCATGGCTTTGATGCCACGTTGCAGCAGGGCGACCGGCCCATGCGCCGGCTGCACCCGGCGCGGCCGGTCCGCGCCCGGCTCCAGCACGGCCAGACCATTGTCGCCCCCCAGCCACAGGCGGTTGTCACTGTCACGCCACAACGACAACTGGCCCACGCCAAGTGAGCCGACCGTCCGGCGCAGCAGCGGTCCGGTTGCCGGCGCGTGGAACAGGCCCTGACCCGGCAGGCCGAGCCAGACGCCACCGTGACCATCCGCCACCAGACTCTGAAACGTCAGGCCGCGCCGGGCCACCACGTCGCCGTCGATCCGACGCAGTTGCTGCAGGGCAAAATCGAACCGCAGCAGGCCGTCGTCGGTGGCGAGCCACAGCGCGGCATCGTCGACCGCCAGCGCCTTGATGGCGGCCTGATCACTGGCCAGTGTTGCCAGCGCGTCCGGTAACGGCAACGGCGCGCCCCGGACCGTGTCGTACAGGCCCAGGCCACCGGTATTGGTGCCGATCCAGAGCCGGGCTGAGCTGTCTTCGACCAGACTGGTGATGAAGTTGCTGCGCAGTTGCTGGGCCAGCGGCAATTCGGCGTAGACATTGACCAGCCGATAGCCGTCGTAGCGCTGCAAGCCGCCCTGGGTGCCGATCCAGACAAAACCGCGGTTGTCCTGAATCAGCGCGTTGACAGTGTTCTGGATCAGCCCGCGCTCGCTGTCGATGACATCGAAAACGAGGCTGTTGCCGGCCCAGACCGGACCGGTCAACACGGCAAGCCATATCCAGTAACGCAACAGGCAACGCTTCACGCCAGCAAGAATCCTCAGAAACAGTCGTACAAGGATAGACGCTGGCACGTAAACCACCTCAGCGTCGCTCGTTCACTGAGGAGAACGGCACCCGCGGCGTCACCGCGCACAGCAAATCGTAAGCGATGGTGCCGGCCGCCTCGGCAACCCGCTCGATGGGCAGCTCCGGCCCCCACAACACCGCCCGCTCGCCAATCGCGATATCGGCGTCGGGCCCGAGATCCACCGTCAACATGTCCATCGAGACCCGACCGACCAGCGGACAGATGCGATCGCGGATGAAAACCGGTGTGCCGGTCGGGGCATGGCGTGGATAACCGTCGCCATAGCCCATCGCGACGACGCCGATGGTGGTGTCGCGATCAGCCGTCCAGGCGCCGCCATAGCCGACCCGATCGCCTTTTTTCAGCTGGCGTAGCGCAAAGACCTGCGACTCCAGCGTCATCACCGGTTGCAGGCCGTGTTCGGCACCGGTCAAACCGGTGATCGGCGAGCAACCGAACAACAACAGACCCGGCCGCACCCAATCGAAATGCGTTTCCGGCCATGCCAACACGGCGGCCGAATTGCTCAGGCTGCGCTCGCCGGGCCAGCCGCGGGTCAGCTCCTTGAAGCATTTCAGTTGCGCCGTGGTCGCCGGATTGTTCACTTCATCGGCACTGGCCAGATGCGACAACAAACCGACCGGTTGCTGTACCCAGGCGATCTGGCCGAGCCGGGCATGGGCATCAGCGACCTGCTCCGGCGGAAAGCCGAGCCGGTGCATGCCGGTATCGATTTTCAACCAGACTTTCACCGGCGTTTCGGTCGGCGTTTCTTCCAGCGCCGCGAGCTGCTTCTCGTGATGAACGACGGTGGTGAATCCACGCTTGGCCATCAACGGTATTTCGCGCGAAGCAAAGAAGCCTTCGAGCACGACGATTTCGTTTTCAATGCCGGCATCGCGCAGTTCCAGCGCCTCTTCAACGCAGGCAACGCCGAGCGCATCAGCCGCTTTCAGCGCATGACCGACCCGAACCAGACCATGGCCATAGCCATTGGCTTTCAGCATCGCCATGACCTTGCGGCCGGGCGCCAGCTGACGAATATGCTGCAGATTGTGTTGCAGGGCGCTGATATCGATCAGCGCGCGGGCGGCACGCATGCAATGTCCTGTCAGAAAACGGCTTGTGTGAGATCAGGCTTGTGTGGCAGCGGGCTTGCCCGCGATTGCGCCAACACGCGACATCATCGCAGGCAAGCCCGCTCCCAGCAAAAACTCAATAGAAATCACCGGTATCCGGGGCGAAATTCTTGAACCGGGTGTAACGCCCCTGGAAAGTCAGCCGGACATCGCCGATCGGACCGTTACGCTGTTTGCGGATCAGGATCTCGGCCTGGCCTTTGTTGTCCGGCTTGTCCTTGTGATAGACCTCGTCGCGGTAAATACACAGGATCACGTCGGCGTCCTGCTCGATAGCGCCGGATTCGCGCAAGTCGGCCATGACCGGGCGCTTGTCGGTGCGCTGTTCGAGCGAGCGGTTGAGCTGCGACAGCGCAATCAACGGTACTTTCAGCTCTTTTGCCAGTGCTTTCAGCGAGCGGGAAATTTCCGAGATTTCCGCAGTCCGGTTTTCCACCGCCGAATCGCTGCGCATCAGCTGCAGGTAGTCGACCATGATGAGTGACAGACCGCCGTGTTCGCGGTGCAAGCGGCGGGCACGGGCGCGCATTTCCAGCGGCGACAGGCCGGCGGTGTCATCGATGTACAGATTGTTCTTTTCTTTCAACATCGCGACCACGCTGAACACCCGATCCCAGTCCGGTGAATCGAGCTGGCCGGAACGCACTTTCTGGAAATCGATCGAGCCGAGCGAAGAGATCGAACGCATGATCAGCTGCTCGGCCGGCATTTCCATCGAGAACACCAGCACCGGCTTGTCGCTGCGCATCATGGCGTTTTCGCACAGGTTCATCGCGAAAGTGGTTTTACCCATCGACGGCCGCGCCGCGACGATGATGAGGTCACCTTTCTGCAGACCCGAGGTCTCCCGATCCAAATCGTCAAAACCGGTCGATAGCCCAGTCAGGCCCTCGCTCTTGCCGGCTTCTTCCAGATGGTGGACCACGTTTTTCAGCATGCTGCCGACGGCGCGCGGACCGGTGTCGGCCTTGGTGCGCTTTTCGGCAATCGCCAGCATCTTGGCTTCGGCCTGATCAAGCAGCAGGCTGGCCGAATTGCCTCTCGGGAAATAGCCGGTGTCGGCAATCTCATGCGCCGCCGCGATCATTTCGCGCAGCAACGCCCGCTCGCGCAGGATGTTGGCATAGCTGATGATGTTGGCCGCGCTCGGCGTGTTCTTGGCGAGCTCGGCCAGATAGCTCAGGCCGCCGATGCCATCGGCCTCGCCTTCGCGCTCCAATTGCTCGAACACGGTAACGGCGTCGATCGGGTGGCCGTCCGCGGCAAGCTTGGCAATGGCGCGGAAAATCTTGCGGTGATCGTCGCGGTAGAAATCGTCGGCAACGACCGCTTCCGATACCCGTTCCCAGGCGCCAGGGTCGAGCATGATGCCGCCCAGCACCGCCTGTTCCGCTTCGATCGAATGCGGTGGCGTTTTGATGTCGTTGTAATCGCGATCAGCCATTCCGGCAGGTCTCGTCAGGTCGGTCGCCCTGCCAACCACGGCAGGGCAACGGCCGGGAAGGGAACCTCACCGGCCAAATCCAGGGCCGGCCATTGTAGGGCAAGGGTTGCCGGCCGGGATCGCGCCGGCCCGACAAATACAGGGCCCGCACAAGATATCCACAGACTTGTCCCGAACCTGGCGTAGCGCTTCAGTGAAAGCGGAACCCGCGCGCCAGCAGTTTCCGGGTCAACGGCGCGAACACCAGCACCAACGGGAAGGCGATCGGCCAGGCCACGAGGAACGCACGCAGCCATTTGCCGGGAAAACCATCAATCCAGCCGAGGTTGACCCAGGTCAGGATGCCGGACATGCACAGCGCCATGAAAAAGGACATGAGGCCGGCAAACAACAGCGGCTGAAAGCGCTGCGGAACGGTCACCACCATCATCTCTTTCTCCACAGTTCACAAACCTGCATTTGAGCTGGCGCGAATTTTCGCCCACTCTTAGCGTTCCGGCCACGGGAAAAATCCCCTTTCACCACACGGACGCGCTCCGGCATGACGCTACCTCCTCTGCCCGACTTGCATGCTTTCGCCGCGCTGGCGCTGACCGCGTTCGCGCTGTATCTGTTCCGGCGCGAAGATCTGCAGCTGGAAACCGCTTGCCTGTTCATCCTGATCGTGCTGGCGGTCAGCTTCGAGTTTTTTCCGTACAAGGGTCCGCTCGGCACGCTGGATGCGATCAGCGTGTTCCAGAATTTCGGTAACGAAGCGCTGATCACCATCTGCGGCCTGATCATGGCCGGCGAAGGCATTTCCCGCACCGGCGCGCTGGAACCGGTCGGCCGCTTTCTGGCCAGGCTCTGGCGATTCAGTCCGTCGTTTGCCTTGCTGGTGACCTTGGTGGTCACCGCCAGCATCAGTCCGTTCATCAACAACACCCCGATGATGATCGTGATGATTCCGGTACTGGTATCGGTGACCGTGCGCGCCGGCCTGCCACCGAGCGGCGTATTGATGCCGACCAATCACGCCAATCTGCTCGGCGGCATGATCACCACCATCGGCACCTCGACCAATCTGCTGGTCATCGATGTGGCCCAACGGCAGGGCGTCGCCGAGATCGGCATGTTCGATTTCGTCTACCCGGCCAGCATCGCCGCCGCCATTGGTATTGCCTACCTGTGGCTGATCGCGCCACGGCTGTTGCCGCCGCGACCGGTCAGCATCGACCGCTCGCCACGCATGTACAGCGCGCAATTGCATGTGCTGGAAAAAAGCCTGTGCGTGAACCGCACGCTGGCAGAAACGGTGCAGAAAACCAACGGCCTGCTGCGGGTCGAGAAAATCCTGCGCGGTGACGACATCCTGGTGCCGGCGCTGCCGCAAGCGACGCTGCGCGCCGGCGACCGGCTGGTGGTCAGCGACAACCCGACCCATTTGAAAGAACTGGAAAAGCTGCTGCGGGTCACCTTGATCCCGGGCGAACTGCGCAACGAATTGCCGGGCGACATCCGCAGTGTCGATCAGCAGTTGGCGGAGGTGGTGCTGGCGCCGCAGTCGACACTGGTCGGCACCACCCTGAAGAATGCGCGGTTTCTGGAAACCAACCAACTGCTTTGCCTGGCCTTGCATCGCGAGGGCAGCAAGCTGGATCGGCCGCAGAGCCGGCTTGCCGATGAAGTGTTGAAAGTCGGTGACGTGCTGCTGGTGCAAGGCCCGAAAACCCGGCTGCACGCGCTGAAAAAAGACGGCGAATTGCTGGTGCTGGATGGCAGTCTCGATCTGCCGCGCTCGAGCAAGGCACCGCTCGCGGTGCTGATCATGACCGGCGTTGTGTTGGCCGCAGCCATGGAGTGGCTGCCGATCGCCATCAGCGCGCTGTGCGGCGTGCTGCTGATGGTGCTGACCCGCTGCATGAAATGGCAGGAAGCAGTACAAGGCCTCAGCCTGCAGGTGATTCTGGTGATGGCAACCAGCCTGTCGCTCGGCAACGCCGTACTGTATTCCGGCGCGGCCGACTGGCTGGCCTCGCTGTTTGTGGCGTTCAGTTTCGGCGCGCCGGTCGCGGTGACGCTGTCCGGGCTGATGCTGCTGATCGCGATCTTCACCAACGTGGTCGACAACAACGCCGCCGCGGTGATCGGCACCCCGATCGCCATTGGCGTCGCCAGCCAGCTGGGCGTCGATCCGATACCGTTTGTGATCGCGACGCTGCTGGCCGCCAACCTGTCGCTGGCAACGCCGATGGCGTACAAAACCAACATTCTGATCTGGAACGCCGGCGGCTATACGTTCAACGATTTCCTGCGCGTTGGCGTGCCATTGATGCTGCTGATGTGGCTGGCGCTGTCGATCATTCTGCCGTGGCATTACCAGCTGTTTTGAGCACACGCGGCAAACAAAAAGGCGAGTCCACGGACTCGCCTTTTTTCTGCTCCGACCGCTCAGCCGGCCAGACCAACGTAAACATTTTGCACGTCATCGTCATCGTCGATCGCTTCCAGAAACGCTTCGACTTCGGCCCGCGCCGCTTCGTCCGTCAGCGTGACCGGATTCTTCGGCACATAACCAAGCTTGGCCGAGCTGACATTGAACCCAAGACCCGGCAGCGCCTTGGCAACCGCGTCCAGATCGGTGGTTTCGGTCAGGAACAAAACGCTGCCATCGTCGTTGACTTCGACTTCCTGGGCACCGGCTTCGATCGCCGCTTCTTCCGGATCGATGCCGGGCTTGACAGGTGTCGCTTCAATGAGGCCAAGATGGCGAAAATCCCACGATACCGAACCGCTGGCGCCGAGCTGGCCTTTGCGGAACAGCACGCGCATGCTCATCGCGGTGCGGTTCTTGTTGTCGGTCAGGCATTCGACGATCACCGGCACCTGGTGCGGCGCGAAACCCTCGTAAACGACGGTTTCGTAGTTGATGACTTCGTCGAGCAGACCGGCACCTTTCTTGATGGCGCGCTCGAGCGTGTCTTTCGGCATCGAGGCTTTCTTGGCTGCCTCGATGGCCATGCGCAGCTTGGCGTTCATTTCAGGGTCGGGACCACCGCGGGCGGCAACCATGATTTCTTTCACCAACTTGGTGAATTTCGCGCCTTTGGCAGCGGCAACTTCGGCTTTGCCTTTTGCCTTCCACTGTGCACCCATGACCCAATCTCTCTGGCTGTGAAAACGGTTTGACTGGTCAAAACGTCTTGCTGGTTGAACGACCCCGCCGCCGGATGGCCGCGGGGGGACGGCAGTATAAAGGGCCGGCCGGGCGGTTTGAACGGGGCAAGGCAGTTGTTCGGCCGGCAGTTGACCGCAGACAAGCCGGCCGCCAGCGCGGGGCGGGCAGCCCCGGTCGTCCGGCTCAGGGCGCCAGCGTCCGCACCCGGTTCCGGCCTTGCGCTTTGGCTTGGTACAGCGCCACGTCCGCCTGCTTGAGCACCGACTCGACACTCTGGCCCGGCTGCCAGGCCGCGACGCCAAAGCTCGCCGTGACCCGGTGCGGATAGCGGTCGATGACCAGCTGATCACTGTCGAGCAGGACCCGCAGCCGTTCGGCCTGCTCGACCGCGGCGTCGGCGCCGGTGTTCGGCAACAGCAGCAGAAACTCCTCACCGCCCCAGCGCGCCACCACGTCCTGCTCGCGCACCGAGGCTTCAAAGGCCCGCGCCAGCGCTTTCAGCACCTCGTCACCGATGTCGTGGCCGAACTCGTCGTTGATGTGCTTGAAGTGATCGATGTCGACCAGCACCAGCGCGAACGTGCCACCGGCCCGATCTTCGCGCGCCACTTCGTTCTGCAGCCGCTGCGCCATGGCCCGGCGGTTACAGAGTTTGGTCAGGAAGTCGGTGCGGGCGGTTTCTTCCAGCAGCAGCGCCATCCGTTCCCGTTCGCGCACTTCGTCCTGCAAGCGCTGGTTGCTCGCCTGCAGTTCGGCGGTGCGCTGCGCCACCCGTTGCTCCAGTTCGGCGTGATGGCGTTGCAGCCGCTGCATCATGTCGTCGAAGGTGACCGTCAGTTGATCGAGTTCGTCGCCGCTGCTGCGCGGCCCCGGATCGTCGCCTACGCTGCGCGCCAGACAGCGCTGGTGCAACGCATCGATGCGCTTCAAGAAACTGCGCGACAGCAAATGGCCGAACAGCAAGGCCATGACGATCGACAGCAGCAACGACAGGATGCCGGTTCGGCGCAGCGTATTGAGTTTTTGCTCGACTTCATCCGCCCGCATGTCGATGCCGATGGCATAGCGGCCGTCACTGCCGGCAATCGGTGCATAGCCGGACATGAAGGTGCCCCATTTGTCGCGGATGAGTTCGCGGTCGCAGCTCGGCACCGAAAAGCCCTGCAGCAGCGCCGGCGCATTGACCTCGTAGAGCTCGCCCGGCTCAGCCGGTGCGTCCGGATCCGAATCCAGCACAAAGCGCACCTGTTCGCCATCACGGCGCATCACATAGATGAACGCGATATCCGGATTCGAGCCGACCAGTTCGCGCAGCAGCGCAATGCCGTTGCGGTAGGCATCACTGTTCTTGTCCGCGGCAGACTGGATCTGATCGAGCGTCGCCGGGCTGACCGAGCGCGACAGCAGCGCGGCGCTGTACTGCAGCCGGGTCTGCAGGCTGCCAAGCAAACTGTCGATGGCACTGCGATAGAAGTAACTGCCAATGCTGCCGGACACCAGCACGATGGCGAGAAAATGGCTGAAAAACAGCTTCATCCGGGTGCTGAAGACAATCCTTGGCATGCGCGGGACTTCCTGTGTGCGTTCTGATTGTGCGTTTATCTTGGTATCGGCAACTCGCGTTGCCGCCGCAGCGCACGCCAGCCTACCGGATTTCACGCCGCGACCACAGCCGACCATACCGGCAATGACCACCGCTGGGGCGGTTTCACTTGCCAGTGCCGACATCACACGGCAAAGTCGGGCGCGTGCGGCCCAAGGCCGACCGGAATAGCCGTCTAATTTCTTATACAGCACCGGGAGCGCAGGATGCGTACATCAGATCGACTCCGACTTTTCTCGCCACGCATGGGCTTGCACCAACGTCTCTCTACCGGGCGTCGTCGCCAACCGTTATGGCAATGGCTCGTGCCGGCCGCGTTGGCGCTTGCGGCTGGCAGTGTTACCGCCGCCGAACAAAGCCCATCACCTTTCTGCGAAAACCTGCTGCCGGTCGCCGAACTGCGCGCGCTGCTCGGCAGCAAGGCTGCTGCCGTCGAACGCAGCGTGCGCGGGCCGGTCAAGGAAACCGATCGGCAATGCAGCCGGATTTATGCGCTGCCGCCGTTCGATCAGTTCAGCGACGAGCTGATTCTGCTGGTGACGCCGCGTCGCGTGTCTGGCACATCCCCTGCAACGCCTGCCGAGGCTCAGAAGCAGCTCAATGCCATCGCGCGCCATGCCGGCAAAGTGTTCGGCTTGTCGCAACCGACCGGCATCGGCGATGCCGCCGTGCATTTCCGCCGCCCGGATCCGCTCAGCAGCAGCCGCATGGAGTTCAACCTGAGCCTTATCCGCGGCGCGCACCTGGTCGAGCTGAAGTACCAGAGTGTCGACGACGGCAAACAGAACAAGTTTGTTTACGAGTCCGTGGAGCTAGAAGCGCTGGCAAAAGCCATCGCCAGCCGGCTCTGAACCCTGCGCTTTTCGTCACAAGGAACGCGACCATGGTCCGTCTTTACCGCCCGCTGTTGCCGATTATCCTCAGCAATCTCGCGCTGTTTGCGGTCACACTGCTGGCATCGACACCGCTGCTCGCCGCTGATGCGGAAGGGTTTGATCTGGAGCGCGAAGCCAAATCACTGCGACTCAAGAAACACGATCTGCCCAATCTGAAAGGCGGCCAGTACGCCGCCATCAAAGCGCAGGTGGGCGCTGAACAGGCACGGCTGCTGTTGCCCGGCCTGAATGTCATGCGGCCGGTTGCCATCACGCTGCAAAGCGCCGCGCCCGGCACGCCGCTGGAGCTGCAGTTGGTGAAAACCCGTTGGCACAAACCGATTGCCCAATGCCGTACCGACAGCAATGGCCGCTGCACGCTGAAAACCCGCACCCACGGCGATTTGGGTTTGGTGGTGGTCAACGCCAGCGGCAGCACGGCGACATTTGTGTTGGATGCCTTGATTGGCCCGAAACTGCAATTGCCGCCGAAACGGGTCGCCTGGGTGGCGCCGGAAGACGAGACCGCAGGTGGCTTGCCGTTATGGTTGGTGCTCGGCGGCGGGCTCGTCGTAGCGGCCATTGCCGCGTTGCTCTGGCGCCGGTCCCAGCGCAGCAGTGCGGCCGTATTGTTGCTCGCGGCCTTGTTGCTGCCACCGGATCTGGCCCGTGCGGAACCAGTGCCCGGCGGCCCGCCGTTGTACCCGGACGAGCTCAGTTTTGATCAGTTGATGGATGAGCTCGGCCAGCTCGGTGATGCCAGCGGCGAGCTCGGTGAACGGTTGCAGGATCTGTCGCAACTGAGCGACATCGCTGAGCAGATGAGCGGCATGTTCGAACGGCTAGGTCAAGTCGCCGAAGGTCTCGGCGCCCTGCAGGGCTTGCTCGACGGCTATGCCGCGCTGACCGACGCCGACGCCGCCTTCCAGCCGGACCTCGATGAACGTGGCTTGCCGGACATTCCGTCGATGTGCCCCAACAATCCCGCCTGCCAGCAATGCTTTGGCACCGCCCACAGCAAGTTTGTCGACGAACGCTTGCTGCTGGAGGAGCTGCGCATCATTTACGACTCGACCCAGACCTTCGCCAGCGCGGCGCTGTCCTTTGGCGATACCGTGTCCGGCGTGCATGGCGTATCGGGTTTGGCCTGGCAGAGCGAGCGGCGCAAGATCGAGAAATCGCTGACCGGCATGAAAGAAGCGTATGACCGCAAGTACGCCGAATTGATTGACCGGACCCATGAAGCCTTGCTCGGGATTTCACGCTGCGAAGACCAGTTCGGCATGGAGGATTGGTACAACCGCTTCGGCTATATCTATTTCGAATTCCTGCGCGACAAATACAAACGGAACTGATGCCATGTGGAAAGTGATTGTGTCAGTACTGGCGTTGAGTGGAGGCGCGGTAACTCACGCCGACGTCATCAGCGATTGCCCCGGCTCGGTGTATGGCAAAGGCAAGAAAGCCATTTGCCTGCCGCTTGGCGATTTGTCGTTTGCCGATCAGCTGGTCCGGTTCACGCCAGGTGAGCGGCCGGCCGACCCGGCCTTCAGTGATGGTCAGGCCGCGCTTGGCACGCCGAACTACAAGAACACCCGCTCGCCGGATTTTGTTTCGCTCGGCTGTGATGGCGAGCTGGTGCTGCAATTTGCCGATAACGTGCTGATCGACGTTGAAGGCATGGATCTGCATGTGTTCGAGGTCGGCCCGTTTGTCGAAGCCACGGCACTGTTCATTTCACAGGACGGCAGCAACTGGCTGCCGATCGGCGAAATCGAAGG
The DNA here is from genome assembly GCA_046297695.1 of Permianibacter sp. Classification (GTDB taxonomy): domain Bacteria; phylum Pseudomonadota; class Gammaproteobacteria; order Enterobacterales; family Permianibacteraceae; genus Permianibacter. The sequence continues at coordinate 13,598 of JBKBHF010000023.1, read as the reverse complement.
CTCCCGTTCCGACGTCGATATCGCGCCCTTCATTCAACCGGGCGAACGCTACAACTACGTGATGCTGCGTAACAGCGGCAAAAGCTGTGGCGGTAAGCACGGCGGCGCCGATATTGATGCGGTCGCCGCGGTCGGCGCCGAGATCCGGCTGTCGCTGAACAGCGCCGTGCTGTTCGACGTCGGCCAAGCCAGCCTGAAGCCGGAAGCAAAAGCCGAGCTCGATGCACTGGCCAGTAAGCTGGCCGGTTACGGCGCCAATGCCCGCTTCACCGTTGAAGGTCATACCGACAGCACCGGCAGCGATGCCGACAACCTGAAGCTGTCGCAGGCGCGTGCGCAGTCAGTCGCCGATTATCTTGCCGGCAAGCTCAAGCAGCCGATCACGCAATGGAAAATTCGCGGCTACGGCGAAGCGCGGCCGGTGGCCAGCAATGATGAGGAAGAAGGCCGCGCCAGGAACCGCCGTGTCGACCTGTTGGTCGCGCCAGGTCGCAACCAATAGCTTGCACCGCCTGCCATGACCAAACACCAGCCGGAATCAACAAGGAGCCAGAATATGGTGCCGATGTTCACACGCTTGCCACGCGCAGCCGTCGCGGCCTTGCTGTTGCTCGCCGCCAACATTAGCGTCGCCAGCGAGCTGGAAACACAGCAGCAAGCACTGGAAGCCGAGATCAAACAGTTGAACGCCGACATCAAGGCCGCCGGGCAAGCCAAGGACAAAACGCGCTTGCAAAGCCTGCGCGAGCAGCGCAGTGCCAAGCAGGACGCACTGCGCGAACGGAAGCAACAGGCACGCGCCGCCGACAAAGCCAGCGAACAAAACCAGAAGCGCGCCGCTGCCGAACAAACCTGGGCCACCTACCCACCAGCCAAACAACTGTGCACCGCGGTGGAATACAACCGCCTGGACCTGGTCAAGCAAGTGGTCGAAAGCGGTCGCTACACGGCCGCGCAGTCACAGCAATCGAGCGAAGGCTGTTTCTTTCCGCTCGGCGATGCCGCCGCGCGTGGCCATCTGGAGATCACCGCCTATCTGCTGCAGAAAGGCTTTCCGACCAGCGCCAAGGCGCCGCATTTTGGCAGCACGCTGACCGCTTATGATGCCGCCGCTGGCAGCAGCCAGGATCGCACCGCAATACTGACCCTGCTCAAGCAGAACAATGTTCCGAGCACAGCCGCCGAAACTGGCGCCATGGCCGGCGCGCGCGGCATGATCGCCGGCGCCGACGACTTCAATCGCGAGCAATTGAAAGAAAAGCACAACGTGACCGACGCCGCGTTTTCAGAAGGCACGGCGCTGACCAAATCCCTGGAGGACGGCCATATCGCCAATATTCGCTGGCTGCTCGGCAATGGCTTCAAAGCCGATAGCGAAATGATGGGCCGCACCAGCCTGATGATCGCGATCGACTCCAACGAACCAGACAAGGTCAAGGCGCTGCTCGATGCCGGCGTCGATGTCAATCGCCGTGGCGTCGGTTACAGCAGCGCGCTGCGTCACGCCGAGAAGCGGCTCGCCAAAGCCAGCAAGGTGAACCAGGCCAAGATGACCGAGATTGTCGCGCTGCTGAAAGCCAGAGGCGCGACCTATAGCGACAAGGAACAGCAATAGCGATTGATCGTGCGCTTGCTTGGCAAGTTACGAACATTGTCTTGTCGCGAACCGGCATTGCGCCCTGACTGTCGGCACCACAGTATTAGCGATATGCGCCCCCAACTCCCCTAGGGCGGGGTCGTGCGCACGAACTGACTCTTGAGTACCAGGACTCAATCACCGCCAGCTTCCCTGTAACGAGTGTGCCGGTGACACCGTAACTGGCCTTGTGTGTCTACGCACATCCTCACCAGACCTCGATTCACAGCGGCCACGCTACCGATTTGACCGTATTTTGCGGAATCGGTAGGCTCCGCACGCTTTCGCTTGCGCGTCCGCCAACCGCTTACCCGAAGTTCGCCTCAAGAAGGTCCTGCGCCCATGATTATCGGAATTGATCTCGGCACCACCAACAGCTTGGTCGGTGCTTGGCGCGGTGACGCGCCGCAGCTGTTCAGCAATGTCCACGGCGACGTCCTGACGCCATCGATTGTCGGACTCGATGACGACGGTCAAATCCTGGTCGGCAAAGCCGCCGCCGAACGCCTGCTGACCCATCCACAGCTGACGGTCGCCGCGTTCAAGCGCTACATGGGCACCCAGCATACGGTGCGGCTCGGTAAACGCGAATTCCGTCCGGAGGAGCTGTCGGCGCTGGTACTCAAGTCGCTGAAAGCCGATGCCGAAGCGGCGCTCGGCGAAACCGTGCATGAAGCGATCATCACGGTGCCGGCCTATTTCAGCGATGCCCAGCGCAAGGCCACCCGCATTGCCGGAGAGCTTGCCGGCCTCAAAGTCGACCGACTGCTGAACGAACCGACCGCCGCCGCGATGGCTTACGGCCTGCACCAACGCGATCGCGAAAGCAAATTCCTGGTATTCGATCTCGGTGGCGGTACCTTCGATGTCTCGATTCTGGAAATGTTCGACGGTGTCATGGAAGTGCGCGCCAGCGCCGGCGACAACTTTCTCGGCGGTGAAGATTTTGTCAGCGTGCTGGCGCAGGACTTCATCAAGAGCCAGCTCGGCGAGCGCGCTGCGTCGGTCAGTTCGGAGCCGGCCTTTGTCCAGCAAGTGCGCAAACAGGCTGAACTGACCAAGCGCACCTTGTCGCAGGCCAGCACCGCCACCATGACCGTGCGCTGGCAGGATCAGGAATGGCAGAAACGCTACAGTGAAGACGACTTTCTGAAACTGGCGACGCCGTTGCTCGACCGCTTGCAGGCGCCACTGGAGCGTGCGCTGCGCGATGCCCGCATTCGTGCAGCTGAATTGGACGAAATTGTGCTGGCCGGCGGCGCCACCCGCAAACCGATTGTACGCAAACTGGTTTCGCGGCTGTTCCAGCGCTTTCCACAAATCAGCCTGAACCCGGACGAAGTGGTCGCGCATGGCGCCGCGGTGCAAGCGGGCCTGAAAATGCGCGCGGCAACGCTCGAAGAAGTGGTGCTGGTCGATGTGGCGCCGTACACGCTCGGTGTCGAAGTCAGCAAGCGGCTGCCGAGCGGCCAGCTCGACACCGGGCATTATTCGCCGATCATCGAGCGCAATACCGCCATTCCGGCCAGCCGGGTCGAGTCATTCACCACCGTCAGCGATCAGCAAAAAGCGGTCAAGTTCGAGGTTTATCAGGGCGAATCACGACTGGTCAAAGACAATGTCTACCTCGGACATCTGGAAGTGCCGGTGCCGGCACGCAAAGCCGGCGAAATCCGTATCGAAGTGCGCTTCACCTACGATGTCGATGGCCTGCTTGAAGTGGAAACCACAGTAGACCAGACCGGCGACCAACACCGCGTGATCATCGAAGGCAACCCGGGCGTGCTCAGCAAGGAGGAAGTGCAGGTCCGCCTGCAGAAACTCGGCGACCTGAAAATCCATCCACGCGACCACGACGTCAACCGCGCACTGATGGCTCGCGGCGAACGGCTGTATCAGGAAGCGCGTGGCGACTTGCGTAGCGTGATTGGAGACCGGCTGGCCTGGTTCCAGCATGTGCTGGCAAAGCAAAACCCGACCGAGATCACGGAAGCACGAATACTGCTCGGCCGCTTCTTCGACGAGATCGAAGGAGAGCGTTACCTGTGAGCCACTTTGTCTGGACCACGCTTGGCATCGAGCCTACGGATGACACTCGCACCATCAAGCGCGCCTATGCCCAACGCTTGAAACAGAAGCGACCGGAAGATGATGCTGAAGCATTCCAGCGCCTGCGCTACGCCTATGAATGTGCGCTGGGCTGGGCCGAGCAAGCCGCCGCTGAAACATCAACAAAGAATGAGATTGCCGGCAACGAACCGCCTTCAACAACAGCAAAACAGCCAACCAAAGCCAGTGCAGCTGAAAGCTCGGTCGTCATCAATAACGCGGCGACAAGCGGCCAGCCAGTCCTTGAGGTCCGGGTGCCCGCTGCAGCAATACCGGAAAGGCAAAGTATTGCCGTGGAGCAGTTTGTCTCGGTTGTCCCCGGCATGCTGGCCCGCGTTGCAACAGCGTTGAATGACAGTGAAAAGGCAGCCATTCGTGCGTTCGACAAGGAAGGCACACACGGTCTGAGTTTTGCAGAACGAGAAGCGTGGGAAATCGGCCTGCTGGAACTGCTCGCGCGTGAGCCGTTCCCGATGAAATTCGCTCAGAAGATCAGTCAGCATTTTGGCTGGCACGACCGTGATGCCCAGCAAGCCTTGTACCGACTCCGCCCGGACCTCACCCGCTACGTGCTGTCACAACTGATTGCGGCGTGGCAAGAACAGCAGTTGATGAAAAAGATTGTTGGCGACCCGTTGTCATTGCAGGCATGGTCATTGCTGCACGGACAAGGCAGCCGTTGGGAGGTCTGGAAGGCGCGCCTTAACCCCGCGCTGATGCAGCGCCTGCTCGATCTGATGTACCTGGTGCAACAGGATGCGCCGGCACGGTGGCATCAATTGCAAGAAAGTACTGCTATCCAATATTGGCAGAAACATGCCCGGCAGCCCAGGCTCAGTCCAAACAGCTATCTCGGTGCCGTTATCGCCGCATTGATCGTGTTTTTGAGCCTGCTGCGTGATTTCGGTTTCCCCGGCGCACTGCTGAGTTTCGCTGCCGTTTTCCTGGGCTGGTGCGGCGCGACCTATGGCTTGCAGCTCGCCGCTGAGTCGCTGCAAAAAGCACCGAAATGGCAAACACGACTCGCGGGCGGTGCGGCGCTGCTGCATCTCGTCGCTATACCAATGTTACTGCACGCGCCCGAACACGGCGAAATGGCACTGCTCGGCGTGGTCGCATTGTGGCCACTCATTCTCGTGTTGACCGGTTGGTGGCCGCGACTTTGGTTGCCGCTGCTGGTGAATCGCTGGGTCGGTCTTGTTGTGTTGGTGTGGACGGCCGGCATGGTTGCGGCCGGCCTGCAAGAGATCAGTGTCTGGCTGCCCCTCGCCGGCTTGGTCATCAATGTGTTTCTCCTGATGCGTACCGTAAAAGACGGGCTCGCGGAACAATCCAATGACTGGGGATCGCTATCGACCCAGATCGGGAAGCTTGCAACCACATTGTTGGCAGCGGCCCTGCTGATGCAGCTGCTGTTCTGGCCCGGCGACACAACTTTGACCCACTTCTTGTTCGCCGCAGTAGTTGCCTACGCCGCATGCTGGCAGTTGCCCGAGCTTGCCGTGGCGCGGAATTGGCGTATCGCGGCACTGATTGCCACGCTGGTGATCGTGCCAAATGTCGCCGGTCTGTTTGCTGAGCTCAACCGCATCAATCGCTATGTCTTGCAGTCGTTCGCGATGATGCTGGTCGCGAGCCTGCTACTCCGGCTCGTGGCTCGGTTGCCGTTCGCACAAGTCCGCTGAATGCTAGCGCACGGGTAAGCACAAGAGTGAAACGGTACAGATCGTCAATCACAGGTCGCCGTGAACAAGTGCAGCGCTAACATCTGAGCGGCGTGGTAACGCCGTCCGATTCCAGCCGTGAAGGCCGGGATCGGATGGCAATGCATCGGTTCAGGTTGGGCCGCCCGTCGTCCAGCGTCACGGACAACGTGTAGTTGCGAAAACAGTCAGCAAAGACGGAAACCGTCACGGCAACAACGGCCGCGCAAACAGCCAGCCGTGCAAGTAAACCAATGCGCCGTAAACCAACAGCGTCAGCACCACAATCAACGCCTCCCGCGGCAAGGAAAACACCGCGCCTTTCGGTGTGGCGCCACGTCGGTTGGCCAGCCACATGTCGAGCAGGCTATACAGCAGAAAACTGCCGAACAGCAGCACCGAGCCGAGATCACCGTTCGCCAGCAGGTGTGCGAGCGCCCACAGCGAAACGCCCCACAGCATCGGGTGCGCGGTAAAGCGGTTGGCAATCGACCCGAGTTTGCGGCCCACGAGCAGATAAAACGCCAACAACATCAGCACGCCCGCCACCGGTTTCGCCATCGCGATCGGTGCATACAGATGCTCGTACGGTGCCTGCGCCTTGCCATAGATCAGCAGCGCCAACCCCACCGCCGACAGCAGCGAGAACAGGCCCTTATAACCGCCCTCGCCCAGCGTCGCCACCAAGCGGCCGCGCAGATCACTGGCCGCCGGCAAGAAATGCACGCCGAAAAACACCACGATACCGAGAATCAACCAGAGCATTGCCCAAACTCCGTGTCAGAAACGCCGCATCCAGCCTAGTCGAGTCCCGCACACCCCGGCAATGGCATCCGATCAAACTCACCGCATTAATCCATCGCAACATTACCAGGGCGCAATATCGTCGCCCGGAACAAGCGCAGTGGGTTCCGGGGATTTTTTTCGTTTCGTTCCAGCCCCATAAAAGAAAACCCGGGTCATGCCGTTGGCACGACCCGGGTTACAGGAATGATCCGGGCTACCGCGCTATATTTTCAGAACATCCTTCGCCAGCACCGTGACGCATGCGTCTGCGGCCTTGGCCAGATAACTCTTCAATAGCTCTGCTTGATTATTCAATAATTGCTCTTTGCTTGGCGGGTTCTTGTCGTCGCCTTGCACTGATTGACACATGGACTCTGCAACAACCTTCTTGCTGGTAGTGTCGATCAAACGCAATCTCGCATTGTAGCTAACACGATAATGTGACCAATCGGTTGGGTAGTAATTGAACATCCAATTGAGGGTTTTTACGTCCAGCAGATAATCGGCGCCAGCATTGGCTTTTATTAGTTCATTTACATTATCTGTCTTGGACTCGTTGCTGGAGTTCAGGACGTTGGCGCTGCGTGCAACCGTCAATTTATCGGCCAAGCCATTGGCAATGGCTATCGCCGGATTGAACCGCCCCGGGTATTGCGGAGGCTCCAATCCTTGAGAGAATGGAGCCATCATGACCAAATCGACCAAATTTTCACCTGAGCTACGTGAGCGGGCCGTCCGCATGGTGTACGAAGTGCGGGAAGCCCATGATTCCCATTGGGCGGCAATTGAGGCTGTGGCCGGCAAGATTGGCTGTACTCCGCAGACCTTGAGCAACTGGATCCGCAAAACCGCTGCACCGACTACGCCGACCGCTGGTGCCACGGATACCCGCGTCAAGGAGCTGGAGCGTGAGGTGCGTGAATTGAAGCGTGCCAACGAAATCCTCAAGCTGGCCAGTGCTTTTTTCGCCCAGGCGGAGCTCGACCGCCGTTTGAAGTAACGTGGTCCTTCATCGACCGGCACCGGAATGCGTTTGGGGTCGAGCCGATCTGCCGTGCGCTGCAGGTTGCCCCTTCTGCTTATCGGCGTCATGCGGCGCGTCTACGCGACCCTGAACTTCGTTCCAAACGAGCGCAGCGAGATCGCTTTCTTCGTGAAGCGACCGTGCGTGTCTGGCGCGCCAACCGGGAAGTTTATGGCGCGGATAAAGTTTGGCGCCAGCTGAACCGGGAAGGCATTGTCGTGGCGCGCTGCACCGTGGAGCGGTTGATGCGAAAAGAAGGCTTACAAGGTGTCGTGCGTGGCAAGAAAGTCACCACGACGTTCCCGGATCCGGCAGCGCCGAAGCCGCAAGATCGAGTAAATCGCCAGTTCAAAGCGGACAGGCCAAATCAGCTCTGGGTGGCCGATTTCACGTTCGTTTCAACGTGGCAAGGTTTTGCCTATGTCGCATTCATTGTCGATGTCTATTCGCGATTCATCGTGGGCTGGCGGGTCAGCCGACACATGCGCACGGACTTCGTGCTGGATGCGCTGGAGCAGGCCCTTTACGCCCGAAAACCGCCGCGTCACCAGCTCATCCATCACAGCGACAGGGGCTCGCAATATCTGTCGATCCGTTACAGCGAACGCCTCGGAGAAGCTGGCGTCGAGCCGTCTGTCGGAAGCACTGGCGACAGCTACGACAACGCCATGGCCGAGACAATAAACGGTCTGTACAAAGCGGAGCTGATCTACAAGAAAGGGCCTTGGCCGTCCATCGATGCGGTGGAGCTGGAAACGCTAAATTGGGTGACTTGGTTCAATCATCAACGCCTCCTGGAGCCCATCGGCAATATCCCGCCGGCAGAGTTTGAGGCACTATATGAACAGAGTCAGACGGAAAGCAGAAAGGCAGCTTGACTCAAAACCAATAGCCTCCGCGATACCCGGGGCGGTTCAGAAGCATGCACAAACGGGGTCATGCATTTGCACAAACGGGGTCACACAAACGGGGTCAGGTCTTGCATTCATACATTTTCTGACTTGCAAATGATGCGGCTAACCGTGGCGTAATGAATATCAAAGTATGCGGCGATTTCCTGCATGGTGTAATCACCTGTTGCATATGCCGCGACGATAGCGGCATCTCGGGAGGGTTCGCACAGCCAAACGCACAGCAAATGGGGTCAGGTCTTGCATTCATACATTTTCTGATTTGCGAATGATGCGGCTAACCGTGGCGTAATGAATATCAAAGTATGCGGCGATTTCCTGCATGGTGTAATCACCTGTTGCATATGCCGAAACGATAGCGGCATCTCGGGAGGGTTCGCGTTTTGCGTAGTGGGCTAACGGCTTGGCAATGGCCCGCCGCTGCTGGCGTGGAATCTCGCCAATTTCGGCCTGGTCAGCCGCAACGCGTTGCATTCGCTCGACAAATTTGTCACTGCCCAAATAGATCTGGCCTTTGAGCTCAGCCCATACGCTGTCGCGTTTCATCCCTTCTCGCACGAACTCGATATAGTTCGCGATCGCTCGCTGACGCTGCTTGCCGAACTGCGCCAGCAGCCAGTCGGTTTCCAGCCATTCGGGCGCCGACCGCACACCTACCATCTCAGCGTAGGAACTCCACGCCCACCGGCTGGCATCCCGCACCATGCCAGCGCGCACAGGATTCAGCACCACATACCGCGCCAACTCCAGCAGATAGCTGTCCTTTTCAACAAGGATGGCCTTGTACCGCCCCTGGAACACATGACCAACCCGATCATAGGTGCGATTTATCCACTGGGTATAGACACCGTTCAGTTGCCGCATGCCTTGCGACAGATTGGCTTCCGGTGTTTCCACGACCAGATGGTAGTGATTGGTCATCTGACACCACGCGTGGCAAACCCAGTTGAATCGGCCACAGACCTGACCAAGCAGGCGCATCCATTCCCACCGATCCTCTTCGGTGAAATAGATGTCCTCGCGGCGGTCCCCACGCGAGGTCACGTGGTACAACCCACCAGACAATTCGATTCGAAGCGGTCTCACCATCCGCGGAGCCTAGTTCAGCCATATGTTGGAATGCAAGACCTGACCCCAGTCATGGAAGGCATGAATCTAAGCCAAGCCGTACCGTTTGATGCGCAGGCCTTCCTTGATGCCTCGATGCAAGGGGCCACCGTCAATGAACAAGAAGGCTGGGTGCAGGGCCTGAATCAAACGGCCATTCAAACCCAGCTTCAGGCTTACCAAAACCAGGTCAAAGACTATTTAGAACAAAACCATAGTGATGCCACCGTCGGCGAAGTCATTGGCACAAAAACGATTATCGAAACCAACGAGCCCATCCTGATGGGCAGTTTGCCGTACATAGTGAAAACCAGCGCCTTGAAATGGGCCGAACTCCCGACATCACTGCGTCACAAATTTACGTTCAAGCTGTATAACTCGGACGGTTATGGCGAGCTAAGCGGTGGTGCGCTGTGGACGGTAACAGAATCCTTGCCGAAATTGGCGGGTAAAAAGCTGGCGCTGTCGTTTACACCAGCCACCGCGCAAGACGAACAAACCCTGATTAACTATCTGCCAAGCAATATCCAAAGCGAAGCCGATATTCCGAAATCCTTGCCTGCCAACCTTATTCGATTGAAAGCCGAGTTCACGATTGATGGTCAAGCCAAAATCAGTCAAGGCAGTCATGGTTTGGGTCAAGAGCTACTCTCAACCAAAGGCCTCTACAGTCCGCAATGGGGTTGGCAAACCACAGACAATCCGTTGATTGCCGGTGAATACCACGCCATTGGTTTGGATTTGCAAGGCATGAGTCCGGAGACTTTGAATAAGCTTGAAGCCGACTTGATGAAGGAAAAGGAAAAAATCAACGTGGAGGGTGCTATCGCAATAACTAAACATAATTTCCTTGCAGGGGAATTAAATTTGGGGTTGATTGGATATTTCGACATCACGAACACAAATGCAGATTTGTTTGCGCAACTCAATTCAGTCGTTAGATATCGAGCACCGAGCTATGGGGAATTCTTCACGAGTTATGATGTTATGTACTTTTGGGGGGTTCCCAAAAAGATTTCCTTAACAGGTGTGATGATGGATATCGACAGGGTACAAGATTTGGCTGTAGCAAGAAGCAGTGATTTAAAGGTGCTGGCAAATTTCCATAAGAAAGATGGAGAAGCGCTTTCCGCATTTGAGCATTTAATCCCAGAGCTAATATTCAAAAATAGTGACGAGAGCACTGATGGAGTATCGGCTGTTAAGGCTCTCGCGCTTGCATCGGCAAATAACCAAAAAATATTTACCATTACATTAAAAAACATAGCAACTGCTTTACCAAAAACATATGCGAGTAGCGAAATTAAAAATGAAATTAGAAATGCAGTTGACTCCGGAAAGTCAGTTATTATTCACGAGAAAAGCATCACTTTAGGCAATTGGAGTGGGTTTGGTTACCAGATTATTGATGATGCAACGGGGGCTGGTGCATATAAAATTTCTGGAGGAACGGATGGAGGATGGAAAGCTGTAAAAGGTGGTCTGCAGGCAGCAAAATTTAACGTGACAATGTTCCTTGCAGCCGGAAAGTTGTTTACAAAACTCATTATAGTTTTGGAGATCATAAAAGTAATAGATCTAATGCTTGATTTGATCGAGGTAATCGAAAAGTGCTGGAATAAATTTGGATTGCTAAAGGCGTTGACATTGATCTCAGTGGTTGCGTTTTTAATGGCGTCAATCGCGATATCAGTAGCGAACCCGCTTTTAGGCTTATTGCTGCTATGGCCGGAAGATATTCTGCAGAACTATATAAATGACTACATAACGGGGGATTCTTGCTAATGATGTTTAACATAGTTTTACCCGCAATAGTGATACTTGGCGGTGGTTATGTGTTATATAGGCTTGATATGCCCAAAATGATTTACGTTTTGTTGGCTATTAGTCCATTAATCTACGCACTGTTAATGTATGTATTTGGAAATGAGGCATTAGGAATCAAAGGCAACTGCTCTGGATTAGATATCTTAATGCTTGAGGGTAGAAAATGCGGAGTCCGTGGAGTTGCGGGTGCCTACGCTTGCGCTTTTGCCGTCATTTTGCAAATGCTCAAAAAAAGGCCAAATGGCGGCAAAAGCGCAGAACGTGGTGATGTACCGTAACCCTAGTTACGGTAGCTTCTCAACGTCTATGGGTGTGCAGTATTTCTGGGGTGTTCCGTCATGTGTACTAGTCGCGACTTGATCTGACAGTTACCCGATTTCCGAAGTGCGTCTGTCAGGTCAAGTTCAGGCTATTTGCTTTTCCTGCCAGATCCGTTTGCCATCGAGGAAGGTCTCGATTGGCGTTCGACCGCAACACATCTTGCCTTGGTGCGTGCGCTCATAATTGTAATATTGCAACCATTCGTCAAGGTCACACTGCAATTCTTCGATGCTGCCGTAGAGCTTCTTGCGGAATGTGACCTGGTAAAACTCCTGCAAGATGGTTTTATGGAAGCGTTCGCAGATGCCGTTCGTTTGCGGCGAGGCGGCTTTAGTCTTGGTGTGCTCGATGTCGTTCATGGCCAGGTACAGCTGGTAGTCATGTTGTTCGACCTTGCCGCAGAACTCCGTACCTCGGTCAGTCAGAATGCGCAGTACCGGCACGTCGTGTTCGGCGAAGAACGGCAACACCTTGTCATTCAGTAAATCGGCGGACGTGATTGGCGTTTTGGTGGTGTACAGCTTGGCGAACGCCACTTTGCAGTGGGTGTCGACGTAGGTTTGCTGGTAGATCCGGCCGACGCCTTTCATGGTACCGACATAGAAAGTGTCCTGTGAACCGAGATAACCCGGGTGTGCCGTCTCAATTTCGCCACATGCCACGTCATCGTCACGCTTGCGTTCGAGCGCCACCACTTGCGCCTCGGTCAGCACGACATCGGTGGCTGCCACATGCGTTTCCAGTGCATTCAGTCGCTGCTTGAAATTGGCTAGACCGGCGCGTAACCAGATGCTGCGAACGCCGGACGGACTGACGAACACACCGCGTTTGCGCAGTTCGTTGCTGACGCGAACCTGGCCGTGAGCGGGCTGTTCAATGGCGTAATCGCGTACGGCTTGCTCCACGGCATCGTCGACGCGATTCTTCACGTTGGGTCGGCGCCGGTCCTTGTGCAACAGAGCGTCAATACCACCTTGCTCCTTCGCTTCCTGATAGCGGTAAAAGGTGTCGCGCGACACGCCCATGACACGACAGGCTTGCGAAACGTTGCCAAGCTCCTCTGCCAGGTTCAGCAGGCCGAGCTTGTGTTTGATGACGGCTTGATTTACGACATTCATTGCGGGGTTACTCCTTGTTCGGTTTATGAAGCTTCGCAACTCCATCAAACCGGGTAACCCCGCTCTTTTCAAGAGCAGTGTCAGATCAAGTCTGAACTAATACACGTCATGGATTGGGCCAAGAGCTACTCTCGACCAAAGGGCTTTACGGCCCACAATGGGGTTGGCAGACTACCGACAATCCGCTGATTGCCGGTGAATACCATGCCATTGGTTTGGATTTGCAAGGCATGAGTCCGGAAACCTTAAACGAGCTCAAAACCGAACTCGAGCAAACCAAAACCAAGCTCGAAGCCAATGATGTCAACGGTCTGAGTAAACATCATTTGACCGGTAATATTCTGCAAACCGGTGTGCTCGGCTATTTTGGGCTAACCTACACCCAGAGCCAGATGACCGCTAAAGCGCAAAACATTGTGATGTACCGCAACCCGAGTTACGGCAGCTTCTCGACGTCAATGGGCGTGCAGTATTTCTGGGGTGTTCCGAAGAAAGTCACGTTCGATGGCGTAATGATGGATATTGATCGGGTATTCACCATAGCTCGAGATTTAGATAATGATGCGGCAAACTCGAAAAATTACATGGAATCTAGTGGGAATCTTCTAAGCGCTAGTGAACATTTGGTGCCGGAGAAGCTGTTCAGCACACCGCAACAAGAGGCTCATGGGGTGTCAGCAGTCAAGGCATTGGCACTCGCAGCCAGCCAAGGCCAGAAAATCTATACCATCAGCCAAAACAACTTGAGCTCAGTACTTCCAAAACTCAGCTTAGACAGTAGTATCAAGACTGAAATCCAAAATGCAGTGTATGCCGGTAGTATCGCCACGGTACATGAAGCAAACTTGAACTTCTATGGTTGGCAAGGGGCTGGTTATACGCTTATTGATAACACTACTGGTGCGGGAGCTTTTAAAATATCCGGTGGTGCAGACTGATCTTGCCCCCAACATGTGGACACCGGCCTAAGCTACTAACCGCATAGCTTCAAACGCTTCAGGGGACAGATAATTCAGCGTCGAATGACGCCGTTCCCGATTGTACCAGTAAATGTAT
>JBKBHF010000022.1:0-64713 GCA_046297695.1 Permianibacter sp. | reverse complement strand
GAAGCCCGGACGGGTGATGAGATCGGCAATGCCTTGCACCGCGCCGCGCAACACCGCATCGGCATTGCGGAACGCTTCGGTCATCTTGGCGCCACCATAAACGGCCAGTACCTTGTCGTTCGGAATGACGATCAGGCTGTCGACCGCCTTGCGCAATTCGGTGATGCCGTGATCCGCGACCTGCGCCCGCTTGCTCATTTCAAAACGGAACGGACGAGTAACGATCGCCACCGTCAGAATGCCCATGTCTTTGGCGATCTGCGCCACCACTGGCGCTGCGCCAGTGCCAGTGCCGCCACCCATGCCGGCGGTGATGAACACCATGTCGGCGCCCTGCAGCATGTCCTGGATGCGCGCTTTTTCTTCCAGCGCCGCCATCTTGCCCACTTCCGGGTTCGAACCGGCGCCGAGACCCTTTGTCAGGTTTGAGCCGAGCTGCAGCGTGAACCGCGCCTTCGATTGTTTCAGTGCCTTGCCATCGGTATTGGCTGCGATGAACTCGACGCCTTCGATATTGGCATCGACCATGTGGTTGATCGCGTTGCCGCCACCACCACCGACACCAATCACCTTAATGACCGCGTTGTCCGCGGTGTTTTCCAACAGTTCAAAATTCAAAGCCATGGTACTACCCCCTTTTTATATCACCCGTTGCCGGGTGCTTCAGTCACTGCATGTCGGCGTGATCACGACGGGAATTTCCAATCACGCCTGCCCTTGCAACTCAATCACGAAAATCAAAACGGCAAATTTACAAACCGAGAATCAAACCAATCAAAAACCGCTGAACCACTTTTTCATTTTTGCCAACACGCTGCCGAACTTGTCATCGACACTGGCGCTGCTGCGCGGCAGCGCCAGCTGCTGCTGGCCGTACAACAACAAACCGACACCGGTCGCGTAAATCGGATTGCGCACCACTTCCGACAAGCCCGACACATACTGCGGCACACCGAGCCGCACCGGCACGTGGAACACTTCTTCGGCGAGCTCAATCACACCCTGCATCTTGGCAGCACCACCGGTCAGCACAATGCCAGAGGCGATCAGCTCTTCAAACCCGCTGCGGCGCAGCTCGGCCTGAATCAGCTGGAACAGCTCCTCGTAACGCTGCTCTACCACATCGGCCAGAATCTGCCGACTCAGGCGGCGTGGTTCGCGCTCACCCATGCCCGGCACCTCGATGGTGTCATCGAGCGAAGTCAGCTGCTTCAGCGCGCAGGCATATTTGACCTTGATCTCTTCGGCATGCTGGGTCGGCGTGCGCAGCGCGACCGCTATGTCGTTGGTGACCTGATCGCCTGCGATCGGGATCACATGGGTATGGCGAATGGCACCGCCGGTAAAAATGGCGATATCGGTGGTACCACCACCGATATCGACCAAGCACACGCCCAAATCTTTTTCGTCTTCGGTCAGCACGGCATAGCTCGATGCCACTTGCTCCAGAATGATCTCATCTACTTCCAGGCCGCAGCGCCGAATGCACTTGACGATGTTCTGGGCCGCGCTGACCGCACCCGTCACGATGTGCACTTTCGCCTCCAGCCGCACGCCCGACATGCCGACCGGTTCGCGAATGCCTTCCTGGTTGTCGATGATGAATTCCTGCGGCAGCACGTGCAGGATTTTCTGATCGGCCGGAATGGCCACTGCACGTGCTGCATCGATCACCCGCAGCACGTCATCATAAGTGACTTCCTGATCACGAATCGCAACGATGCCATGCGAGTTCAGGCTGCGGACATGCGAGCCCGCAATGCCGGTGTACACCGAATGGATCTCGCAACCGGCCATCAGTGCAGCTTCTTCCACCGCGCGCTGAATCGACTGCACGGTCGATTCGATATTGACCACCACGCCTTTTTTCAGGCCACGGGACGGATGCGATCCGAGGCCGATAATCTGGATTTCGCCGTCGGTCGAAATTTCGCCGACAATGGCGACGACCTTGGACGTTCCGATGTCCAAGCCGACGATGAGTTTTTTGTCTGCCATTTTCACCATCTTCTTCCATAGCACCGGTCGCCCGGTGGTTATTGTCGGCGCCAGCTCCTGCGCCCGTTGTTGTAGTTTTGCTGTCCGCACAAGCGGACATCACTGCTCACAATCCGGCCGTTCGGCTGACGGCTTTCGCTGCCGGCAGTTCCGGCTCCGGCCATGCCACCGCAAAGCCGGTGTCATAACGCAAATCGACATACTTGGGTGCCAGCTCGCCGGTCACCAACTCCGGATACAAGCCAAGAAACCGTTGCAGGCGGCCATCCCAATCATCACGTCCGAACAACAAGCGAGTGCCGTTGTTCAGCGTCATTTCCAGTGCCCCGCGGCCACTCAACGCCAGCTCAGCAATGGTCAGCCCGAGCGGCTTCAATTGGTCGTTGCCGCCGACAAACCGGGCCACCGCGATCGCCAACTGACCATGCGAGCTATGCAGCACGGGCAGATGATTGAACGCAGCGGCGTTGGCCGGTGCATACGGATTACCGTCGACATCAATCAATTCTTTGCTGTTCAAGCGCAACCACGGCGTCCGCTCACTGACACTGACCTGCAACTCGCCCGGATAGACCCGGCGCAAACTGACCGACTTGACCCAAGGCAGCGCGGCGACGCGCGCATGCAAGGCGCGCAGGTCCAGTTCTGCCAGCGTCATGCCGGCTTGCACTTGCATCGCCGCCAGCACATCCGCCGACTTGACCTGACGCAGATCGCCCTCGACCCGCACCCGCTGCAACTGCCAGCTGTCGGCGCTGCGGTATTTCTGCTGGATAAACATCACCAGCATCGTCGCGCCGATCAACAGCAGCAGTGCTGACACGAACGGCAGCGCCGCCTTGACCTTGTCGGTCAGCGGAACGCTGTCGGTGGTTTTCCGTGTCGCCTGCGCCATCGTGCCTGCTCGTTATGCCGTCAAGGTCGGCAGCAGAATGCGCTGCACCAGTTCTTCAAAACTCATTCCGGCCACTTTCGCCGCTTTCGGCACCAAACTCGTTTCGGTCATGCCCGGCACCGTGTTCACTTCCAGCACGAAAAATTGCTGGCTGGCGGCATCGCGCATGACATCAACCCGGCTCCAGCCTTGGCAACCGAGCGAGTCAAACGCCCACTTCGCCAGCTTGCCGAGTGCCGCTTCATCTTCGGCCGACAGCCCACTCGGGCAGTGATACTGGGTCGTACCGCCACTGTGGTACTTGGCCTGGTAATCGTAAAAATCGCGCGGCGTCACCATCGAGATGCTCGGCAGCACTTCGTCGCCGACGATCGCGACGGTGTACTCCGGACCGCTGATGAAGCGTTCGACAATGACACTGCTGTCGTATTTCATGGCTTCACCAACCGCCTGCTGCAATTCCGCCGGGGTCCGCACTTTCGCCATGCCAACACTGGAACCTTCGTGTGCCGGCTTGACCATCAGAATCGGTCCGAGCTTGCCAAACAGTTCCGCTGCCTTGGCTTCAGTCGCCACCAGCTCGGCGGTGACCAACTGAAAATTCGGCGTCGACAGGCCGATGCCCTGCCACAGCTGCTTGGCGCGCGCCTTGTCCATCGCCAGCGCGGAGGCACCGACACCGGAGCCTGTGCAAGGAATGCCGAGCAATTGCAGGGCACCTTGCAGCTGGCCGTCTTCGCCACCGCGGCCATGCACCGCATTCCAAACCCGCGCAAAGCCTTGGCTTTTCAGGGTTAGCAGAAAATCACCGACCGCATCGACACCGTGGGCATCGATACCGACCCGCTGCAAGGCATCCAGCACCGCTTTGCCCGAACGCAGACTCACGTCACGCTCGGCCGAGGTACCGCCGAACAGCACCGCGACTTTGCCAAACGCAGCCGGCGCCGGCAGCGCCGCACGTTGGATGGCAGACTGACTCATTTCGTACTCCAGACGCTTTTCAACGCCACCAGATCGAGCTTGACCGCCGCCAACTGCTTGGCGATACCCCCGATGTCGCCGGCACCTTGCGTCAGCAACAGATCACCATCGCGCAGCACATTGGCCAGCACATCCGGCAGCTCCGTCTTGTTCTCAATAAAAATCGGGTCCAGCTTGCCGCGCGCGCGAATGCTGCGACACAGCGAACGACCGTCGGCACCGGCGATCGGCGCTTCACCAGCGCTGTACACGTCCATCAGCAGCAAGGCATCGGGCTCCGACAACACTTGTGCGAAGTCTTCATACAAGTCGCGGGTGCGCGTATAACGGTGCGGTTGGTAGATCATGACCAGCCGGCGCTGCGGCCAGTTGGCGCGGATGGCTTTGACCACGGCACCGACCTCGCGCGGGTGATGGCCATAGTCATCGACCAACCAGATTTTGCCGTTTGCCGTGTCAAATTCGCCATGCGACTGGAACCGGCGACCGACCCCTTTGAACTGCGCCAAGGCGCGAACGATCGCCTCATCGCTGACGCCTTCCTCGGTGCCGATCGCGATTGCCGCCAGCGCGTTCAGCACATTGTGCCGGCCCGGTAGATTCAAGGTCACCGCCAACGGTGCATGACCACGGCGATGCACATTGAAGCGGCTGCGGCCATCACCCTGCACGACGTCGGTGGCGCGGACATCGGCATCCGGATCAAACCCATAGGTCACGATCGGTCGGGTCACGCGCGGCAAAATTTCACGCACGTTTTCGTCATCGGTGCAGAGCACGGCCAGCCCGTAGAACGGCAGGTTGTGCAGGAACTCGACAAAGACGTTCTTCAGTTCCTCGAAGTCGCCTTTGTAGGTGTCCATGTGGTCGGCATCGATGTTGGTGACCACCGAGACCATCGGCTGCAGATGCAGGAAGGAGGCATCGCTTTCGTCCGCTTCTGCGACCAGATAGCGGCTGCTGCCGAGCCTGGCATTGGTGCCGGCGCTGTTCAGCAGGCCACCAATGACAAAGGTCGGATCGAGATTGCCTTCGGCGAGAATCGATGCCGTCAGACTCGTGGTCGTGGTTTTGCCGTGCGTGCCGGCCACCGCAATGCCGTGCCGGAACCGCATCAGTTCAGCCAGCATTTCCGCACGTGGCACCACCGGAATGCGGTGCGCCCGTGCGGCAAGCAATTCTTCGTTGTCCGGCTTGATCGCGGTCGACACGACCACGACATCGGAGCCGGTGACATTGCTGTCGACATGACCACGGAACACCGTCGCACCGAGCGTTTTCAAGCGCTGGGTCACGCTGTTGTCGGCCATGTCGGAACCGGAGACCTGATAGCCCTGGTTCAGCAGCACTTCGGCAATGCCGCCCATGCCGGCACCGCCGATGCCTATGAAATGAATGCGTCGGATCCGGCGCATTTCCGGCACATTGTAAGTACCGTTAGCCATTGCCGTTCCTCTCGTTCGATGCCTGCGTATAGCGCGCATCGATTACGCGCTCGCAGGCGGCCGCCACTTGTTCGGCGGCGTCGTTAATGGCAGCGGCCTGGGCCGCTACCGCCATGTTCTTCAGCACATCACGCTGATCGGCCAGCGCGTTCAACCGCGCCGCCAGCACCGCTGGCGTCAGCTCGGTCTGCGGCAGCAACCACGCCGCGCCGCGCTCGCTCAGATAGCGCGCGTTCGCGGTCTGGTGATCATCCACCGCATGCGGATACGGGACGAAAATTGCCGGCACACCGACCGCCGCCAGTTCGGAAACCGTCAAGGCACCGGCCCGGCAGATCACCACGTCGGCCCAGCTGTAAGCCGCCGCCATGTCATCGATAAACTCGCTGACCCGGACACCGCGACGATCGCCATAACGCGCCTGCGTCGCCGCTTGCTGCTGACGACCGGTTTGATGCCACACTTCAACCTCGGCGTTCAGCTGCGCGACTGCGGCTGGCACCTGTTCGTTCAACGCCGCGGCACCGCGACTGCCACCGACCACCAGAATCCGCAATGCACCGCTGCGATCGGCGAAACGCTCGGCGGCTGGCGCCAGTTTCAACAAATCAGCTCGCACCGGATTGCCCACCGAGCGGATCGCCGCATCGGCAAACGCATTCGGAAAGGCCTGCAGCACCACCGTCGCCACTTTCGCCAGGCAGCGATTGGTCAAACCGGCAATCGCGTTTTGTTCGTGGATCACCAGCGGCCGACCGCTGATGCGCGCCATCAGGCCACCGGGGCCACTGGCAAAACCGCCCATGCCCAGCACGACATCGGCTCGTGTTTGCTGCAACACGCGGCGCGCCGCCAACAGCGCACCGACCAGGCGAAACGGCGCCAGCAACAAAGCCGTGATGCCTTTGCCGCGCAAACCACTGATCGCCAGCAAGTGCAGCGGGATGTCGCGTGGCGGCACCAACTGCTCCTCCAGACCGCCACGACTACCGAGCCACTCGACCCGCCAGCCGCGCGCGCGCAGGACGTCAGCGACCGCCAGTGCCGGGAAAATATGACCACCGGTGCCACCGGCGGCGATCAGCAGACAAGGCGCGCTCATGCCGTCACCTCGTCGTCATCGAGCTGCGCAGCGTCATTACGCTGCGTTTCCGTCATTTTTCGCGCCCGCTCCGGCCGGACGTTGCGACCAACACCGCCGCGCAGGCGACGCTCGTAATCCACCCGCAGCACAAACGCGATCGCCGCCATCGTGACGATTACCGCGTTGCCGCCGTAGGAAATGAACGGCAGCGTCAAGCCTTTGGTCGGCAACGCGCCGCTGGCGACACCGATGTTGATCAGCGCTTGCAAGGCAAACCAGGTCGCAATGCCGACACAGGCGTAAGCCGAAAACGCCATCTCGGCTTTCAGCGCCAGCTGCGCCACCCGCAGGATGCGCAGCACCAGCAGCGCGAACAGCGTCAGTACCGCGATGACGCCAATGAAACCGAATTCTTCGGCAACCACGGCAAAGACGAAATCGGTATGCGCTTCCGGCAGGTAAGCCAGTTTCTGCAGGCTGTTGCCCAGCCCCTGCCCGGCCCATTCACCGCGACCAAACGCGATCAGTGACTGGGTCAGCTGATAACCGCTGCCATATGGGTCTGCCCAAGGATCCAAAAACGTTTTCAGTCGTGCCAACCGGTATTCCGCCGACAGCGCCACCACCGCCAGCGCGGCGCCCGCGACCAGACACAGCGCGATGAACTGCCAGACCTTGGCACCGGCAAGGAACATCATTGCGAGGCAAGTCGCGGTGATCACAACGCTGGCCCCGTAATCTGGCTCCAGCAGCAGCAATAAAGTCGTGAAACCGAGAATCAGCAGCGGCCGGAAAAATCCTTCAAAGCGCGTGCGCAGCAGTTCATTGCGGCGCTGCAGGTAGTCGGCCAGATAAATGATCACAAACAGCTTGGCGAGCTCGGATACCTGCACCGTGAACACGCCGACACCGAGCCAACGTTTGGCGCCGTTTATTTCGCGACCGAGCAGCAACACCAGCACCAGCATGACCAGGCAAGCAACCAGCAGATGCATGGCGATTTTCTGCCAATCCGCGCTTGGCCTGGTCAGGATCAGTGCGGCTGCCACACCACCAATGCCGAGATAAACCAGGTGCCGGATGACAAAGTAGAAGCCGTTGTCATGCCGCTCCATGGCAAACGGCAGCGAGCTGGACGCTACCATCAAGATGCCGAGTGCCAGCAGCAGCACGACCAGACCCGCCAGCCAGCGGTCAAATACCGCCGGTGCCGTGTCAGTGCTGTGGCTGTGACCGAACCAGTGTTGCAGGCGAACCATCATGGCAACGCCTCCACCGCCCGGCTGAACCGGTCGCCGCGCTCTTCGTAATTGCGGAACATGTCCAGCGAGGCGCAGGCCGGCGACAACAACACGGCATCGCCTGCCTCGGCCAGATCGGCGGCCGAGCCAACTGCCTCTTCGATGCTGTCGACAAACTCTTGCCGAACAGTATCCGGCACCACCGCCGAAACCCGTTCGGCATCACGGCCGAGCAGGACTACCGCGCGGGCATACTGGGCAAACGCCGGCAGCAGCGGCGACAGATCCTGCCCCTTGGCATCACCACCGGCGATGATCACCAGCTTGCCGGTGATGACCGGACCAATGCCATTGATCGCCGCCAAGGCAGCACCGACATTGGTCGCTTTCGAATCGTTGTAATAGCGCACGCCCTTGTGTTCGCGCACCAGTACACAGCGGTGCGGCAAGCCCTGGAAGCTGCGCAAACCGTCACGCAGTTTTTCGGCTTTGACGCCAACCGCTTCGCACAACGCCACCGCGGCCAACACGTTGGCGGCATTGTGCTCACCTTGAATCGGCAAGTGCGCCAGATCGGCGAACGCCTGTTCACCCACGGTCAGAAACCGGCGACCGTCGATGTGCTCGACCCGGTAATCGGCATCGGTGTGGTGCACGGCAAATGCGACGAAACGACGGGCACGATCGAAATCACGACGGGTTTCCCGATCATCGGCATTGATGACGGCCACCGCGGCGTGGTGATAAATGCGCGCCTTGGCTTGTGCGTAAGCCGCCAGCGACGGATAGCGGTCCATATGATCTTCGCTGATGTTCAGCACCGTCGCCGCGGCCGCGTGCAAGCTGTAGGTCGTTTCCAGCTGGAAACTCGACAGCTCCAGCACGTAGAAATCCGGCACCGGCTGTTCCAGCAGGTCCAGTGCAGGGATGCCGATGTTGCCGCCGACCAGCGCTTTCTTGCCGGCGTGGTTGAGCAAATGACCGGTCAGCATGGTAACCGTGCTTTTGCCATTGGAGCCCGTGATGGCGATGATCGGCGCACGCGCAACCTGGACAAACAATTCGATGTCGCCAATCACCTGGGCGCCACGGCTGCGCGCGGCAACAATCGATGGCTCGGCCAGCGCCAAGCCCGGCGACAATACGATCACGTCAGCTTGCGCCAAGAGCTCGGCATCGAGCGCGCCAAACTTGCATTCGACATCCGGGGCGATCTGCCTCAGCTGATCGACGCCCGGCGGATTGACCCGGCTGTCAGTGACGGCAAATGGCACGCCGCGGCTGCGCAAGTAGCGCGCAACCGACACCCCGGTCTTGCCCAGACCGGCGATCACATGAAAGCGACGTGCATCAACCATTGCAGCCTTTCCTTAACGCAGTTTCAGCGTGGCGAGCCCTGCCAGCACCAGAATCACCGTGATGATCCAGAACCGCACAATCACCCGCGGCTCCGGCCAACCTTTCAACTCGAAATGGTGATGAATCGGCGCCATCCGGAACACCCGGCGGCCGGTCAGTTTGAACGATGCGACCTGCACCATCACCGACACCGTTTCCATCACGAACACCCCGCCCATGACGAACAGCACCAGTTCCTGGCGCACCAGCACGGCCACGATACCGAGTGCCGCGCCGAGCGCCAGCGCACCGACATCGCCCATGAACACCATGGCGGGATAGGTGTTGAACCAGAGAAAACCGAGACCGGCACCGACAATCGCGCCACAGAACACCGCGACTTCGCCAACGCCCTTGACATAGGGGATCTGCAGGTATTCGGCGAACACGGTGTTGCCGGTGACGTAAGCAAAAATCGCCAGCGCGCCGGCGACCATGACCGTCGGCACAATCGCCAGACCGTCCAGACCATCGGTCAGGTTGACCGCATTGCTGGTACCGACGATGACGAAATAGGTCAGCAGCACATAGAACGCACCGAGCGGAATCAGCACGTTCTTGAAGAATGGAATGATCAGGGTGGTTTCGGCCGGGCTGGCAGCGTTCAGATACAGGTACACCGCGGCCGCCAAGCCGAATACCGACTGCCAGAAATACTTCCAGCGTGCGATGAGCCCCTTCGGGTCCTTGCGCACCAGTTTGATGTAATCATCGGCAAAACCGATGGCACCAAAGCCGAGCGTGACCAGCAGCACAACCCAGACAAAGCGGTTGTCCAGATTGGCCCAGAGCAGCGTGCTAAGCGCGATCGACACCAAGATCAGGGTGCCGCCCATGGTCGGCGTACCGGATTTGCTCAGGTGCGTTTGCGGGCCGTCTTTGCGCACGGTCTGGCCGACTTGGTAGCGGCGCAACCAGTCGATCATTTTCGGGCCGACGATCAGTGAAATCGCCAGCGAGGTCAGCACGCCGAGAATCGTGCGCAGGGTCAGGTAACCAAAGACATTGAAGCCGTGGTAGTACTGTTCGAGGTATTGAGCGAGCCACAGAAGCATCAGTGCATCTCCCCGTGTTTATTGTCGTCGTTGGGGCTGGAAAGAGCAGAAACAACGCGCTCCATGCGTGCACTGCGGGAACCCTTGACCAGCACGACATGCTCGCCGGTCAAGGCTGACTCAAGCGCAGCAAGCAGCGGCTCGAGTGCGGAAAAATGTTGGCCACCGGCACCGAATGCGGTGCTGGTGTCGGCGCTCAATTGGCCCAGCGTGTAAACGGCGGCGACCTGCTTTTGCCTGGCGTAGTGGCCGACTTCGGCGTGAATGGCCGCCGCCTCGTTGCCAAGCTCGCCCATGTCGCCGAGTATCAGCATGGGCCGGCCCGGCAGGCTGACCAGCAGATCAATTGCCGCTTTCACCGACGACAGATTGGCGTTGTAGGTATCATCGATCAGCACCGCACCGCAGCGCGCCTGCTTGCGAACCAGACGACCACCCACGACCGGCGTCGCGGCCAAACCGCGGGCGATCAGTTCAAGCGGCAGTTGCAGCGCTTCCGCCATGGCGGCTGCGGTCAGTGCGTTCATGACGTTGTGCTGACCCGGTACTGGCAACTGCACCGCAACGCGGCCACGCGGCGTCACCAACGTGAAGCGCGCACAGGCATCGGCATCGAGCGTGACCTGCTCGGCATGGACGTCGGCGCTCGGCTGGCTGCCAAAACGGAGGCTGCGACGTGAGTCAATGGCGGCGCGCAGAATCGGCTGGAACAGGGCGTCTTCGTTCAGCACCGCAACGCCGTTGTCCGGCAACGCCGCGTAGATCTCGCTCTTGGCATGGGCCACGCCTTCGAGCGAACCGAAACCCTCCAGATGCGCCGCCCCGATCAAGGTGATGGCGGCCACAGTCGGCTCGGCGATGCCGGCGCAGTAGGCAATTTCACCGCGGTGATTCGCGCCCATTTCGATCACGGCATACTTGTGCTCGGCGCCGAGCCGGAACAATGTCAACGGCACCCCGATATCGTTGTTGAGATTGCCGAGCGTGGCGAGTGTCTCACCATCCTGACGCAGGATGCTGGCGATCATTTCCTTGACCGTGGTTTTGCCGGCGCTGCCGGTCAAGCCCACCACGGTGGCGCGGCAACGCCGACGCCAGGCCCGCGCCAGATCGCCCAAGGCAAGGCGCGTATCAGCGACGATGATTTGCGGCACGGCCAGCGGCAATTCGCGCTCGACCAACAGCGCGATGGCGCCAGTGCTGACTGCGCCCGCGGCAAAATCGTGGGCATCAAAACGCTGGCCGCGCAGAGCGACAAACAACGATTCGGCAATGGCCTGCCGGGAATCGGTATTGACGGCACGCACAATTTTCTCAGCCGCCGTCGAATCGGCGCCAGCCAACCGACCGGCGACGGCCTGTGCGATATCCAGCAAGCGCATCGTGATCACGGGCGCGCTCCTGACCATTGCTGCAACAAATCCTGAACAACCGCCACTTCTGAGTACGGTGTGCGCTGGCCGTTTGCTTCGACATACGCCTCATGGCCTTTGCCCGCCAGCAATACCGCATCACCCGCTTGCAGCTCGGACAGAATCGTCGCGATCGCCTGTTTGCGATCGGCGATAAAGCGAACCTGCTGGCCAGCTTTCATGCCAGCGCGAATGTCGTTGGCAATGGCCAGCGGATCTTCCGAGCGCGGATTGTCATTGCTGAGCAGCACCACATCGGCAAAACGCTCGGCAATCGCGCCCATCTCCGGTCGCTTGCCTTTGTCACGATCACCACCGCAGCCAAACACCACCGCGACTTTGCCGTGGCAATGCAGACGCAGCGCCATCACGGCTTTTTCCAGTGCGTCCGGGGTATGGGCGTAGTCGACAACCACCAGCGGCTTGTCGCCGCCACCAAAGCGCTCCATCCGGCCGGCAATCGGCCGTACCGTACCCAACACACCGGCAACGTCATCAAGGCTGTAACCGTTGGCGCACAGCGCGGTCAGCGCTGCCAGCAAATTGCTAAGGTTGAATTCACCGAGCAGCGGGCTTTGCAGCAGTTTGCGGCCCCACGGCGTGACGATTTCCGCCATGATGCCTTCGCTGCTGTAATGAATGCGCTCCGCATGCACGCTGCCGGCGATCCCGGCAATCGCATGGGCGCGGGTGCCGTAGGAATATTTCACCGCGGTGATGGCGCTGTCGGCGAGCAATTCGCGGCCGAACTCGTCATCGGCATTGAGCACGGCGTGCTGCAAACCGGGCCAGACAAACAGTCGGCGCTTGGCGGCGCCATACGCGGCCATGGTGCCGTGATAATCAAGATGATCGCGGGTGAGATTGCTGAAAATCGCCGTGCGGAAATGCAGCGCTTCAACGCGGCCCTGATCCAGACCATGCGAGGACACTTCCATCGCGGCGGCACGCGCGCCCTGCTTGACGCCATCGGCCAGCAAACGCTGCAGCGCAATCGCATCCGGGGTCGTGTGCCGACCCGGCTGCAACTCGCCGTACAGACCATAGCCGAGCGTGCCGAGCACAAAGGTCGGCCCCTGCAAGCGGGTCAATGCGGCAGCCAGCAACTGGCTGGTGGTGGTTTTGCCATTGGTGCCGGTCACGCCATACAGCGGCAGCTTGCTGCTGGCATCGCCATACAGTTTTGCCGCCAACGCCGACACCCGCATCCGCAGATTCGGTACCGCCACGATCCGCTCATCACCATTGGCTGCTTCCGCCAGCGCGGCGACCGCACCTTTGGCAAAGGCATCGTTGATGAATTTGCGGCCATCGGTGGTGGTGCCAGCCAAGGCTATGAACACATCACCGAACTGGACATCGCGACTGTCCAGCGTGAGCCGGCTGACCGGAACGGCGGCCAATGCGGCCGGCAGCAATACCCGCTCATCGGCGAGCAATTGTTGCAGGGTCAGATTGCCGTTCAACTCAGGCATCGTTGCCTCCTGCAGCTGGTTTTGGTCCGAGCGGTTGTTGGGCAACCCGGAGCACCGATTCATCATCCGGCGCGACGTTGATCAAACGCAGCGCCTGTTCCATCACGGTACTGAACACCGGCGCGGCGATATCGCCGCCGTAGTGCTTCTCACCATTCGGTTCGTCCACGACAATCACCATCGACAGGCGCGGCTTGTCGCACGGCGCAATGCCGGCAAACACCGAGAAATATTCATCGCTGTAACCGCCGGGCACCGCTTTGTGCACCGTGCCGGTCTTGCCTGACACGCAATAACCGCCTACCTTTGCCTGCTTGCCGGTGCCGCCGTCTTTGACCACTTCCTTCATCATCGCCAGCACTTGCTTGGCGATACGTTCATCGACCACGCGCTCGCCGACGACGCCATCCTTGACTTTCAGCAGGCTGACCGGGCGTTTGATGCCGCCGCTCGCAAGCGTCGCGTAGACACTGGCCAGTTGCAGCGGACTGGCGGTGAGACCGTAACCGTACGAGGCCGTCGCGAGTTCAAACTTGGACCAGCGCTTATCAATTTTGAGCCGACCGGCGGTTTCGCCCGGAAAACCGGTGCCCAGCGGCAAACCAAGACCGAACCGTTGATAGGTGCCGAGAAACTGCTCTTTCGGCAGGCTGAGTGCCATCTGCGCCACGCCGACATTGCTGGATTTGCGAATGACGCCGGTGACATCAAGCACGCCGTAGTTGTGGATGTCGCGCACCCAGGAACCGCCGACGCGCATCTGGCCCGGACGGGTATCAATGACCGTGCCCGGTGCATACTTGCCCGACTCCAGCGCACTGATCACGACCAACGGTTTGACCGCCGAACCGGGCTCGAACATGTCCGTGATCGCGCGGTTGCGGGTAGCGCCTTTCGGTCGGTCATTGCGCTTGTTCGGGTTGTAGGAGGGCCAGTTCGCCATTGCCAACACTTCGCCGGTATTGACATCCAGAATCACTGCCGAGCCAGCCCGGGCGCGGTGTTTTTTCACCGTGTCGCGCAGCTCGCGGAACGTCAGCGTCTGCAAACGACTGTCAATGGACAGATAGATGTCCTGGCCGGGTTCGGCATCCTTGACTACGCCCTTGGATTCCACCACCCGCCGCTTGCGATCGAGAATCTGACGCTCGGCACCATGCTTGGCGGTCAGCTGTTCGTTGAACGCCCGCTCGATGCCCTCGATGCCCTGCTCATCGATATTGGTGAAACCCACCAAATGCGCCGCCACTTCGCCGGTCGGATACGAACGACGGTATTCGCGGGTCAGATGCACGCCGGGCAGATCGAGCTGGCGAATCAGCTGCGCCACAGTCGGTTCCAGCTGGCGCTTGGCCCAGACGAAATGCTTGTTGGCATTGCTGTCGACCAGCTTGTTCAACGCCTTGGTTTTCAGCCCGAGCATGGCTGCCAGCTGATGCCAGGCGGTGCTGTCACGCATGCCTTCGGGATCGTGTTTGTCGATGATTTCTTTCGGATCCAGAAACACCGACGCCACTTCCAGCGACACCGCCAGTTCCTGGCCGTTGCGATCGAGAATGCTGCCGCGGTAGCTCGCAATGGGCGCATCGCGTAGCGCCCGCGCTGCACTTTCTTTTTGCAGGAACGAGTGTTCGACCAGCTGCAGATAGCCGGCGCGGACACCGAGCCCGACAAAACCGAGCACCAACAAGCCACCGAGGACATAGAAACGCCAGTTATACAGCGGATAGTGGCGTCGGGTATCGGCGCTGGCTTTTGCCGTGTTGCTGCCCATCGCCTTGGCGACCGGACTTTTGATCGGCGTTTTCGGCTCGCGAGTGGTCATTGTTCCACCACCCGTTCGTTTTCAATGCTGACTCGCTCCATGCCGAGCCGGGATTTCGCCATGTTTTCCACCCGGCCGTGTTCGGCCAACGCGGCCTGGCCGAGTTTCAGGGCACGGAACTCGCTGTCCAGTTCATCGCGCTGCTTTTCCAGCGCTTCCAGTTCAGCACGCGCCATCCGGGTCTGGTGCGCGCTCCAGACCACCGCCAGGGCCGACAGCAAGGTCAACATGCCCAGAAGCACCACACCAACGCCAAAGCCACGCAGACTGGTCAGCATGGCTTTGAGCAGGGAGGGCTGGTTCGGCGTCGCGCTCATCAGAGTTTCTCCGCGACGCGCAGCACCGCGCTCCGGGAGCGCGGATTGCGGGCAATTTCTTCCTTGCTTGGCAGGATCCTGCCAAGCGATTTGATCCGGGCATGGATCTCGCTGTGCCGGATCGGCAGATCTTTCGGCAGCTCGTCGCCTTTGGCTTCGCGCTTGAAGTACTGCTTGACGATCCGATCTTCCAGCGAATGGAAGCTGATCACGGCAACCCGGCCGCCCGGCGCCAGCACCTCGAGCGCCTGCGGCAACACCCGCTCGACTTCGCCGAGTTCATCGTTGACGTGCAGACGCAGCGCGAGGAAGGTGCGGGTAGCCGGATGCTTGTGCTTTTCGTGACGCGGCAGTGCCTCGGCTACGATATTGGCGAGCTGGACCGTGCGGGTGATCGGCTCGACGCTACGCGCGGCGACAATGGCACGGGCAATGCGGCGTGACTGACGCTCTTCGCCGAGGCGATAGAGCACATCGGCGATGGCTTCATCCGTCGCCGTGGCGAGAAAGGCAGCTGCGCTTTGTCCCCGCGTGGGATCCATGCGCATGTCCAGTTCTCCGTCACGCATAAAACTGAAACCGCGCGCCGCTTCGTCCAGTTGAGGCGACGACACGCCCAAGTCCATCAACACGCCATCGACCTTGCCGGTCATGCCGCGCCTTGCGATCAATTCGGCCAGCTGCGAAAACGCACCCTGCTCGACCGAAAACCGCGGATCGGCGCCGAATTTCTCGTGCGCCGCCGCAATCGCCTGCGGATCTTTATCAATACCGAGCAGTCGGCCCGCCGGACCCAGCTGCTGCAAAATCAAACCGCTGTGGCCGCCGCGACCAAAGGTCGCGTCGACATAAAAACCGTCGGCACGCACTGCCAGCGCTGCCACCGATTCGTGCAGGAGTACCGTCTCGTGCATGAGTGCGGCTCCTTAGAACGAGAGCGTTGGCAAATCGGCAGAATCGGTACCGTGCGCCTCGATGTCGACCCGGATCTGCTCGTCCCAGCGGACGGCGTCCCAGAGCTGGAACACCTTGCCTTGGCCCACCAACATCGCGTCCTTGCAGAGGCCGCACTGTTCGCGCAGCACCGACGGCAACAGCATGCGACCGGCGCTGTCGAGCTCCACTTCCGTGGCAAAACCCATCAGGATGCGCTTGATGCGTTGGTGTACAGGATTGGTATTCGACAACTTCTCGAGGTCTTGCTCGAGCCGCTCCCAGGCCGGCATCGGAAACACCAGCAGGCAGGGCAGGCTCAGATCACGGGTGACGACCAGCTGGCCGGCACAGAGGCTTTGCAGGGCGTCACGGTGCCGGGCCGGCATGGCGATGCGGCCTTTGGCGTCTACCGAGATGGCACTTGCCCCGCGAAACACGACAGTCCGGTCCTTTCCGACACGTGGTTACGCACCGATCCACAAATCGACACGTTTCCCCACTTTTCGCCACTATAGAAACGAGGGTGATCAGCGTCAAGCAAATTCCTGCTCAAAACCGGGGAAATATCGCTTGTGTGACAAGGACTTAGCGCTGGATCACAGCTTGTGGATAAGTACCAATTGCAAGGAAGAAAGGGAAATCAAAACCTTGGCTGCGGAACGTGAGAATTCACTTTAAGTTTGATCAGGAAGCGCCTGCCGCGGCAGCCGGGTAAGAAAAGGCGGGAGTCGGCCGATAAGCCGGATTCTGTCGAGGACAGTCATTCCTCTGGGCCGCCTGTCACCAGTCGGCTCAAGCAACCTACCCGCGTCCAGCGCGGGCCACGCCATTGGACGCCTATTTGGTCTTGCTCCGGGTGGGGTTTGCCGTGCCATCGCCTGTTGCCAGGGACGCGGTGCGCTCTTACCGCACCATTTCACCCTTACCTGCGACAGTATCCGGCGCCGTTGCCGGCACCGGACTCGCCACATCGGCGGTATCTTTCTGTTGCACTTTCCATCGGCTCGCGCCGTCCAGGCGTTACCTGGCACCCTGCCCTATGGAGTCCGGACTTTCCTCCAGCACCTTGCGGCGCCAGCGACTGTCTGGCCGACTCCCAGCGGCGATCTTAGCCGAAAGCCGGCCGCGGCCGCAGGCGAATTTCCTGTCTCAATAACAATCGTGCAGCAAGTGAGCGCTCAGCAAACCAACGCGGACTACAGCGACAACTTCGCCCGCAGCGTTTTCAGCAGCGCGTCGGCGGCAGCCGGTGCATACGGCTGCGCCGGCTGCTTGCCCCACACTGGCGCCGGCCAGGCGGCATCGCCGACCTTGCGCACGATGTGGTGGATATGCAGCTGCGGCACCATATTGCCGAGCGCCGCGACGTTCAATTTGTCGCCGGCAAACTGCTGCATCAGCGCTTCGCCGAGTGCGCAGGATTCGGCCAGGAACTGCGCGCGATCAGCGGCATCCAACTCATGAATTTCGCGTAAATTTGGCCGGCGTGGCACCAGAATCAGCCACGGATAAGTGCTGTCGTTCATCAGCAGCACACGGCATAGCGGCCAGTCGCCGACAACCAGACAGTCGGCGGCGAGGCGTTCATGCAATACAAAGGTTGTCATCTCAGCCTCCCGACACCATCCGCATCATTTCAGTACACACCCAGCCCGCGTAGGTGCCTAGCACATAGCCGAACACCGCCAACAACACCCCGACCGGCGCCAGCGCCGGGTGGAATGCCGCCGCCACCACCGGTGCCGACGCTGCCGCGCCGATGTTGGCCTGGCTGCCAACGCAGAGGAAAAACAGCGGCGCCCGGATCAGTTTGGCGACGGCAAACATCAGTGCACCATGGACCAGAATCCACATCAGGCCGACGAAGAACAGCTGCCAGTGATCGGCGACCGCTGCCACATTCATTTTCATGCCAATGGTGGCAATCAGAATGTATAAGAAGCCAGAACCAATCTTGGAGGCGCCAACACCCTCCAGATTGCGAGCCCGGGTAAACGACAGCGCAAGGCCGCCGGAAGTTGCCAGAATCACCACCCAGAGAAACTTGCTGTCCAGACTGAAGCCGGACAGCAGCGGAGAATGGGCGCCAATATAAGCGGCAATGCTGGCACCCGCCCAGTGGGCAAGACCGGTCACACCAACCGCCAAGCCGACCATGATCATCAGGTCATTGAGCGTCATTTCACGCTTGTGTTCCGCGTGAAACTTTTCAACAGTGGCGCGAACTGCATCGATGCTGCTGTTGTCCGCTTTCAACCAGCGATCGATTTTTTCCGCATTGCCGATCAGAAAGAACAAGAACGCCATCCACAAATTGCCGACCACGATATCGATGGTCACCATCAC
This sequence comes from Permianibacter sp., assembly GCA_046297695.1. Classification (GTDB taxonomy): domain Bacteria; phylum Pseudomonadota; class Gammaproteobacteria; order Enterobacterales; family Permianibacteraceae; genus Permianibacter. The sequence continues at coordinate 46,302 of JBKBHF010000022.1, read as the reverse complement.
GGCAAACAGATCCGGCGGTGTCTTATAAGTCACCGCAAGCGCCGCCTGATTGGCCGCACCGCCAATCCAGCTGCCAGCAATTGCCGCCAAGCCACGCCACAATTCGGCGTCCGTCGCGCCAACCGCATCCGGCACCAGCCACAAATATCCCGCCAGCACCAACGGCCCACCAATGACAATTCCAAGCGTGCCGGTCACAAACATCACCAAGGCCTTCGGGCCCAACGCGACAATGCGCTTGACGTCGACACTCATGGTCAGCAACACCAGACTGGCTGGCAAAAAGTAGTCGCGCGCAACCGAATAGAGATTCGACTTCTCGCCATCAACCACGTTGAACGTGTTCAGAAGTGACGGCAGAAAATAGCAAAGGAAAATCGCCGGCACATAGGTGTAGAAAATTTTCAGCGGCGACCACTGGCTGCGCGAGGTGCTGAAAACCAGCGCCAGAATCAGCGCCAGCAAGCCCATCACGACGACATCATTGCTAATCAGGACAGTGCGTTCCATCTCTCTCGTTCTGTGCAGAGGGTGACAAACAAACGGCGCCGAGAAGGCGCCGTCAGGCGAAAATGACCTGAGGCGCCAACGCGCCGGGGTCCGTCTTGAGTGGCGCGGACTATACCATGTACCCCGGTAGTCGCCGGACACAGGCGAGCGTCGGCCGACATGCTGCGCTGCAGCAAAAGTGAGGTTGGGGCCGCTGCGACTGGCCTTTCGCAGCTTTTTTATCGTCACCGCAAACTATTTGCCGGCCGGCAACGACAATCAGCACAGACGCACCGAAACGCTGGCGCAACCCGCGACAGCAGACTGCTTCGGTACACCACAACAACGGAAAACCATGTTCGGACTAGCAGACGACGGCGAACTGATTGCCAAGGCGCTGGGGGGATCACAGCGCGCCTGGCTGAGTCTGGTTCGCCGCCATGAAAAGCGGGTCTACAACCTCGCCTACCGGATGACCGGTAACCGGCAGGATGCGCTCGACCTGATGCAGGAAGCGTTTCTGGCGGTGTATCGCAACCTGCCCAATTACCGGGCCGAGGGCGTGTTCGCCGCCTGGTTGCTGCGCATCGTCGCCAACCGCGCGGTCGACTTTCTGCGCCGGCGGCGCGGCAACCCGCTGCACAAGGCGGCGGAAGTGGACGAAGACGTGATCGTCGCCGACGACAGCAGTCATCGCAGCGTCGAGCAGGACAGCCTGCGCAGCACGCTGCTGCGCTTGATGGCGCAGTTGAGTAACGACCAGCGGCTGGTGGTGGAACTGAAATTCTTCCAGCACCTGACCTTCGAGGAGATCGCCGGCCAGCTCGGCATCCCGGAGAACACCGCGAAAACCCGTTTGTACACTGCCCTGCAGAAACTGCGGGGAAATGAGGAACTGAAACATGCGTTGTGAAGAAGCCGGCCCTTTGCTCAGCGATTATCGCGAGCATCTGCTGCCTGAAGCCACGCAGCAGCAATTGTCCGATCACCTGGCGCAATGCCCGCATTGCCAGGCCGATCTCGCCATGCTGGACACGCTCAGCCACGAAGCGCGCCAGTGGCGCGATCTGCCAGTGCCGGAATGGCATCGCGCCGCGTTCGCCGTGCCGGAAAAGCAGCGCGGCCAATGGTTGCCGTGGCTGTCGATGGCGACGTCAGCGCTGTGCCTGCTGCTGGTCGTTGCAAAGGTTGATGTGCAAAGCGATGCCGACGGTTTCCGGGTCAGTTTCGGCGGCAGCAAAGCCGCCAACGGCCAAGTGCTGACTGCCGATGCACTCGAACAGCGACTGAACCAGTTCAAGGAACAGCAGCAGCTGACCGTTACCAATCAGCTCGCCGCCTGGGACATCAGCCGGCAGCAGGACAACCAGAAAATGATGACCGCGGTGGTGAATTACGCCCGCGAACAACAGCAGCAGGATTTGGCGCAATGGGTCAACTACTGGAAGACCGTGCGCGATCAGGATCAGGCGTTGCAGGTGAAAGCCTTCAGCGATCTGTTGACCACTCAACAGCAAAGTCGACTTGAGTTGCGCGCGCTCAAGGCCTCGTTGCAAACCACCACCGACTCGGAGGCTTTATGAACCGTCGTACTTTCAAGGTCCGCCCTTTTCTGACTGCCCTGCTGGCAGCCGGCGCGACCGTCATCAGCACCGGCAGCCTGGCAGCCAACAGCAAATTCAGCGCGATCAGCAAAGACGTTCAGATCCTCGGCCAGGTGTTCGAAACCGCCACGGCACCGAAATCCCGCCAGGGCCGCTGGGAACAAGGCGGCGTCAATATCGAAGGCCTGTACCTCGCCGGTCAGGGCATGGTGTTTGAAGTGCATCTGCCGGGCGCCCATTACGGTCATGTCTTTGGCACGCCGCTGGCGCCGATCGCCCCGTTGCCGCCGATGCCGGTAATCGCTTTCGACGACGAAGAAGGCACACCGGCGCCGGAAGCAGAAATTGACACCGAGGAAATGGAAGCGGTGGTCGAAGAAGCGATGGAAGCTGCACACGAAGCGATGAGCGAGATGGGCTACGGCCGCGGCATCGACAAACAGACGCGAGATCAGCTGCGCGCCCTGCGCGATGCCCAGCGCAAGGCTGCACGAGAATACCGCGACCAACAGCGCGCTTACGCCGATGCCGTGCGCAAGAACAAGGACATGAGCCAGAGCGAACGCGACAAGCAGAAAGCGGCGCTGGAAAAGTCGCGGCAAAATTTTGAAGCGGCACAGCAGCAGTTCCGCAACAAGGCCGAGGCACTGCGCAACGAGCAAAGACAGCAGTGGCAGGCCAAGGTCAAGGAAACCGAAGATCAACTGCTGGATACCTTATGCGCCTACGCCGGCTCGACCCGTCGGCTCGGCGCCGGCGAACACGTCACGCTGATCCTGAAAGATGCCGCCGGCGAGAGCGATGCCAAACACAAAATCTGGGTCGTCAAGAAAGCCGAGTTGGATGCCTGCGCCACCGCCAGCCAAACCAGTGGCGTGCTGCAGAAGAAAGCGATCAGCTATCATTTTTGAGCGTTTGCCACAACAAAAAACGGGACGCCATGCGTCCCGTTTTGTTGCCCGCCAATGGCTCAATGAGCTATTCGGTGATTTGGATCTGCCACCCGGAACAAGCATAGCGGGCTCCGGGTGGGGTGATTTCAAACGCCGAAAACATCCAAACGAGCAGCACCGATCATGGCACTGCAACACCCAGCCAACAAAGACTTGCCTAACACACCAAAGTCGCTTGGGTTCTAACTCAATAGCTCCTCCATATCCCGACCGAGTTCAGCGGTTTCCGGCCAATGCAGCTGCAACTTGTTGATGTCGAGCGCCAGTGCCGACACGATGGCGGTATCGAGCACCTCGGCAATGGCGCTCGCCGGTTGTTTGCCGATAACCAGGGTATACAACGACTTGCCCAGATGGGCCAATATGGCATAAGGGTTGGGCTCGCGCACTGTCAGCGGTGCGATTTGCTCGGCCACAGCGCGACAAAGATTGTCCGGGAACCGCCAGCGACGAGTCAATTCCGCCCCGATTTCAACGCTGGTGCAGCCGAAGATCTGCCGTTCCGAATCACCACGCGGCGCCCCGGCAGCGACCGCATCATCCACGATTTTCATCCGTCCTGGCTCGAGCGTATGCAGCAGCAAATTGCCGACATCATGCAGCATACCTGCGGTAAACGCCGTTTCCGGATTGCGGCTCTTCAATTCTCCCCGGCGTACCAGCCACTTGCACAAGCCGGCCACGATGAAACTACGACGCCAAAATTGGTTGAGATCAAAGCCAGGCGGCGCCTTGAACGCGCCAGTGACACCGGAGGCAAGCACCAGGGTGCGCAGCGCATCTTGGCCGAGGAAGACCACCGCATCCTGCGCTGAAGCGATGCGTCGAGTTCCGCCATAAAACGATGAGTTCGCCAAGCGCAGAACCTTTGCCGTCAAAGCCTGATCCAGAGCAATCTTGCTGGCGATGGTAGCGGTATCGACGGTCGGATCATCAAAACTCGTTAGCAGCTCCTGAACGACTTTGGGAATGGACGGCAGTTGCGCTGCCTGACTGAGTAGGCTTTCTACGGACATCGCTTTTGGCTCCGACATGGCACGGTGCTAAAAGCGTAGAAGAGGCACAACCGTTTTGCCAAAACCGCCATCGCCCGCTTTACGGAAGGCCGGTGCCCCCACCTCTCCGGCACGGAACGCAGCCCCAACGAGGCATCCCGCAGCCGGTCCACCATTCAGTGCGACAGCGACAACCGGCCTGCTGACGGCGACATTCCGCCCTCCACCAACTGGCCATCGCGCATCGTTCCGTCATGATGCCAAGGCAATAGGCCCAGCAAGTTTCAGTACGGGGTCTTTTCAACCTTGCCCTCTTTCATCACAAAACCGACCTGCGTCATCAGCGTGATGTCTTGCAGCGGATCGCCTTTTACCGCGACCAGATCGGCGTATTTGCCGGCCTTGATGCTGCCGAGCTCGGCGTCTTGCCGCAGCACTTGCGCGGCGTTGATGGTGGCGGATTTGATCGCGTCCATCGCCGTCATGCCGGCTTCGACCATGTAGACGAACTCATCGGCGTTGCTGCCGTGCGGGCCGACGCCGGCGTCGGTGCCGAAGGCGATCTTGACGCCGGCCTTGTAGGCCTTGGCAAACGTCTTCTGGATCTCGCCGCCGATGCTGGCCGCTTTCGGCCGGACCACGTCCGGGAAGTAGCCGTCAATCTCCGCTTTCTTGGAGACGAATTTGCCGGCGGATATGGTCGGCACATACCAGGTGCCGCGCTTCTTCATTTCCTTGATCACTTCGTCGTCCATGTAGGTGCCGTGCTCGACGGTGTCGACGCCGGCTTTGATGGCGCGCAGCATGCCGTCCTTGCCATGCGCGTGCACCGCCACGGTGAAGTTGTAGTCCTTGGCAGTGTCGACAATCGCTTTCAGTTCGTCATCCATGAATTGCGGATTCATGCCGCTTTTGGCCAGGCTCAGCACGCCGCCGGTGGCGGTGATTTTGATTAAGTCAGCGCCTTCCTTGTAGCGTTGGCGCACCGCTTTGCGGGCGTCTTCAACACCGTTGATGACACCATCGGCCGGGCCGGGATCCTTGCGCAATTCGATGCTGAGGCCATTGGTCGGGTCGGCATGGCCGCCGGTAGTGGCAATGGATTTGCCGGCGGCGAAAATGCGCGGGCCTTTGACCCAGCCTTTGCGCACGGCATCGCGCAGGCTGATGTTGAGGCCATCACCAGCGCCGAGATCGCGCACGGTGGTGAACCCCGCATCGAGCGTGCGCTCAAGGTAATTGGTGGCGCGCAGCGCGTAGTCGGACGGATTGAGGAAAAAACCTTCGGTATACGAGGTCGGGCTGTTTTCACCGGACACGTGCACATGCAGATCAATGAGGCCCGGCATGACGGTGTACTGCTGCAGGTTGTGATACTGCTCGAAGCCTTGGCGGTCGACATAGCCGGCTTTGACGTCGGCAATGCGATTGCCCTTGATGATGATTGAGACCTGCTCCTGCACCTTGCCTTGCTCGGTGTCGATGAGCTTGCCGGCATGAATCAGGGTGTCGGCGTGGCAGATGCCGGCAGCCAGCACGGCCGCGCTGACGGCGGTGCGATACATCCAACGAATAGACATGGCAGACCTCGATGCGTGTAGTTGTGAAGGGTTTTTGTGATGGGTACTGGTGATGGACAGACCGACGTGGAGCTTTCCGTCAGCGTGAAAAGCTTCGAGTGTAGCGAGCAGGCAGATATCGTCAAACGGTATGGGCTGGGAAAACTTCCTGAAGCAGCCGCCGATGAACCATGCCGTTCGCCCCCGAATCATGTACGGGGCAGACTCTGAGCGTTTCGAGGACTGAGCGGGATCCGCGACACATCAAGCCATTCATGGTTCGACAGGCTCACCACGAACGGCTTGTAGGCAGTTAATCAGCGGTTTCTTCAGAACAGGAAACAGCGGATTTGCGGTGTGAGCTGCGGCGGCGCGCTCCGACACGTGCTTTGCGTGCTGAGCTCAACCGCCCACAACCCCGCCTTGACAAGGCGGGGAGCCAAGACGGCCAACGGCGGTGATGAGGCAATACGGAAGGGTTCGAGCGCTGCCTGCCGTGTTTTGCCGCAGTGCAGCAAAACACGGCAGGCAACTTAGCCCAAGGTTTTTTTGCCGTCGTCGCGCGCGACCGGTTTGTCGATGTGCGTGGTCGTGGCGCGGTCGAACAGTTCGCTCATCTGTTCCTTGTGGCTTTCCTGCCACTCGGACTGGGCATTGCGCACGTCTTTTTGCAGACGCTGCAGCTGCCGGCGCAGCACCAGATCATCGCCGGCGATGTGCATTTCATGTTCCAGCAATTCCAGCGCCCGATCAAAACGCTGATAGGCCAGATAGGTTTCCAGCGCCGATTGCACTTGCTTGATCTTCAGGATGCGCCGGTCGGCACTGCCCACTTCGATCTGTGGCACCGCCGGCTCATCGACTTCCGCCGCGGGCAGTACCGGCTTCGGTGCGCGCGGTGCTTTGGCGCGCGGTTGCAGCAGCTTGTCGTGCTGACGACGTTCACGCCATTGCCAGAAAGCCACGCCGGCAATGATCAGCGCCACCAAGACCGCAAGCGGCCAGGCGATCAGCGACCAGACGCTGGGCGGGTTTGGCGTGGTCACTTCCGCGGATGTTGCTGCTGGTGCAGGCACGGCATTGTCGGCCGAGGCGAGTTGATCACGCACCTCGATGCGCACGGGCGTTGTCGCTGCCGGCGTGCTGGCAGACAAGTTATCGGGTGTTACCGTAACGCTGTTTTGCCCGGTAGCAGGAGCTGCTGCAACCGCAGGCGCTGCGTTGACCGGCGCTTGCGCCGTCAATGCCTGATAACGGTTGTCGAGTCGCGCCAGCTGCGCTTCGAGCGCCTGCATGCGCGCCGTGGCTGCGGCCAGCTCGGTTTTCAGTTCGATGTTCTGCTGCTGCAAGTTCGCGAGCGTGCTGGCACTGACCGGGGTTTCGGCCGGTACGAGAGCGACAGCCGGTGCGCTCGTTGTGTCGGTCGCAGCGGCCACCGACGTGGCCGAAGTTTCAGACGCGACCGTTGCTGCGGACGCCCGGGTGGCACGGGTTGCAACCGGGCCAGCGAACAGGGCCTGCCAATCACTGCGCTGATAACGCGCGACGTCGCCGGCACCCGGCAATTGCAGTGGCACGGCGGCTTTCAGACGGTTGGGGTCGCCGGCGAGAAACGCGGTCGGATTGGCGTGATACAGCGCGACGCCATAAGCCTGCCATTCGACCCCGGCTGCTTTGCCGAGCCGGTAGGCGATTTGCGACAGGCTTTCACCGGGCTGGGTCGGCCCGTAAACGGTTGCTGTTGTTGTGGCTGCTGTCGCCGCTACCGCGGATGGCGTGGTGGTTACCGGAGAAGTGATTGCGGTGGCCGAAGCGATTGTTGCGGAAACGATGGGGGTGGAAACGGTGGCGGCTGATGCCGTGGTTGACGCAGCGCCGACTCCGTTCACCGCGGCTGATCGGCTGCCCGGCAGATCCAGCAAGATGGCGTAATCGCGCAGGTAACGGGTGTTGCCCTCTTCCGCCACCAGCACCAGATTCAGCAGCGGCTCGCGCAGCGCATCGCGACTGCGCAATTGCAGCACCAGCCGCGTGTCGCGCTGGACCAGTTCGGCGCGAATGCCATCGATTTCCGGAGCGTAGTCGTAGCCGAGTGCGGAAAAATCTTCTCGTTTGCCGAGCCGGATGCGAACCGAATCGCTGGCGTAGGCCGGCACGCCGAGTATGGGGATTTCTGCTTGCAGTGGCTGGTTCAGTTCACTCTGCAATTGCAGCTCACCGAACCCGAGCGACCATGCCACCGGACTCAGACTGAAGCCCACCAATAACGCGGAGAGGGATTTGCGGAACGGCGCCATGACTCGACTCCTTGTCGAAGACAGCCGCAGGGCCTGCGGTGTCGCCGTCCGGGATGACGGTCGACGTCTTCAGTATGGGAAGCGGTTGCCGTTTTTGCAAAGCGGACAAGCATGACCAAACGCCGGTGAATTCTGGTGTTTTGGGCCGACAGCGGTGGGCAGGTTTCGTGAATTCAAGCACTTAGCCGCCAGCCGACAAACAAAAGGCCTGGACGGTTGCCCGGCCAGGCCTTTCTTATGGCGTATGCCAGCGACGGCGCTTAGTTGAAGAAGGCTTTGACGGCCTCGTCCGGGATCGGCGCGCCGGTGGCTTTGGCACGCTTCAGCAGCGTCCAGAAATAACGATAGGTAGCGCGATCGTGCAGCTCGCCTTTGTGCTGGATCGGACCCCAGTGGTTGGCTTGGGCGGCCAGCAGGATCTCGGCGCCGTCCTGGATCTCGGAGAAGTCCGGCTTCATCGCTTCGACGATGGCCTGGATCTGGGTCGGGTAAATCGACCACTGGCGCAGGAAGCCGAATTCATAGCGGGCGCGCTTGGCGTCGGCCTTGGTCTGCTCCGGGTTCTTCAGATCGAGCGTGACGTTGTGGGCCGGGACGACGCCGTTGGCGAGCGCGGCGGCGACCATCTCGGTCTTGGCGCGGGCCAGCAGCGGGTGCTCGAACTGGCCCGGCGAACGCATGCAGGCAGCCGGAATGGCGCCATGATGGCCGGAGACGAAATCCATCATGCCAAAGTCCAATACCTCGACCCACGGCAGGGTGGCAATCTGCCAGACTTCATGCAGCGCACCATGGGTCTCGATCAGGATGTGCACCGGCACTTCGCGCTTGATGTGCAGCTGCCGGCATTTGTCCTGGATGTAGGCCACCATCTCTTCGGCCTGACGGGCATTGGTGCATTTCGGAATGGTGATGTAGGCAATGCGGTCGCCGGCGCCCTTGAGCAGGATGTCGACATCCTTGCGCCAGAACTCGTGGCTGTAGTCGTGGATGCGGACGCCAGCGCGGTTGTGCTTGTTGGCCTCGGAATTGATGACGGAGACGACCATTTCGGCGTGTTCGGTCTCTTTGCCGGCCTGGGCACCGTCCTCGCAGTCGCAGGTGATGTCGAAGATCGGACCGAGTTCGGCCTGCAGCTGAAGGGCCTTGTTGATGAGTTTCTCGCTGCCGGCAAAGTGCTCGCAGCTGGCCAGCGCCGGGAACGGGCGTTCGCCTTCGAACAGGGCGACATCAGGGTGCACAGGCTTGCTCACGGTGGGTCTCCTTGCGACGTGTTCGCGTAGTCAGGTCTGAATCCGGTTGCAGGGCATTTTGCCCGAGTTTTTCTTGAGAATTGTGCCCGTACTGCTTTGGTCGTAACGGGCTTGACCGGGGGGACCGGCCTCTCGGAGCCTGTATTGATAGCACAGTAAACAAACATTTCAAACGGGTATTTCAAATGAGCGTTTGAATCGTTATATTCGACGCAATCGCCCGGCCCGACCAGTGCCGGGACGCCCGTGTTGTCGCCGCGCGGAGGGCGCACGCCGGGTAGACCAGACCGCAGGAGGGCAGTCGGCATGATGGCAGAACACGCATTTCTCAAAACCATCAACGAGGAACTGGTGCTGGGCGGCCCGTGGCCGGGCATCCAGCTCTATTACCCACCGGTGAAGTACAACCCGGCCCAGGGTATCTACGAAACCATGGAGCAGGCCGCCGAGCGCATGCGCAAATACGCGCGGGAATGCAAGGCGCACACGCTGCTGTTCGACCTGGAAGACGGTTGCCGGCAAAAAGACATGTCGCGCGATCTGCTGCGCCAGGAGCTCGCCTCATTTGGCGAAGCGAAAGATCGCAACTTCCAGATTGCCCTGCGCATCAACCCCTTCCGCACCGTCGAATACGACAAGGATCTCGAACTCATCAAGGACATGGCGCCGTTCATCGACGTCGTGATCCTGGCCAAAGCCGGCGAAGTGTACGGCGCTGCCGAAATCCGGGATTTGAGCGGCTGGCTGGTCAACGTCAACCCGAAAATCACCATCCAGCCGATTATCGAGCACCCGCGCAGTTTGAAAATTGCGCCGGAGATGATGCAGTTCTCCACCGTCAAACACGTCGTGTTCGGCATCCACGATTTTTCGAAAGCGATGGCGATCCACCTGACGCCGGAGAACTGGATCAACGAGCTGCGCACCTATCTGATGATGCTGCTGTTCGAGGCCCGCATCGCCGGTAAAGGTGTCATCGGCGGCGTCGAAGTGCTGCTCAATGCCAGCGCGATGCCGGAAACCTATATCGAACCGCACGACATCCGTCGCTGGCTCGACCTGCATGGCGATCGCGAAGCACAAATCGTTTACGCCCACGCCGTCGAAGAAGCGCAAATGGGCCTGACCGGCAAGCAAGTCATTCACCCAGGCCATATTCATCTTTGTAAGGTCGCGTTCACACCATCGCCGATGCGCATCCAGCGCGACGTCAATATTCTGAAAGCCGCGATCGATGCCGACGCCCTGCTCGGCGGTGCCATCCGCTTCGAAGGCGAAATGCTCGATCCGCCGATGTTCGGCAAAGCGCTGCAAACGCTGCTGCGCGCCAACGCGCTGAATGCCTTGCCGGCCGAGCAGAAGCTGTTCGCGATCGAAGTGCTGAAGAAATTGCCAGTGCATACGATCCGCGAGAACTGGCCGTACGGTTTGGTTTGATCCTATTCCCTCCCCTGCGACCTACATGGATGTAGGAAGTGTCGAAGGCAGCAGGGAGCTGCCGAGACCCAAGGGGAGGGCTAGGGTGGGGTCGCGAGCGCCAGCTCGCATCAGTTTTTGTCGTTCACTCCTGTATCAAAGATGCGGGAGTCACGGAGCAACACCATGTCCGACTGGCAGTGGAATATCCCGGAATACCTGAACATCGGCAGCGCCTGCACCGACAAGCACGCCACCGGTGAACGCGCTTCGCATTTCGCGATGATCGTCGAGGACGCCAGGCGTGGCGAAGAGCGCGTCACTTACGCCCAGCTCGCCGAGCAAAGTTCACAACTCGCCGCCGCGCTGCTCGCACTCGGCCTGCCACGCGAAACGCGCGTGCTGATCCGTTTGCCCAACTCCATCGCCTACCCCGTCACCTTTTTTGGCACGATGAAGGCCGGCGGTATTGCGGTGCCCTCTTCGTCTTTGCTGACCGCGAGTGAGCTCGCTTACCTCGCCAAGGATTCAGGCTCGGCGGTGCTGGTCACGCACGTCAGCATGTGGCCGGAACTGGCCGAACAAATCAATCAGGTCGCCGGCGTGCAACACGTGCTGCTGTCAGGCTGTGATCGCCTGCCGGATGATTTGCCGAAAGCCACTGCCAAACTGCACGCCTTCAACGCACTGCTGCGCGCGCATCCGGCACTGAAAGAGCCGGTGCAAACCAAGGCCAACGATCCGGCCTACCTCGTCTACACCTCCGGCACTACCGGTTACCCGAAAGGCGTATTGCACGCGCATCGCGCCCTGCTCGGTCGCCTGCCCGCAGCGACGAACTGGTTTGATTTCAAGGGCCAGGATCGGATTCTGCACTCGGGCAAGTTCAACTGGACCTATGTGCTCGGCACTGCACTGATGGACCCGCTGTATCACGGCCACACCGTCATCGCTTACGAAGGCCCGAACGATCCGGGTCTATGGACACGGCTGATCGCCAAGCACCAGTGCACGATTTTTATCGGCGTGCCGACCGTGTACCGGCAGATCCTGCAGAAAACGTCTGCCAGCAAAGCCGATGTGCCGACGCTGCGCCATTGCATGTGCGCCGGCGAGCATTTGTCCGATGACGTGCTGACCGCCTGGCAGGAACGCTTCGGTCAACCGATTTATGAAGCGATTGGCATGAGCGAATTCTCCTATTACATCTCGCATCCGCCGAGCCGGACACCGCGACCGGGCGCCGCCGGCATCCGTCAGCCAGGCCACGACATTCAATTGCTCGATGAAAACCTGCAGCCGGTCAAGCGCGGTGAAGAAGGCATGATCGGCATTCCGGACAATGATCCGGGCCTGTTCCTGTCCTACTGGCAACTGCCGGAAGAAAACGCCAAGCTGCGCCGCGGCGGCTACTTCCTGACCGGCGATTACGCCTGGGAAGATGACGAAGGCTATATCTGGTTCATGGGCCGGAAAGATGACGTCATCAAATCGTTCGGCTACCGGGTCAGCCCGCATGAAATCGAGCGGGTGCTGAAAAGCCATGACGGTGTCGGCGACTGCGTCGCGCTCGGGCAAGCCATCGATGCCAGTAAGACCCTGGTCGTCGCCTGCGTGATCCGCCGGCCCGGCAGCCACGCCACCGAAGCCGATCTGCTCGCCTTCGCGGAAAAGGAACTCGCGGCCTACAAAGTGCCGAAACGCATTTTCTTTTTTGACGACTTCCCTCGCACCAAGAACGGCAAGGTGCTGCGCAAAGATTTGCTGAAACAGTTGCCGGCCTGACGGACCAGAGACCGAAACGGAGAGGACCAGACAATGAATAACGTGCCCTACCGCCCGCGCCGCACCATGTTGTATGTGCCGGCCCATGTCGAGCGCCATCTGGAAAAAGCGCGCGGCCTGCAAGCCGACAGCGTGATTTTCGATCTGCAGGAGTCGGTGCCGTCCAGCCTCAAGGCGCAGGCGCGCGAGCAACTCAGAAAAGCCTTCGAAAATCCCAACTTTGGCCACTCGGAAAAAGTGGTCCGGATCAATCCGCTCTATTCGCCGTGGGGTCAGGACGATCTGCGCCTCGCTGCCAGCTTGCCGATCGATGCCATTCTGTTGCCGCGGGTCGAGAGCAAACAGCAGGTGCTGGATACGTTGATCGCCCTCGATGCGCTCGACGCCAAACACATCCAGCTGATGTGCAACATCGAGAGTCCGTTCGGTGTGCTGCGCGCCGAGGAAATCGCCGGCGCCTCCGACCGGGTCTGCGCGCTGGTCATGGGGACGACCGATCTCGCCAACGAACTGAAGCTGAACCCGACCCCGGAACGCACCGGCCTGTTGACCTCGCTCGGCCTGGTCATCCTGGCCGCCCGCGCCCATCGCAAGTGCGTGGTCGACGGCCCGCACTTCGATTTGCGCGATATCAAGGCAGCCGAGTTTGCCTGTCGGCAAGCCCGCGATCTGGGTTTTGATGGCAAGGCCATCATCCACCCGAGCCAGCTCACGTATGCCAACGACGCGTTCACACCGAAGCGCGGCGATGTCGACCGCGCCCAGCGGATCATCGCTGCCCTGAACGATGCCGATGCCAATGGCATGAGCACGGCAGTGATCGATGACCGGCTGATCGAACCAGCGATGATCGAATGGGCCCGCCGCGTCATTGCGGTTTACGAAGCCGTGCATGCACTCGGCCAGACCGAATTACTTGGTCAAGCCAAGCGGCGCTGACTTATTTTGTTCCCTCCTTGTCAAGGGCGCAGCAGGACATCAGTTCAATGCCAGTGCATTGAACGCCTGCGGAGCGCCAAGTACTCTGTACTTGGCCGGGCGGGGCTAGCGGGTGTTGAGCTCCGATCACATTTGGACTTCGAGCTCACCAATCACTGCTTTCTTTAACTGCTTGTTTGTGAAAGGCGGCAACCATGACCATCGGCCGTTTCTTTGAAGATTTCCAACTCGGCGAGCGCATCCAGCACGCCACCCCGCGCACGCTGACCGAAGGCGATGCGGCGCAGTATCTGGCGCTCTATGGATCGCGCTTTGCTCAGTACTGCGCCGCGCCCTATGCCAGCGCCTGCGGCTTTGCCAGAACGCCGATCGACCCGCTGCTGGTGTTCCATGTCGCGTTCGGTAAAACCGTGCCAGACGTATCACTGAACGCCGTTGCCAACCTCGGCTACGCTGATCTGCGCTTCCTGCAACCGGTGTTTGCCGGTGACACCCTGTTCGTCGACAGCGAAGTCATCGGCCTGAAGGAAAACAGCAACGGCAAGACTGGCGTCGTCTATGTCCAGTCGCGCGCCCAGAATCAGCACGGCGAACCGGTGTTGCAGTGGCAGCGCTGGGTCATGGTGCACAAGCGCGAGCAAGCGACGGCAACCGGCCACAACACCGTGCCGACCACCAAAGCGGCATTGGCAGCGAACGAACTACCGATCCCGCACGGCCTGAAACTGCCGGACGAACAGAGCTACTACACCGGCAGCAGCAAAACCGCTCGCGATTATCGCATCGGCGAAGTCATCAGCCACGGTGGCGGCATCACCATAGGCGACAGCGACCACATGCTGGCGACGCGCCTGTATCAGAACAACGCCCGCGTCCATTTCGATGCCGCATTCATGCAGCAACAGCCCGCGGGCAAACGACTGGTGTATGGCGGGCATATCATTTCGCTGGTGCAGGCACAGAGCTACAACGGTTTCGAAAACGCGTTGTGGCTGGCGGGTTTCAATGGCGGCGTACACGCCAACCCGAGCTTCGCCGGCGACACCATATACGCCGCCAGTGTCATCAAGGACATCCAACCGTTGCCGAATAAACTGGCCGCGGTACGCGTCGTCAGCTTTGGCATCAAGGGTGAACCAGGCGAATTGCTCGCATCATTGCCGGCGCTGGCCGATGGTGCTGCACTGCCGGCCAATGTCGTATTGAAGTGGGATTACTGGCTGTTGCTGCCACACTGATGTGCAGGCGGTTTGTCCAGAGCCTTTTTGCAGACTCCTGGCTCAATGTCTGATCCGACGGCGCTTGCGCCGTCTTTTTTTTGTCTCGCCCGCGGACTGACACCTACGTGATCCGGGGTCAGTTTGATCCGGAACAAACCGGCGTGCACGCGCTGCGACACTTTGCCGCACAACCGTCAACTCGCCGCACTTTAAGATCACTTCATCCTGAATATTCACTGTGATGGAGTGCTGCCTTGTCCGCTTTTGTTCGTAAGCCGCTGTTTGTCAGCCTGTCATTGGCGCTGATGTCATTCAGTCATGCCAGCTCCACCGCAGAAAGCGCGAGCCCCGAAACGCCGGCCGATGGCCACGCCGACGCCGAAACGATCGTGATCACCGGCAGCCGGATGTCGGAACCACTGACCGTTCATACCGACACCAAGAAACCACGACAGCCTTTGCCGGCACACGATGGCGCCGATTACCTGAAAACCATCGCCGGGTTCGCGGTAACCCGCAAAAGCGGCACCGACGGCGATCCCCTCTTTCGTGGCATGGCCGGCTCGCGGCTCGGCATTCTGGTCGATGGCGGCAACATCCTCGGCGGCTGCAACGCGCGGATGGATGCGCCAACCGCCTACATTTTTCCGGAACTCTATGACCGGCTCAGCGTGATCAAAGGCCCGCAAACCGTGCTGTCCGGTCCCGGCGTGTCGGCCGGTGCGGTACGCTTTGAACGCGACACCAGCGCGTTTACCGAAGCCGATCAAAGGACCTATGCCGGCATGGTTGCAGGCAGCTTTGGCCGCTTCGATGCCATTGCCGATCTGCGTTTTGGCAATGCCAGCGGTTACGGGCAAATCACCGGCTCCTACTCGGAATCCGATGATTACGAAGACGGCGACGGCAAGCGCGTGCACTCGGCCTACGAACGCTACAACGGCAATCTGGCACTGGGTTGGACACCGGATGAAAACACCTTGCTGGAAGCCAGCATCGGCCAGAGCGACGGCGAAGCAGCCTACGCCGACCGCGCGATGGATGGCACAAAATTCCTGCGCGAAAGCGAGGCACTGCGTTTTCGCCGCCGCGATTTCAACGACTGGTTCACCGGACTGGACATCAACCTCTATCGCAACGACGTCGACCATGTGATGGACGATCAAACGATGCGCACACCGGGCATGATGGGCTACAGCAACCTGCTGCGCCATACCGAAGGCGGTCGCGCGATTGCCACATTTACGCCCACCGCCGATCTCAAGATCGACGCCGGTATCGATGGCGAGCGCAACAGCCACCACTCGCGCTCGGCCGCGCCAATGGGCAGCTACAGCCCGTGGCGGGACGATGCCCGCTTTGAACAAACCGGTCTGTTTGCTGAACTTGCCTATCAGCACGACAACGCCCATCGCTACATTGCCGGTCTCCGCCAGGACAACTGGTGGGTCAAGGATGAACGCGCCAGCACCGGCGGCATGATGCCGATGCCCAATCCGAGTTTCGGTGCCACCCGTGACGAGGATTTGCACAGCGGCTTCCTGCGCTACGAATACCGCGCCGACCGCAACACCTGGTTTGTCGGGCTCGGCCAGAGCGAACGCTTCCCGGACTACTGGGAATTGATTGCCAAGGAAAGTGCCAGCAGCCGCAGCGCATTCGAGACGAAACCTGAAACGACCCGACAACTGGATGTCGGCGTCATCCATCAGGCCGAGGCGCTACAGCTGTCGATGTCGCTGTTTGCCAACCGCATCGACGACTACATCCTGATCGATTACAGCAACCCGATGAAGCGCAGTGGTTTCGCCCGCCATATCGACGCCAGCAGTTGGGGTGGCGAAATCGAAGCCGGCTACCGCCTGGGCGAGCACTGGCAAACCACCGGCAGCCTGGCATATGTTCGCGGCGACAACGACAGCGACGATCTGCCGCTGGCGCAACTGCCGCCGCTCGATGCCCGCATCGGTCTGCACTACGACGACGGCGAATGGAGCATCGGCAGCTTGCTGCGCATGGTCGACAAGCAGGATCGCTATGCGCTCAATCAAGGCAATATCGTCGGTCGCGACCTCGGCGCGAGCGCCGGCTTTGCCGTGTTCTCGCTGAACGGCAGCTGGCGCCCGGCTGATGACTGGCTGCTCAGCGCCGGCATCGACAACCTGTTCGACAAGACCTACGCCGAATTCGTCAGCCGCGCCGGCGGTAACGGCATGGGCGGCAGCATTCCGGGCTACGTGCAAACCACCCGGGTCAATGAACCGGGCCGGCTGCTGTGGCTGAAAGCCACGCTGCAGTTCTGAGCCGTCATCGTTTCATCATCTTTTCCTGATCGCTTGCGCCGCTCGGCCAGCAACGTCTCGCGACGCCGTTGCCGGCCGATCGGTGCAAGCACCTTGCCATGTGTCACCGACGCGCGAACAGCGTGGGTCAAATCTGCTTACAGTTCGCTACAGGCAAGCTCCCTGCTCTATGCTCTGATGACGCCATCACCGCCGCTGCGGTCGATGGCTCGCCACGCGGTAGCCGCTTTACCGCCAATCAGGGAGTAGCGCACATGTTGATGACCACCACCCCCAGTTTCGAAGGCAAGACCATCGTTGCCTACAAGGGCATCGTCACCGGCGAAACCATCGTCGGTGCCAATATTTTCCGCGACATCATGGCATCGGTGCGCGATATCGTCGGCGGCCGTTCCGGCTCCTACGAAAACGCACTACGCGATGCCCGTCAGATGGCACTTGATGAGCTGGCAGACGCCGCCCGCGCGGTTGGCGCCAACGCCATTGTCGGTATCGATCTGGATTACGAAGTGATTGGCCAGGGCGGCTCGATGTTGATGGTATCGGCCAGCGGCACCGCGGTCGAAGTGCGTTAAGCAGTTCAACCAGTTGATGACAGGGAGGAATGCATGATTGCCAACAAGTTTTCGTGCATCTCTCCCTCCTTCTCCCAACCTAAGACACAGCAACACAGGAAGTACGCGTTTTGCCAGCGCCCCGCCAAACAAGCGATAAGTATCGAGCGATATGCGGTCAATCTGCTAAAAAACGGAGGACTCAGGCGTCTCGACGAAAAAAGCAGCGAACAGAACTCAGGCAATAGGTAGTGGCAACAAGGCTTGAAAAATATGTCAAAAAACCAACACCAATACCATACTCCTTTCTCCAAACTCTGCGACCAATTCCTTGATCACCATAGGAACACAAGTCCAGCATCACTACGGTGGCAAGAACGGATACAGTTAAGAAGATAACTGGGATGGAGAAAAAGACAATGTCCTTCTGCTGGATAGCCTCTCGGACATCCAGCTCAAGGCGAAGATTCTTCAATGTGCCTTGTCCAACGCCAATTATCCAACCAACAAGCGGGAAGACCACCTTCATTGACGCAACGAGAGAGGATTCGAACCATTGCATATCGCAAGCATTTAAAACGCCAATTACCGCAAATAGTTCGCCGACCCGAGCTCTGGCGACCTGAAGACCCAAAATCAAGTACGCAATCGAGAAGAGCAGCAAGAGAACTACAACACCCAATCCAAATGATTTGTTAGTGATACCAAAACTGGTTTCTCGTGGGTCGAAAAACTTGCCCATTCACTTACCCTCCATCCGAAACCATAACCAAAAGGGTACTGCAAATGTTCTCGGCAGCTCCACTTGCTAAGTTTCGCTTGGTCTTCGAAGGAAGCTTCTTAATCAAGCCTTCCAGCTTAGTCGCCTCTGATCGATTTGCCACCTCAAAGCTGGCAAGTAGCTGGCGCGGCTTGCGCGCACGGGTGTACTTGGCGCCTTTACCGGCACAGTGTGCCGCGTAGCGTTTGGCCACATCGACCGCAATGCCGGTGTAGATGCTGCCGTCTTCGCATTCGATCAGGTAAACGTGCCAGCTCACCGGTTCGGTCCTACCGTCAGCTCCAGAAAATGCTGAGAGCCAAAAAAAGAAAAGGGCCGCTACTGCGGCCCTCGTTGTATCAGTTTGCAGCGGGCTTGTCGTTGGCTTTGTCCTGCACCAGCGCACTGAGCTCGCGCGCCATGCCTTCGCCTTTGTAGCTGGACACTTCATACAGCCAGCCGGCGTGACGTGCGTTCAGCTCCTCGGCCGCCTTCTTGACCTCGTCGGTCGCCGCGGCGCCGGCTTCCGCATGCAGGCTCACATAATGCTTGCCGTCTTTCAGGTGATGGCTGAGCGTGATGATCTGATCGTCGAAGCTGACATAGCGCGAGATCGTGGTCTTGGCGCCGGCGAAATCAAAAGACGTTTGCTTGAGTACGTCGGCCGCTGCCAGACCGTTCAGCGCATCGGTCAGCCCTGACAACAACCAGGCCGCGCCGGCTTCTTTACCAGCCGGGATCGGCGCCAGCGTAAAGCGGTTGTCTTCCGGTTTTTCCTTGCTGAGCGCGAACACCGGCTCGCCAGCGACCGGTGGACAGGGCGCCGTTACGCACTGCGCGACTGTCGTTTGCAGGCGCTCGACTCGTTTGATCTTGCTGGCCGGCAGCATGATCAGATCGGTACGCAGCCAATCGCTCACTTCGCGGCCGACCGCCAGTTCACGATCGACCAGCCAGCTCTGGTTGTCGCCTTTCAGACGGACAAACTGGCCACTCGGGCGCAGCACGGTGTTGCCCAGCACCAGCGCGGCAACCGTCTGTTCGCCAGCGGCAAGGGTCAGCTGCAGTGCCTTGTCACTGTCTTCGTTCAGGCCAAGTTTTTCGTGCTTGCCGGGATCGGCCGTTTTCGCTTCGACCTTTTCCGCCTGGCCAAGATTGTCGAGCAGGGTGCGGATCTTGCCGGCGTTGGCGACATAGCCATCACGGCTGGCAACCCGCCATTGCTCACCATCACGCTTCAGTTCGACCAGCAACTTGCCTTTGCTGGTCAGCTGGACGCGGTCAACCGTCGCGCGCGCCTCGGTAAAGGCCGGCAACAGTTTTTCTCGCGTACCGCGATCCGGTTTTTGTGGCCCAAGCCAGTTGAGCGCCAGCACCGCGACGATGAGCAGAGCCGCGGCCACACCAAGCAGATTGAACAAACGACGATTCATTGGAACCTGGCTCCTGATGATTCGTGGACAAGTATTGATGGGGCGATTACCGATGTCAGTCGGTCTGCTGCCAGTCAATACGGCGGACAGCAGACCGAGCGCCGCTCAGTCGCGCGCCTTGCGGGCTCGCAGATTGCGCCGGCTGAGCGCGATAAACGTCGCCAGGGCAATCAATACCAGCGGCACCAGCGCGATATTGATCAGCTTCAGCTTGGTGCCGAGCGCCTCGATATCGCGATTGAGCTGATGCTGAACCTCGCGCAGCTCTTTACGGATACGCAGCTTCTCGTTTTGGAAATCGCGCAGGGCCTGCTCTTCCTGCGGATTCAGCGTCACCAATCCCGATTCGTTCAACCGCTTCTGCAAATCGCTGAGCTTCTGTTCGGTTTCGGTCAGCCTGGCCTGCAGTTGCTCTTCCTGCTGCCGGAACTTCACTTCGGCATCACGACGCAGCTCGTTGAGCTTGTCGAACGGCCGGGCAAAGCGGCCACGGCTGCGCAGCCCGATCAGGTCGGGCGAATCGGCAAACTGCTCGACGCTGTTGAAGACAAAATTGCCGTTGTCGGCAAACGGCTGGGCGATACGCTGGCCAAAGAAATCCTGCACCTGTACCCAGAACCGATCCGACAATACATCGGTGTCGGCCACCAGCAACACATTGATACCGCCTTCGACCGCTTCTTTGCGCTGCTCGCCGCCGACGCCTTCCGGTGCTTTGTCGAAGGCACTGACCGCCGCGCCAGTCAGGTGTGCTGCAATGGTCTGCACTTTGTCAGCGCTGACAAACTCTTTCTGCAGTGTGCTCGGGTCTGGCAGAAACTCGAACTTACTGCGTTCGACCAGCATGCTGTGGCTGCCGGATACCAGCACTGGCGTGATCGTGGTCTTGCTGTCGGCCAGCGTTTCGATGACACCGGCGCTGCCGATATTGATCATCTCCAGACCGTTGGTCAGGCTGTGGCCGGTTGCCGTGCCATCAAGACCAAGCAGGCCAAAATGACGCACCGGGTTGCCGCCCTGGGTGGTCTGAATCGCAAGCGCGTGATCGGCATCGAGCAGAACCTGATTCATGTCGATTTTAACGCCCCAGGCTTTCAGCAAGCCGTTCAGATCGTCGCCAGCCATGACCTGCGGAAACGGATTGTCCATGCCACCGCCCATCCGGTCCATTTCGGCAAATGGGTCGGTGAACAGCATCAGCTTGCCGCCGTTCAGCACGTATTGATCGATGGCGTAACGCAGCGATTCCGACAGGCCTTTCGGCTGCACGACGATCAACAGATTGAGATCGCTCGGCAGCGAGGTCGCATCCGACTTGATCTCTTCGATGCTGAACAGCTGCTTGAGCTGCTCGAACACCATCCAGGCCGGCCGTGGCTGGCGGCTCATCATGTCGAAACCGCCGTTCACCTGCATGCCGCTGAGCAACCCGACTTTTGGCGGCTCACTGCGGCTCAGCTTGGTCAGCATGCGGCTGATGTCGTATTCCAGCGTCTGCTCTTTGTCCGGCTGCAGGAAGGCGATGATTTCTTTTTCATCGACGCTGTTGCTGCCGACCAGACCGAAATAGATCTTGCGGTCGGCAACCGGCACCGCCTGCAGGCCGTACTGGGCTGCGCGATCTTCGTCTTCCGAGAAAGGCACCGGATCGACCAAGGAGAAAATGATTTTGCCGTTACCGATGCGCTCGTATTCCTGCAGCAGCTCGCGCACACGCTGGGCGTAAGTGCGCAGGCCCTGTAGCTCGGGTTGCGATTTCGATACCTCATCGGAGAAGAACAGATACAGGTGCACCGGCTCGCTCAGGCGACCGATGATGCGCTCGGTGCCATCCGACAGCGAATACAGCTGATTCTCGGTCAGGTCGATGCGCCAGCCGCGCATGACCAGCGTGCTCAAAATGGTCAAGGCCACGAAGGCCAGTGCCAGCAAGACGAGGCCGGCACGGGAAAACAGGTTCTTGTTTGACATGGCTGTTGTCTCGGTTCCGGAGGCTTACTCGGCTTTCTTCATGTCCAGCACAATCGCCGTGGCAATGAGCCAGGCAATGATGAAGGCGATGAAATAGAAAATGTCACGCAGATCGAGCACGCCTTTGCTGATGGCATCGTAATGGGCCAGGAAGGACAGGTTGGCGATGCCATCGACCAGCAGTTTCGGCAGCCAGTCGGCAAACCAGTTCAGCACCAGCGGAAAACCCGCCAGCACGAACAGGAAACACAGCACGACGGTCAGAATGAAGGCGACCACTTGCGAGCGGGTCGCGGCCGACAGACAGCTGCCGACGGCAAGAAACGCCCCCGCCATCAGCAGACTGCCGATGTAAGCCGCGGCGATGACGCCGTTGTCCGGATCACCGAGGTAGTTGACCGACAACCACATCGGGAAGGTCAGCAGCAGCGCCACAGCGAGCAGCGCCCAGGCGGCGAGGAATTTCGCCAGCACGGCCTGCCAGAGCGTGACCGGCAGCGTCATCAGCAATTCCAATGTGCCACTGCGGCGCTCTTCCGCCCAGGTGCGCATGGCCACGGCCGGCACCAGGAACAGATACAACCACGGATGGAAACTGAAGAACGCGAGCAGATCGGCCTGGTTACGCTCGTAGAACTTGCCAATCTCGAACGCAAACACACCGCTCATGACCAGAAAAATCACCACAAACACCAGCGCCAACGGGGTGGCGAAATAGCTGGCGAACTCGCGCTTGAACAGCACCTTGATCGCGTGCGTCTTGGACAGGGTTGGATTCATGCTGGCAACACTCATATCAGGCGACGGCATCGTACGGGCATCCATCTCACACCCCCGCCGTCACATCGCGAAAGACATCGTCGAGCCGGCCGCTTTCGGCGAACAGCTGCTGCACCGGCCAGGCCTGCTGGCGTATGAACTCGCTGACCGCGGCAAACACCGATTGACCATGCTGCGGCAACACCAGCCATTCGGTGGCGCTGAGTGCTTCGATCGCTTTGACGCCGCTGACAGCCGCAAGCGCTTGTTGCTGGCTGTACTCCGGCGTCTGGCCATCGGCAAACACCAACCGGGCCGCGCCGTGGTATTTCGAACGCGCCAGCAAATCCTGCGGTTTGCCGTCGGCCAATAATTTGCCGCGCGCGATGATGATGGCGCGCGAACAGACGGCGGTGACTTCTTCGAGAATATGGGTCGAGATGATCAGGATCTTGTCTTTCGCCATGCCGCGGATCAGTTCGCGCACCTGATGCTTCTGGTTCGGATCGAGGCCGTCAGTGGGCTCGTCGAGGATCAGCACTTTCGGATCGTGCAGAATCGCCTGCGCCAGACCGACCCGGCGCTTGAAACCTTTCGACAGCGTGTCGATGGTTTGCTGCAACACTTCGCCGAGTTGCACCTGCTCGACCACGGTCTTGATCCGTTCGGCTTTCTTGCTGGCCGACAGGCCGCGCATGTCGGCAATGAAATCGAGATAGGCAGCGACGGTCATGTCGCCGTAGGCCGGCGCGCCTTCCGGCAAATAGCCAATCAATTGCTTGGCGGCGAGCGGCTCGGTTTCGATGTCGTGACCACAGATGCGGATGCGGCCCGCGCTCGGCGTCAGAAAGCCGGTCAGCATTTTCATGGTGGTGGATTTGCCGGCCCCGTTCGGACCGAGGAAACCGAGCACTTCACCGGGCTGTACCGTGAAGCTCAGGTTGTCGACTGCCTTGAACTCGCCGAACTGGCGAGTCAGTGATTGAATTTCAATCATGTCGCGAGGAGCTCCTTTTTATACGAACCATCAACAGGCTCTTGAATCGCCGGCCACTGGCGCAGCCGACGAGCGGCGCCGGGCATCTTAGGGACGGTTGATAAATTTTCAAGGTCAGCGATCACGCCGGTGGCAACGAGGCGCGAGCGCCCTGCATGCCGCCGGTGTGGACCAGCACGATTCGGCTGCCGTGACGGAACATGCCGCGCTCGGCCAGCGCGATCAGGGCGTAACAGACCCGGCCGGTGTAGATCGGTTCCACCGGCAACCCGGTGTCGGCGGTGAAGCGCCGGCAGAACTGTTGCAACGCCGGCGGACAGCGGCCGTAGCCGCCGAAGTGATAGCCGGTCAACAGCCGCAGCGGCCGACGCGCCTTGACGCCCGCTGCGGCCAGCAGGCGCTTGCCATCACGCAGCAGAAAGCCGCCGCCCTTGAGCACGGCGATGGCCCAGATCTCCCCGTGCGCCTGCACCGCCGCCAGGCCGGCGGCCAAGCCGGCCGCGGTGGCGCCGGTGCCGGCGGCACAAAGCACGACATCCGGAGCGAACGCCGACACGGCCGGCGTCTGCAGGGTCGCCGCAACCCCCGGAATGGCGAGCGCATTGCTGCCGCCTTCCGGCAGCCAGTAGGGGTCGACGAAAGGGCTCAGATCGGGCGTTGCCGTCACCCGCAGTTCGCGAAACGCCGGCCGGGACAGGAAATGCAGCGTCATGCCGGCGGCGCGACAGTCGGCCAACGTCGGTGTTAGCGCCTGCTCGGGCTCGGCACGCACAAAGGCCGCCGTGGCAAAGCCGAACTGGTGACCGGCGGCAGCCAGCGCATGCAAATGATTGGAATGCGGCCCGCCCATGCTGACCAAGGTCTTGGCGCCTTGGGCGCAGGCGGCAATCAGGTTGTGTTCGAGTTTGCGCGCCTTGTTGCCGACCAGCAGGGGCGCTCGCAAGTCGTCGCGGAGCACCCGCACGTCGAGCCCGGCGCGATCAAAAACAGGAAGGGAAAGGGATTGCAGCGGCGCCGGAGTCAGCGCCGCGAAGAAGTCAGCTGGGTTCAGAGATTGGCAGCCCGGTCGATGGCGGTTTCGGACAACAGCAACCACGAGGTGTCGGCCCGGCGCCGGTCCGGCACGACCCGACGGTCGAGGCCGAAATGGCCGAGCAGCTTCTCAAACTCATCGTTACGGACGCTACGGCGGCGCTCTTCGCGCCGTTCCGGACCGACATAGACGGCGTCGTTCTGGCCTTGCTGCACTACCCGGATATAGCTGCTGGTCATGTCTGGCCACCTTGGGCAAATGCGAAGCGGTTCACAAAATCATGAACGGTGACATTATGCGTCATTTTCTGCCCTTGGCAAGCCAGTCGGAGTGACCGGCAGCGTCAGGCCGACAAATGGGCTGCCGTCCAGCCGGCCAGATCAGCCGCCATACAGCGTGAGATGCAGGCGCAATTTGAACGCAACTACCGCCAACGGTATCCAGAACGCCAGCTCAAAGGCCGCACCGTGCATGGCGGCGCGAAACGCGCCGAACAGCGCAAACGCGCACAGGGCGTTGACCAGCCAGCGTACCCAACGCCGCTCCACCCACCATGGCTTGCCTTTCCAGATGCTCGGGTCGGTTTCGACCACCCGCTGCCGGGCGATGTCGTCGAGCAGGCCGGCGTCTTTCCAGTCTTGCTTGCGGCTGGCAACCAGCGCCGCCATCGCCGCCTTGCGCTGGGCCTCGTGCTGCCGTCGGTAGTGGTCGGTCGCGTCTGGCATGACGGCCTCCTTGTCGACCGCTGTGGTTGTGATTGCCGCTGTGGCACCATCTTCTGCCTGCTTCTACGGCCCCTGCAATCGGATTGTTCACGGCATGACGCCCTCTTCTTCCCCGGCATTACCGCGCACCGTGCTCGCGCTTGGTCTGGTCAGCCTGCTGATGGACCTGTCCAGTGAAACCATCCATGCGCTGTTGCCGCTGTTCATGGTCAATGCACTCGGCCTGTCGATGATTGCGGTCGGCCTGCTCGATGGCGCCGCCGAGGCACTGACGCTGGCCATCAAGCCGTGGGCCGGCAAGCTGTCCGATCGCCGGCAGCGACGCAAACCGCTCGCATTGGCCGGCTATGGCCTGTCGGCGGTGGCGAAACCGCTGTTTGCGTTGGCCGGTGGCATCACGCTGATCGCCAGTGCCCGATTTCTGGATCGGCTCGGCAAAGGCATCCGCGGCGCCCCGCGCGATGCCCTGATTGCCGATGTCACACCGCCCGACCAGCGCGGCGCCGCCTATGGTTTGCGCCAGGCGCTCGATACCGTCGGCGCGCTGCTGGCGCCGCTGCTCGCCGCCGGTTTGCTGTGGTGGCTGGCGGGCGATTACCGGGCGGTGTTTTGGTTGGCCTCGCTGCCGGCCTTTGCCGCGGTGCTGTTGCTCTGGTTTGCCGTGCAGGAACCGCGCGAACACGCGCACAAACAAGCCGCCAAGGCGCCCACGTCGGGTAATGCCTTGCCACGCGCTTTCTGGCTGGTGATCGGCCTTGCCGTGTTGCTGACGCTGGCGCGCCCCGGCGAAGCGTTTCTGATTCTGCGCGGTCAATCACTGGGCTTGAACGAATACCAGAGCGCGTTGCTGCTCGCCGCGATGAACCTCAGCTATGCGCTGTCGGCATGGCCGGTCGGTCGCCGGTTTGATCAGATTGGCGCGCCACGACTGCTGGGAATGAGCCTGTTCTGGCTGCTGGCTTCGCAGCTCAGTTTGGCGCTCAGCACCAATGGCATGTGGGCCTTTCTGGCGGCACTGCTGTGGGGCCTGCACCTCGGCTTTTCCCAAGGCGTATTGGCCGCACTGATTGCGCAGCATGCGCCTGCGACGCGACGCGGTGCCGCCTTCGGCTGGTATGCGCTGGCAGTGGGACTGGCACTGCTGGCGAACGGCAGCGTGTTTGGCGCCCTGTGGCAGCGGTTTTCACCGGCGACGGCATTTGCTTGCACCAGTGCGCTGGCCGGTCTTTGCCTGCTGTTCAGTTTGTGGCGGCAATGGCAGCAGCCATCGCGTTGACGGTACAAAATGACATTGCCGCGAACCGGCCGAACTTGCTACAACCGGACGAATGTCCCCCAGAGTGTCTTGCCATGATCAAACGCTTTTCCGCTGTTGCACGCTCGCCCGCTGCCTTGCTGTTGGCACTGGCCGCCGCCGGCCTCACCGTTTCGCTGCCGGCCGCCGGCCACAGCGGCGGCCATCCGGTCCGTTTTGTCGCCAGTGATGGCGTCGACCAAGGAGATTGCGCCAGTCCGAAGCAACCGTGCAAAACCATTGCGTTCGCGGCGCAACAATCGGGCAAGGGTGATTCGATTCGGGTCGCCGCCGGTGACTACCTGGTCGGCGACAACGACGTGTTTTTCCTGCTCAGCGACATGGTGCCGGTGCGTGGTGGTTATCTGCGCAAGGACGGTTTCAAAAACCAGAATGCCGAGCAGAACCTGACCACCGTGATTGGGCTGCCGGCGCAGTACCGCGCGCGTCTGGCCGAACACGGTTTCCGGCTGTTGCAGGACAGCAAGGGCCAGGCCGTCGAGCTGTCGAAACACACCCAGAAGCAGCTTGCGCTGTATCAGAGCAATACCCAGAAAACCGAAGGCCCGGCAACCTGTGTCAACGGCATGGCCGCCAATTACGAATGCCAGAATGTCGATTTGCTGTTTCACATTCCGCTGGATGAATTCTCCAGTCGCCCGGGTTCAGCCAACGATATCTGGGGCTTCCAGGATCTGAACAACCAGCGCGAGTACGTGCTGATTGGCCTGCAGAATGGCACCGCCGTGGTGGACGTAACCGATCCGACCCAGGCAGTGGAAGTGGGCACCATTCCTGGCAACAGCTCGACCTGGCGCGACATCAAGGTCTATCAGTTTTTCGATGCCGATGCCAATCGTTACCGCGCCTATGGTTACGTCACCACTGAAGCCAATCAGGGTTTGCAGGTACTGGATCTGACCGAGTTGCCCACCCGGGTCACGCTCGCCAACACCATCAACGACTTCAGCACGGCGCATAACGTCTATCTCGCCAACACCGATTACAGCACCGGCGTGGCGCTGCCTGCAGTGTCGCCGTACCTGATCGTGTCCGGCGCCAACAAAAATGGCGGTGCCTGGCGACTGCTCGACTTGGCCAATCCGACCACGCCGAATCTGTTGCTGGCGGCACCGGCCGGCACCGGTTATATCCACGATGCCAGCAGCGTGGTCATTGAAGACGAGCGCACCGCCGAATGCGCCAACCATCACAACCCCTGCGAAGTGCTGATCGACTTCAACGAAAACACCGTTGATCTCTGGGATGTCACCGACAAGGCCGCGCCGTTCAAACTGTCCAGCACGCCGTATCCGAGCGCGCGCTACACCCACTCCGGCTGGTGGACACCGGACAAGCGCCATGTGCTGATCCACGATGAGCTGGATGAACAGCAAGCCGGTCTGAATACCACCGTGCGCTCCATGAACATCGACAGCTTGCGCAATCCGGTTCTGGTCGGCCAGTACACCGGCCCGACCCGCGCCATCGATCACAACGGGTTCACCCGCGGAAACCGCCACTACATATCCAACTACCGGCGCGGCTTGGTCATTCTCGATACCAGCAACCCGGCGCAACCCGGCGAAGTCGGTTTCTTCGACACGTTTGCTTCACCAACTGACAACAGCGCGCAGTTCAACGGCGCCTGGGGCACCTATCCCTTCCTGCCGAGCGGCACCATAGCCGTCAGCGACATTGAGTACGGCTTGTTTTTGCTCAAGGACAATACCGGTTCGGTCAGCAGCAGTGCCGGCGCGCTCGCCTTCAGCGGCACCTCGGCCAGTGTCAACGAAGGCGCTGGCACGGTGACCCTTACCGTACGCCGTGTCGGCGGCAGCAGCGGTGATGTCAGCGTCGATTACCTGACCCGCACTGGCAGCGCCGGCAATGCCGACTACGCCGAAACCAGTGGCACGCTGACCTGGGCCAACGGCAACAACAATGAGCAGACCATCAGCGTCAGCATCACCGACGACAGCACGGCCGAAAGCAGCGAAACGTTTACCGTTGAACTGCGTGATGCCGGCGGCGGCGCCACCCTTGGCACACCAACCCGGGTCACCGTCACGGTTGCAGACAATGACGGTGGCGGTGATGACAGCGGCGGCAGTGGCGGTGGCAGCACCGGTCTGCTGTTGTCGGCCGTGATCGCCGCGCTCGGCTGGCGTCGCCGGCGTTGACGCCGGCCCTCCGGAACACGGGCAATTGGGTGAAAGACCGGCACGCTGTTACACTGCGCGCCGGTTTTGTTGTGTAAGCCATCATGACGGCAGCAAATCAAACCCCCCCCATGCAGTCGAGCACTGACGCCCCCGTATTGGTGTTTGATTCCGGCGTCGGCGGCCTCAGCGTTCTGAACGCCATTGCCGATGCATTGCCGGGCTTGCCATTGGTGTTTGCCTGCGACAACGGTTTTTTCCCTTACGGCACCAAAACCGAAACCGAACTGGTTGAGCGGGTCGATGCGGTCTTGCACCACTTGATTGCGGTCATCCGACCGCGGCTGCTGGTCATTGCCTGCAATACCGCCAGCACGGTCGCGCTGCCGCGATTGCGCAGCCGCTTCGCGTTGCCGATCGTCGGCGTGGTGCCGGCCATCAAACCGGCCGCGCAGCGTAGCCGCAACAAGGTCATCGGTTTGCTGGCAACGCCAGCGACAGTGCAGCGGCCCTACACCGATCGCCTGATCCAGGAGTTCGCTGCCGATTGCACGGTGATAAAAGTCGGCAGCCGCGAGCTGGTGCAACGGGCAGAAGACAAACTGCGCGGCAAGGCAATCGATGCCGAGCAGCTGGCGCCGATTCTGGCGCCATTCTTTGCCGCCCCGGCACAAAGCCCGGACACCATCGTGCTCGGCTGCACCCATTTTCCGTTGCTGCGTGACGAACTGGCCGCCGCCAGCCCGGTGGCCGTGCAGTGGGTCGATTCCGGCACGGCTATCGCCCGCCGCGTTGCCGAATTGCTGGCCGGGGCCGCCAAGACGCTGACCGGCACCCGCGCACCGCGCGGCCCGGTTTACATGACCGCCGATACCGCCGACGCCCATGCCCTGTGGCCGGCATTGGCGGCACAGGGTTTTGCATCGCTGCAATTCATCACAATCGGATGACCGGCGGGCAGCCGCCGCTTGCCGCCAGCAAAAAAGCGCGCTACAAGCCAGTATCGTTTCGGGAGAACGCGTATGCGCCAACTGACTGTCATTTCCTGTTCGTTGCTGTCTACCGTGCTTGCCGGCTGTGCCAGCGCGCCGCCAGCGGAAGTCGATGCCCATTTTGCCGCCTGGCAAAGTGCCCAGGTTGATGAGCTGGTCCAGGCCTGGGGCGTGCCGCAGCAAAGCCGGGAAGTGGCCGGCAAACACTACGCGGAATGGACCAAGCAGGACGTCTCGAGCTCGCCGTCGTTTTCGATCGGCATCGGCGGTTTTGGCAACCGGGTCGGCGGCGGCGTCAGCACCGGTTTCGGCGGCGGCGACAAACACCATTTCTGTTCAGTACAGGCCGAGCATGATAGCGATGGCCGGGTGGCTGTCATCCGCTGGAACGGCGACACCGACATCTGCATCGAACAGTTCGCCGCGCGCAAACGCTGAAGCAAGCGAAAAAGAGCGGGTTGATTCCGCTCTTTTTTCATCAAGGACATTCGGTCTGCGGTGGCTCGCTGAGCACCACCGGCAACCACTTGCTACCGGCACACTCCTGCACATAGCGTCCGCCGTTGCCATCGGCAAACACAAACCGCACCCCCTCGGGCAATTGCAGGCTGAGCGGGGTCACGCCCTTGACGTTGAGCCAGTCGGCAAACACCTGCATGGCGCCGCTGGCACCCGACAGACCGGTGCTCTGGTTGTCATCGCGACCGAGCCAGAACACTGCCAGGTGCTCGCCATCAAAGCCGGCAAACCAGGAATCGCGCTGATCGTTGGTGGTGCCGGTTTTGCCAGCCAGATTGGCGGTCGGATAGCGCGCGCCCAGTGAGCGGCCCGTGCCATCGCGTACGGCGGTTTGCAACGCGTAATCGATCAGGAACACGGTGGCGGGTTTCAGGCGCTGATAGATTTCGTCGGTACGCACCCAGCTCTTGCCATCGTCGCGGCGCACCGCGCGGATCGCTTTCGGTACCCGCACCGCGCTGCCGTGGGCCAAGCCGGAATACAGGGTCGCGACATCGAACGGACTGAGTTCGAGCGCGCCGAGCGCCAACGAGGGCCACAACCGGATATCGCGCCGCAAGCCCATCTGCTGCAACGCCGTCTCCACCAATGGCAGGCCCACTTCCATGGCCAAGCGCGCCGTCGCCAGATTCAGCGACTCCGCCAGGGCTTTTTGCAGCGGTACGATGCCGCGGGCCACGCCATCGTAGTTTTTCGGCTGCCAGGTCTGGCCGTCATCGGCACGCATGACAAAGGCCGAATCCTGCAAGGTGGTCGCGAGATCGAAGCGCTCCGGCTGGTTGAGCGCGGCATAGTAGATCATCGGCTTCAGCGTCGAGCCAACCGGCCGTCGCGCATCCAGTGCCCGATTGAAACCGGCATAACTGCTGTCGCGGCCGGCGACAATCGCGCGCAAACGGCCTTGCTGGCGATCGGTCACCACGGCAGCGGCTTGCAGGCTGCCGGCGCTGTCCAGTCGCTGCAGGCTTTTCTCGATCACCAGTTCGGTCTTGCGCTGCAAAACCGGATCGATGCTGGTGAAGATCTGCAGTCCGGATTCGCTGGTATCGTATTGGCCGACATCCGCCCGCAATTCCCGTTTGACCAGATCCAACACCGCCGGCATTTTACCGGACAGCGCGCGGGGCGTATGCAGCACACCGAGCGGCGCGCGCTGCCAATGCGCCAGCTCATCGGCACTGAGCTGGCCCTGCTGCTGCCGGCGCGCGAGCACGTAATTGCGGCGCTCACGCGCGCGTTCGGCCTGCTTCCACGGCGAGTAGAATGACGGCCCGCGGATCATGCCAATCAGCAGCGCCGTTTCCGCATCGTCCAGTTCACTGACGGGTTTGCCAAAGTAGTAACGGCTGGCGAGCGAGATGCCGTGAATGGCCCGTTGGCCATCCTGACCAAAATAGATTTCGTTCAGGTAGGCCTCGAGAATCTCGTCCTTGCTGTAATTCCACTCCAGCACGATCGCCATCAGCGCTTCGCGGATTTTCCGCCACCAGGTCCGTTCGCTGTTCAGAAAATAATTCTTCACCAGCTGCTGGGTGATGGTGGAGGCGCCCTGCTCGGTTTCGCCGGCGCGCAAATTGGCCCAGGCCGCGCGGGCAATGGCGGTAAAGCTGATGCCGATGTGCTCATAGAAGTGCTGGTCCTCGGTCACCAGCAAGGTGTCAATCAAGGTATCCGGCACCGCCGCCAGCGGCAGCAATTCGCGATCTTCGTCGGCGCGAGCAGAAAAACGCCCGAGCAACACCGGATCCAGCCGCGCTGAACTGAGCGCCTCACCGTTGCCATCCCGCAGCGAAGCAATGCGCTCGCCACGCAGGCCCAGTTCCAGCCGCCGCTCCGGCAGCGCACCGTCGGCAAAGCGGAATGCGCGCGCCTGAATCAGGAACGCGCCGGGCCGATGGGCGTACTCCCCGGCCTTGCGTGGCGCATTGACCTCGCGGTAGCCGAGCAACTTCAGTTCCAGTTGCAGATCGGCCTCACTGAGTACGTCGCCCTCTTTCAGGGTCAGCACCCGGGCATAGACGCTGGCCGGCTCGGTCCAGCGCTGGCCTTCGAAACGGCGGGTGACATCGGCATGCAGATAAAGCAGCAACGCCGCCAACAGCAGCACGGCAATCAGCGCCAGCTTCAGCAGCAACGGCCACCAGCGCTTGCCGGCACGTTTGCCACTTGAGGTTGGTGTCTTGGCAGGAGCGGAACGGGGACGACGAGCCACAACAGTTGCGTATCGGAACAAAAGGGCGCTCACGTTACCGCAGCGGCTACCGGCGCTCAACCAACCGATGCACAGGTTGTGCGCTCGCGCTGCAAAGCAAACGGGGCCGGCTGTCGCCGCCCCCGTGTCGTGTACGCTGACCGCGCGTTCAGCCGCTGCTTTCAGCGCGGGATCTTGCGGCCCCGGATCCAGCCGCGGCAACTCGCCGCACCGCAACCGCAGAAAAATTGCCGGAACAACTCATCCTCGGTGCTCTCATAATCCATGGTCAGCATTTCGCCCGGGGCGATATCACGCACCGCGGTGAAGGTGAGCGTGCGCATGTCGCAGTGCATATTGGGCTCGCAAGCGTGCAGCACCTTGCCCATCACCAGCGGATCGGACAGGTATTTGCCCGGCTCGATCTGCAGGGTATACAGGGTTTGCTCACTGACCACCGTACCGGTGAAGGTGAACACAATTTCGCCGGCGCGAAAACCGGTCACCGCCTGCAGGCCCTCGCCTTTGCCATCATCGGTGCTGATGACCTTGACCCGATCCCGGGTTGGCTCGTTGGCAAACGGTGGACAGAGCTGGGCGTAGTAACGTTGTCCGGACGGTGCGGCTGTGGCAGCTGCATCGGCGTGCGTTGAGGCCATCGCCATCATTGGTGCTGACATGGGTTCTCCTTAACATCGCTTGCGTGAACGCCATTGGCAAATGTGCCAGCGGCGAGCCAGGGCCCGCCGCTGTCGTTTGTCATTTCCGAATCACAATCTGATGAGTGATTTGTTTCGGTGCGTAGTATTTGTTGACCACCGCCATCACCGTTTCTTCTTCAAACCATTTGCAGCTGAACACGTCGAGGTACATGTCACGGGCCTGATCGTTGGTGTGTACGGTCAACGCCGACGTGGTGATGAGCTGCACCGCCGAAATGCCGACCTGGCAACCGTCACCGAAGCGGGCGGCGATCGGCTCGCCGTAGCGGATCATGTCAATCTTGTCGGCCAGCTCTTTCAGGAATTCCTTCATTGTCTCGACCGACAACAGATTGTCGTTGCAGGCCTCGCAGGTCAGCATCATGTGCTTGCCGTAATAGCGGCAGCCGTTGACGGTAATGTTCTTGTATTCATCCCACGCCATGATTCCATCCACTCACAGGTTGTACCGACGCCCGGTTGCTCGGGCACACTTTTCTCGAATAAAGAAACGCAAAAACCCCCGGTCGGAATGCCCTCGCGACAGCCGGGTCCTTGCCCTGCTGCTGCCACGAAAGATTCGTCTCCGGAGGTTCCAAGCCGCCACATGACGGCGAGAGCCAATATGCGCCGGTCGATTTGCCGGTGCAATAAAAATGTTGGCCATCCAAATTCAACCGGATGCGCCGTCGTGGTGCGTTCTTTCATTGATTTATTGGCGCCGTGACGACCGCCGTTTCGCGCGTTCCACTCGCTTTTGGATGGCCAATTTTCGGAACGGAATCCGGGTCAGTTACCGGCCCGCTTTTTGGCCCGGTCGTCAGCCGCCTTGCTGCGCCGGGTCGGCTCCGCTTCCAGCGGGTTTTCCGGCCAGTAATGTTTCGGGTACTGACCGCGCATGTCCTTGCGCACGTCGGGATAGGCGTTCTGCCAGAAACTCGCCAGATCCTGGGTCACCGCCAGCGGCTGCCGACCCGGCGCGAGCAGGTGGATCAGCACCTTGGCTTTACCGCCGGCAAGGCGCGGGGTGTCGCGCTCGCCAAACATTTCCTGGATGCGCACCGCCAGCACCGGCTGCGGGCCGCTGTAATCGAGCGCGATGCGCGAACCGGTCGGCACCGTCAGGTGGGTCGGCGCCAACCGCTCCAATTCTTGCTGCTGGTTGTAATCGAAACAGCTCTTCAGCGCCGGCAGCAGATCGACATTGGCGAGCTGCGCCTTGGTCCGGATGCCGGTGACGAAAGGCCCGAGCCATTCGCTGAGCGTGGCAAGCAAGGCCGCGTCGCTGAGCGCCGGCCAATCGGCCGGCGCGAAACCGTTCAGCCGCAACCATTCGCTGCGCGCGCGCCACTGGCCAGCCGCACCGGACCAGTCGAGTACCGACAGGCCAAGCTGACGCACCCCGTCGAGCAGCGCCGCGGTGCGCGCGGCCGGTTCCGCTTCGATGGTTTGCTCGCTGAACATCAGCTGGCCGAGGGCGCGCCGACGGCGCGCGACCACGCACTGCTCACGGCTGTCCCAGCTGACATCGTCGCGGGTCACGATGAGATCGCCAAACACGCTTTCCAGCTGCGCGGCCGGCAGCGCGGCCGCCAGAAAAATTTTCGCATCGGCGCCGACACCGTCGACCTCCGCCACCGCCAGAAATGGCTCTCGCGCCAGCGCACTGCCATCCGGCAGGCTGGCGCCGATGCCGCTGGCCAGTTGATAGCGTAAGGAGCGCTCGCTGCGCTGGCGGGCGATCCGATCCGGGTAAGCCAGCGCCAGCAACGTGCCGATGTGCTCGTCCTGATCCGCTTCGCTGCTTACCTGCATCAAACCACGCAAGCGTTTGGCTTGTTGCCTGGCGCGTTCGCGGGCGCCCCGATCGACTGCGCCGCCATGCACCAACGCCAACCAGCGGGTATGCAAATCGACATCACTGCGATCAGCACCGCGCAGGATGTCGCGTTCTTCCAAAAGCGCCGCGACATCACAGGCAAGCGCGCCTAACCCGAGCTCCTTGCCACGCACCAGCATATGGCCGTAACGGGGGTGCACCGGCAAACATGCCAACGCACGACCGTGCGGAGTCAAACTGTCGTTGTCGTCGAGCGCGCCGAGCTGGCGCAACAGATCGCGCGCCTGTTGCAGATGGGCAGCGGGCGGCACGTCGAGCAGACGCAGGCTGGTGACCTCGCGCACACCCCACTGCGCCAACTCCAGCGCGAATGGCGTCAGATCGGTGCTGAGCAATTCCGGGGTCGGAAAGCGTGGCAACGACAACTGCTGACTCTCCGGCCACAGCCGGTAACAAACGCCGGCTTGCTGACGGCCGGCACGGCCACGGCGCTGCTCGGCCGTCGCCTGCGACACACTGACGGTCACCAGCCCCGACATGCCACGCACCGGATCGAAACGGGCAACCCGGGCCAGCCCGCTGTCGATCACGATGCGGACACCATCGATGGTCAAACTGGTCTCCGCGATTGCGGTGGCGAGAATGAGTTTGCGAACACCGGCCGGCGCGGGCGCCAGCGCCGCCTGTTGCTGCGCCGGCGAGGCCTCACCGAACAGCGCGTGCACCTCAACCCCGGTCAGCGCCAGCTCGTCCAGCAGCTGCTGGACGCGGCGGATCTCGCGCTGGCCCGGCAGAAACACCAGGGCATCGCCGGTTTCTTCCTTCAGTGCCTGCTGAATCGCGCTGACCACTTGTGGCTCAAGATGCGCACTGGCATTGCGACCGAGATAAACGGTGCGGACCGGAAAGCTGCGCCCCTGGCTTTCCACCACCGGCGCCGGCACGCCGTTCTGCGCGAGCAGCGCGGCCACCGCGACGCCGTCGAGCGTCGCCGACATCACCAGCAGCCGCAGGTCGTCGCGCAGACTGTCCTGCACATCGAGCGTCAGCGCCAGCCCCAGATCGGCGTGCAGCGAACGCTCGTGAAATTCATCAAACAGGACCATGCCAACGCCGGACAATTCCGGATCATCCTGCAGCATGCGGGTCAGAATGCCTTCGGTCACCACCACGATGCGGGTCGCGGCCGACACCTTGCTGTCACCGCGGATGCGATAGCCCACGCGCGCACCGACCGCTTCACCGAGTTGCTGCGCCATGTACTGCGCGGCGCGCACCGCCGCGAGCCGGCGCGGCTCCAGCATCAGAATCTGTTTGCCGGCCAACCATTCGGCCGCCAGCAGCGCCAGCGGAACGCGGGTGGTTTTGCCGGCACCGGGTGCGGCCGACAACACCACGCGCGTCGAGTGGTTCAAGGTCGCCAGCAGCGTCGGCAACACGGCGTCAATCGGCAACGCCATTTCACCCGGCCCGGTAGCACTTATTTCCGCCATGTCACTTGCAACCTGAATCCGTCTGCTGATCGCCGGCCGGCATTATGCCCGAACCGCTCGCCCACCTGCGGTGCGGCACAAAAGCTGGCACACTTGCCTTTTCGCAATCAACGCAACACAACCACGATGGCGCAGACCCGGGTGTTTTTTGCCTTGCCAGTGCCGCAAGCCGCCGCGCTGACCCTGGACCATTGGCGACGACAGTTGCCGCTCGGCAGCGGACGCTGGGTACCGGTCGGCAATTTCCATCTGACCTTGGCCTTTCTTGGCGAGATCACTGACGCCGCCCTTGATGCCCTGCTTGATGATGACCAACTTGGCAACCAGCGCATCACCCTGCCGCCGTTCTCGCTCGAATTGGGCGAACTCGGCTACTTCGCCAAACCGAAAGTCTTGTTCGTGGCGCCCACCGCGATACCCGACAGCCTGCTGGCCTTGGCGCGCCACTGCCAGCAACTGCAAGGACGCTACGGCAGCGCCAAAAAAGAGCATCGTTATCAACCGCACATCACGCTCGCCCGCGATGTCGAGCCGCCAGTGCCACCAGCGGCGTCACCGCTAGCCTTGACACTGGAATGCCAGCGCTATTGCCTGATGGCTTCGCACAACAGCAAAGACGGGGTGCGCTATCAGACGCTGGCGAGCTGGCCGCTGCGCCGGCCACTCCGACCACAACCGCGCTGAGCAGCACGCCCACCACGGCCGTAGAGAAATGATGCACCGCACACCGATGTGCACCTGCAAGATGACCTGCCGCTCGAAATGCCCCTATAGTCCTGCTCTTGACAGTCGCCAGATGTAATCATGAGCGCAATTTTTGCGCCCATGAGCGGCTGAATATCTACCAGCAGATTGAATGCCCAGGCAAGCAACCCTCATGTCAGAATTTTTGGCACATGTCCGCCTCACCTCAACGGGGCGGCAAATCGACCACGAACTGGCCGAGCACCTACGCGGGACCGCGAAGCTTGCGGCGGACTTCGCCGATTCATTTCAGGCAGCGGCATGGGCCAAACAAGCAGGGCTGTGGCATGACTTGGGCAAGTATCGCCCTGGTTTCCAGCGCTACATCCGACAAGTGAATGGCATTGATGCCCATATTGAGGACGGCAAGCCCGGCAAAACGCCACATGCGCTGGCCGGTGCAATTCATGCTGTACAAACCTGCGGGGCGCGTGGCCGCCTGTTGGCTTACCTGATTGCAGGACACCATGCCGGCCTGCCCGACTGGCTGGCCGGTGATGACGTGAGTGCAGGCGGCGCGCTGAGCGAACGGCTTGAGCATCTTGAGGAATGGCACGACGCGCTGTCCGCAGGAACCGCTATCCCCGACGACATCCGCAAGCTCAGCACAACTCTCGAACGCCCCATAGCCGGGTTCGACGGCTGGCATTTTTGGTTGCGGCTAGTGTTCTCGGCGCTGGTGGACGCCGATTTTCTTGATACCGAAGCCTTCATGGACCCGGCGCGTGCAGAAAATCGACAGGGATATGCTGCGCTCACGTCGTTGTTGCCCGCCTATCAGCGACACATGGCACGCTTTGCCACGCCAACTACCGCCGTGCACAAACTGCGTGCCGAGATTCTCACCGCTTGCCTGAACGGAGCGAGCCAGGCACCTGGAATCTTCTCACTGACCGTCCCGACAGGAGGCGGTAAGACGCTCGCCTCGCTGGGGTTTGCGTTGCACCACGCCGTTTTGCACGGGATGAAGCGAGTTATTTACGTTATCCCCTACACCAGCATCATCGAGCAAACTGCCGATATCCTTCGAGACATTTTCGGCCATGAAAATGTTATCGAGCACCATAGCAACCTTGATACGGAGCAAGAGACTCCGCGCAGCCGACTCGCCTGCGAGAACTGGGATGCTCCCATCATTGTCACCACCAACGTCCAGTTCCTTGAGTCCTGCTATGCAGCCAAAACCTCGCGCTGTCGCAAGCTGCATAACATCGTTAACAGCGTTGTCATTTTCGATGAAGCCCAGCTGCTACCAGCGGAGTTTCTCGCTCCAATCCTGCATGTGCTGAATGAACTCACCCGTCATTACCGCGTCAGTGTTGTTATTTCGACGGCAACGCAGCCTATGCTGACCAGTCGACACGACAGCATGGGGCGTCCGGTGCTGGCAGGCTTGCCCACAATGCGGGAGCTCGCCCCCGATCCGGACAATCTCTACCGCCAACTGCAGCGGGTTCACATTCACTGGCCGGCCAGCAATGAGGCCCAGCAATGGCCTGCCGTTGTCGAGCAACTGCAATCACATGCACAAGTGCTGTGCATCGTGGGCCGGCGCGACGATGCGCGCGAGATGGCAAAGCTGATCCCGGAGGCCATTCATCTGTCTGCACTGATGTGCGCCCAGCATCGGTCAGAAACCATTGCTCTTATCCGGCAACGACTGAAAGATGGTGAACCGATTAAAGTTGTCAGCACACAACTGGTGGAAGCGGGTGTCGACCTGGACTTTCCAGTCGTCTACCGGGCCTTTGCCGGTCTCGACTCCATTGCCCAGGCTGCAGGCCGCTGCAATCGTGAAGGGAGACTGCCCAAGCCTGGTGATGTCTATGTATTCCACCCACCGCGGCCAGCACCACGCGGCCTGCTGCGCAAGGCAGAGCAAGCGGCTAAAGAATTGCTCGCGCTGGATCAATGCGACCTACACGATCCGCAAACATTTACCCGCTACTTCGACCGCTTTTACGCCCAGATCAACAGCTTCGATAAGCATGCGATTCTGCGTTTGTTGGCCGCTACAAAGACGGAGCAGGACCGTGCCCAGAAAGGAGAATTCCAGTTCCGTACCGCCGGCGCCCGCTTTCAGTTGATAGAAGAAAGTGGCTACAAGCCGGTATTGGTCTGGCATGGCGAGGGCGAACATCTGATTGATGAACTGAAACGCCTCGGACCACACCGGGCGTTGATGCGCAAATTACAGCGACACACGGTCAGCCTGCCAGATCGACAACTCTTGGCGCTTGAGAAGTCCGGCGATGTGGTGGCGGTGCTACCTGGGCTGTACGCGCAAGCAAGCCAACGATTGTACGACGCCAGATTGGGCCTGTTGACCACAGGCCCTGAGTACCCACCCGAGGATTTGATTGCATGAAGCAAACAGGAGTAGGTTCCGCATGAAACGCTATTGTCTGGAAGTCACCGGCGATTACGCCTGTTTCAGCCGGCCAGAGATGAAGGTAGAAAGGGTCAGCTATGACCTGATCACCCCCTCGGCCGCTCGCGCGGTATTCGAAGCCATTCTATGGAAGCCGGAGATCCGCTGGCAGGTTCGGCAAATCGAGCTGTTGAAACCCATCCGCTGGCTCAATCTGCGGCGCAATGAGGTCGGCAGCAAGGTACCGGTTGGATCGGTCAAGTCGGTCATGAACGGTAATGACAGCACATTGGCGTTATATGTAGACGAGGATCGGCAGCAGCGCGCTGGCCTGTTTCTGCGCGATGTCGCCTATCGACTGCATGCCGATCTGAACGTGCTGCCAACAGCCGCTGCCGCTAACCCAGCTGCCAAGTATCAGGAAATGTTTGAACGCCGAGCACGCAAAGGTCAATGCATCAATCAACCCTACCTTGGCTGCCGGGAGTTCGCTTGCTCGTTCCGCCTGGTCGAGTCACTTGAAACTGAGCCCGCGCCGCTACCGATTGACCAGGACTTCGGATTCATGCTGCATGACCTCGACTTTACCGACCGTACCAATCCACAGCCCCGATTCTTTCGGGCTCAGATGCGTCAAGGCAGCGTCACGGTGCCAGCATTCGAAGGTGAGGGTCTGTACGCATGATTATTCCGGCGCTTTGTGACTACTACCGGCGCAACTCAGAACTGCCGCCCGATGGCTTTGAGCGAAAAGAGATTCCATATTTGTTGGTTATAGACAGAAAAGGCTCATTTATTGGATTTCAAGACACTCAAGAAGGGGAAGGAAGGTCGAGACGAGCGAAATCGTTCGTCGTCCCATCTCTTGGGGAAGGAAAGGGAAGTGGCATAAAAGCCAATCTACTCTGGGAAAACATCGAGTACCTGCTCGGCGTCCCGTGCGAAGGCAGCAACCCTGATCGAGTGCAAAAACAACACGCCGCCTTCATTGCAAGAATCAACCAACTGCCAAACCTTAGTAAAGAGAACGAGGCAATTGAGGCTGCACTGTTGTTTTTGAACAAACTCGACCTCGACAGCATCAGAAGGGATCCGCTTTGGTCAGTCATTTACGAGTCAAAGCGCCCGGTCGCACTTTCACTAGCCGGCGTAGGATGTATTGCGGAGCAACAGTTTCTCCGCCAGTCATTGACTAGTACAGGATTTGTCGACGGCACTTGCTTGGTTACAGGAGAGTCCGAAGAGCTCGCTCGCCTTCACGCTCCAATTAAAGGGGTACGGGGTGATGACGGGAAAGCTGAGCGATACCTCGTTTCATTCCAGAAAGGCATGACATTTGACTCCTATGGGAAAGAACAAGGCGCCAACGCCCCGATGGGTAAGCGCACAGTCTTTGCCTACACAACGGCCTTGAATCATCTGCTCGGCAAGGACTCGCGCCAGAAAGTCCAGCTCGGCGATGCCAGCACCGTATTCTGGTCAGAAACGAATTCCGGCAAAGCCATGGAAGACCTGTTCGGAGAATTGGTGGCAGGTTCCGACAACCCAGACCAAGGCACAGACCGTCTACGCGCACTGTACGCCCTGGAGGCGTATCAACCACTTACCGACGATGATGGACAAAAATTCTTTGTTCTTGGCTTATCGCCGAATGCTGCCCGCATCAGCGTCCGCTTCTGGCATATCGCCACGATTCGAGAACTGGGCGAGCGCATCTTTCAGCACTTCCACGATCTTCAGATATCGCGCCCATCTTACGAAGAACATAGACACATATCTATATGGCACATACTTCGGGCGTTACTGCGTGACGACTCACGCCCAAGCGAAGTTAACGAGAAATCACCACCCCATCTGGCAGGAGCAGTTCTGCAGAGCGTATTGACGGGATCACCTTATCCCCCGGCACTGTTGCAAGCCTGTATTCGGCGCATTCGCGCTGAACTAGGCAACGTCACATCCGTTCGCGCTGCGCTGCTGAAAGCATGCCTGAATCGCCTTTCCCGCGCTCAATCGTCTGACATGAAGGAGGAAATCACCGTGTCACTGGATACGTCAAATGACAATACCGGTTACCGCTTGGGCAGGCTGTTCGCCGCACTGGAACGGGTACAGGAGCGCGCGCAAGGCAACCTGAACGCATCAATCCGCGAGCGCTACTACGGCGCCGCCAGCAGTACGCCAGCCACCGTACTGCCCTTGCTGATGAAGCTGAAGAATCACCACCTCGCCAAGCTGGACAATCGCGGCGAGGCCGTGAATCTGGAAAAACTGCTGGGCGAGATCATGGACGGCATCGACACGGTGCCTGCCCATTTGCCGCTGCCGGACCAGGCCCGGTTTGCGCTCGGCTATTACCACCAGCGCCAAGCCTTTTTCGACAAGACTTGATCCACCCCCTCTCGATCTAAGGAAACCATCAAGGAGTCCCTCATGAGTCTCAACAAACGCTATGACTTTGTTTTGCTTTTCGATGTCAAGGACGGCAACCCGAATGGTGATCCGGACGCCGGGAACCTGCCCCGGCTCGACGCCGAAACTGGCCATGGACTGGTCACAGATGTATGTCTAAAGCGAAAGGTGCGCAACT
Organism: Permianibacter sp.; assembly: GCA_046297695.1. GTDB lineage: Bacteria > Pseudomonadota > Gammaproteobacteria > Enterobacterales > Permianibacteraceae > Permianibacter. The sequence goes on along the minus strand of JBKBHF010000022.1, from coordinate 4,360 downwards.
ATGTGGGCCTGACTCGTGGTGAACAGCCGCCACACGAAATCTACGTCAAAGAAAAAGCAGTACTGAACAATCAGCATAAACGCGCCTACGTAGGCATCGGCAGAGAGGATTTGCTGGAAGGCGATGACAAGAAGCGCAAGGGCGGAGATGCGGTAGACGATGCCCGCCGCTGGATGTGCAAAAATTTCTACGACGTTCGGACTTTTGGCGCGGTGATGTCTACCGGTATCAACTGCGGACAGGTGCGCGGCCCGATTCAGTTAACGTTTGCCCGCTCCGTCGGCCCTATCGTTACGCTGGAGCACTCCATTACTCGTATGGCGGTCGCCACCGAGAAGGAAGCGGAAGCACAGCAGGGCGACAACCGAACCATGGGCCGCAAGTTCACCGTCCCGTATGGCCTGTATCGTGCCCATGGCTTTGTCTCGGCACACTTGGCCAAACAAACCGGCTTTGGCTCGGACGATCTGGAGCTGTTCTGGGAGGCGCTGGAGCGCATGTTTGATCATGATCGCTCGGCCGCGCGCGGCGAAATGACGACGCGTGGGCTGTATGTGTTTGAACACGACAGTGAGCTGGGTAATGCGCCTGCTCACGCCTTGTTTGACCGTATCAAGGTAACGGGCAAGGTGCAGGGTCCGGCCCGCGAGTTCAGCGACTTCTCCGTTGAAATCGCTGAGGCGGGATTACCGGCCGGCGTGCGCTTGCTCAAGCGTGTTGGCTGAGCGTGTTCGGAAAGATGAGGGGTGAGCGGCGTTATGCGCTCACCACCGCTCCGGCCGCCGCCTCGACATATGGAACACCCGGAGCACTTCGATTTGGCCGTCGCGGACCCGATAAGGGATCAGGTAACGGGTATTCGGCACCAGCAGCTCGCGGGTGCCGGTTACCCGACCGGGCCGGCCGAGATGTGGTTGCTCGGCAAGCAACGCTACCGAGTGCAATATCTGGCGAACAACCAAACGTGCGGCTTCCGGGTTGTCTGCAGCGATAAAACGGGCCTCTGCGTCGAGGTTGGCAAGGGCAGTCCGCAGCCATTTAACCCGCATCGCGACCCCATTTGTCAGCAAGGGCCTTCACGTCGGCTTCGCTGGCAAAGTCACCGGCATCAGCTTCTGCGAGGGCGGATTTGGTCTCGGCAATCTGCCACTCGTTGAGTTCCAGGTACTCTCGTATCGCTTCGGAGGCGAGATAGGATTTGCTGCGATCCATGGCTTCGGAGAGCTTTTCCAATCGGTTTTTGACGGCATCATCAAGCCGAATGGTCATGGTGCTGGACATGGCAGTTTCCCGCTGGCAACTACAATGTACACAGCGTAACACAAGTCGGCACAATTTGAGGTCCGCCAATGGCCGGTAACGAATCTGACGAAACCGCTGACCAGCCCATTCCCATCTCCGCGCTGCAGCATTATCTGTACTGCCCGCGCCAATGTGCCCTGATCCATATCGAACAAGAATTCGAAGACAACGTGCATACTGCACGCGGCCAAGCGGTACACAGCCGGGTGAATGTCCCCGAGAGCGACTGGCATCTGGATCGGCGCATTGAACGGGCACTGCCGCTGGGCTCTCAACGGCTCGGCTTGGTCGGGGTGGCAGATGTGGTGGAGTTTTTGCCGGACGGCACACCCTACCCGGTGGAATACAAGCATGGCCGCAAGCGTGGCCGGCAAGCTGACGACGTGCAGCTTGCCGCGCAAGCGCTTTGTCTGGAAGAAATGCTGGTCCGGCCGGTGCCGGAAGGCGCCATCTATCACGCCAGCTCCCACCAGCGCCGGACAGTCCCCATCACTGCCGACCTGCGCCAGCTTACCGAAGAAACCATCGCGGCAGTGCGGGCGCTTTACCGCACGCCTGTGCTGCCGCCACCAGTCAACGACAAACGCTGCACGGATTGCTCATTGCGTGAGATTTGTCAGCCCCAGGCCTTGGCGGCCTTCAATCAGCGCTTTGCCGCCGCTGCCGTCGCGCTGTTCGACCAAGGAGATGACGATGCAGGCCTTGCTTAACACGCTCTATGTCACCACCTCCGGCAGCTATCTGCATCTCGACAACGACACCGTGCGCGTCGAAGTCGAGCGCGAAACCCGATTGCGCGTGCCGCTACACCATCTCGGCAGCGTAGTCTGCATGGGCGATTCATTGGTGTCGCCAGCGCTGCTGGCCCACTGCGCCAACAACGGCATTTCCGTTTGTTTTCTCGACCGCAACGGTCGCTTTCAGGCGCGGCTAGAAGGCGCGGTCAATGGCAACGTTCTGCTACGGGTCAGCCAGTATCAGCACGCACAAACCGAACCGGGCGCGCTGACCATCGCCCGCAACATGGTGGCAGGCAAAATCCGCAACAGCCGCCATGTGTTGATGCGCGCCGCGCGCGACAGTCACAATGATGACGACAAAAGGCAGTTGGTGGCAGCAGCCAAACATTTGGCTGCCAGCCTGCGTGCGCTACCCCAGATCCAGACGCTCGACAGCCTGCGTGGTGTTGAAGGTGAAGCCGCCCAAACCTATTTCGGCCACTTCACACGGATGATTCGGCCGGACTTTCGCAGCGAGTTTGCTCTCAATGGCCGCAACAGACGGCCGCCACAAGATCCTGTCAACGCGCTGCTGTCGTTTGTCTACACGCTGTTGACGCACGACTGCCGCAGCGCGACCGAAACCGTCGGGCTGGACCCTCAAGTCGGCTTTCTCCATGCCTTGCGGCCCGGCCGGCCGGCGCTCGCACTGGATCTCGCCGAAGAGTTTCGCGCCATCCTGGCTGATCGACTGGTGCTGAGCCTGATCAATCGTGGCCAAATCGGCAAACAGGACTTCACCCCCCGTGAAGGTGGTGCCGTCTGGCTCAAGGATGATGCGCGCAAAGCCGTATTGACGGCCTGGCAGCAGCGCAAACAAGAAGAGATTACCCATACACTGCTCGATACGCGCATGCCGATTGGTTTGCTGCCACAGGTTCAAGCGCGGCTGTTGGCACGCCACCTGCGCGGCGATCTACCGGGATACCTGCCTTATGTCGCGAAATAGCTTTCTTGTCATCGTTACCTACGACGTCAGCACGGAGACATCCGCCGGCAGGCGACGCTTGCGTCGGGTAGCCAAAACCTGCGAAGCAGTTGGCCAGCGGGTGCAGAAATCCGTGTTCGAGTGCCGGGTCGATCTGATGGGTCTCGAACAGCTGGAGCGTAACCTGCTCGCGGAGATTGACGAAACCGAAGACTGCCTGCGGCTGTACCGTCTGCACGAACCCGTTGACCTGAACGTCCGCGAACATGGAAAATTCCGGGCAGTGGACTTTGACGGCCCACTGGTCGTGTAAATCGCGAACCGGTGGTGAACGGCAAACCCCCGCTGGCTTCGCGTCTTTCCAACCCACTGAATCAACAAGCTTTTTTGAGTGACACACGGCCACGCTGCGCACTTTTCTATCCCGAAGTTACAGGTTCGCGCAATCATGGTGGATTTGCCCTCAGATTCAATGGTTTGGAAGCGCGGAGTCTCGCCCGTGAGCAATCACGGGCGTGGATTGAAACTTGATCATCTTCTTGACCAAGGCGACGCCAGCCCGTCTCGCCCGTGAGCAATCACGGGCGTGGATTGAAACGGCTGCGTAGCCCAGGACACCCCGGAGTACCGGGCGTCTCGCCCGTGAGCAATCACGGGCGTGGATTGAAACCGACAAGCCACCGCGCCGTCGGATGCTGATGCGCGTCTCGCCCGTGAGCAATCACGGGCGTGGATTGAAACCGCCGCGGATTGCGTGAAACCGCCGTCAAGGTAGGTCTCGCCCGTGAGCAATCACGGGCGTGGATTGAAACAAAAGCCACAGCACTAAGCGGTTCAAGGCATTGCGTCTCGCCCGTGAGCAATCACGGGCGTGGATTGAAACATGTGCTTGGAAGAAGATCCGCCGCAAGCCTGTAGTCTCGCCCGTGAGCAATCACGGGCGTGGATTGAAACTTGATCAAAGAACGCATAGAAAACTCCCATCAATCGTCTCGCCCGTGAGCAATCACGGGCGTGGATTGAAACAGTACTGTATTGACGTTACGCCTCCAAATGACGCGTCTCGCCCGTGAGCAATCACGGGCGTGGATTGAAACACTCAATGCGGCCCAGCTTTCTTCCGCCGTGACCGTCTCGCCCGTGAGCAATCACGGGCGTGGATTGAAACCCCCAAGCCCCTAGAAGACCAGCAGCCAGCGGGCGTCTCGCCCGTGAGCAATCACGGGCGTGGATTGAAACTTGTTCCTGCGATCATCGTCGTCGGTGCCTTACGTCTCGCCCGTGAGCAATCACGGGCGTGGATTGAAACATCATAAGGGCCATCATTGCCCTGCCCTAACCCTGACGTCTC
>JBKBHF010000021.1:0-65867 GCA_046297695.1 Permianibacter sp. | reverse complement strand
CACCTTCTTGCTCATGCCTGCTTCCTTCATGGTTCACCTCTGACCAAGTTACTCTCTTATCGAGGTGTCCACATCTAGGGGGCAAGATCAGACTCTTCATGCCGCATGCTCCGCAGTACTGGCCGTTTTTCCTTGCACCAAATGCACAAACAGCTCCTCCAGACGGTTGGCCTTGTTGCGCATCGACGTGATCCGGATGCCGTATGCGCTCAGTGCGGCAAACAACTCGTTCAAGCCCTGGCTGCGTTCGACATCGACTTCCAGCGAGTGGTCATCCAGCCGGCGCATGGGGTAACCGGCGAGCGCCGGCAATGTTGCCGGCAGCTGCGGCGAATCCAGTACAAATGTCTCCTGATGCAGCCGCGCCAGCAGCTGCTTCATGCTGGTGTTTTCGATGATCATGCCTTTGTCGATGATGCCGATGTGGCGGCACAGCATTTCCGCCTCCTCCAGATAATGGGTGGTCAGCACAATGGTGGTGCCCTGGGCATTCAGGTCGCGCAGAAAGGTCCACATCGACCGACGCAGTTCGATATCGACGCCGGCCGTCGGTTCGTCGAGGATCAGCAACTTCGGTTCGTGCATCAGCGCGCGGGCAATCATCAGCCGCCGTTTCATGCCGCCGGACAGTTCCCGTGCCTGGCTGTTGCGTTTCTCCCACAGATTCAGTTGCGTCAGCAGCTGCTCGGCGCGGGTCAACGCGACGGCGCGCGGAACACCATAAAAGCCGGCCTGGTTGACGACGATCTGCTGGACCTTTTCAAACTGGGAAAAGTTGAACTCCTGCGGCACCAGACCGAGCAGGCGTTTGGCAGCGTTGAAGTCCTGATCGATGTCGATTCCGAACACCTTCACCTGGCCGCCGGTTTTGCGCACCAGCGAGCTGATGATGCCAAGGGTGGTCGATTTGCCGGCACCGTTCGGGCCGAGCAGGGCGTAAAAATCGCCGGCGGCGACGGTCAGATCGATGCCTTTCAGGGCATCGACGCCGTTGCCATACACTTTGCGCAAGCCGGTCAGTTGCAAGGCCGGGAGTGAGCTCATCAGCGGCTTTCCTGTCATTGATCAAATCGGTCGGTTGGGGGCTGGCCTAGGCTGGCCGGGCCAGAAGTCGTGACCGATTCGGCATTTGGCAAGTATTTGGCGAAAAAATCGCCATCTCGATTGCGAGCGCCGGATTATAGCCGTTATAGTCCGGCCGGGCCGACGACAACCTGTTTCCGATAAATGGCCAATGCGGTGTTAGCTTCTTCCTTTGCAGGGCGCTTTTCGCCTGTTGTTGCCGGCGTAGCGGCCGCCCTGTCTCCGGCCGCTGCCCATGCTGCCGATACGGTGCTCAGCATCTCGGCGTCCGGCATGTTGCTGGTCGCCGGTATTCTCACCGGCGTGCTGTTCTGGGAACGGCGCAACCGTCAGCAGCGCGAACGTGAATGGCGGCAGCTGCAAACCACCCGCGAGCATTTGCAATCGGCCCTGTGGGGCTCCGGTGATGGCGTCTGGGATTGGGACCTCAAATCCGCCGTGATCACCCGCATGGGCGTGGCCGAGATGTTTGGTTACGCCGCGCATGAGTTGGCGCCAACCAGCAGCGCCATGTTCAATCTCATTCACCCGGATGACCGCGAGCGCGTGCTGCGCAGCATCGGCGGTCATTTGGCCGGGCGGCGTGACAATTTCGAACTGGAATACCGCGTGCGCACCAAGCAGGGCGACTGGTGCTGGGTGCTGGACCGCGGCCGGTTGTTGGCGCGGGATGAAAATGGCGCGCCGGCCCGCTTCGCCGGCACCACCCGCAACATCACGGCGCACAAGCAGATCGAGCAGGAACTGCAGCTGTCCGCCACCGTGCTCGACAACATGGCCGAGTGCGTGGTGATCACCGACACCGCGTTCCGCATTCTGCGGGTCAATCAGGCGTTCACCCGCCAGTTCGGCTACGAACCGATCGACGTCATCGGCGCGGAAACGGCGCTGTTCAATTCCAGTCAACACGAAGCCGGCTTCTACCAACACGTCCGTGAGCAATTGGCGGCTGAGGGCCGCTGGCTTGGCGAGCTGTGGCAGCGCTTGAAGGATGGCAGCGAGCGGTTGATGTCGCTGGATCTGCAATCGGTCACTGACCAGTTGACCGGCACCCGCTGTTACGTCGGCGTGCTGGCCGATGTCACCGAACGGCGCCGCGCCGAGAACGAGCTGCGCTACCTCGCCAATTACGACTTCCTGACCGGGTTGCCGAACCGCAACCAGTTTCAGGAGCGTTTGCATCAGGCGATCCAGCACCCCAACACACCGGCATTTGCCTTGCTGTTTCTGGATGTCGATCACTTCAAGCACGTCAACGATACGCTTGGTCACAGTCACGGTGACAGCTTGTTGCAGCAGGTGGCGACGCGGCTGCGGCAAAGTGTGGAGGACGACACGCTGGTTGCAAGGCTTGGCGGTGATGAATTCATCGTGCTGTTGCCCGGCAACATCAATCAGGCTGAGACCCTGGCCGCACGCATCATTGCCGTGTTCAAGGATCCGTTCCTGCTGGCCAATCAGGAAATTGGCGTGTCACCGAGCATCGGCATCAGCCTGTATCCGCAGCACGGCCTTGATACCAGCAATTTGCTCAAATTCGCCGACATCGCGATGTACCGCGCCAAGCATCGCGGCCGCGGCACCTGGCAGGTCTACGAACAGGACATGGATGAGCCGGCGGCACGTCGTCTGCAACTCGAATCCGCGCTGCGCCGGGCGCTGGAGCGCGATGAACTCGAGCTCTGGTTCCAGCCTCGTTGGGATCTGGCGGAAAACAAAGTCACCGGGTTTGAAGCGCTGGTGCGTTGGCAGTCGAGCACGCTCGGCGCGATTCCGCCGGATGAATTCATCGCCATTGCCGAAGACAGTGGCCTCATCGAAGCGATTGGCGACTGGGTGCTGCGCGAGGCCTGCCGCGAAGCCGCGAGCTGGCAGCAGCAAGGCAAGCCGTGGCGCGTCTCGGTCAATCTGAGTGCGCGCCAGTTGCAGCGCACCGATCTGCCGGAGCGGGTCAGCGCGATGCTGCGCGAGTTCGGTTTGAAGCCGCAGGCGCTCGAACTGGAACTGACCGAAACCCTGCTGCTGTCAGCGCCACTGCACCATCTGCCGCTGCAGGCGCTGCGCGCGCTCGGCGTACGGCTCGCGCTGGATGATTTCGGCACCGGTTATTCGGCATTCGCCTACTTGCGCCGCTACGGTTTCGATACGCTGAAAATCGCCCGCGACTTCGTCACCGACATGGACCGCGACGCCAGCGCCGTGGCAATCGCCGCAACTTTGATCGAACTCGGCCACAAACTTGGCATGACCGTGGTGGCAGAAGGGGTCGAGAACAGCGTCCAGCGCGAACGCTTGCGTCAGCTCGGCTGCGAGGAAGTGCAGGGCTATTTTGTCGGCGTGCCGGTGCCGGCGTCAGAACTGCGGCGAGATTTGCCGGAAATTATTGGCTGACGGGAGCGCTCATTCGCCGCCGTAACCCCAGCGCGGCGCCAATGCCTGTGGCACGCCGAGGTGATCGAGAATCCGCGCGACGATAAAGTCGACCAGATCATCCACTGATTTGGGATTGTGATAGAAGCCTGGCGCGGCCGGCATGATGGTGACGCCGAGCTGGGCGAGCTTCAGCATGTTTTCCAAGTGAATCGCCGAAAACGGTGTTTCCCGTGGCACCAGAATCAGCTGGCCTTTTTCCTTGATGACAACATCGGCGGCGCGTTCGATCAGGTTATCTGAAGCGCCAATCGCAATCGCCGACAGCGTGCCGGTGCTGCATGGGCAGATCACCATTTGCTTCGGTGCGCTGGAGCCGCTGGCGACCGGGCTGAACCAGTTGTCGCGGGCAACGATCTCAATTTTGCCTGCTGCGAGCTGCAAGTGCTGTTGTAGCTTCTGCTGACAGTCACGGGTGTTTTCCGGCAGTTTCAGATCAACTTCGGTCGCCAGCACGACCCGCGCCGGTGGCGACAGCAAGACGTAAATCCTGTCGTAGTGGCTGGCAAGGCATTGCAGCAGCCGCAACGCGTACGGCGCACCGGAGGCACCGGTCAGCGCGAGTGTGATGGCACGTTCCGTCATTGCTGCAGCCCTCGTATGCGTTGCGTGTTCTCGCAGGAGCGGCCTTGGCCGCGATTGTTTTGGCATCCTACATCGCGATCAGGGCACCCTACAGAAAATGGCTCGGGTAGCCGGTGTAGGGCGGGTGATGACCCGCCAGTCGGACGCGTCAAACCAATACAGAAGCGGTGCGTCATGACGCACCCTACGCCAATGCTCTCAGCAACTTCTCGTGTATCCCGCCAAAGCCGCCGTTGCTCATCACCAGCACGTGGTCGCCGGGTCGGCACCAGCTCTTGGCGGCACTGACAATGGCGTCCACGTCATTGTAGGTCTGCCACGGTTTGCCGAAATCGGCTGGCACCGTCGCTTCCCATTTCAGGTTGTCCGGTTTGTGCAGGAACACCGCATCGGCACCGGCCAGCGACGGCGCCAGCGTGTCCTTGTGCACGCCCATTTTCATCGTTGCCGAGCGCGGATCGACGACCGCCAGGATGCGGGCATTGCCGACCTGCGCCCGCAAGCCGGCCAGCGTCGTGGCGATCGCGGTCGGATGGTGGGCAAAATCATCATAGACCCGGATGCCGTTGGCTTCGCCGCGCAGTTCGAGCCGGCGTTTGATGCCCTTGAACTGGCGCAGCGCTTCAATGCCCTGAGCAACCGGCACGCCACAGTGACGGGCAGCTGCCAGTGCAGCGAGCGCATTGTCGCGGTTGTGACTGCCGAGCAGTGACCATTCGACCCGACCCTGCTTTTGCTGCTGCCAAATCACCTCGAAGCTGTTGTCGTGCGAATTGACCTTGTCGGCACGCCAGCCATCGCTGCCGAGCGTTTCGGTCGGCGTCCAGCAGCCACGTGTGAGCACGCGTTGCAAGGCTGCATCGCCGGCCGGATAAATGATCTTGCCCTCACCGGGGATAGTCCGGATCAGGTGGTGAAACTGGGTTTCGATGGCCGCCAAATCCGGGTAGATGTCGGCGTGATCAAATTCCAGATTGTTCAGAATGGCGGTGCGCGGATGGTAGTGCACGAACTTCGAGCGTTTGTCGAAGAAGGCGGTGTCGTATTCGTCTGCTTCCACAACGAAGAACGGCGCCTTGCCGAGCCGCGCTGAAACGCCGAAATTGCGGGCGACGCCACCGATCAGAAAGCCCGGCTGCAAGCCGGCGTATTCGAGGATCCAGCTGACCAGGCTGGTGGTGGTGGTCTTGCCGTGGGTGCCGGCCACGGCGATCACCCAGCGGTCCTGCAACACCGCTTCGGCGAGCCACTGCGCGCCGCTCTGGTACTTCAAACCGCGATTGAGCACGTACTCGACGGCGGGATTGCCGCGCGACAAGGCATTGCCAATCAACACCAGATCGGTATCGGCCGGAATGCTTTCCGGCGCAAAACCGCTTTGCAGCGCGATGCCCGCCTGTTCGAGCTGGGTACTCATCGGCGGGTAGACGTTTTCGTCCGAGCCGCTGACCCGGTGACCGAGTTCGCGCGCGAGCAGGGCGAGCCCGCCCATGAAGGTGCCGCAAATACCGAGGATATGAATATGCATAATGAGATAGAAAGGGTCCGGTTAGCGGAAAATCAGCGCAAAGAGCTGCAAGCGCAAAAAGAACACGGCCAGCGCCAGGACGACACCGCCCCACAGCGGCCACTCCAGCGTGTGACGCAGGATATGGCCGTTGATGACCTGACTCCAGACCATCATGCCGAGCAACAGCCACGGCAGAAAGCCGGGATGGTCGCCGGCGGCATCGAGCAGCCAACCGACGGGCAGCAGCACGACATTGATGATGACGGCACAACCGTAAATGGCAGTCAGGGTTTGCAACTGCCGGCCCGGTTTGGCCAGGCAACGCAGCAGAACGGTCCAGCAGGCGAGGCTGAGGCCGAGTGACACCAGCGTGCGCAGCACGGCGTCGGCACCATTCTGGTTGATGCTGAACGACAGCAAACCCAGCAGCAGACAGAGCAGGAGATTGCGCAACAGCAGCGCCGGGTCTGCCGGCAGATCCTGCGGACCCCGTTGCAACTGACAAAGCGGCCAATACAGCCGCAACAAGGACAACATGCGTTAACTCCGGCGAGGCATTGGCTATTATGCCGGGGGCAGGTGCGCAGCGTCCACGTGGATGCCGGCGCAGGGCCGCCGACACAAGGCAGCAGAGACAAGGCAGCAGAGACAGGAGCGGTAATGATGGCAAAGACGATGCAGGCGAAAGCCAAGGCGGGCAAGGTCTACAACGCGTTTTATGCCCAGTCGGGCGGCGTCACGGCGGTGATCAATGCCTCGGCGGCCGGCGTGCTGGAAACCGCCCGCAAATACCCGAAGAAAATCGGCAAGGTGTTTGCCGGCCGGGACGGCATCATCGGCGCTTTGCACGAAAACCTCATCGACACCAGTCTGGAAAGCCGCGACGCCATCGCCGCGCTCAAGCACACGCCCGGCGGCGCTTTTGGCTCCTGCCGCTACAAGCTGAAATCGATCGAGCAGAACCGGGCTGAATACGAGCGTCTGCTGGAGGTGTTCAGCGCGCACGACATTCGCTACTTTTTCTACAACGGCGGCAACGATTCGATGGATACCGCCAACAAGATCGCGCAGTTTGCCGCCGCGCACGGCTATCCGCTGACCTGCATCGGCATTCCGAAAACGGTCGACAATGATTTGCCGATCACCGACAACTGCCCGGGCTTCGGTTCGGTGGCCAAATACGTAGCGGTTTCGATCCGCGAGGCGGGGCTGGATGTCGCCTCGATGGCGACCAGCTCGACCAAGATCTTCGTGCTGGAAGTGATGGGCCGGCACGCCGGCTGGATCGCGGCGGCCGCCGGACTTGCCAGCGAAAAATCCGGGCAGCCGCCGCACATCATCCTGTTTCCGGAAGTGCCGTTTGCCCAGCAGCAATTTCTCGAACGGGTCGAAGCCTGCGTCAAACAGCACGGCTACTGCACGGTGGTGGTGTCGGAAGGGCTCAAGAACTCGGACGGCAAATTCCTCGCCGAGGCTGGCACCAAGGATGCGTTCGGTCACAGCCAGCTCGGCGGTGTCGCGCCGGTGATTGCCCAGCTCATCAAGGATGCGCTCGGCTACAAATACCACTATGCCGTCGCCGATTACCTGCAACGCTCGGCGCGTCACATCGCCGCGAAAACCGATCTCGAACAGGCCTACGCGGTCGGCAAGGCGGCGGTCGAATTTGCCGTCAAAGGCCACAACGCCGTGATGCCGGTCATCGTGCGCAAGAAAGGCCCGCAATACGGCTGGGCGATCGGCATGGCGGCGCTCAGCGACATCGCCAATGTCGAGCGCAAGATGCCGGCCAATTTCATCAGCGCCGATGGTTTTCATATCACCGCCGCCTGCCGCAAGTACCTGTTGCCGCTGATACAAGGCGAGGCGTATCCGCCGTATCACGATGGGTTACCGGCGTATGTGCAGCTGAAGAACAGGGCCGTGCGCAAAAAATGCCCCGGCTGGCATGGCAAAGTGGGATGACGTTCACAAAGCGTCGAATCGGGCAGTCAGCGACTTTTACAGTGAAGCGGCTAATGTGCTCAGTGTTGCATCTTAAGTTATTGTAAATAATGGGATATTTGCTTATGGCACGGCTCGTGCTTCAAAGGGTTTGGTAACCCCAACCTCACCTACCACGGAGTGGACCATGCGTTTGAAGCAACTGATTTTGGCCGGCTTTGCCTTGGCCGGCGCCAGCGTCGTCAGCGCTGACCCGACGATTCCGAGTTTCGATTTCGAAACCACCACCGGCTTTGTCAACAGCGGCTGGACCTGCGAAGGCGGTGCCGTCAATGCCAACATCTGCTCGATGAACTTCAGCAACCTGAATGACAATGGCACTTATAACCGGCTGGCGTGGGGCACGGAGGCCAATCCGGTCGACTCGCAGAGCTTCCTGAACATTACCAACATCGCCGGCACCATCATCACCAACGGTGGCTGGGTCGATATCAACTACTTCGACCACTACAACCACATCATCACCCAAGCCGGTGGCAACATGGAAACCGTCACCGTTCAGGGTCTGTTCGAGATCGTGAACCCGGTGTTCTTCGGCGTCGGCAGCCCGGCTCCGGTCATTTTCGACGAAACCTTCAACCAGAACTCGAACGTTTGCCCGGGCCCGAACCCGAACGGCAGCGCCTGTGACGACATCTTCATCACCACCGGTCTGTCGGCTTCGATTCCGTTCTATTACGACGGCGGCGGCTGGTACATCTTGTCGTTCCAGTTCTTCGCTGGCGAAGGCACTACCGTTGTTCCGAATGGCGACGGCTCCTTCACCATCTACACCACCGAAGCCTGCTCGACTGACGGCATCGCCGGCTGCGGCGCGGGTGAAACCTACACCCCGGGCATCAGCCGCCTGATCACCCAGGCCCGTATCGACTACGTGGTTCCGACCCCGGAAACGCTGGCACTGCTGGGCCTCGGTCTGGTCGGCTTCGCGCTGCGTCGTCCGCGCAACAAGTAATAACGATGGCGCCGTGGCGCTTTCGGAAAGTAAAAAAGGGCGGCCCCATGGGTCGCCCTTTTTCTTGCTTCGTAACGCGTTATCACCTTGTCGGCTCGGGGCTGACACTGCGCCCAACGGCGCCGTGCGCCGGCCACCGCGATGTCGGGATCAGCGCTAGTTCCGGATTTTTGTACCAATTCCGGCTGTCGGGCTGCTTTACAAAAGCGGCACGGTAGCATCGGGGCCGGAGCAATAAGTCTCTGATTCATTGAACAAAAGTTGAACTGGCATGATCGATGCTCAATAATTGACCAGAGCCTTGGCGGTTATTGGCGCCGAATCAATCACCCAACCAAAGGAGTGGACTATGCGCTTCAAGCAACTGATGATGGCCGGCATGATGCTGGCTGGGGCAGGCGTGGCGAACTCTGACCCGAGTATTCCGAGCTTTGATTTTGAAACCACCACCGGTTTCATTGGTTCGGGCTGGACCTGCGAAGGCGGAGCCGTCGATGCCAATATCTGCTCGATGAACTTCAGCGACGCCAACACAGATGGCACCTATCGCAATTTGGCCTGGGGTACCGAAGCGAACCCGGAAGATGCCCAGAGCTATCTGGAAATCACCAATATCGCTGGCACCATCATCACCAACGGTGGCTGGGTCGATATCAACTACTTCGACCATTACAACCACATCATCACTGCGCCTGGCGGCAACATGGAAACCGTTGCCATCTCCGGTTTGTTCGAATTGGTGGCGCCACTGTACTTCCCGGTTGGTGGTGTGAACGGCGTGCTGTTCGACGAAACCCTGAATCTGGATTCAGAAGACTGCCCTGGCCCGAACCCGAACGACAGCGCCTGTGACGATATTTTCCGCACCGGTGGCCTGCAGGGCTCGATCCCGTTCTTCTATGACGGCGGCGGCTGGTATGTCTTGTCCTTCCAGTTCTTTGCCGGCCTCGGCACCACGGTGGTCGACAATGGTGACGGCACGTTCACCATCTACACCACCGAGGCTTGCTCGGCCGATGGTGAAGCGGGATGCGGCGAAGGCGAAGTGTATTCGGAAGGCTTCAGCCGTCTGATCACTCAGGCCCGCATCGATTACATCGTTCCGACTCCGGAAACGCTGGCGTTGCTCGGCGCGGGTTTGCTGGCCTTCTCACTGCGTCGGCCGCGCAAAAACTGAAGCTTTTAACAGCACGACAAAACGGCGGCCGCATGGCCGCCGTTTTGCTTTTGACCATTGTTTGAACCGCGCGGTGTAACACGCCTTTGCTCTGATATGCCTCGGGCAGAAGCAGAGGTTCGGGTGGTTCGCTCACACCGTTGTTCGTCGCGCCAAGCAAGCGGTGGTGACATCCGTGACTGCGCTTGCTGCGTAGTCCGCTTTGGCTTTTGCGGAAGTCCATCAGGCAGGCCGGCGGCTGCGGAATTGCCGTTTGAGCGGCTTGGCAACGGCTGTTGCGTGATGCGATAGTGCGGCCCGGTTGGCGCAAGATGGGTGATGGCGGCGTGCTGCGTTCGGTTGGGGCTATTGCATTGGGCTTGGCAGTTGCCGTTCTGCTCATTCTGTTGCTGCAGTGGGCCGGTTTCCGGCTGTTCCCGCTGCCACCAACACTTCAGCTGAATGAGCCGGCGCAATGGGCGCATTACTGGGCGGGGGCGCCGCGCGGTGCCTTGCTAATGGTGCTGCTTTCTTACGCGTTCGGTGCCTGTGATGGCGCCATTCTGGCGGCCTGGTTGTCGCCGCAGCAGCCGTGGCGTCATGCGGCGTTGGTGGTGGCGCTCGTTGCCTTGTTGGCGCTGCTCAATGTGTTGTCCGTGGCGTACCCGGACTGGTTTGTCTGGTCGCTGTTACCGGTGTTTTTGTCGGCGTTGCTCGTTGGCGGCAAGATTGGCGCCATGTTGCATGACCGCCGCCGGGCCGGCATTTTGCGCTGAGTGGTTGGTGTTCAGCTGCTGCGCGGCGGCGTCATCGGTTTGCGCAGACCATCGAAGAACATGTCGATCAGGGTTTCGGCTTCGGCGGCCAAATCAAAATATTCCGGATCGAGTAGCCAGTTGTAGATCAGCCCGTCGACATAACTGAACAGCGCCATGGTCAGCAGCCGCGGATTCAGCTGGGGCGGCAACTGCCCCAGCGAGATGGCATAGGCAAATCGTTGTTCCACTTCCGCCGCACATTCGTTGCGCGATTCCAGATGGCGCTGCTTCAGCGGCAGCACGTCGTCAACATATTCGCATTTGTGCAGCAGGATGGTGGCAATGGCGCGGTGGTGCGGGTCGAGTACTGCTTGCCGCAACACATGCACGGCGTTGATGCGGATCTGGGCGACGATGTCGTCAGGCGCAATGGCCATCGCCTGTTCGCGCAAATCTTCCAGCGGCAACCGGACCCGGTCCATGAGCGCGTCGATCAAATCCATCTTGTTGCGGAAATGCCAGTAGATGGCGCCGCGGGTGACTCCGGCGGCTTCGGCGATTTCGTTCAATGAGGTATTGGTCACCCCCTTGTCGCTGAACACCCGCTCGGCCGCATCCAACAACTGGGTGCGGGTTTCGAGCGCTTCTTCTTTGGTCCGTCTAACCACCTGTCACCTCGCTGTCAGTAGCCCTGGGGGATACTGACGACCTCCGTTAGCTGTACCCAAGTACTTGATTTCTGCCGGGTTCTAAGACCCACGTGGGAAGCATTCTAACTTGGAATTTACAAACATTCACGTCTGTATGTATGATGCGCCCAATTTCGGATGACCAGTCGTCTTGAACAACCGGTCTTCCTGGCCTCAGGCCGCAGCCCACCCCCTCGGCTGCACCGGTGGCTGGTCCATCCGAACCCGATTTGTCTTGCCAGGAATGGAGTCACACCATGAAAACCCAACGTCTACGTACTCGCCTGCCGTTCGCGCTGGCCGCTTTGCCGCTGTTGCTCGCCATCGCCGGCTGCTCTGGCAATGCCCAGGAAGGCGGTGGCATGGTCTTCCCGCCGCCCGAAGTCACGGTGGTAGCGGTCAACGGCCAGGATCTGCCGGTCGCCCGCGAATATGTCGGCCAGACCAAGGGTTCGCGCGAAGTCGAAATCCGCGCCCGGGTCGGCGGCATCATCGAGCAACGCCTCTATGAAGAAGGCGCGGTGGTCAAAGCCGGTCAGGTGCTGTTCCAGCTCGACGCCAAGCCGTTCGAGGCCCAGGTCGCCGCCGCCGACGCCGAACTCGCCCGCGCCAAGGCCCAAGCCGCCCAGGCCGAGCGTGAACTGAACCGGCTGAAGCCGCTGGCCGCTGAGCAGGCGACCAGCCGGAAAGAACTCGACGATGCCCAGTCGTCGTTCGATCTGGCGCAAGCCGCGGTGAAAGCCGCCGAAGCGCGTCTGCGCGAAGCCCGTATTCAGCTCGGTTACACCAAGGTCACGGCGCCGATCAGCGGCGTTACTGGCCTCGCCCAGAAATTCGAAGGTGCGCTGGTCGCGGCCGGCAGTGATCAGCTGACCACGCTGACCCAGACCGATCCGATGGACGTGCATTTCTCGGTGTCGGAAAACGAGTGGCTGCAGCGGCAGAGCGAGCTGGCGAACGGCAGCTTGCAGGTGCCGAGCGAAACCGAATTGTCGGTGCAGGTGAGGCTCGCCGATGGTCGGGTGCTCGATCGCATCGGCAAGGTCAATTTCAACGATGCCCGCATCGATCCCGAAACCGGCACGGTCGCCATGCGCGCCCGCTTGCCGAACAGCGATGGTGCGCTGAAATCCGGTCAGTTCGTTCGCGTGATCGTCAACGGCGCGGTGCGTCCGAATGCGATCACGGTGCCGCAGAAAGCGGTGCTCGAAGGCCCGAACGGCAAGTTTGTCTATGTGGTTGGCAGGGGCGAAGGCGGTGCGGCAGTTGCCGAATTCCGTCCGGTCGAAGTCGGCGAGTGGATCGGCAATGGTCAGCAGCGCGAATGGGTCATCCGCAAAGGTCTCGGTAATGGCGATCAGGTCATTGTCGACAACCTGATCAAGATCCGCCCGGGCGCGCCAGTGCAGGTTGCGGCGCCCGCTGCGGCGACCGCTGCCGTCGACAAAACCGCGGCGCCGGCAAGCTGAGCCTGCTGCCATCACGGCGCGATTTGCTTCGCGCCATCGCTCACGCGTAAGGAATTGGAATCATGTTCTCGCGTTTCTTTATCGACCGCCCGGTGTTCGCCACCGTGCTGTCACTGTTCATCGTCATCGCCGGCCTCGCCGCGATGCGGACACTGCCGATCGCGCAGTATCCGGAGATCGCGCCGCCGGTGGTGACAGTCACCGCCGTCTATCCGGGCGCTTCCGCGGAGGTGCTGGAGCAGACAGTGGCGGCACCGCTGGAAAACCAGATCAACGGTGTCGAAGACATGCTGTACCTGAAGTCGACCTCGGCTTCGAACGGCGTCGTGCAAATTGAAGTGACCTTTGAAATCGGCGCCGATGTCGACAAGGCGGCGCTGAACGTCAACAACCGGGTCAAGCAGGCCGAAGCACGGCTGCCGCAGGAAGTGCGCCGGCAAGGCGTGACGGTGGAAAAAGGTTCGTCGTCGTTCCTGCAGGTGGTGGCGTTTGCGTCGCCGGATGGCAGCCTCGATGACGTCACCATCTCCAACTACGTCACGATGAACGTGCTTGACCGGATCAAACGTATTCCCGGCACCACCAACGTGCAGATTTTCGGTGCCAAGGATTATGCGATGCGGATCTGGATCAAACCGGATCAGCTGACCAAGCTGCGTTTGACCACGGCCGATGTCGCGCGCGCCATCCAGGAACAGAACGCCCAGTTTGCGCCGGGCAAAGTCGGTCAGCCACCGGTCGGTGACGGCCAGCAACTCGTTTACACGATCACCAGCAAAGGCCGTCTGGCCGATGCCGACGAGTTCAAGCAGATCATCGTTCGGGCCAATCCGGATGGTTCGCTGGTGCGGTTGAAAGATGTGGCCGATGTCGAACTCGGTTCGAAAGATTACGAGTTCCGCGGCCGTGTCAATGGCCAGACCGCGGTGCTGGTCGGCATCTTCCTGCAGCCGGGGGCGAATGCCTTGGCGGTGGCAGACGAAGTCAACAGCAATATGGATCAGCTGGCCGAGCGTTTTCCGGCCGGCCTGAGCAAAACGGTGGTTTTCGATACCACCCGGTTCGTGGAAGTGTCGATCAAGGAAGTGCTGAAGACGCTGGCCGAAGCGATGGTGCTGGTGTTCCTGGTCGTCTACCTGTTCCTGCAGAACTGGCGGGCAACGCTGATTCCGACCATTGCGGTGCCGGTCAGCTTGATCGGTGCGTTTGCCGGTCTGCACATGCTCGGTTACTCGATCAACACGCTGACGCTGTTCGGCATGGTGCTGGCGATCGGTATCGTTGTGGATGACGCCATCGTCGTGCTGGAAAACGTCGAGCGCATCATGCATGAAGAGAAGAAATCCGCTTACGAAGCGGCGATCAAGGCCATGCAGGAAGTGACCGGACCGGTCATCGCGATCGTGCTGGTGCTGACCGCGGTGTTCGTGCCGATTGCCTTCCTCGGCGGGCTGGCTGGCGAACTGTATCGCCAGTTCGCGATCACGATCTCGATTGCCGTGATCATCTCCGGCGTCGTTGCGCTGACGCTGACGCCGGCGCTCTGTGTGCTGATTCTGAAGCACGAGCACAAAGTGCCGAACCGGTTCTTCGATGCCTTCAACCACTGGTTTGAGCGGGTGACCCATCGCTATGGCCGGGGTGTGGCCTGGATGCTCAAGCGCGCCGTGGTCGGTGTCGTGCTGTTCGGCGGCATGGTGCTCGCGACTGGCTGGCTGTGGAAATCGACGCCGGGCTCGCTGGTGCCAAACGAAGATCAGGGCTGGTTCATGACCGCGGTGATGCTGCCGGACGGCGCCACGCTGGATCGGACCGATGCGGTGGTCAAGGAAGTGGTCGAGGCGATCAAATCGAACGACGCCAACGCCTATGCGATCGCGTTCACCGGTTTCGATTTCCTCGGTGGCGGTTACAAGAACAGCGCCGCGACGATTTTCGTCACCCAGAAGCATTGGGATGAGCGTCCCGGCGTCAACACCGACATGCTGGTCGGCGAGGTCTACATGAAGACCGGCCACATCAAGGAAGCCTTGGTGCTGGCATTCAACCCGCCACCGATTTTCGGTTTGGGCGCGGCCGGTGGTTTTGAGCTGTTCATCCAGAACCGCGGTGAAGGTGGCGCACACCGTCTGCAGGAAGTCAGTCAGCAGTTCCTGGCGAAAGCGAACCAAGACCCGCTGTTGATGAACGTCGCGACGCTATGGCGTGCCGGTACGCCGCAGCTGTATGTCGATGTCGATCGCGAAAAGGCGAAAGCATTAGGTGTGTCGATTGACGAAGCGTTCAACACGCTGTCGGCGACACTCGGTTCGTACTACGTCAATGACTTCAACAAGTATGGTCGCACCTGGCAGGTGCTGATGTCGGCGCATCCGGAGTACAAGACCCGACCGGAAGATATCGGTGCCATCTACGTCCGCTCCGAGCGCGGCAAGATGATTCCGCTGTCGGCGTTCACGACGGTGAAATACACCGCCGGCCCGGATTCGCAGGATCGCTTCAACAACCTGCCGGCGGTCAAGATCTTCGGCAGCGGCAAGCCGGGCGTGTCGTCAGGGCAGACGATCGAGCGGGTCGAGCAATTGTTGAAGGAAACACTGCCGAACGATTTCAGCTACGACTGGAGCGGTGCCTCGTTCCAGGAGAAGAAATCGGACGGTTCCAGCGGCATCGCGCTCGGTCTTGCCGCGGTGATGGTGTTCCTGATTCTCGCCGCACAGTATGAGAAATGGTCGCTGCCGTTGTCGGTGCTGCTGGCGCTGCCGTTCGGCACGTTTGGCGCGCTGGTGGCGGTCTGGGCCCGTGGCATGACCAACGACGTCTATTTCCAGATTGGTCTGGTGACGCTGCTCGGCCTTGCCGCCAAGAACGCGATTCTGATCGTCGAGTTCGCGATGATGAAAAAGCACGAAGGCATGGGCACGGTCGAGGCGGCGCTGGAGGCGGCGCGGTTGCGGTTCCGGCCGATTCTGATGACCTCGCTGGCGTTCATTCTCGGGGTGTTGCCGCTGGCGTTCTCGTCCGGTGCCGGCGCTCAGGCGCGGATCTCGGTCGGTACCGGGGTCATGGGTGGCATGTTGGCCGCGACCTTCCTCGCGATCTTCTTCGTGCCGCTGTTTTTCAAACTGATTGCGGATTTTCGTATCCGGCGTTCGCGCGTCAGCGCGGCAGTGAAACCGGAGGTGGCTCATGACTAAGATTCGTCACATGCGACTCGCATTGTCGCTGCTGTCAGTATCAGTGCTCAGTGCTTGCGCCATCGGCCCGGATTACCAGCGGCCGGAACTGGCGCTGCCGCAGCAGTGGCAGGCAACGCCAGCCGAACAGGCCAGCGGCCTGCAGCAGTGGTGGCAGAGTTTCAATGATCCGGTGTTGACCGCATTGGTTGAAGAAAGCTTTGTCCACAACAGCAATCTGAAAGCCGCGGTGGCGGCGGTGGAAGCGGCAGCGGCCCAGTTGCAGCTGGCACGCGCCGATTACTGGCCGACCGTTGATCTCGGGGTCAACGGCGTCAAGGCGCGCAGCAGTGAAGTGGTGACGCCAGCCGGTCAGCCGTTGACCACGACCACTTATCAGGCTGGCCTCGTGCTCGATTACGAAATCGATCTCTGGGGCAAGATCCGGCGTGCCAACGAGGCGGCGCTGGCGGATCTCGACGCCAACGTCGCCGCCCACGATGCGGTGCGCTCGGTGCTCGCCGCCAATGTGGCCCAGGCTTACTTTCAATTGAAAGCGCTCGATCAACAGATTGCACTGGCTGAACGCACACTGCAGACCCGGCAGGAAAATGTCCGGTTGCAGCAGAAACGGCTCGACAGCGGCTTGATTTCGCCGTACGACTTTGAGCAGGCGCGTAGCGAGACCGAAGCGATCGCCGCGCAAGTGCCGGCGCAGAAAGCGGCGCGGACAAAAGTGCAGACCGCGCTCGCGGTGTTGCGCGGCCAATCGCCGCAGGCGATGGTCAGTGCCTGGCAGGGGGCGAGCGCGGTCAGTGGCAACGGCGCTGCAAGCGCCGTGCTGCCGGTTGCGCCGGTCGTGCCGATGGATCTGCCGTCGGAATTGTTGAATCGTCGCCCTGACATCCGGCAAGCCGAGGCGCGTCTGAAAGCCGCCAATGCCCGCATCGGTGTTGCGAAAGCAGATTACCTGCCGTCGCTGTCGCTGACCGGTTTCGCCGGTGGCGTGTCCGATGCGCTCAGCAGCGTGCTGGAGGCGCCGGCCAAAGCCTGGGAAGTGGCGCTCGGTCTGGCGCAACCGTTGACCAGTCTGTACCGGGTCAATGCCAATGTCAGTGCGGCTGAAGCCAGCGCACAGGCGCAGACCGCCGCGTACGTGAACACGGTGCAAACCGCGTTCAAGGAAACGCTGGATGCGCTCAGCACGCTCGCCAGCACGCGCGAGATCCAGGCGGCACAGCAGCGCCGGGTCGAGGCGCTCCGCAATGGCTATCGCGTCGCCAAGCTGCGCTATGACGCTGGCCGCATCGGTTACCTGGAATTGCTCGATGTCGAGCGTCAGCTCCGGCAGGTCGAGCAGGAGCAGGTGCAGGCCCAGCTCGATCAGCTGAATGCGACGGTCGATCTGTACCGGGCACTGGGTGGGGGTTGGCAAAGCTGAACGGTACCGCATGGGGAGCCGATCAATGGGCAGCCTTCGGGCTGCCCATTGCGTTTTCGGAGGCGCACCCCGGGCAGTGAAGGTGCTGCCGCGATGCAGTAGCGATTCGTTCTCTTTGCTTTATCGCTTAGAACAGTTGGTTCCGACGGCAGTGAAATACGTGCACCAGACCGGGTTTCGGCATATCAAACAGCACAGATGGGTCTGCCATCTGCCTGCAAAGGAACTGAATCGTGAAGCCATCAACCGCTGCTGTCGCCGCTGGTGAGGATGCCCCGGTCGCGTGCAATGTCTGCCGCAGTGAAATCCCGCTCAGCGCTGCCCTGACCCCCGAAGGGGAGCAATATGTCGAGTATTACTGCGGCCTCGACTGTTACGAAACCTGGTTTCACAAACGCTGTGCTGACGAATACCCTGCCGTCAGCGCTTACGAATGGCCCGCGCCGCGGGCGTGGCGGTAACCGTTCGCACGGACGTGGCTGGCAGTCCAGGTGACCTTCGCTTCGTGGGTGATGTCGGCAATAGTTTGGCGCACAGCAGCATGGCAAAAAGCTGACGTTGCTGCTTAGCTAGATTGACGTACTCATTCGCATGCAGAGGGTGCCGGCATGGCGGCGCGGTCATCCAGTGCGTTCTGGCGGCTGGCGGGATTGTTCGGGCTGGTGTTCGGCGTTGCCATGTTGGCGACGTTGTTGGTCTGGCAGCTCAGCCGCCAGCAGGACGGCACCATCGCGCAGCAGCGGTTCGACGTCGAAGCGGATGAGCTGCTGGCGGTCCTGAACCAGCGCATGCAGTCCTATGAAGCGGTGCTGCGCAGCGCCGCGGCGCTGTATGCGGCCTCAGAACGGGTTTCCCGCACCGAGTGGCGCGAATTCACTGGCGGTTTGCGCCTGGACCTCAGTCATCCCGGTCTGCAGGGGATAGGCTATACACCGCGAGTTCCGAAAGCCGAATTGCGCCGGCACATCGAACAGGCGCGTGCCGAAGGGCTGTCGCAGTACAGTGTGCAGCCGGAACAGGCCGGCACGCAGCACGATTATTTCCCGATCTATTTTCTCGAGCCAGTAGACTGGCGCAATTTGCGCAGTTTCGGTTTTGATGCCGCCTCCGATCCGGTGCGCTGGCAAGCCATGCAGCAGGCGCGTGACGAAGGCCGACCGATACTGACAGCGGCGCTGCCGCTTGATGCGGGTGGCGTGCAGCCGGAGTCGCTGGGCGTGGTGATGTATTGGCCGCTGTACCGGCGCAGTGGGTTGTCGGAGTCACGGTCCGAACTGCTGCACGGTTTTGTCTTCAGCCGCTTTGCCATCGCCGAGCTGATTCGCGGCGCGCTCGGGCCGCGTCTTGATCAACTGCATCTTATCGTGACTGATGCGAGCGCCGGTGCGGACAACACGGTACTGTTCAGTACCGATCACGACAACCGGACCGCACGTTTTGCTGCCACGCGCGAGCTGTCAGTGCCCGGCCGCAGCTGGCAACTGCGCCTGACCAGTACGCCGATGTTTGAAGCCAATCTGCCCAGCGGCAGTGCCTACTCATTGCTGTTGTCGGGCAGTTTTTTTGCGTTGCTGCTGGCCACCCTGATGGTGTTCTACGCACGTCAGCGCGAACGGCTGCATCGCCAGCAAATCGGTTTGACCGAACAGCTGAAGCAGCGCGAAGAACGGTTCCGGATGCTGATGGACGGCGCCCCGAATGCCATGCTGATGGTCGATGCCAATGGCTGCGTCGAGTGGTTGAATCCGCAGGCGGAGGCGTTGTTCGGTTACAGCAAGGACGAGTTGCAGAACCAGCCGATGGAGTTGTTGCTGCCCGAGCGCTATCGGCAACAGCATGTCGGTTTCCGGTTGGCGTTTCAGCAGTCGCCGTCGCCACGGCAGATGGGCTCGGGCCGGGAGCTGTTTGCCCGGCGCAAGGATGGCAGCGAAGTGCCGGTCGAGATCGGGCTGAGTCCCGTGCACACCGATGATGGCATCAAGACCATTGGTTCCATCATTGACCTGACTGCGCGCAAGCATGCCGAGGAACGCGCCCGCATGCTGGTCGAAGCGGCGCCGAACGCGATTGTGCTGGTCAATGCCTCGGGTGCGATCGAGTTGGTGAACAGCCAGGCCGAAAATCTGTTCGGTTACAGCCGCAGCGAACTGCTCGGGCAATCGGTTGAAATGTTGATTCCGGAAAAATGGCGGGAAAATCATCCGAAACTGCGCGAGGGCTATCACCGGGCCCCGGCGCAGCGACAGATGGGCGGCAACCGGGAGCTGTTCGCCCGGCACAAATCCGGCCGTGCGATACCGGTCGAGGTCGGTTTGGCGCCGATCGTCGCCGGTGGCCAGAAACTGATTCAGGCAGTGGTGATCGACATCACCGCGCGCAAGGCGGCCGAGCAAAAGCTGCGCGAACAGGCCGAGCAGTTGGCCATGGCCAATCGGTACAAATCGGAATTCCTCGCCAACATGTCGCATGAGTTGCGCACACCGCTGAACAGCATCCTGATTCTCAGTGAGCAATTGCGCCAGAACAACGGCGGCAAACTGAGCGAAAAACAGGTGACCCACGCTGACATCATCCATCGCTCCGGCAGCGATCTGCTGAGTCTCATCAATGACATTCTGGATCTGTCGAAAGTGGAGGCAGGCCGGATGACCCTGGTGATGGAGCCAGTCCAGCTACGCGAGCTGGCAGCGACGCTGGAAACAGCGTTCCGACCTTTGGCCGATGCCAAGCAACTGAGTTTTCATGTTCGGGTGGCTGACGATGTGCCGGCCTGTGTGCGGACCGACAGCCAGCGCTTGCATCAGGTCTTGCGCAACCTGTTGTCAAACGCAATCAAATTCACCGACTCCGGTCGTATTGAACTCGCCATTACTGTTGTCCAGCATGCCTTTGTCGCCACCGAACCGGCGACCAATGCGCTCGCGATTCGGGTCACTGACACCGGCATCGGCATTGCGCCAAATCAGCACGAAACGGTGTTCCAGGCATTCCGTCAGGCCGATGGCTCGACCAGTCGCCGGTTCGGTGGCACGGGTCTAGGCTTGACCATTTCCCGGCAGCTGACCGAGTTGCTCGGCGGCGAGTTGCTGTTGACCAGTCAGCTCGGTGTCGGCAGTACCTTCACGGTTTTACTGCCAGTGCATGAGGTGGTGGCGCGGCCGAGCGAAACCGGTATCCAGATCAGCGGACCCACCGAAGGGGCGCCGCGGCTGCTGGTGGTTGAGGATGATGCCAATTTTTCCCTGTTGCTGAACGACCTGGCCAATCAGTACGGCTTCACCTGCTACCGAACGGGCAGCGGCAGCGAAGCACTGGAAGTGCTGACCAAGGTGCAATTCGATGCGGTGATCCTGGACCTGCTGTTGCCGGATATCAGCGGCTGGCAGGTGCTGCAGGCGATCCGGACCCAGCCGGCAACGGCCACGCTGCCGGTGCATATCATTTCCTGTGTCCAGCAGCCGCTGAACTGGGATGAGCAGCATATGTGTTACCTGGTCAAGCCAGTGCAAAGCGACGAGCTGCATCGACTGTTGCAGCAGTTAGCTGGTGCCGAGCGCCGACGCCTGACCGTAATGCTGGTGGAGGACAATGCCGTTGAGCGCGAACACTATCAGGCCTTGCTGCAACAAGCTGGCGTCGAGGTGCAAACGGCGGCAACGGCAGCCGAGGCGTTGAGTGTCTACAGGCGAAACAGCATCGACTGCCTGATTGTCGACCTGCATTTGCCGGATGAAAGCGGCTTTACCTTGCTGCAGCGGCTGCAGGAAATCCGACCGTTGACGCAAACCGGTGTAATCGTCAACACCGGCATGGATCTGTCGAAAGATCAGCTGCAGTGGCTGACGCATTTCAGTGCCAGCATCGTTCTGAAAGGCGAAGGTGTTGGCGCCCGTCTGGTACAGGCAGTGCAGCCTTTTCTTGGTGCTGTGTTGCCGGCGCCGAGCAGCGACATCGAGCCGGCATTCGGTAACGGCCATCGCGGTCGCCGCGTGCTGCTGGTCGATGATGATGTTCGCAACATCTACGCGATGTCGGCGTTACTGGAACAGTTCGAGCTCGATATTGCGATTGCCCGCGATGGCAAAGAGGCGCTGCAACTGCTGGCCCATGACAGCAATTTTGATTTGGTGTTGATGGACATGGCGATGCCGGTCATGGACGGTTACACCGCCACCCGTATTCTGAAACGCGAGCGCAAGCTCAGTTTGCCGGTCGTTGCCATCACCGCCCATGCCATGAAAGGCGACCGTGACAAATGCCTGCAAGCTGGCGCTGATGACTACCTGGCCAAGCCGGTGGATGAGGCCGGTATTCGTGCGCTGTTGGCACGCTGGCTGCGACCGAAGAGTGAGGCGTGATGATGCGGCAAGCCTACAAGCTGGACCATCGGCCAACGATATTGCTGGTCGATGACCGGCCGGAAAATCTGGTCAGCCTCGAACTGGTGCTCGATGACGGCGAACGGACCATCCTGAAAGCGCTGGGTGGCGAGCAGGCCCTGTCGTTGCTGCTCGATCACGACATCACGTTGGTCTTGCTCGATGTCCAGATGCCGGGCATGGATGGTTTCGAGGTGGCGCGGCTGATGCGCGCCAATCCGCGTACCCGTGACATCCCGATCCTGTTCATCACCGCCAACCAGCCGGACGAGCGCTCGATGCTGCGCGGTTACCAGTCCGGTGCCATCGATTACATTCACAAACCCTTCAATACCGAAGTCTTGCGCCGCAAGGTGGCGGTGTTGCAGGAGCTGCAGCTGTCGCGGCAACGGCTCAGCCTGATGAATCGCAATCTCGACGAGGCCCGCTCGTACTACGCGGCGATTCTGAGCACGGCGGCGGAAGGCATTCTGGTGGTCGACGAGAACGGCGTGATCAGCTACGCCAACCCGTCCGCCTGCCGGTTACTGAGTTGTCCGCTCATCATGCTTGAAGGTGAGTTGTTACAGAAATTGGCGACGGCGCCGGAGTCCAACGTGGTGCCATGGGAAAACAGTGTGTTCTTCCAGCATTGGCACAAGAACACGACCTATCGGGCCCATGATGCCCAGCTGTTTTCACCCACCGGCTCGCGGCTGCCGGTGACGCTGTCTTGCGCGCCGTTGCCGGCACCGCATCGCGGTCTGGTGGTGGTGTTTCTCGACAACCGGGTACCGAAGCAATTGCAGGAGCAATTGCAGAGGCAGGCGGTCACCGACACCTTGACCGGACTGCTCAACCGGCATGGCTTTCTGCAGTCCCTGCAGGCGGCGTTGTCGCGCAGCCAGCGCTCGCATCGACCGCTGGCATTGCTCTATCTCGATCTTGATGGTTTCAAACGCATCAACGATACGCTCGGCCATCCCGCCGGTGACATGCTGCTGCGCACGGTTGCCGAGCGTCTGCGTCATTGCCTGCGCGATTACGACGTGGTCGGTCGCCTGGGTGGCGATGAGTTCACCGTGGTGCTGGACGGGCTCGACAGCCCGGAAGATGCCGCGCGCATCGCCGAGAAAATGCTGGACGTGCTGATCACGCCGGTCGATTTGCTGGATGTGCAGGTGTCGGTGTCGGCGAGCATCGGCATTGCCACCTATCCGGAATGTTCCGACTCGGTTGACGGGCTGATGCAGGCGGCTGATATGGCGATGTATCAGGCCAAAGGTGAAGGGCGCAATCAGTACCGCTTCTTTACTGCCGAAATGAACGGCCGGGCGCGTGCCCGCTTGTTGCTGGAAGAAAGCCTGCGCCGTGCGGTGGCGGCAGAACAGTTTTTCCTGCATTACCAACCGCAGATCAGTTTGCGTGATGGTCGTTTGCGCGGTTTCGAAGCATTGTTGCGCTGGCAGCATCCGCAGGCAGGTCTGGTCTCGCCCGGCGTGTTTGTGCCCTTGCTGGAAGAAACCGGCCTGATCAACCGGCTTGGCAGTTGGGTGATCGATCGGGCTTGCGCCCAGCGCTGCGTCTGGCAGCAGCTGCCGGAGGATGTTGTCGTTTCGGTGAATCTGTCGGCACGGCAGTTTGCCATCCAGGAATTGGTCACTTTGGTGCTGCGACAACTGGAACAGCAGCAGTTGGCGCCGGCGCAGCTGGAACTGGAAGTCACCGAAAGCTCGTTGATGCACGATTTTGAACACAGCCGCCGGGTGCTGCAGGCTTTGCGGGACGAAGGTGTCCGGATCGCAATCGATGATTTTGGTACCGGGTATTCGTCGCTCGCTTACTTGCGCCAATTCGAAATCGACACGCTGAAGATCGACCGCTTGTTCGTCGCCAATGCGCTGGCATCAGAAAAAGATGCGGCCATTGTCGAATCACTGATTTCGCTCAGTCACAAGCTCGGCATGGAGGTTGTCGCCGAGGGCGTCGAGACGGAAGCGCAACTGCGTTGGCTGCAACAGGCCAACTGCGATTGCGTGCAAGGCTACTGGTTCTCGAAGCCGTTGTCGGTCGATGACGCCGGCCGTTTTCCGGTACGTGTGTCGTTGGATAAAAGTGGATGTTTGTAAAATAAATTGACAATCTGCGGCGCGCAGTCCGCAGATTTGGCGGTGCGTCATGCCCTCGCTGTCCTGATGTGTTAAAACGACAACGTCCGTTGTTGCTATCAGCAGGGAGTGAGCATGAACAAGGGAATCATGACCGGACTTGCCATCGCATTGGTGGCGGCATTGCCAGCGCTGGCCACCGAATTCACCACACGTCGTACGGCAGCGTTGTCGCCTGCTTTCAATCAGGTGTTCCGTCATGTCGATGCCGGTGTTGTCCGAACCGGTGAATTCGAGCGGGTGCCCGCTTATCTGAGTCACAGCAGCAAGGTGCTGCGGGCCATAGGCAAAGGTCAAGAGCGGGTCAGGTTCACGCCGCTGTTGCCGTATGAGGGGTATTACCGCGTGTACGGCTGGTGGCCGCTGGATCCGCAGGCCGGTCAGGCGGAGTTGCGCATTGCCACGCGTGACGGCAACGCGCGCCAGTCACTGGCGCTGCAAACCGGTGGCGGGCAATGGCAAGAGCTCGGTACGTTTGCCTTTGCTGGCGGTGAACGTGCCAACATTGAATTTGTCGAGCAGCAGGGGGTGCTGCTGGTTGACGCCATCCGCGTCGAATTTGTCGGCGACAGCGCGCCACCGCTTGTGCTGACCCAGAACAAATTGCCGCTGATCGAAGCCGGGGTCAGTTATCGCGCCCGCATTCCGGTCAGTGGCGGTGTTGCGCCCTATCGTTTCACCATTACCGAAGGGGCCCTGCCGCGTGGCATGACGCTGGATGCTGCCACGGGCGAGGTGCGTGGGCGCGCGGCCGAACCCGGCCATCACGACGTGGTGCTGGCGGTCGTCGATGGCCGTGGCAACCGCGGAGGCGGTCGCCTGCAACTTGATGTCATCGAAAGCGAAACGGCAGTCGCCGCGGAGGCGGACAGCGCCAGCCATTGGGCGGGCCGAACGCTTCCGCCTGTTGATCGGAACAGCAAGCACGCGCAACCTGCCAATGCCGATCTGTCAGCACTCATTGCCGCACTGGCGGCGACGCCGGACGGTGAATGGTTGCGCGCCAATCTCAATGCCTATTCCGACGTCTGGGCGCCGGCCGCGCTGCGGCCACTCGACAATGGCGGCAATCCATCGCCTGCCAAGATAATCGGGGCCTGGAGCGGCTTTGCCTGGGACAGCAATCGCGGTGAACTGTGGCTGTACGGCGGCGGTCATGCCAACTACAGCGGCAACGATGTCTATCGCTGGCGTGGCAGCACCCGGATGTGGGAACGCGCCTCGTTGCCCAGTGAAGTGACCAAGGATATCCGCGGCAATTTTGTTGCCATCGACGGCCCGGACCGGGCGCCGCCGTCGGCACACACCTATGACAACAATATTTTCCTGCCGCTGCACGATCGCCTTTTGGTGTTCGGTGGTGCCGCGTACAACAACGGCGGCATGTTCCTGCGCGCGGTCGATGCACTGACCAGTCGCCGCACCGGTCCGTATCTGTTCGATCCCAACCGCGCCGACCCGAAAAAGGTCGGTGGCAGCACCGGTTCGCATGTCAAACGGGTCGGGCCGTACCCGGAGATCCTCGGCGGTGACATGTGGCAGAACCGCGACATGTTTCTGAATCTCGCCAGCACGCCGAAATTGCCCGGCAGTCACACTGAAGGCTGCACCGCATATGCCGAAGAAAATGGTCGTGATGTGGTCTACGTCGGCGTGCGCAACGGTGGCGGAACCGCGACGACTTTGTTTCGCTATGTCATCAACGATCTGAACAATCCGACCCAGGACAGCTGGCAGCAGGTCGGCGGGTACTGGGATGCGCCGCAAGGGCAAACTGCCTGCGCTTACGACGCCGAACAGAAGCTGTTTGTTCGCACTGGCAGCACGACGCGGCCATTCATGGTCTGGAACCTGAACACGCCGGGGCCGAACAATTACGAGTTCACGGTGGTGCCGCAGGACCCGAGCGGCGCCTTTACCGCGGCGCTTGCTGCCGGCACATTCAAGATGCGCGATTGCGGGCTGGATTTTGATGAAACCCGTCGCCGTTATGGGCTCTGGTGCACCGGCAATCAGTTGTACTGGCTGACGCCGCCAGCCACGGTTTCCGCCAGCGGCTGGACCATCGAAAAAATCCCGACGCCGATCGGCGCCGCGCCGCCGTTCTCGATCGGCACCGGCGTGCTCGGCAAATGGAAGTTCATCCCGAACCTCAACGCGTTCATGGGCTTGCTCGATGTCAATCAGGGCAATATCTGGATCTACAAACCGTTCGGCTGGACGCCGCCGCTAGGCGACAGCAATATCCGGCCCAGCGTCAGTCTGACCGCACCGCAGAACGGCCAGGAGTTCATCGTTGGCGATCCGATCACCATCAGCGCCAATGCCAGCGATGTCGACGGCGTGGTGACGCGGGTCGAGTTCTATGATGGCAACAACCTGCTTGCCACCGACGCCAGCGCGCCGTATCAGTTTACCTGGCTCGATGCGCCGACCGGCAATCGCACACTGTCGGCCCGTGCTTACGACGATCTGGATGGCATGACACTGTCGTCGCCGGTCAGCATCACGGTATTGCCGGGCGCCAGTGGCACGGTGGAATTGCAGGACGGCCTGAACGGTTACGCCGGCACCCGCGATACCTATCTGTCGACTTACAGCAAGAACAGCAATTACGGCCAGTCGTCACTGCTGTATGACGAAACCAGTTCGTACACGCAGCTGTTCCAGTTCGCCATTTTCCAGCGCGAAGGCGGGCCGGTACCGGATAATGCCGTCATTCAGTCAGCGACCCTGCGCGTGTACAAATACAGCGCCTACGATCCGCTCTACAGCGTGTACCGGATGCTGCGGCCATGGGACGAAACGCAGGCAACCTGGAACGTCGCCCGCAATGGCGAAAGCTGGAGCGGCCTCGGTGCCAGTGCCGCCGGTACCGATTATCTGGCAACGCCCGATGCCCAGAAACAGGCGCCATGGAGTGCCGGTTGGCTGGAGTTTGATGTCAGCGCCAGTTTGCAGGCGATGCAGGCGGGCGCCGCCAATCATGGTTGGCGGCTGCGCCGGACCGGTGGCGATGGCGCCAACCTGAAAAAACTCTACAGCAGCGAAGCAACGGCCGATCCGAGCAAGCGACCGATGCTGGTGGTGACCTACGCGGCGCCGTGATGGCGCGCTCACGTGAGCGCAGCTCGCGTCGGCAAACAAACACAACAGGCGCTCATCATCGGCGCCTGTTGTGTTTGTGCCATGTGCTGGCTTGCCTGTGTGCGAAACACGATGGCCACAACGTGGTCGGAATAGATCGCTACTACGCTTTGCCGAAAGCGGGCCGTAAGCGGAATCTTGTCACAGGAGACAACCATGACCGCAGTGCGCATTGTCCGTGGCCGCAGCCGCGATATTGGCTTCACGGTGCGCCGGTTGTTGCCGACGATCGACGTGCCGGCGGTCGGCCCGTTCGTGTTTCTCGATCACATGGGGCCGGCCCGGTTTCCGGCCGCCGGTCGCGAAGGCGATGTGCGGCCGCATCCGCATATCGGTTTGGCAACGGTCACCTATTTGTATGACGGCGCGTTCGAACACCGCGACTCGCTCGGCGTGTTTCAGCGCATTGAGCCCGGAGCCGTTAACTTGATGACCGCCGGCCGCGGTGTCGTGCACTCGGAGCGCATTCCGGCCGATGTCCGCAGCAGTCAGGCCGCGGTCGAAGGCATACAGATGTGGTTGGCCTTGCCGCAGGCATTGGAACGCTGTGAGCCGGCGTTTCAGCATTACCCGGCGGCGCAATTGCCGCTGTGGCAGCAGGGGCCGGTTGCATTGCGGGTGTTGATTGGCACGGTCAACGCGCTCACCTCGCCGGTGGCGCTGCCGAGTGCAACGCTGTATGCCGATCTCCAGCTGCAGGCGGCCGGTCGCTGCGAGCTGCACGCGGCTTACGCCGAACGCGCGCTGTACGTCGCACAGGGGCAGTTGCAGCTCAACGGTCAGCCGCTTGCAGCCGGTGAGCTGGCGCTGGTGCCGGCCGAACTGCCGTTGCAGATTGTCAGCACCGAACCGGCGCGGGCAATGCTGCTCGGTGGCGCGCCGCTCGATGGCAAACGGTTCCTGTGGTGGAATTTCGTCGCCTCTGACAAGGCACTCATCGAGCAGGCGAAACAGGATTGGCAACAGCAACGGTTCGGCACGATCCCCGGCGAGGACGAATTCATTCCGTTGCCGGAGCGCTAGCCATGATGGTGGCATCGCGACGGGCGCAACAACTGGTTGGCGGCAGCATGTTGCTGGCGGTGCCGTTGTTGAGCGTTGCCAGCGAGCCGGTCGCATCCGTTTGCGGCGAAACGCAGCAGCCCTTGCTTGCCGCGATCCGGCAATGGCCGGAAGCGCAGTGGCGGCAGGTCAGCGAGAACCGGTTCGATTCGGTCTGGACACCACCGGCGCTGCGGCCACTCAATCGCGGTCAGGCAACGCCGCCGTCGCGGTTGATCACCGCCTGGGGCGGTTTCGCCTGGGACAGCAAGCGCAGCGCACTCTGGCTGTTTGGCGGTGGCCACGCCGATTACAGTGGCAACGAAGTCTATGTCTGGCATGGTGCCGATCAGCGCTGGCAACGGGCGTCATTGCCGAGCGAGATCACCGGCGACAAGGAGCGTATCGAAACCGCCATCGATGGTGTCGATAACGCACCTGCGGCCGCACACAGTTATGACAACAATGTCTTTCTGCCGCGGCTGGATCGCTTGCTGAGTTTTGGCGGTGCCGCTTACAACAACGGCGGTGCCTGGCGACGACCGTTGCCGGAGGGCGGCACGGCGCGTACCGGTCCGTATCTCTTCGATGTCAGCCGTGCCGATGCCTGGACTGTCGGTGGCAGCGATGGCTCGCATGTCCAGCGCAAGACCAGCGAGCGCGCGATCCGCGGCGGCCGGATGTGGCAGAACCGCGACAGCTATCTCGAACCGGCAGTCGGCCGCGTGACACCGACCAACCATGTCAGCGGTTGCACCGCTTACGCCGACGAAGACGGCGTCGATACCGTGTATGCCGTGGCGATCCTCGGCGGTGGCACGGCGCAGCATCTGTTCCGCTACCGCGTGCTCGATCTGGCGCAAGCAAAAGCCGACAGTTGGGAGCATGTCGGGCAGCACTGGAACGGCCCCGCCAGCGAAACCACTTGCGGTTACGATCCATTTGGCAAATGGCTGGTCCGCACCGGCAGTCACGGCAAACCGTTCATCGCGTGGTCGCTGCAGCAGCCGGGCCCGAACAACCGTGACCAGCTCATCGTGCCGGCCGATCCGGCGCAACAGTTCTTGCCGCTGCTGCAAAAGCGGCAGCTGGAGTTGTCGCGTTGCGGTCTCGATTTTGATCAGCGTCGGCGCCAGTTCTGGTTATGGTGTGGCGGCGCCGCATTGTGGCGTTTGTCACCGCCCGGTGATGCTGCTGGCTGGCGGATCGTGCGCGAAACCGTGGTTGCCGAGCCGGCACCGAATCCGGAAGTCGGCAACGGTGTGCTCGGCAAATGGGCGTATGCCGCTGAGCTGGATGTATTGGTCGCCTTGCAGGATGGCAAGGCCGGCAACGTCTGGTTTTTCAAACCGCCGCAATGGCAACCGCCATGCACCCTGTCCCATGACGGTGAACCCGCTCAGCACGGCAGCTGATAGTGTGCGACCAACAAGCCGGAGTCATACGCCTGACAATGCTGCAATTGCAGCCGCGTTTGCGGCGTGCCGGGCGGAAACAGCGGAATGCCGGCACCCAGAATGATCGGATGGATGGCAAGCTGGATCCGCTCAATGCTATGGCACTGCAAGGCGCTGCGCACCAACTGACCACCGCCCAATAGCCAGATGCCGCAGCTACCGGCGCTGCGCGCCTGCGCGATCACGGTCGGCAGGGGCTGATTGGTGAAACTGACCCGGTGATCGCTGTTGGTGCGCGGCTGCCGACTGCAGACCACCGTGCGCTTGCCCGGATACGGCCATTCATCGAACGAGCACGACATTTCATAGCTGCGCCGGCCCATGATGATGGTGTCGATGCGGTCGAAGAATGGCGTGAAGCCGTAATCCCGATCGGCGAACAGCCAATCGATTTCGTCGTTGGGCCCAGCAATATAGCCATCGAGGCTCATGGCAATGAACAAGGTGACGTCGGCGGACATGACTGCGCTCCGGCTGCTATGCCTGCGCAGTGTAGGCGGCTTGTCGTGATCGAAATGGCAGGTATGGTCGGCTTGCTGACAACGGGCTGTCAGCGATGCAGCAAACGTTGCCATGCCTGGCTGTGACAGATATGGCTGTGACCAACGTAGCTGTGACCGGTGTTGCTGTGACTGATACGGCGGTGACTGATACGGCGGTGACTGGCGCGAACGTCGCTGTTGTGCAAGTTGCGCCTACAGTTGAGCGCAGCTTGCTCACAGCGCCACCGCCGCGTGCAGGCCGCGGCAGCGCTAGACATGGCGCTCAGACCTTTTTGACGAATTCCGATTTCAATTGCATGGCGCCAATGCCATCGACCTTGCAATCAATGTCGTGATCACCGTCAACCAGCCGGATGTTCTTCGCTTTGGTGCCGACCTTGATCACCAGCGACGAGCCTTTGATTTTCAGATCCTTGATCACGGTGACGGTGTCGCCGTCGGTCAGCACATTGCCCACCGCATCGCGGACGATTTTCTTTTCTTCGCCGGCTTCTGCCGGTGCGTCTTTCGACCATTCATGCGCACATTCCGGGCAAACCAGCATGGCGCCATCTTCATAGGTGAATTCGGAACGGCATTTCGGGCAGGGCGGGAGTTGGCTCATCGATGACCTCGGTGACAGCAGCGTGAAATCAGGCGCGTTGACGTGAGCGACGCATGACGAAAAAAACGAGCAACTATGGCAATGGCTGCAAAGACAGCACGCGGCGCAAATCCTGACTGACGGCGCAGCGGTAACGCGCCGTATGCAGCGGCTGGCCCTGCAGCGTCGTCTGGGTCATCACGACATCAATCCGGTAACCGAGCACCTGGCTGCCATGCGCGGCCACCAATTCGGCGACCGGTTCGGTGGCATCCTGCAACGTCCATTGAAGACCGTCTTGTTGCTCGCGCTGCGCGATGGCGGCGGCGCAGCTGGCCGCCTGCTCCAGTGCGCTGGCATTGCCGCCTTGCGTGCCGTACAGCTTCGGTTGGCTGGCGTCATTGCCGCAGGGCACCTGGCTGTAGGTATCGCCGCAGCGATAGACCTTGGTGTCGGCCGTTTGCGCCGCGGTCGCGACGGCGGCAAGCAGCAAAGCGACCGGCAATGGTGCAGATGGCTTCCGCATGTCGGCATTCCCCTGCAACTGAAAATTCAGCCCTGATGGTATTTCGTCACCATCTCGACTTCGTTTTTCGAACCGAGCACCACCGGTACCCGCTGGTGCAAATTGCTTGGTTGCAGTTCCATGATGCGTTGCCGTGCGGTAGTGGCGGCGCCGCCGGCCTGCTCAACGATGAACGCCATCGGATTGGCTTCGTACATCAGGCGCAGCTTGCCGCCTTTTTCCTTGACCTTGCTGTCGATCGGATAGAGGAAAATGCCGCCGCGGGTCAGGATGCGATGGACATCGGCGACCATCGACGCGACCCAGCGCATGTTGAAATCCTTACCGCGCGGGCCCTCTTTGCCGGCCAGCAGATCGGCGACATAGCGTTGCATCGGCGGTTCCCAGAACCGTTGGTTCGACATGTTGATGGCGAATTCCTTGGTGTCTGCCGGAATTTGCATTTGCGGCTGGGTCAGCACAAACGAACCCTGCTCGCGATCGAGCGTGAAGCAATCGACGCCGTGGCCGGTGGTCAGCACCAGCGTGGTTGATGGGCCATAGACGGCATAGCCAGCGGCGACTTGTTTGGTGCCTGGTTGCAGAAACGCCTGCTCGGTCGGCGCCATGCCTTCCGGGCAACGCAGCACCGAGAAAATGGTGCCGACCGACATGTTGACGTCGATGTTCGACGAGCCGTCGAGCGGATCGAACACCAGCAGGTATTCGCCTTTCGGGTAGCGGTTCGGGATCGGGTGCGGATCGTCCATTTCTTCCGATGCCATCGCCGCCAGGTGACCGCCCCATTCGTTGGCTTCGAGCAGGATCTCGTTCGACAACACATCGAGTTTTTTCTGGGCTTCACCCTGCACGTTGTCGGTGCCGGCACCGCCGAGCACACCGGCCAACTCGCCTTTGCCGACCGCGACGCTGATGGTCTTGCAGGCGCGCGCCACCACTTCGATCAGCAGGCGCAAATCGCCGGGCAGGGCGCCTTTTTCGCGTTGTTGTTCGATCAGGAAACGGGACAGGGTGACGCGGCGCATGGGCGGGCTCCGGGGCTGGCAAATCGGGGGAGGGCGAAAACGAGGGCGGCATTGTCGCCGAAAAGGCCGGTCGGCACCAAACCCGGCATCGCGTCGCCGCGTCGAAGGACGCGATCATCAGAGGCCACCCAGCCGAAGCCGGCAAGCCCCAATCTGGTTACCCCCAAGTTTGGCTAACCCCGAATCTGGCAAAACCGGGCCATCGGCTACAATGCCGGCACTTGTTCATCGTGCTGAGCGCTGG
The DNA here is from genome assembly GCA_046297695.1 of Permianibacter sp. Classification (GTDB taxonomy): domain Bacteria; phylum Pseudomonadota; class Gammaproteobacteria; order Enterobacterales; family Permianibacteraceae; genus Permianibacter. Next base: position 33,559 of record JBKBHF010000021.1, on the reverse strand, counting down.
TGGGTTATACGCCGGTACCGCTCAGGAGTACCTGACCATGACCGAACCGCGTCCGCGGCTATTGACCGAAACCGAAACGGCGCTGATGCAGCGAGGCGTCTCCATTCTGGTGGCGGCCAGCACGGTTGATCGGCGGACCTCGGTTGTGCACGCCGTCGGCTGCCGCGTCCGGCAGTTGGCTGATGCCAGCGAGGTGACCGTGTTGCTGCGGCCCAGCCACTCGCCGGCATTGCTGGCCGACATCCGGCGCAGCGCCGAAGTGGCGGTGGCGTTCTGCTTGCCGAGCACGCACAAAACGCTGCAGCTCAAAACCCGCAACGCCCGACTGGAACCGCCGCAGCCGGACGACCGTTTTCTGGTCCAGCGCTGCGCCCAGGCGTTTGGTGAAGACATTGCGCTGATCAACGAACCGGCCGAGCTGGGCCGCCAGCTGTTTGCCGGCGACGATGCCGATCTGGTGGCGCTGGTGTTCACGCCATTGACGGTGTTCGATCAAACGCCGGGGCCGCGGGCCGGGGAGCGTCTGGCATGATCCCGGTCAGCACCACGCTCACGGTCGATCACATCCGTGATTGCCTTGAAGGATTCATCCCCAGCGCCATCGCGACCTGTGCGGCGGATGGCACGCCCAATGTCACCTATGTGTCGCAGGTGGATTACGTCGACCGCGAACACGTTGCGCTGTCTTTCCAGTTCTTCAACAAGACCCGGGAAAACATTCTCGCCAATCCGTACGCGACGGTGTACGTCATCCATCCGTTGACCGGTCAGGCCTACACCCTGCATCTGCACTACCTGCGCACCGAAGACAGTGGCCTGTTGTTTGAGCGGATGAAAGTCAAACTGGCGGGCATTGCGTCACACTCCGGCATGACCGGCATTTTCAAACTGCAAGGCGCCGACATTTACCGCGTGCAGCACATCGAGAAAGTGCCGGTCGCGGCGCTGCCGTTGCCGCCACCGCGCAACCTGCTGAGCGCGTTGCGTTACAGTACCGAGCAGTTGCAGCGTTGTCCCGATGTCGCCTGTCTGCTCGATGAAGCCTTGGCGAAACTGGCCTGCGGTTTTGCCATCGAGCAAAGCATGATTCTGCTTGCCGATGAAACCGGGCAGCGTCTGTACACCGTTGCCAGCCACGGTTACCCCGCTGCCGGTATCGGCTGGGAAATTCCGCTCGGCGAAGGTGTCATCGGTGTCGCGGCGCAGCACCGCGTGCCGATTCGCATCGCCTTCAAAACCAGCGAATACACCTACAGCCGGGCGATTCGGCAAACCCTGACTGAAGCCGGCCGCGCCAGCGAACTGCAAAACGAAATTCCGTTTCCCGGCTTGCCGGCCTCGGAAAGTCAGATGGCGATTCCGATCCTCGCTGGCACGCGTCTGCTCGGTGTGCTGTTTGTCGAAAGCGGCCAGCCCTGCCGGTTCAGCTACGACGACGAAGATGCGCTGGTCACGCTGATGTATCAACTCGGACAGCGCTTGCAACACTTGCTGCAAGCGCCGCGCGACGACGTCGAGCCGCCAGCCGATGTGGCGCCGCGGCCAACTGAACCGGCGCCGGCCGGCAAGCCGGTCGTCGTCCAGCACTACCCCGAGAATGACAGCATTTTTCTCGATGATGATTACCTGATCAAAGGCGTTGCCGGCGCCATTCTCTGGCGACTGGTCAACAGCCATCAACATGATGGCCGGGTCGAGTTCAGCAACCGCGAATTGCGCATGGACGCGAGCATCGGCTTGCCGGAATTGTCCGACAACCTCGAAGCGCGACTGATTCTGCTCGCCCGGCGCTTGGCCGAACGCTGCGATTACCTGGCCATCGAAAAGACCGGGCGCGGCCGGTTTCGCTTGCGCGTCGACCGGCCGCTGTTGTTGCGGGAATAGCAGAGCGCGTAGTTGCGGGTAATAGTTGAAACAACAACGGCCACACACGCGCTCGCGCGGCGCAACAGCGGTCGCCTTACGCGACCGCTTTCTGCGGTGGGACAAAGGTCCGGCGCTGATTGCTGAACGCATCCAGCTCGGCCGGGTCACAGTCGGCAAACGGCGTGCTCAGTTCCAGGGCCAGTTGCAGCTTGTGCCAGTCGGTGGCCGACAGCAGCGGTTGCAGCATCGCCAGCACACCCAGGAACACTTCCGGCGGCATCTGTGCCCGCATGCCGCGCAGTTTGTCAGCGCGCTCGGCCGGAGTGGCGGCAGTCAACATCCAGCGCAGAAAGTGCATGGCTTTTTCCGGCGCGATCGAGGCGACCAAGGCGTGTTCGATGGCGATGATTTCGGCGTCACTGTAATGCGCCCACAACACGGCGTTGTGGTCGACTTCTTCCATGGCCATGTGCTCCAGATTTTCGGCGATGAACAGCGCCAGCCGGTCATACAACATGGCACCGAGTCGGCTGCGCTCGCCGGCGTGACTGCGTTCGATCCGATCGCAGTCGGCCAACAAGCCACTGATGGCCTGTTCGTGCTCGTGGTGATCGAGCTGGCCATGACGGGCCGAGCCGGGACGGCGTGCTTCCATCGCCGTGTGGATGAAATCGTTTTCATGCTGCAGATGACTGCGGCAGGTTTCCGCGAGGCTGCGCACAGTCGCCAGCACATTGGCGCAATCGTCACCGTCTTGCCAGTCGGCTGTTCCGGTTTTGTTCAGCGTGTGCATCATGAAGGCGCGCAAGCCTTTGTGGACCAGGGCATAGCTGTTGTAACGGGATGATGGCAGTTGCAGACGGGACATGGTGTTCACTCCTGTGACCGGGCCAGGGCCCGGGTTGACGCTCGGGTTTTGTTTCAGACGCCGGCAATCCGGTCGGCGTTGGTATGGTGGTCATCGTAGCGGCGAGTTGTTTCCAACGTTGCTAAATAGCTGCTAAGAAAACCTTAAAGACTTGCTAAGCCGGTGACGGGATGTAACCGGGTTTTGCGGCCGCGCCGGGAGTGACCGGTGGCACAAATGCTGCGCTGCGCCCAGCCAAATGACGACGACTGGTTTATCCTCAGCCAGCCAGAGCAGGAGGCTTGTAGTGAAACGTGCACCGCCGCAGGGCCAGAAGCAGGGATATCGCCAGGTCGGCCAGCAACGCGCCTGGGCAGCCGCCGTGCTGGCCGGTGTGATCGCCTTGGGGCTGGGCTGGTATCTGGTCTGGCTGGAAGTCGAACGCGGCCGGGAAGAGCAGCGCAGCGCCGTGCTGGCCGAGGCCGGATCGGTGCGGGCGCGGCTGGAGTCCGAGCTGAACAGTTCGCTCTATCTCGGCTGGGGCCTTGCCGCCTTCATTTCCGCCAACCCAGACTTCACGACCGGTCAGTTCGAGCGGGTCGCCGCCACCTTGGTTCGCTTGCGGCCCAATATTCGCAGCCTCGCCGTCGCGCCGGACAATGTCGTGCGCTATGTCTACCCGCTGGCCGGCAACGAGCGGGTGCTCGGCCTGCGTTATCTCGATACGCCGGGCCAGCGTGGCTCCATCGAACGGCTGATGCGTGATTGGCAGCCGGTGCTGAACGGTCCGGTTGAATTGGCGCAAGGCGGCGTGGGTCTCATCAATCGCATTCCGGTGCTGTTGAATCAGCCGGATGGCGGTGTGCGCTACTGGGGCGTGGCGTCAGTGGCACTCGATACCCGGCCGATCCTGGCCAGTGCCGGGCTGGAACAGCAGGGTCCGGTCGAGTTTGCCCTGCGCGGTCGTGATGGCCTTGGCGCCGAGGGCGACGTGTTTTTCGGCCGCGCCGAATTGTTTGCCGACGGCGAAGCGCGCTTGCTCGACGTGCTGTTGCCCGGCGGCAGTTGGCAGCTCGCCGCGCGGCCGCGCGATGGCTGGACCGGCACCCGCAGTGAGTGGCAGATCGGGGCGATGTACCTGCTCAGCAGCGCATTGGCCGTCATCATTGCCGTCATGGTTGGCGTCCTGATTGCCGACCGCTACCAGATCCAGCAGCTGGCCCGCCACGATCCGCTCACCGGCGTCGCCAATCGTTTGCGCTTCGATGAGCGCGCCAGCGAAATGATGGCGCTGGCACGGCGCAGTCAGCGGCCGTTTGTCCTGCTCAATCTGGACCTGAACGGCTTCAAGCGCATCAACGATGAATTTGGTCACACCGCTGGCGATGCGCTGCTGGTGCATGTCGCGCAGCAGCTGCAAGCCTGCCTGCGCGAAACCGATTTTCTGGCGCGCATCGGTGGCGATGAATTTCTCGCGCTGCTGCCCGACACCGAAGCCGGCCCCGCGCTCGAGTCACTGATCAAGCGCGTGCACCGCGCGGTGGCCAAACCGCTGCTGTTCGGCACCGATACCCTGACCGTCGGCACCAGCATCGGTGTCGCGGCTTACCCCGCCGATGGCGACGATCTCGACAGCCTGTTGAGCGCTGCCGACCACGCCATGTATGCCGGCAAGAATCACGGTCTGACGCCGTCACTGTGAGCAGCGGGCAAGGCGACGTGAAGTCGCGTTATCAGCCGCCATCTTGTGCGCCAATCGTCGGGTGCGTGCAATGTTTCAGCCATCAGTCGTGAGCGCCGTTGCGCTGGTGCCATTCCATTTCACTCGTACTGCTTGGCCAAGCCGCAGCTGGCTGGCTTCTGCCGTGGCAGCAACACCGGTAGCGATAGTTTGATTGGTCTGGTCGATGCTTTCGCCATTGACCAGCTTGCCTTGTACCGCTCGCAGCAGGTGGTAATGCTGCAACGCCCGGCCGGCTTCGCGGCCGTACGGCGCGACTTTGGGATCGGCAATCGCGATATGGACAATCGCCGGGTCGGTCAGCAATCGTTGCCAGTTGTCCAGCGCATGCTTGCCGGTGGTCCAGATCACCAGCGTCCCGAGCGCGTATAGCCGCGGCGGCTGCAAGGCATGACCGGCTTGCTGCAACTGCTGGGGATAATCGCTGTCGGCGGCGAGCAGCACATGAAACGGCGCGCCCTGCCGGATCTGTGCGCTCAGCTTGCCGGTGGCGGAAAAACTGCCTTGCGCGATCAGCCCTGTCTGCTGCTGAAAGCGGCGGGCCAATTGCGCAAACGCCGGCTGCATGTTGGCCGCGACCGCCACCGTGATCGGCTCGGCCGCTGCCAGTTCCGTTACCGGCCAGATCAGCGCCAGCACCAAGCCGAGACCGGTTAGCCAGCGCGCCATGCTGTTCATTGCCCACTCTCCGCATCGTGGCGCTACGCGCACCAGCGACAGCCATGCAGCATAGTCTTGCACATCGGTCAGGAAAAGGCTTTGCGCTAAACACCTGGCGCCGCATTCTCAGTATCGACACGGTCTGTTAAAACGGGTCTGCAAAAATGGCCTTGCAGCACCTGCATACCGGGCGCTGTAACAAGGTCGCCAGCGCCACGTCCAACGTATCAGTCGATGTTGGCCAACCCCTGTACAGGAGTTTCCCGTGGACAATGCAGTGTGTGATTTGCCGGGTGGTTTGCGGGTCGCGCCCACCGCCGTGCCGTTGCCGCAACAGCCGGCGCCGGCCGGGCTCGATGAACTGGTGCTGGCCGGCGGCTGCTTCTGGTGTACCGAAGCCGTGTTTGCCGCGCTGGCCGGCGTGTTGAGTGTCGAGTCGGGGTATGTCGGCGGCACGGCCGAAACGGCCGAGTACCGGCGTGTCTGCGCCGGTGATACCGGCCACGCCGAAGCCATACGCCTGCGGTTTGCACCGGCGCAGATCAGTGCCGGCCAGCTGCTGCAAATTTTCTTCTCCGTTGCCCACGACCCAACCCAGAAAGATCGGCAAGGCCATGATCGTGGCCGCCAGTATCGCTCGGCCGTGTTTTTTCACGACGAGGCCGAGCGCCAGTACGTGGCGGATTACATCGAGGCGTTGAACCGCGCCGGCGTGTTTGCCACGCCCATCGCCACCATGCTGGAACCGCTCACCACGTTTTACCGCGCCGAGGAGTATCACCAGCGTTACGCCCTGCGTAATCCGTGGCAGCCTTACATTCAGGCGGTCGCGGTGCCCAAAATGGAAAAGCTGCGTGATTATTTTGCCGCGCAACTGAAAACTGACGAGGAATGAACATGGCCGTCACGCCCCTGCCCGAAGGTCCGGCGCCAGCCCGCTCCGCCAGTGGTTATGTCCTGCGCCTCGATGCCGGCACGCGCACGGCGCTCGCCGCCCAGCTGAACGCCGAAGAACGCCGCGTCCTGCTCGAACACGGTACCGAGCGGCCGTTCTGCGGCACGCTGCTCGACAACAAACGCGACGGCACCTACGTGTGCCGGCTGTGCCGCTTGCCGCTGTTTGCCTCGCACGCCAAATTTGATTCCGGCACCGGCTGGCCGAGTTTTTTTGCACCATTCGATCCGCACCATATCCGCTACCTGCGCGACACCAGCCACGGCATGGTGCGCATCGAAATCCGCTGCCAGCGCTGCGACTGTCACCTCGGCCACGTTTTCCCTGATGGGCCACCGCCCGACATGGATGTTGGAAGTGCCGAAGGGCGTCGGGAACGCCCTCGGCCGCCCGACATGGACGTTGGAAGTGCCGAAGGGCGTCGGGAACGCCCTCGGCCGACCGACATGGACGTTGGAAGTGCCGAAGGGCGTCGGGAACGCCCTCGGCCGACCGGCTGGCGCTACTGCCTCAATTCGATTGCGATGGGGTTTCGTGAACAGGGGGAGAATTTGCTGGATGCCGCTGAGCTGGCGTCGCTGTGAACGGGGGCAGCGGGATGCCGTTGAAGCTGATGCACGTGCTGCCTATGACTGAACGCGAAGGCAGGAATCGAACGTCATGACGGCAGGCAAGGCTCTTGCCGATCAGATTGAAGTCGCCTAGGTTTACCTCCCATGGTGCCTGTCCTTTTTGACCCCAATCGACACTATTTCCGGTGAGGTCGAATCAAATCAGGCACTTATATCCACCGGAAACAGATATTGCCCCCGAAAAGGTGTGGGATAACGCCCCTAATTCGCAGGTCAAATTCACGTTAGGCAGAATTATGAGCGAACTAATCTACAGCCCACTTCGATATCGCGACCGCTGGTTCGCCTACTTAGACTTACTTGGCTTCACAAATCTTATTAGTACGCACGCTATCGAAGATGTCTTGCCTGTTTACTCCGAGGCACTCAAGCAAATGCTCCAGGCCTGCAAGTTTGGCAAGGGGGAGGTCGGGCTGCTTAACTCTTGGTTCTCAGACACTTTCATCATCTACTCGCGCTCAGACAGTCTTCAGGACTTTTCGCATTTAGAGAGTGCCGCAAGAATTTTCTTTCAGCTGCTTATCTTAAAGAACATTCCTGTTCGAGGTTGCATTAGCCATGGCAAGCTTTACTCGCAGGCCAAACGGAACGTGTTCGTAGGCCCTGCGCTTATCGAAGCGCACCTGTACGGTGAAGCACTAGACTGGGTCGGTTTTTGCTTAGCGCCAAGCGTTGAAGAAAAACTGAAAGACGATTTGCCTCTAGAGCAAAGGGGGCACTACCGAAAGGTCTCCGACCAAAAAATCCTCAGGAAAGCTAGGGTGGAGCATTTGTATGCGTTCGCGTTCAACAATGGCACGGTAAACGGCAAAAACCCATACCGGAAAGCTTTGGTAAGCATGCAGAAAACTTCGCCACCAGAAGCCGCATAAAAATATGTCAACTCACTCGAGTTCCTAGATCGATTCTCCTATTAATCACCTGTGTTCAGCTCGATGTCTGCCGTCTAACAAGTGGTTCAAGTCGTGCGCTTCGCGCAAACGGGGCCGGCTAAAGCCGGCCCCTTCACCAAACGTTAGGCATCTCGTTCAACGCTACGGAGTATCACATGCCATTCCGCCCAATTCCCGAACATCGGCGCGATATCCACAACGTCATCTACCCGCTAACCGTTGCCATACAGAGGGTTTACGGCAACAGAGCTCAAGACGGTGGGCGTCCAATTGGTGCCTTCTACCCGATTCATGTTGGTACGAAGTCTTGGCATCATCTTGGAGGTATCTGGTATCGCCCACTCGACGAACAGACGTTGCTGACTCGTAGCGTAGACGAGCATGTAGTTTCTGCTTTTGCAGAGAGCATTCTTACGGGGGCACCCGTTGAGCTACCCAAGGGGAAAGTCATCAGATGGGAGGCGGTTCCCATAGATGAATCGGGGCAACTCCCACCGCCTTTGTAGGTTCGCAAAGCAAACGTAGCCCGGGTCAAGCTTCGCATGACCCGGGAGTTTAACAAGTCGACAAACTTCCCCGGAACCCTCTGCGCTTGTTCCGGGCTATGCCATCTCTTTCCGCCCCAGTGCTTGTAGCAGCAGCTTCGCCGCGGCGGCGCTGGACGCCGGGTTTTGGCCGGTGATCAGCCATTCATCCCGTATCGCGTGTTCGGTGAAGTTGTCGGCGGCAACAAAATGGGCGCCGTGTTGGCGCAATTCGGTTTCGAGCAGGAAAGGCATGGCGGAGGTGAGGCCGACGGCGTCTTCTTCGGCGTTGCTGAAGGCGGTGAGTTTGCGGTTGTGTACGAGCGGAATGCCGTGTTCGTCGCGCGCTTCGATGAAGGCGGCCGGGCCGTGGCAGACGGCGGCGATAAACTTTTGTTGCTGGCGGAATTCGCGCAGCAGGCGGGCCATGGCAGCACTGTGCGCGAGATCGAACATGCAGCCATGACCACCGGGAATGAACAGCGCATCGAACGGGTCGGCGTGAGTCTTGTTAAGCGGCTCGGTGTGGCCGAGCGCCGCCAGCGCCGGTTGCCAGTCGGGGTGTTGATCAAGTTCCGCCGCGCTGCGCGGATCGAGCGGGGCGCTGCCACCGGCGGCGCTGGCGACAGTGATGCGCAGGCCGGCGCTGCGGCAGAGCAGGTAGGGTACGGTGAATTCTTCGGCCCAGAGGCCGGTGGCTTTGCCGTTGGTCATGCGGCTGGCGCTGGTGACGACAAACAGGATGTGTTGCGGTTTCATGGGCGCTCCTTGCGGCTCGGGATGGTGGTTCTCGTTGTCTGCATTTTTGTTGTGAGGCTGACGGGGCTGCTTGGTTGTGGCCGCCTCTCCCCAACCCCTCTCCCCAACCCCTCTCCCACAAGGGGAGAGGGGCTCAGAAAGGTGCACTTGCCTGACTTGTGCTTCGTTAGTTACCCCTCTCTGCAATCCACGCTCCGTGCCGCGGCCAGTCGCTGGTTTGTGGCGCTGCGACGGAACGTAGCAGGGCTACGTTAATTCCCGTCTCGCCCCTCGAGGGGCTGAGAATGGAGCATTTAGCGGTGCTCTGATTACGTCCGGAGTAGCGAACACGCTGTCGTCCCGGCGAAAGCCGGGACCCATTTTTACCGAAGAAAATGGATACCGGCTTTCGCCGGTATGACTACGTTCCAACTTGTTCAGACCTTCCAACCAACCTCAGTTTCGTGTCACCGTCACTCGCCGGCTCGTGGTGCGACGCGGGTAATCGATCGCTCAGGGTTCATCGGCCCAGCGCTGGGCGATGGCGAGGAATTGTTCTTCCTGGGCGAGAAACGCATCGACCACGTCGGGATCAAAGTGACGGCCGCGTTCGGCCACGATCATCTCGCGGGCCTGTTGGTGCGGATACGCGGGTTTGTAGACGCGCGCGGAGATCAGCGCATCGTAGACATCGGCGAGTGCCATCAAGCGGGCGGACAGCGGAATGGCATCGCCGGCGAGGCCGTCCGGGTAACCGCTGCCGTTCCATTTTTCTTGATGGGAGCGGGCAATTTCCTTGGCGTAGTGCAGGAATTCGACTGGCATGCCCAGTTCCTGTTCGGCCCGTTCGATGGCTTGGACCCCCAGCAGGGTGTGCGTTTTCATCTGCTGGAATTCTTCGTCGGTGAGTTTGCCGGGTTTCAGCAGGATGCTATCCGGTATGCCGACTTTGCCGATGTCGTGCAACGGCGCCGATTTGAACAGCAGCTCGATGACTTTGTCGGTCAGGATGTCTTGGTACTTCGGCAGTTTGCGCAGCGCTTCGGCCAGCACGCGGACATAGTGCTGGGTGCGGCGGATGTGAAAGCCGGTGTCGTTGTCGCGGGTTTCGGCCAGCGACGCCATGGCCATGATGGTGACGTCCTGAATGGCTTGCACTTCACCGGTGCGGCGGGCGACTTCGGCCTCAAGGTAACTGTTCTGGTCGCGCAGAAAATCGGCGGCGAGTTTCAATTGCAGGTGGGTGTGCACGCGGGCGAGCACCACCGGTGGACTGATCGGTTTGGTGATGTAATCGACCGCGCCGAGTTCCAGACCGAAGCGCTCGTCTTCGATTTCCGATTTGGCGGTCAGAAAAATCACCGGAATGTGGCGCGCGTTCGGCAGCGCTTTCAGTTCGCGGATCACGGCGTAGCCGTCCATGTCCGGCATCATGATGTCGAGCAGAATCAGATCCGGCTGCTGGTCGCGCACCAGCTGCAGCGCCTTGGCACCGCTGTTGGCGACTTTGACTTTGTAACGGTCGCGCAGCAGCCCGCTCATCAGTGTCAGGTTGTCCGGCGTGTCGTCGACCACCAGAATCACCGGCTTGCTCAGCAGCGGTGTTGGCGGCAGCGAGGCGCTATGGCGTGATTCCGGGGCGTCCATGGTCATGCGATGATCCTGAGGCGTGGTGGCCGTGCCGGGCGCTGATGGTTACGGCCGGGGCCGGCGCATGGCGACCTGCAACAGCTGGGCGGCGTTATCGAAATCATAGTCGTCAATCGCGCGGGCGAGCGGCACGAACCTCTCTGGACCGAGCCAGCGCCGCAGGGCGTCGCGCATGTGCCCAAACTGCTCCTGCGCCTCGCTGTCGCCTTCGCGCAGATGCAGCAGCAGGGCGGTGAGTGCCGCATCGTCGGGCGCGCCGGCTGGCTCGCGGTTGGCTGTGGCCGGTGTTTCGTCGTGCCACTGCGGCAACTGTTGCCGCAACGCATCCAGTAACGCCGACAGCACGTCGCGGTAGTGCTGCAACGCCGGCCGCCAGATGGCGGCGGGCACTTGTTCCCTTGCCATCTGTTCCAGTTCGCCGGCGGCGGCGGCGACGGTATCGGCGCCGATATTGCCGGCCACCGATTTGTCGGTGTGGGCGAGTCGCTCGGCCAGCGCATAGTCCGAGCTTGCGAAGGCGCGCTCGAGTGCGGCGGCGCTGTCGCGTTGGTGCTCGACAAATTTTTCCAGCAGCTGCCGATACGCCGGCACTTTGTTCAGGCTGCGGCGCAGGCCTTGTTGCATGTCGAGGCCGGCAATGATTGGCAGGCCGGCCGGCAGTGGTGCAGCGTTGCGTGGCGTGTTCACTGCCGGTGCAAGCGCTGGCGCGCTGGTTTTGCCGGCTGCGCGGTTCGGCAACCAGCGGAGCAGTGCATCGAACAAGCGATCGGGATCGATCGGTTTGCCCAGGTGATCGTTCATGCCGGCATCGAGGCAGCGCTCGCGATCGCCGGCGAGCGCGTTTGCCGTCATCGCGATCACCGGCAGCGTGGCAAAGCGCGCATCGGCGCGCAGTGTGCGGGTGGCGGTGAGGCCGTCCATCACCGGCATCTGCATGTCCATCAGCACCAGATCGAACGGCTGCCGGGCCAGCAGTTCCAGTGCTTTTTCGCCGTTGTCGGCAACCGTTACGCTGACATTCAGATCGGCGAGCAGGCCGCAGGCGACATCCTGATTCAGCTCATTGTCTTCGACCAGCAGGATGCGCGCGCCGGCCAGACCGGCGAGCGCGTCGTTGTCGTTGCTGGGCGTGGTCCGCGGCGGCGCCGGGCTGCGTTCGCGTGTGAGTCGATTGGCCGCGGCCGGGCTCAGCGTGCGAATGGCGGTATCGAACAACAGCGAGGCGTGTACCGGTTTGACCAGCACATCGGTGATGCCGGCGTGCTCGGCATCGCGGTACACTTCTTCGCGGCCGTACGCAGTCACCATGACGATGGCAGGCGGTTTGCGCAGTGGCAAATGCTGCAGCCGGCGCGCGGTGCCGATGCCGTCCATCACCGGCATTTTCCAATCGAGAAACACGATATCGAACGGCGCGCCGGAGGCGTCAGCTGCTTGAATGCGTTGCAGCGCGTCGGCGCCACTGCCGACCTCGTCGCAGCGGAAACTCATGCTGCGCAGCAGTTCGCTGAGCACCTGCCGGGCATTCGGGTGATCGTCGACCACCAGCACGCGGCGGCCGCGCAGATCCGGTTGCGGCAGCAGGTTGTGACGCAGGTGCGCGCCCTTGCCGACATTGGCGGTGAACCAGAACGTGCTGCCTTTGCCCCGCGTGCTCTCGACGCCGACTTCACCGCCCATCAGCTCGGCCAGCTTGCGCGAGATGGCGAGGCCGAGGCCAGTGCCGCCGTACTTGCGCGTGGTCGAGCTGTCGGCCTGCTGGAACGACTGGAACAGCTTGGCTTTCTGCTCGTTGTCGAGACCGATGCCGGTGTCGCGCACCGCGCAATACAGTTGCAGCCGTTCGCCGTCATCGCGTTGCTGCCGGACGATGACGGTGACATCGCCCTGTTCGGTGAACTTGACGGCGTTGCTGGCGTAGTTGATCAGGATCTGGCCGAGCCGCAGCGGATCGCCAACCAGGGTGTGCGGCAGCTGCGGGTCGACATCGAAAATGAATTCGAGGCCTTTCAGCGCGGCTTTTTCCGCGACCAGGTTGGCCACGGTGTCGAGCACCCGCTCCAGCTCGAACTCAACCTCGTCGATATGGAAGTGGCCGGATTCGATCTTGGAAAAATCAAGCACATCGTTGATGACGCCGAGCAAGTGCTGGCTGGATGCCTGAATTTTTTCCAGGTAATCGCGCTGACGCGGCTGCAGCTCGGTTTTCAGCAGCAAGTGCGACAGGCCGATGATGGCATTCATCGGCGTGCGGATTTCGTGGCTCATGTTGGCCAGGAACATCGATTTGGCATTGGTCGCCGATTCGGCCAGCTCCTTGGCGTGCTGCAGGGCCTCGCCTTGCTCGTGCTCCAGCGTTTCGTCCATCCAGAAGCCGTTCCAGACCATGCTGCCATCGGGCTGGCGTTTGACGACCGAGCGGTTGTAGATCCAGCGGATCTCGTCGTTGACCTTGACCCGCATGTGCAGCTCGGTGTCCTCGCCGTTTTCAATGGCGCGCTGTACCAGCGGCATCAGCTGGTCGCGGTCGTCCGGCAGCACGTTGCGCCAACGGTTGTTCCAGTCGGCGCGGATGTCGGCGGCACTGACGCCGAGGGTGTTCTGTACGTTTTCCGCGACAAAGACATAGCCGACCGGGCCATGCTCGGCGCGCCGGTACTGGAACACGGTCAGCGGCAATTCGGTGGTCATGTCGATCAGTTGCTGGCGGCTGGCTTCGGCCACCTGGCTGTAGTGGCGCAGTTCGGCTTCCAGATCCTTGCGGGCGGTGATGTCGTTGAACAGGCCGATGAACTGGTGCACCTCGCCGTCGTCGTCGGTGAGCGTGGCGAGGGCAATGTCGGCCCAGAATTGCTGGCCGTCGGTGCGATGCAGTAGCAGTTCGGTGCGCCAGCGCTGGCGCTCGGCAACCACCATCTGCATCTGCTCGGCGAGCGCCGGGCTGCGCATCAGTTCGGCAATTGGTGTGCTCGGCAGCGTTTCCTCGTCGAGACCGATCAGTTGCCGGAAGTGCGGATTGATATAGCTGAGCACGCCGTCGGCATCGGTGATGAAAATCGCCAGCGGGCTTTGCTCAACCACGCGTGACAGGGTGCGCAAGCGCGCTTCATAACGCAGGCGCAAACCGAGGTGGCGCTGGCGGCTCAGCCACCACGAACCGGCGAGCGCGACCAGCAGCAGCGGCAGCACGCCGCTCAGCACTTGATGGCTCAGGCTCCAGCCGTAGTTGGGCTCGGTGAAGGCCAGCAGTTGCCAGTGACCGTTGCGGTCTTGCCAATCCAGTGTGGCCGCGTGCAGCTGGTAACGTTGACGGCCGATCAACAGTTGTTGATCGGCATCCGGTTGGTACAGAGTCGGTTGGCGTTCACGGAAATAATTGCCGTAACGGAATTCGCTGGCGGCGCGCTCGCGATCGGTGGCGGTGCCGAGCACGGCAAATTGCCACTCCGGCCGGTTGCTGGCAAAGATCACCCGCTCCGGCGTCAGCACCGCGAGCGGGAGATTCTCGCGTTGCAACACTGCATCGACGACGGCGAAATCGATTTTGTTGACCAGCACGCCGACGATGCGGCTGTCATCGAAGATCGGCGCCGCGACATAAATGCCGCGCTCGCCGGTGTTGGTGCCGAGCGCCGGATAAAGATTGGTCTGGCCGTTGATGGCCAGCTGATAGTAGGGGCGCTGATCGAGTTTGCGGCCGGTGCCGGATTTGCCGCTGTCGATGTGATACGCGACGATCACGCCGTCGGCGTTCATCACGAAGGTGTTCTGGGCGCCGGTTTGCCGGGCCAAGCCGCGCAGCACGCGCAGGCTTTCTGGATCGTCCGGACCGACGTCGCCGAGTGCGCTGTCACGCAAGCGGGCACTGGCGCGTGCCAGCGCCTCGACGGCGCCGGTGATGCGGCCTTGGGTGGTCTGTACCGCGATGCGGGCGTTCAGGCTGTCGAGCCGGTCCTGCAGCGCGGCGGCGCGCTCGCTGACCACCGAACGGTTGATCACGACAGCGCTGAGCATGCCGATCAGCAGCGCCGCCGCGGCAATCAGGAGTTGCTGGCTGCGAAAACTGAGTCGAACCGGTTCTGACGCCACGGGAAGTCCCGGCAACGCGGAGCTGCCTGCCATGCCAATGCCATAGACAAAGGAATAGCTGATACCGGCAGTGAGTACCAGCGCACCGGCCGATGCGCTGGCATTTCCGGGCCAGTCACGTCCGGACCCGTCATGGCGTGCCGGACCGGTTCCGGCTGGCCGTGGTCGTCAATCGACATTCAGGCGCAGCAGGCCGCGCGGGCACAGGCGGCGAGTCGTGGCGCCCGCAGCGGCGCCGGCGCCGAACTCGCCGCCGTGGCCGGCGACCAGCGATCGGCCTGGGTCGGTGACAGGTAGCCGTGGCTGGCCAGCTGACCGATGGCAACGCGTGACAGGCTGGTCCAAAGCGATGGGGTAAACCGTTTCATGGCATCTCTCCTTTCCTCGAAGGGGCGCGGTCCTGCGCGGCGGGCCACGGCGAACCGTGGGGGAAGCGGGGCCGGCGTGGCGGCCGACAGGACAGCGAGCACAGTCTGAATCTGGTTCGATTAATAGATAATCCATCTGATATTCACAGCACTGTTTCCAAATGGATGCTGATCGCGCGACAGGAGCGGCGTAAGCTCTGCTCCCATCAGCAATGGGGCGAAGGCGCCCCTGGGAGCAAGCGCGATGGCATTGACCGAACGGCTGGCCGACATGGCCGTCTTTGCCCGGGTTGTCGAATCGTCCGGTTTTTCGACTGCGGCCCGGGATCTGGATTTGTCCAAGGCGGCGGTATCCAAGGCCGTGGCCCGGCTGGAAAGCCACCTCGGGGTGCGGCTGCTGAACCGCACCACCCGCAAGCTGACGCCGACCGAGGCCGGCATCGCCTTCCATGCTTACTGCAAGCAAGTGGTCACTCAGGCCGAAGAGGCCGAGCAGCATCTGGGCCAATTGCAGTCGGCGCCGCGCGGCACGCTGCGGCTCGGGGTGCCGCTGTCCTTTGGCCTTGCCCAGGTCGCCAAGGTGTTGCCGAGCTTTCAGCACCGCTACCCGGAAGTGGAAGTCGAGCTGGTGTTTGTCGACGGCCAGCTCGACATGGTCGCCGATGCCTTCGATCTCGCGCTCGAAGTCGGCGAGCCGGCCGACTCCAGCCTGATCGCGCGCCGGCTGACCACCTCGCGCAATGTCATCGTCGCGAGTCCGGACTACATCGCCCGCAATGGCGCGCCGCTGACGCCGGCCGATCTGCAGAAGCATCCGTGCCTGCTGTCATCGTGCGCGGTCGGTGGCCGCTGGGATTTCGTCGGTCACGGCCGCGCCGAATCGGTGTATGTGTCGGGGCCGTTCCGCAGCAACTTTCTGATGGGCATGCGCGAAGCGGTGCTGGCCGGCCAGGGCGTCGCCCGGATGCCGAGTTTCTGCGTCGCCGATGATTTGGCCGCCGGTCGGCTCAAGTGCCTGTTCAGCGACTGGACGCACCGGCCGGAAGGCATTTACGCGCTGTACCCGCACCGCAAGCATCTGCCGGCGAAAGTGAAAGCGGCGATCGATTATTTCCTGGAAGTGTTCGGCGACAACCCGTACTGGGATGCGGTGCTCGACGAGTCGACCTGTCACTGCTGACAGGGCGCTGACATGACATGTTCAGTTTTCGGCGGCATCTGCGCTCTGCTTGCGAAACAATGTCCGCCATTACCGATGCCGCCGAGGGCGGCTTTTAGGAGTGCAGATGAAACCGCGTGATGTCATCGAGCTGCTGGTGCTGGCCGCGATCTGGGGCTCATCGTTTTTGTTCATGCGCATTGCCGCGC
Source organism: Permianibacter sp. (assembly GCA_046297695.1). Lineage (GTDB taxonomy): Bacteria > Pseudomonadota > Gammaproteobacteria > Enterobacterales > Permianibacteraceae > Permianibacter. Next base: position 17,228 of record JBKBHF010000021.1, on the reverse strand, counting down.
CGGAATTTGGCCCGATCCCGCTGATTTTCATCCGGGTGGCGATTGCCATGGTGTTTTTGCTGGCGGTGCTCGGTTTTCGTGGTGAGCTTGCCGGCGTCAAAGGCAACAACGGCCATTTTTCGGTGGTCGGCCTGCTCAATTCGGCGATCCCGTTCACCTTGTTTGCCTTCGCGACGCTGTCGCTGACGGCGGGGTTCACCTCGGTACTCAATGCCAGCGTGCCGCTGTTCGGTGCGCTGGTGGCGTATTTCTGGCTCGGTGACAAATTGTCCGGTGCCCGCATTGTCGGTTTGATTGTCGGCTTTCTCGGCGTCACCGTGCTGGTCTGGGGCAAGATCTCGTTCAAGGACAATGGCAGCGGCTGGGCGATCGTCGCCGGCCTCGCGGCGTCGTTGTCGTACGGCATTGCGGCCAATTACACCAAGCGGCATCTGAGCGGCGTGCACCCGTTTGCCAATGCCGCCGGCAGTCAAATTGCCGCGACGCTGATGCTGCTGCCGTTCGCCATTGCTTACTGGCCGGAAACGATGCCGTCGGCGAAACGCTGGTTCAGCGTATTGGCGCTGGGTATTGCCTGCACCGGCATCGCCTACATTCTGTTCTTCCGGCTGATTGCCAATGTCGGCCCGACGAAAGCGGTGGCGGTGACCTATTTGCTGCCGGTGTTCGGCATGCTCTGGGGCCTCCTGTTCCTGAGCGAAGCCATCACCAGCAACATGATCCTCGGCTGCGCGGTCATTCTGCTCGGCACGGCGCTCGCCACCGGCATCCTGAAATGGCCGGCCCGCAACAAAATCGTGGCGCAGCCGGCGCAGAGCTGATTGCTGCCGCGGTGCGTGACCGCAGGAAAAAAGGCGGTGGCCATCGTGGCCACCGCCTTTTTGCTTGCGCTCGGGGAAACGCGTTGCGCCGCTGCGCGACGGACTTACTGCGGCAGGCTCAGCGCCTGCGCGGTGGCGACCAGCACCGCGGCAATGCGCACGCTCGACTGAATCGCGAGCTTGCTGGCGCCCTGTTTGCTGACTTCGTGCACATGCGATTCGATGCACATGCCGCAACCGTTGACGGCGGATACCGCCAGCGCCATCAATTCGAAATCGAGTTTGGCAATGCCGTGGTTGGCGAGGCCGTTCATGCGCAGCCGCGCCGGCAACTTGCTGAGCTCGGCATCGCCGGCCAGGTGCAGGAAGCGGTAGTAGACGTTGTTCATTGCCATGACGGTCGCCGCGGTGCGGGCGGCATTGACGTGGACATCGTCCAGGTAGTGCCGGGCATCGGCTTCGACCGCGGTGGCAACGCGATCGTTCTTGCTGGCGTAGGCAACGGCCAAGGCGATGCTCCAGATCTGGGTATCGTTCAGATCCGGGGCGCCGTCGCTGGTCAGCACGGTGCCGAGATTCAGTTTGGTGTCACGCGCTGCCTCGGGCAGGGCGGCGCGCAAGGTTTCAATCGCTACATTTTCAGTGGACATGGCTCGCTCCTGCGCACGTGCCGGACACGCGCGCTGACGCAATGGGGTAACGGGAATTCTGTCTGGATAAAAGCGGCGGCCCGCCCCTGCGAAAAGCCGGGCCGCCGACAGTCACACCGAAGGTCTTAACCGACTTTCAGCGTGTCCTGACCTTTCTGCCAGTTGCACGGGCAGAGCTCATCGGTTTGCAGCGCATCGAGTACGCGCAGCACTTCCTTGACGTTACGGCCAACATTCAGATCGGTGACCATGACAAAGCGGATGATGCCTTCCGGGTCGACGATGAAGGTCGCGCGCTGGGCGACGCCTTCGGCTTCGTCGATGATGCCGAGTGCGCTCGACAATTCCCGCTTGGTATCGGCCAGCATCGGGAACGGCAGCTTGTTCAGCTCGTCCTTGTGCTGACGCCAGGCCAGGTGCACGAACTCGGTGTCGGTCGACATGCCCAGCACTTGTGCGCCGCGGTCGGCGAATTCGCTGTTCAGCTTGCCGAACTCGGCGATCTCGGTCGGGCAGACGAAAGTGAAATCTTTCGGCCAGGCAAACAACACCAGCCACTTGCCGGCAAATTGATCATGGCGGATGTCGACAAACGCGTTGTTGATGTCGTTGCTGACAGTGGCTTTCAGGTTGAAGGCAGGCAGTTTTTTACCAACGGACAACATGGCTACAGCTCCTTTACAGTGAGTGAAGAACAAATCGGCAATGGCATCGGGATCAGGGCGCCAGCAAATCGGCGCACAGGCATTCCCATTCGCTTTCGCTGCCGGCTTCCGTGTTGGCGGCGGCGTGCAGGCACAGCCACCACCAGGAGTCGGGATCGCGCATCGGTTACTCCGGTTTCCACGGCAAATGCCGTGGTCGTTTCGGGTGGCGCCATCTTCGCGGTGACAGCCGGATTTGCCCATTCGAACGGTTGAATCTGTTTGATAGGTATTGCCTATTGAACCGGCTTGGCGGCATAGTCCCGCTCATGCCGACCAGCTTCGATATGGGAGTGAACGATGAACCTGCGTGATTTGCAGTATCTGGTGGCGGTGGCCGAGTACAAACATTTCGGCAAAGCCGCCGAAGCCTGTCATGTCTCGCAGCCGACCTTGAGCCAGCAGCTGAAAAAGCTCGAGGAATACCTCGGTGCCCAGCTGATCGAACGCGACAGCCGGCGGGTGCAATTGACGGCACTGGGCAGCGAAATTGCGACCCGCGCCCGGCGCATTGTCAGTGACGCCGATGCGCTGGTGCAGCTGGCGCGTTCGGCGTCCGATCCGCTGGTGGGTGAGTTGCGGCTTGGTGCGTTTCCGACGCTGGCGCCGTACTACCTGCCGTCGGTGCTGCCGATGCTGCGGCAGAAATTGCCGGATCTGAAACTGTTTCTGGTCGAGGACAAAACCCCGCATCTGATTCAGCTCGTGCAGCGCGGCGAGCTCGATGCCGCGCTGCTGGCTTTGCCGGTACCGAATGACGGTCTCGAAGCGATTCCGCTGTTCAGTGAGCCGTTCTTGCTGGCGGTGCCGAAGCAGCATCTGCTCGCCAAGCGCAAGCAGGTGGCGCTGGACGATCTGCAAGGTCAGTCGCTGCTGTTGCTGGAGGATGGTCATTGCCTGCGCGATCAGGCGCTGGAAGTCTGTCAGCTTGCCGGTGCCGGCGAAAATGCCACTTTCCGCGCCAGCAGTCTGGAAACCCTGCGGCAAATGGTCGCGGGCGGCATCGGCATCACCTTGATGCCGAAAATGGCCGTGCGGGATCAGGAAGATGGCGTGCGCTATTTGCCGCTCAAAGCCAGCACCGAGCGCACGGTCGGTCTGGTGTTTCGCGCCAGCACTTCACGCCGGCGTACTTTGATCCATCTGGTCCAGCTGCTGCGCGCGCATCAGGGCCTGCCGACCGCCGGTCGCGCCCAGGCGGTGGCGGCGGCCCGCTGAGTTGCGCACCTCACGGCGCCAGATCTTCTGGCGCCAAGGCGAAATCCGGGTGGAAGTTGTAGATGTTGTAGTGATCGAGCAACACCACCCGCGGCCCCACCTGCCGTTCGTACGGTTGCTTCTCCAGAATGCGCACCGCCAGATCGATGGCGATGCGGGCCTGAATCACCGGCGAATCGGTCGGCGCGGCCAGGATCCGGCCGCTGCGCAAGCCGCGAAACACACTGGCGTTGAGGTAGTAGGCTAGGGTGCGGATACGCGGTTCGCCAGCCCTGCGCAGCAGATGCGACGCCGCTTCGGCGGTGACGGCCGTGCCCACCACCAAATCCAGATCCGGTTGCGTTTTCAGTGCCGTTTGCACCAGCTCGGTCTGCACCCGCAGGCCGGTGTCGCCATGACTGCTGTGGACGATCTGGCCGCAGTCCGGCCGCAGCTGCTTGCGAAAACCGGCGTCGCCGTCGCGTACCCAGCCAGCCCCTTTCGGGCCGGGAAACCAGGCGATGCGAAACTGCCGGCGTTCGCGGGCGCACAGCGCATTGATGAAATCGGCGGCAGCAGCGCCCATGTCCGAAAACGCGACCCGCGCCCGGGCGCTGACATGCGGGCTGTCGATGCCGTTGATGAGATCGATGAGTGGCAGACCGGCGCCAGCCAGTGTGGCCAGGGTCGGATTGAGTGCCCGCTCGTGCACGGCGCCGATGAGCACGGCGTGATACTGGCCGTTGCCGCAGCGCTCCCGCAATTGCCGGATTTGTTGCGCCAGCTGGTCGTAGCCGCCGGCGTAGACGATGTCGAGCTGGACGCCGATGCGCTTGGCCTCGCTTTGCAGGCCCCAATCGATCGCACGCCAGTAATCGTCCTTGCGGTGCGGCAGCGCCGCACACAGCCGCCACGGTTGTGTGCTGGCGGAGAGTGGTTCGTAACGGAACTGCAGCCGGTCGCTGCGATTGCCGAGCGCGACCGTGCGTTCGACCGGATAGGGAAACCAGTCGGCCGTTGCCACCGGACTCGCCAGCAGTGTCAGCAGACAAGCCATCCATGCCGCAATGCATTGCATCCCGAGAACCCCGACGATCGCAGGGAGCCTGCCGGCAGTATAGGCTAGACTCAGCGAACACCGGGACATGAGACACGGATATGGCGGCAGCGGCGCGGGTGCTGGTGGTGGATGACAACAGCACCAATCTGGCAGTGGTTGGCGAGATGCTGGAACGGCAGGGCTTTGACGTGTACGCGGCCAACAGCGGCGAGATGGCCTTGCAGATGACGCCGCTGGCCAAGCCGGAGATTGTGCTGCTCGACGTCATGATGCCGGGCGGCATGGACGGTTACGAAACCTGTCAGCGCCTGCGCGCGCTGGAAGGCATGGCGCAGGTGCCGATCTTGTTCCTGTCTGCGGACAGCACGCCGCAAAGCAAGATCCGCGGTTTTCAAGTCGGCGGCATGGATTACGTCAGCAAACCGTTTCAGGTTGATGAATTGCTGGCGCGCTTGCGCACCCATCTCGATCTGTTCCGTTTGCGCACCCAGCTCGAAAGCGAAGTGCAGCGCAAAACCCAGGCCGTGCATACGCTGGTGTCCGAACTCAACGATTCCTATGAGCAAGCCTTGGCGCTGCTGGCGCGGGCCGGCGAGTTTCGTGACAAGGACACCGGCAACCACACCCGCCGGATTGGCGAGTACGCCAGCAAGCTGGCAATGCTGGCCGGCTGCGATGCCGATTTCTGTCGCCGGATCAAACACGCGGCGCCGTTGCACGATATCGGCAAGGTCTCGATACCGGATCGCATCCTGCTGAAAGCCGGCCCACTCGATGCCGACGAATGGGACATCATGCGCACGCATGCCGAAGCCGGCGCGAAAATTCTGCGCAAGTATCCACAACCGCTGTTTCAGATGGCCGCCGAAATCGCCTGCTGTCACCATGAGCGTTTCGATGGCAGCGGCTATCCGAACGGCCGACGCGGTCAGGACATTCCGCTGGCGGCGCGCATCACCACCCTGGTCGATACTTATGACGCGCTGCGCTCGCGTCGGCCGTACAAGCCGGCGTACAGTCACGACCATGCCATGCGGGTGCTGGTGGAAGGCGATGGCCGCACCAACCCGATACATTTTGATCCGGACCTGCTGGCCTTGGTGGTGCAACACCAGGAGCTGCTGCGGCCGGTATTTGATTTGGATGTCCAGCAGGTCGGGATGACCGAGGTGCTTTGATGAACGGTGAGGGAAAACGCCGGGAACGTTTGCAGTCGCAGCTGTTTCTCCGGGTCGCACTGTTGGTGCTGGTGCTGATCCCGTTGTTCGGGGTCATCCGCTATCAGAGCACCCGCGATGCGTTGCAAGAGGAATTCGAGCAGCGCATGGAAGGCGCGACCGAAGTATTGTCGGTGGCGCTGCGCGAACCGCTGTGGGAGTTTGACGAAAGCCAGATCGGCGAGGCGGTCAAGGCGCTGTCCTATCTCGATGAGTTGCAGCGGGTGCACATCACCGATCAAAGCGCGGCCCGTTACGAATGGTGGTTTGATCGCAGCCAGAACCCGGACTTGCTGGAGCAGGCCGGCGCACCTGCCACGCGCAGCGACGGCGCGGTGATGCGGGCGTTCACCATCAAGGCGCGCGGTACCGAACTGGCGTCGGTCGAACTGGAATTCAGCGATGAAGAGGTGCGCTCGGCGCTGCAGGAATTCCTGATCAGCATGGTCACGCTGGTGGGCGGTTTCACCGTGGCGGTGTTGCTGCTGATGTACGTGCTGGTCGAGCGTTATGTCGGCCGGCCGCTATTGCATCTGCAAGCGGCGCTGGCCGACGATGCGGCGCCCGGCGATTTGCCGAAAGTGGTGGCCGAGCTGCCGCCGAACGAACTGCAGGCGCTGGCCGAACGCTACATGGCGGTGTTGATGGATCTGCGCAGCCATCAGGGCCATCTGACCGAGATGGTGGCGCAGCGTACCCAGGCGCTGAGCGACACCAATCAGCAGCTGGAAGCGGAAATCCAGCGCCGCAACACCATCGAGAAAGAATTGATCGCGGCCCGCGAGCAGGCAGAACACGCCAGCGAAGCCAAGACCTACTTCCTGGCGCACATGAGCCATGAATTGCGCACGCCACTGAACGGCATCATCGGTTACGCCCAGCTGCTCAGTCAGGGGGAACGGGAGCCGCAGGAAGTGGCCGAGTTCGTCGCCAACATCAACCGCTGCGCTGACCATTTGCTGGAGTTGATCAACCGGATTCTGGATCTGTCCAAAATTGAACAGGGCCGGATGGAGCGGGTGGATGCACCGTTTGCGCTGACCCGGTTGATCGACGATGTTTCGGCGGTGGTGCGGCCGCGTGCCGACAGCAAAGGCCTGCAGCTGTTGGTACAGCGCGATCCGGGCTTGCCGGCTGCGGTGGTCGGCGACATGGCGAAGATCAAGCAGATTTTGATCAACCTGCTCGGCAATGCGGTGAAATTCACCGAGCACGGCCAGATTGAAATGAGCGTGCGGCCGCAGCTGCCGGGCCAGCTGCAGTTTGCCGTGCGCGATACCGGTATCGGTATTTCCGAACGCGATCAGCAGCGCATTTTTGATCCGTTCCAGCAGGCCGGCGCCGCGGCCCAGCAATGGGGGCAGGAAGGCACTGGCCTTGGCTTGTCGATCGCCCGGCGGCTGGTGGAAATGCTCGGCGGCACCTTGCAGCTGGAAAGCCAGCCCGGCAAAGGCTCGTGCTTCCGCTTCAACCTGCCGCTGCCGGTCAGCGATGTGCCCATCGAAGAGGGCGAAATGCTGACGCCGGTCGGCTTGGTCGGCAGCGAGCAACCGCACATCCTGATCGTCGACGATGTCGCCCACAACCGCGATACGCTGGCGCTGCAACTGCGTCAGATCGGCTTCCGGGTCGACACGGTCGATTCCGGCGAAGCGGCGCTGGTGTCGGTGGCCAAATCGCGGCCGGCGCTGGTGTTCATGGATATCCGGATGCCGGGCATGGACGGCATCGAGTGCGCCAGGCAGCTGCGGGCGCGCCATCACGGGTTGCCGGTGCTGGCCTTCACCGCCAGCGTTTTCGATGCCCAGGTCAATGCCGACATCCGCGCCCATTTCGATGGTCTGGTGTTGAAGCCGGTCGATCTGGCCCAGACCTGCGCCACCATAGCCAAGTGTCTGCCGGTGCAATACCGCTACGCCGAGAAAGCTGGCCCGAGCGACGCCGCCCATGACGAAACGCTGGTCATCAGCGAAACCCTGTCGGCCAGCGAGCTGGCACACCTGCGGGCCTGGCTGTCGACCGGCGCCCTGGCCCGGATCCGGGATTTCGGCGCCGAGCTGCGCGAACGCGAACCGGAACAGGCGGCACTCGGCGAGCAGCTGCAGAAGCTGGCCCGTGCTTACGACATCGAAGCCTTGCGCCGCTTGCTGGGCTGATTATCGTCAGCGCCGGCCGCCGGCAAACCGGCAGCCGCGACCGTCGGTCGGACGATAACTCCAGCGAGCGTCATTTCCCCTGCTACCATAATTGGTACGGCCCCATTTCAACGCCTTCACGAGGATTCCATGCGCCGGCTGCTGTGCCTGCCGCTGCTGCTTCTGGCGGCTTGCCAACCCACGATTGACAACAGCGATACCGACGCGCTGGCGGACAGCCTGCGCGACATGACGGCGGAACGGACTCCAGAACAGCGCAAGGCCCTGGCCGACGCGCTGGCAGTCATTGCCCTCTCGGAAGTGGGCTACAGCGGCAAGCCACCGGAAGACGCGGTGGCCATCGCCGAAGATGCCACGCTTGGCCCGGCGCTGTTGCGGGTACTCGATGGCGACGATTACGACGACATCATCGAGATGGCCGACGCCCTGCGCTTGACCCGTGAGGAGCGCACGTTGGCGGCGGCCCAGCGCGCCCAACAGGAGGTCAAAGCCAAACTGGCCCAAGCTACCGCTGAACTCGAACAGCTGCGTGATGTCGGTGTGCAGAATGCCCGCTACAGCTGGACCACCGGCGATTACATGCCGCAGGCGGTGGTCGAGTTCGATCTGATCAACCGCACGGACCAGCCGGTCACCGGGGTCAAACTGCGCGGCACGCTGAGCAGCCCGGATCGCACTGAACCGTGGGTGTATGAAGTGCTGACCCATGAACTGATCCGGCCGCTGCCCGGCCAGAGTCTGGAGCGTTATCGCTTGGTGCCGAACCAGTTTTCGGCCTGGGGCAATCGCCAGCTGCAACGCCGGCGCGATTTGCGGCTGAGCTTCGCGGTGATCAATGTCCGCAAAGGCGAAGACTGGCTGGTCTCGGCCGATCCGGAGCAGCTGCAGGCCGAGCTGCGCCATTTTGAAAATGCCGAATTGCAGGCGCGGGCTGCGATAACCGCGCTGAAAGGCAAGCAGGCCCAGTGACGACCGAATGGCTTGTGTCCCAGACTGAATGAAAAACGGCGGGGGGTTCCCCGCCGTTTTTTTGCCCCGGATTGCGTGCCGTGGCCAACCGGGCAGAAAAGAACAGGGCGCAGTCGCCTGCGCCCTGGACAGACCCGGTGTGAGGAACCCTCATTACCCACACCGGATTTGCTCTGCTAGCAAACGCGATTCCGTCGACAAAAGCTGCGCACAATTACCGCTGTCTCAGCACTCGAATCGCGTTGCCAAAACTGCTAGGCAGCCTGGCTGCGTGCCGTCATCGCTTTACCAGTCGCCGAGAATGGCGCCGATCACGATACCGGCGGCAAGCGCATCGCCGAAGTGGTGGTAATGGCAGCCGGCATGAATGTGGATGCCGTTGTGGAAATAGAACGGGTCGTAGAAGTGGCTGTGGAAGTCATGCCGCAGATGGTAGTGACGGTAATGGCCATAGCCGTCGCGGATGTAGATCACACGGCGTGGTGCCGGTGAGTAGTAGTAGTGATGGTGATGGCGGTCGTAATCGCGGTAATGGCGATGGTCACGATCGCGCCAATCGTAATCATGACGGTCGCGATCACGGTGGCGATGCTCGCTGTGACGGTCGTCGCGCCGCTCATCCCGCCATTCGCGCCGGTCATGGTCGCGGCCACGGTGATCGTCGCGGCGTTCTTCACGATACTCACGGCTCTGGCCGTGGCTGCGGCTTTGCTCGCTGTAGAGGGCGCGCTTGTCGCCGCTGTCACGTTGGTTGCCGCGCGAATTGTCGCGGTCGGCCATGGCCTCGCTGGCGCCAAGCAGCGCCAGGCTGGTCAGAACAAGAGCAAGGGTGCGCATGGTTCAGGCTCCTCAGGGGGCGGGCGAGCAGGTCTCGCACCGTTGCCGCCATGCTGAGCTGCGGCAACTGAATCCGGCCTGAACCATGGGCGAGCGGACGGGCGTTGCTACTTCCAGTCTTTCAGGCCGTACTTGGCCATGATGGCGGCCAGCTTGCCGCTGCTGCGCAAGGCACGAACCCCGTCCGTCAACAGCTTGGCGTACGCTTTCGAGCTCGGTTTGGCCGGACTGCAGGCGATATACATTTCGGTGGGTTCACCAAACAGGCCGGCATTTTCGATCTGGCCGGTCAGGCCCATCTCCTTGATCTTGGCTTCCGCGACGTAGACTGATTCCAGCGTCGTCACGACCCGGCCGGCCTGCACCTTCTTCAGGTTCTGCTCGAGCGCATTGTCGCCGCTGACACTCTGAATGCCGGCCGGGTTGGCCTTGGCAAAGGCTTCAAATTCGTCGCCGTAGGCATAGCCACCGATGACGGCAACGGTCTGCCCCTTGAGGCTGGCCAGATCGCCGCTGTAGCGCCAGGCCTGGCCTTTTTTGACCCAGAACGCCTGCACGTCCATACCGAGCGGCTCATCAGGAAAGACGAAATCCGGCGTGTCTTCCTTGTAGGCGCCGACCACGCAGTCGAACTTGCCGGCGCGGGTTTCGGCCACCGCCCGTTCCCACGGCAGGGTCTGGTAGTTGACGGTATGACCGCCCGCCTTCAGCGCTTCCTCGGCAATCTCGATCATGAAGCCGGGTTCGGCGGCACCCGGCTCGCCATTCATCGGGAACCAGACATCGGCGCGCAGCGTGACTTCGGCCGCCGAGGCAGAGCCGGCCAGCATACCGGCGAGGCAGAACAGGGTGAGGCGTGACATAGGCAAGACTCCTGACCAGGCAAGACAAGGCAATTAAAGCGTAGACGCCGAGCCGCTGACTGCAAGCGGGGAGCTCTCTTTGCCGGGATCGGCCTGATACAATCCGCGCCATCTGATGGCCGTGGAGTCCTGGTTTGTGGAACGTTTGATTGAGCGCAGCATGTACGCCAGCCGCTGGTTGCTGGCGCCGATTTACCTGGGCCTGTCGTTGGCGCTGATCGCGTTGACGGTGAAGTTCTTCCAGGAGTTTGCTCACGTTTTTCCGCATTTGCTGCAAATCAAGGAAAGCGATCTGGTGCTGCTGGTGCTGGCGCTGGTCGACATGGCGATGGTCGGTGGCCTCATCGTCATGGTGATGTTTTCCGGCTATGAGAACTTTGTATCCAAGCTGGACGTGGTCGAGGGTAACGAAAAGCTCGACTGGATGGGTAAGCTCGACACCGGCACGCTGAAGCAGAAAGTGGCGGCGTCGATCGTCGCCATCTCGTCGATTCACCTGCTGCAGAAATTCATCGGGGTCGAGTCGCTCTATAAACAGCAGGTCGCGGCGCTGAAAGACCAAGGCGTCGAGCTGACACCGGAATTGCTCCAGATGATGTCCGAGCAATCCAGCGACATGTTGATGTGGTATGTCATCATCCACATGACGTTCGTGGCGTCAGCGTTCGGCATGGGCTATCTGGACAAGATGACCAAGTCGGCGCATTGACCCGGCGCCGATTTTATTCTTGGGGGGCCGTGTTGACTGCCCCTGCTTGCGCACGATTCTTATGAGCAGCTGACGCCAACGCCCTATCTGCCACCGACAAGGAGGCGAGTGTGACCCTTGACCAGGCCAACTTGTTCATCCTGATGGGTGGCGCGTTGCTGCTGTTCAGCGTGTTTGCCAGCCTGGTTTCGACCCGGTTCGGCACGCCGTTGCTGCTGGTTTTTTTGATCGTCGGCATGTTGGCCGGTGAGGACGGCCCCGGCGGCATCCATTTCGACAATGCGCCGGTCGCGTTTCTGATCGGTACCGTGGCGCTGGTCATCATCCTGTTTGATGGCGGTATGCGCACCGATTCGCGCCGGTTCCGGGTCGCGCTCGGCCCGGCCAGCGTGCTCGCTACCGTTGGTGTGCTCATCACCTGCGTTATCGTCGGCGCCGCCGCCCGGTACGCGTTCAATCTGAGTTGGGCCGAAGGCTTGCTACTCGGCGCCATCGTCAGCTCCACCGACGCGGCAGCCGTGTTCTCCATTTTTCAGTCCCAGCGTATGCAGCTGAAAGATCGGGTCGCCTCGACGCTGGAGATCGAGTCCGGCAGCAACGATCCGATGGCGGTCATGCTGACCATCGCCTTGTTGTCGATGCTGGCAGCACCGAATGAATGGCCATGGTGGCGCATGCTGTTGCTGTTGCTGCAGCAATTTGCGCTCGGCTTGCTCGGCGGCTGGATCGGTGGCCGCTTGCTGGTGCTGGCCTGCAAGCATGTCCGGCTCAATATCACCTTCTTTCCGATTCTGGCCTTGGCTGCCAGCGCCGTGATCTACGCCGGTACTGCAGCGGTCGGCGGCAGCGGTTTTCTGGCGATTTATCTCGCCGGTTTTCTGCTTGGTCAAGCCAAGCTGCCGGCCATGGTGCATATTCTGCGGGTGCAGGATGGCCTGACCTGGCTGTCGCAGATCATCATGTTCCTGATCCTCGGTTTGCTGGTGACGCCGTCGGAATTGCCACCGCTGTTGCTGCCGACCTTGCTGATTGCTGCGGTGTTGATGTTTGTTGCCCGGCCGCTGGCCGTCTGGCTCAGCCTGTTGCCGTTCCGGTTTCCGTGGCGGGATCAGCTATTTATCGGCTGGGTCGGATTGCGTGGTGCGGTGCCGATCATTCTGGCGCTGTTCCCGCTGCTCGCTGGCGAGCCAAACGCCAAGCTGTTTCTGAACGTCGCGTTTGTGATCGTGCTGTTGTCTTTGGTCGTCCAGGGCTGGTCGATTGCGCCGCTGGCGCGATGGCTGCGGCTGGAATTGCCGGCCCAGCCAGAACCGCAGTTTCGCATGCCAATTGAAAGCCCCACCCATGATCAGCTGTGGGAAGTGGCCTCGTTTCGCATCGGGCACGACACGCCGGCGTTGGCCCACAGTGTCGACGAGTTGATTTTGCCGACCGCGGTGCGTGTGGCCGGGGTGTTCCGTGGCGACAGCTGGCACGATCCGGTGCTGATCGACGAGCTGAAAATCGGTGACGTCGTGTACGTGGTGGCGGAGAGCTCGCTCATTCCGCAAGTCAGCCGCGTGCTCGGTGATACGGTGGCAACGCCACGCTTGTCTGCCGATCACTATTTCGGTGAACGCATTGTTCGCGCCAGCATGCCAATGACCGAGTTGGCCCGCACCCTCGGCTTTGCGCTGGCACCGAATCTGGCCGGCAAAACGGTCGGTCAATTTATCGAAGGGACATTTCGTGGTCGCGCCGTGGTCGGTGACAGTGTCACCGTTGGTCATGTCCGGCTGGTGGTGTGCCGGGTGCTGCACGGCCACGTTTCACGCGTCGGCATTCATGGCGAGCCGCGGCCGTTGCCGCGCGCGGATATCGAGCCGGTTCAGACCTGATTGGCGTGCTCGTCGCCGCTGCGAACGGCGTCGGTCTGTTCTTGCAGCAGGTTGATCTGGCCGGCGAAATAGCTGTCGCCACCGAACCATGGAAAATGGCGCGGAAAAGTCGGATCGTGCCAGCGCTGCGCCAGCCAGCCGCAGTACTGCACCAGGCGCAGGCCGCGAAACACTTCCGCCAGTTGCCATTCGCGCCAGTCAAAATCACAGAAATTCTCATACTCGCTGACCAGCAGCGCGCGCTCGGCCGGCGTGTGCGCCAGCATCCACAGATCCTGCACGGCCGGTGCGGTCCGGCAATCGTCGAAATCGATCAGCAGCACGCCGTCACCGGTCCACAAAATATTGCCGGGATGCAGATCGCCATGGCAGCGCTGCCACGCGACATCGTGCAGCCGTTGCAGCTGCGCGCTGCAGGCATCGAGCAAGATTTCGGCAGCGCGTTGGTAGGCGGTGCGCAAATGCACCGGTAGCAGCGGGCTTTGCAGCGTTTCGGCGAGCGCCGGCCGGGCGAACTGGTCAACGTCGAGCCGTTCGCGCACCGTGAACGCGCGTTGCTGGGCGACGGCGTGCAAGCGGCCGACGGTGCGGCCCATCACTTCCAGTTGCGCGTCATTGCCGGCTTCAAACGGCCGGCCGCCGCGTTGCGGAAACACGGCGAAGAGAAAACCGCTGGCTTCGAACACGCTGACGCCGTCGCGCTGCACCGGGGCAATCACCGGAATATCGGTGTCGGCCAGCTCATACAGGAACGCATGTTCTTCCTGGATCTGGTCGCGGCGCCAGCGGCCCGGCCGATAGAATTTGACGACAAACTTGCCGCCGTCCTCGTCACGAAAACTGTAGACGCGGTTTTCGAAACTGTTCAGCGGATGCAGCGCCGCTTCCGGCAGAAAACCGGCGCTTTCCAGCGCCAGCAGAATGGTGTCCGGCGTCAGTCCGGCATAGGTGTGTTGGTGCTCGCCGGCATCGGCTACGCCAGTTTGATCGTGGTCCATTTCCGTCGCCGCCAAAGCCAGACAAACACCCCGGTTTGGAAGCCGCGGTAACCGACATAAATTGACCAGATGGTCAGCAGGCCCATGCCCAGCACCGGACCGGTGAGATAGGCGAGCGGCAGGAACACCAGCCATTGCAGACCGAGCGTGACCGCCATCGTGCTCATCGTGGCGCCGGCGCCTTGCATGCCGTTGAACAGCACCGTGCCGACGGCATCCAGCAACAAGCCGATCGCCACCAGCCGCAACGGGATCACGCCGAGTGCGGCGACCTCCGGATCGACGATGAAGATGCTCATGATCCACGGCGCCAACACATACATCGGCACCGCAATGATGAACACGACAATCAGCGCCAGCTTGGCGACATCCCAGCCCCAGCGATAGGCGTCGACCGCATCGTTACGGCCGAGTGCCTGCCCCACCAGCGTTGCCGCCGACAAACCAAACGCGAGACAAGGCAGAAACGCCACCAGCAGGGTGTTGGTCAGCACGTTGGCCACCGCCAGCTCACCGGTGCCAACCTGACCGACAATCCAGAACAGCACGGTGAAGCCGAGCGAGAAAAAGAACTGCTGGGCGCAGGCCGGTACCGACACCTTGATGATGGTCATCACCGTTTCGCGGCGCGGCAGGGAGGCGAGGAAACCGTATTGCCGCGTGTGGCGCCAGGCATAACTGAAATAAATGATTGTGCCGATGTAGAGCGAAAGGGTGGTGCCAAGACCGGCACCAAACGTGCCAAGCGCCGGCAAGCCGAATTCGCCAAAAATCAGCACATAGTTGATACCGATATTGATCGTGTGCATGACCAGCAGGGTCATGAAATAAAAACGGGTGAGCTTGATCGCGCTCCAGTAGGCGCGGAAGGAAAAGTTCATGCCCATCGCGGCGATGCCGGCGATGCGCGCCTGCAAATACGGTGTGCCTTGCGCGGCCACTGCCGGATCATCGGTCAGCAGCGAGACGATCCACGGCGCACACAGAATCAAAATAATCGCCAGCGGAATGGCGGACATCGCAATCAGTAACAGCGAACCGTTCAGCGGCCGCGCCGCGATCTCGTGCTGACCTTCGCCCATCCGGCGCGCAACCATGGCCTGCACGCCGGCCGACAGGCCGATGAACGCCGCGGCGAGCAGCCAGTTGACGTAACTGGTGATGCCGACGGCGGCAACAGCTGCCGGCCCCAACCGACCGACCATGTACATGTCGACCAGATTGAGAATGTTCTGCGAGATCATGCCGCCCATGACGGGCAAGGTCAGGTGCAGGATTTGCTGGGAGCGTTCGCGGTTCAGCACGATGATGGCAGGGCTCGTCGATGCAGCCGGCCAGCGGCTACAAGAAACCGGCCTCGCAGGCCGGTCGTTCGTTGACGGTAAACAGCAGGATTCTAGCACCGGGGCGTGGGCTAGCCGCTGCATCGGCTGATGACCGGCTCGGGTAGCATCGGTGCCGGCTCAGACCGTGCGCGCCAGGCACCAGACATCCACCCGCTGGACGCCGGCTTTGCGCAAGGTCCTGGCCAGCGTCAATACAGTGGCACCGGTGGTCAGCACGTCGTCGATTATCGCGACATGGCCGGGCAGTGCCGCGCGCACGGCAAAGGCGTTGCGCAAATTGCGCCGCCGCTGCAGGGCCGAAAGCCCAATCTGATCGGCGGTTGCCAGTTGGCGGACGACGGCCTGCGGCAATACCGGCCGTTGCAGATGCCGGGCGAGCGGTTTGGCGAGCTCCAGTGCCTGGTTGTAACCGCGCTGGCGCAGCCGGCTGGCATGCAGTGGCACCGGCAGCAGCGCCTCGGGCGGGTTTTCGGGAATGCCGGCAGCGCTGAGTGCGGTCGTCAGCAGCTCGGCGAGCGCCGCGCCCGCAGCGAGATTGCGGTGGAATTTGAACGCCGCGACCAGACCGCTGACCGGCGCTTCATAGCGCAGCGCGCAAATCGTCTGCTCGACCGGTGACGGCCGGCGCAGACAGGGGCCGCAGGCATCGCCCGCATTGGTTGGCAGCGGCAGGGCGCAGCGCCGGCAGGCATGGCCCAGCCAGGGCAGATCCGCCGCACAAACCGGACACAGGCCTTGGTCGCGGCCGGCCGGGCAGCGGCACAGCGGGCACAGCGGCTCCAGCCACTTGTAAACCATGAGCATCCGTTCCGGTTGACAGCCATCCGTGGCCGGCTATGATGCCGGCCTCTTTATGGGCTTTTTCAAGCCCCAAACCGACTCTACCCGGAGAGACGCCTTGAGCCAATTGATTGACCGCCTGCTGACCGGCGCCATCCGCCACGACTGGTCACTGGCCGAGGTCGAGCAGATCTTCAAACTGCCGTTCAACGATCTGCTGTTCGTCGCCCAGAGCCTGCACCGCCGTCACTTCAACCCGAACCAGGTGCAGACCTCGACCCTGCTGTCGATCAAGACCGGTGCCTGCCCGGAAGACTGCGCCTACTGCCCGCAGAGCGGTCATTACGACACCAGCCTGTCGAAAGAGCAGCTGATGGCAATTGAAGACGTGGTCAAACGCGCGAAAGAAGCGAAAGAAACCGGCGCCACCCGCTTCTGCATGGGCGCCGCCTGGCGCAGCCCGCGCGAGAAAGACTTTGTCGTCGTGCTGGAAATGATCAAGGCGGTGAAATCGCTCGGCCTGGAATCCTGCGTCACGCTTGGTATGTTGAGCGAGGATCAGGCCCAGCGCCTGAAAGCAGCCGGCCTCGATTACTACAACCACAACCTCGATACGTCGCCGGAGTACTACGGCAAGATCATCACGACCCGCACTTACGCAGATCGGCTGAACACGCTGCAGCATGTGCGCGATGCCGGCATCAATGTCTGCGCCGGCGGCATCGTCGGCATGGGCGAAACCTTGACAGATCGTCTGGGCCTGCTGCGCGAGCTCGCCAACTTGCCCGAGCATCCGCAAAGCGTGCCGATCAACATGCTGGTCGCGGTCAAAGGTACGCCGCTCGAAAACACCGAAAAGCTCGACTGGCTGCAGTTCGTCCGTACCATCGCGACCGCCCGTATCATGATGCCAACGTCATACGTGCGCCTATCGGCCGGTCGGGAGGCGATGAGCGAAGAAATGCAGGCCCTGTGTTTCAACGCCGGTGCCAACTCGATTTTCTACGGCGAAAAACTGCTGACCACCGGCAACCCGGAAGCCGA
>JBKBHF010000020.1:0-66130 GCA_046297695.1 Permianibacter sp. | reverse complement strand
CTGAACCGGGAGGCGATATGGCCGCCGAACAGCAACAACAGCACCGACAACAGCACGGTCAGCACTACCAGCGCGGCCAGCCACTGATAAAACGGCCGCAGGACGTCGGCGCGGGCGATGGCCACCTGCAGCCGCCAATCGCCGCCGGCGACGCGCCGGCTCACTTGCAGTTCCTGATCGTCGCTGATGTTGGTACCGGCCAGTACAGTGGCGCCGTCCGGCCCGGCGAGTAGCCGCAGCCGCAGCGGCGCCACCGCACTGGAATCGGGTTCAAACAGGGCGCGCAGATCGGCTCCGGATTCCAGCACTTGCAAACTGCCGAGGGTGGAGCCGCCCCAGATGAGCTTGACCGTGTGCTGGAAGTCGCCGCGCTCGGCGAGATAGACGGTCTGGATCGCCAGCGTGTCCGGCAGCGTGGGGGCGGCCGGCGGCGAGGTGAGCAGATTGGGGTCGGAGGCAGCGAGCGGTTGTTGTTGCGGGTCGCGCAGCAGCGCGTAGCGAAAGCTCGGCACCGTGCCGATCGCTTCGCCGAGCAATTCGCCCAGTCGATGACGGGTGGCGTCGTCGGGATTGATCGCGTGCGCCTGCAGGCCCTGCCGCAAGTCGGAGCGGGCGGCAAGCAGGGCGATGCGTTCGCGCTGGCGGGCCTGGAACTGCCGCAGCGCCGCCTCGGTCCGGTCGGCCACCGCGTCCAGCTGGGCTGGGGTCTGATCCAGCAGCCGATGATAAAGCCAGGCACCCGACAGCAGCCCGATGCTCAGCAGACACAGCCAGGCGGTGCCGAGCAGCAGCAGCAGGACTTGGTCACGCAGGCGGGGCGCGGGCGTTATCGACGACATCTTGTTGGCGCGCCGGAGAATCGGTCAGCGAATGTGGGATGGAGTGTAGCTGGCCTGGCGTCATTTACACGCTGCACTGCCGCAGGCTGGCGCCATTTCCGGACCGGCTTGGCGCGCTCGCCCCTGTAGCGGGTGGCGGCGGCTGGGTATGCTGGGCGAATTGACGGATATGTTGCTGGTTGCGTCGTGGCCGATCTGATCCTCGCGCTGGACAATGGTACGCAAAGCCTGAGGGCCCTGTTGTTCGACGGCCAGGGCCGGCTGCATGGCAAAGCGGCAGTACCACTGCAGTATCAACGGCCGCAGGCGGATCGCTGCGAGGCCGATCCGGCCCAGTTCTGGCAAGCACTCACTGCGGCCTGCCAGCAACTCTGGCAAGCCTTCCCTGACGCCCGTGCCCGGCTCGCCGCGGTCACCCTGACCACCCAGCGCAGCACGGTCATCGCGCTGGATGACCGCGATCAGCCGGTTTATCCGGCCATCATCTGGATGGATCAGCGCCGTTTGCGGCCCGAGCAGCTGCCGCCGATCAGCCGTTGGTGGCAGCTGGCCTTCCGGCTCGCCGGCGTCGCCGACACCGTTGCCGGTTTCCAGGCCGATTGCGAGGCCGGCTGGCTGCGCGCCGAACAACCGGCGGCGTACAGCCGAATCCGTCGTTACGGGCTGCTGTCGGCGTTTTTGTCTTACAAGCTGACGGGCGAATGGCGTGATGCCGTCGCCGGTCAGGTTGGTTACCTGCCGTTCGACTTCAATTCCCAGCGCTGGGCCGCCTGGTGGGACTGGAAATGGCAAGCCTGCCCGATCGCCCCGGACTGGTTGCCGGAACTGGTGCCGGCCGGCCAGGTGCTGGGCGCGATCACAGCCGAGGCCGCAACCGCGACCGGTATCCCGGCCGGTTTGCCGGTGGTCGCTGCGGCGGCTGACAAGGCCTGTGAGGTGCTCGGTTCCGGCTGCCTGCGACCGGACATCGCCTGCCTTTCCTATGGCACCACGGCCACCGTCAACCTCTGTGCCGACCGCCATATCGCGCCACTGCCGTTCCTGCCGGCCTATCCGGCGGCAGCGCCCGGCCACTGGACCGCGGAATACCAGATCTACCGCGGCTATTGGCTGGTCAGCTGGTTCCGCGACCAGTTCGGCCAGCCGGAGCTGTCACGCGCCGCCCGCGAAGGCGGCGTGCCGGAGCAGTTCTTCGACGAGCTGGTCAATGCCGTCCCGCCAGGTTCAGAAGGACTGGTCCTGCAGCCGTACTGGAGCCCCGGTGTCCGCGAACCGGGGCCGGAAGCCCGGGGCGCCGTCATCGGCTGGGCCGATCACCACACCCGCGCCCACCTCTACCGGGCCATTCTGGAAGGCATCGCCTACGGTCTGCGCAAAGGGCTGGAAAATCTCGAGCGGCGCGGCCGGGTGCGGGTCGACTCACTGCGGGTCTCTGGTGGTGGCTCGCAATCCGATGCCGCACTGCAGTTGACCGCCGACATTTTCAACCGCCCGGCCGAGCGTCTGGCCGAGTACGAAACCTCCGGACTCGGCGCCGCCATCAACGCAGCTGTTGCGCTCGGCTGGTACCGCGACCACGCCAGCGCACTGCCGGCCATGACCCGGGTCGGCCAGCGCTTCGAGCCGCGACCGGCCATCGCCCAGCGCTACGAACAGCTGTACCAGCGCATCTACAAACCGCTGTACCACCAGTTGCAACCGCTCTACCGCGAATTGCAGGCATTGCGCTGACGAGACTCCTATACTGAGCCGAGACAACGCCGGTCCCGGGCGTTGATCGCACAGGTCGCTGCGGGCGGTTGAGCGACAGACAGGATGCAGTCATGGCCGAGTTGTTGACCCGGGCGGTCGCTCCGGGCGAAGTGATTTTCCGTGAAGGTGACAGCGCCGATTGCGCCTATGTGGTCGCAAATGGCAGCGTCGAAATCCATGCTGGCCGGGATAGCGAACAGCGCTGTGTCGCCGTGATCGGCGCCGGCGAACTGCTCGGCGAGATGGCGATGCTCGACAACGCGCCGCGCTCCGCCACGGCCATTGCCCGCACGCCGACCCTGCTCACCGTGATCGAACGCAGCCAGCTGGTGACTCGGCTCGCCTCTTCCGATCCGGTGCTGCATCTGCTGATGAAAGTGCTGCTGAACCGTCTGCGTGGCCAGCTGCGCCACGCCGAGCTCGACAATGAGCCGGCGTCGGTGGTGCAGGATGCGGTGCTCGAACGCATACGTCTCGAAAACGAACTGAAAGCCGGCCTCGGTGCCGGAGAAATGCGCTTGCACCTGCAACCGATCGCCGATGCCAACAGCCGTCGCATACACGGCTTCGAATCGCTGGTGCGCTGGCAACATCCGGAACGCGGCATGGTGCGGCCGGATCTGTTCATCAAGGTTGCCGAAGAATCCGGTCTCATCATTCCGCTTGGCCGCTGGATCCTGCGTGAGGCCTGCCTCGCCTCGCTGCGGCTCGACCGGGAAGAAAACAGCGCCGATGTCCACGGCAAGGATGCTTTCATCAGCGTCAACGTCTCGACCGGGCAATTCCATGATCCGGAATTCATTCCGGTGCTGGCCGGCATACTCGAGGAAACCGGCCTGAATCCGTATCGGCTGAAACTGGAGATCACGGAAAGCGTGCTGACCAATGCCGAGGCCGCAAAAAAATGGATCGATGACTGCAAGGCGCTCGGTGTGCGCATTGCGCTCGATGATTTCGGCACCGGCTATTCGTCACTCAGTTACCTGCACGAATTCAACATCGACACGCTGAAAATCGATCAGAGCTTTGTCCGCCGCATGCTGCAGGACGAACGCAGCGAACACATCGTTTCGACCATCATCCGGCTTGGCAAACTGCTCGGCATGGAGATCATCACCGAAGGCGTCGAAACCGAAGATCATCTGAACCGGCTGGCCAGCCTCGGTTGCGATTACGCGCAAGGCTATCTGATCGCCCGGCCGGCACCGGTTGACAGTTATTTCCTCTGAACCGGCATCGGATCGCTGGGGGCGTTGGCACGGTCGCGCTGTCGGTGTCAGGACGAGACAGCGTGTACTGGCGCCAACTTTCGCCCGCCGGCCATGCCGACCGCCGGTGCGCATCAAACGTGAACTGCCGCACAGTCGCAATCGCGGCCGGTTCACGATCTGCCACATCGCGCGGCAGATCTGCCCTGACGTGTGACCCCAATCACCCCAACACCGCCGCAATTTCCTTACAGTGACCGCCGACGGCCGGCAATTCCTGCCCCTTTTTGTCAGTCGGCCGGGGAGTGAATCATGAAGCGTGTACTGACCCTACTGTTGCTGAGCAGCCTGGCGGCGCCGGTATTCGCCTCTGCCCAAACCTGTTCCGTTGCCGAACAGCAAGACCCGAAAGCGCTGGTCAACCTGTTCCTGCAGCAGGAAATCGACGCTGCTCCTCGCGGCGAGTTCGTCAAATGGCAAAGCCAGCAACCTGGCTACAAGGGCAGCGAGTACGTCTACCCCATCGCGACGCCACGGCTGGAGCAGGACAGCCTGACCGTCATCGGCGATTTCAAAGTCAAGGAGATCAAGATCAAAGGCGATGGCGCCACCGCCGTGGTCGAGCTGTTCACCATCGCCGATGTCTGGCGACCGAAAGGCAAGGAAGAAGATGCGTTTGGTCGGCGCGTGACCGAGATTGGCGAGCCGCTGCTGCAGAGCTATCAACTGCGTAACGAGCGCGGCTGCTGGGTGCTGATCGATCCGCCCAAACCGGCGGTCAAGGCCGGCACCGTGCTGAACTATCTGGAGCAATTGCTGGTCGAGAATCGCAACCAGCCCGCTGATGCGGTGACGCCGGAATCGCGCAAGCGTGTGTATATGCTGGAGCGGGAAGTGCCGATGCTGAAAAACCTGATCCGCAAATACGTGCCGGGTGCCGGCGTCTGAGCGCTCAGCGATTGCCTGGCGGGCGATACCAATAACGGGCGACGTTGATCGGTGTCTGCTCCGGCAGCAAGGGATTGGTGAGTACCAGCAGCTGCCGCTCCTGTCGCAACAGTCGCAAGGCCTCTCGCATCGCCGGATGCTGGTTGAACAGGCGATCGAAACTGCCATCGGCCAGCGCCGCTTCCAGACCCTGTTGTAATCGCGCCGCCAGTTGTGTCGCCTGCGGATTGACAAAGAAGTACATCGCGCTCGGGTAATACAACAGCAGGCGCTGCTCCAATGCCAGCGACAAATCGCGGTGCTGCTGCAATTCCGGTCCTATCTCCGACACGCCGCGCGGAAAATAGTCAAAGCGGCCACGCGCCAGCATCTCAAATGAACTGATATAGCGGGAATTGGTTTCGACCCGCAGCCCGTTCGCGCGCAGGATCTTGGTATCCGGCCAGTCATGGCCCTGACCGGCAATCAGCGGCGCCAAATCCTTGAGCTGGCGGACCGCATCAAAGCGGGGCTGGTCACCGGCGCGAATCAGCAATGCCCGGTAGCCGTACAGGCCCTTGTCGAGCGGGATCCGGATCGGCAGCAATTGTTGCTCGCGTTCCCGCGACGTGATGGTCCAGACCACATCCAGATGGCGTTTTGATAGCAGCGAGTCCAGTGCCCGCGCCTGCTGCATGCCGAGATCGGCCGGCATCAGTTGGTAATCCCCGAAGGTCGCCCGGCTTTTACTCAGCGCCAGTTCCAGTACAGCCAGGAAATAATCGCTGCGGCTGTCCGGGCTGGCTTCTTGGCGCGGGTAGCGAATCCGCTCCGGCATCGGAGCGCTCGTGGCAGCGGCAGCGGCGCCGACAACCAGTCCAAGCGACCAGAACCACGCCAGCCATCCGCTGTTTCGCCGCGTCACCCGCATGCCTCTGCTGCCCTCAGTGCCGTCGTTGCTCTATTGATATGACAGCATAGAGCCGAATCGCTGGCTATTTGTTGTACATACGTTCTGGTGTCGCAGGCTTTCGCTTGCCGGGCCGGTCGCCTGCGCCTAGAATTGCGCACTTTTTCGCCAGCCCGGCCCCGCCGGTGCGGCCACACTCCCCGAATTACCCAGGATCCGCGCATGTCTTCACCTGTCAAACCCAGCCCGACCAGCAGCCAAACCAAGCCCGGCAAAGTCGGCTTCGTCAGCCTGGGTTGTCCAAAGGCACTGGTCGATTCCGAGCGCATCCTGACCCAGCTGAAAACCGAAGGCTACGAGATTGTCCCGACTTACAACGACGCCGATGTCGTGGTGGTCAACACCTGCGGATTTATCGATGCCGCCGAGCAGGAATCGCTCGATGCCATCGGCGAAGCGCTGAAAGAAAATGGCAAGGTGATTGTCACCGGCTGCCTCGGCGCCAAAGCGGAAAAAATTCTCGACGTGCATCCGAACGTGCTGTCGGTGTCCGGCCCGCAAGCCTACGAAGCGGTGATGGGCGCGGTGCATGAAGTGGTGCCGCCGAAACACGATCCGTTTATCGATCTGGTGCCGCCGCAAGGCATCAAGCTGACCCCGAAGCATTACGCCTATTTGAAAATCTCCGAAGGCTGCAACCACCGTTGCAGCTTCTGCATCATTCCGTCGATGCGCGGCGATCTGGTCTCGCGTCCGATCGGCGATGTCATGACCGAAGCCGAGAATCTCGCCAAAGCCGGCGTCAAAGAGCTGCTGGTGATCTCGCAGGACACCAGCGCCTATGGCGTCGACGTCAAATACCGCACCGGCTTCTGGAATGGCCGCCCGCTCAAGACCAAGATGAAAGATCTGTGCGAAGCGCTCGGCGAACTCGGCGTCTGGGTGCGCCTGCACTATGTCTACCCGTATCCGCATGTCGACGACATCATTCCGTTGATGGCGGCCGGCAAAATCCTGCCTTACCTCGACATACCGTTCCAACACGGCAGCCCGCGCGTGCTCAAGCTGATGAAGCGGCCAGCGCACGCGGAAAACACCTTGGAGCGGATTAAGGCTTGGCGCGCAATCTGCCCTGAGCTCGTCATCCGCTCGACATTCATCGTCGGCTTCCCCGGCGAAACCGAAGAAGACTTCCAGATCCTGCTCGACTGGCTCAAAGAAGCCCAACTCGATCGCGTGGGCTGTTTCAAGTATTCGCCGGTTGAAGGCGCAACTGCCAACGAGCTGCCGGATCCGGTACCAGAAGAAATCAAGGAAGAACGCTGGCAACGTTTCATGGAAGTGGCCGCCGAGATCTCGCGCCAGAAACTCGAAGCCAAGATTGGCACCAAAATGACCGTGCTGGTCGATGAAGTCGACGACGAAGGCGCCATCGCCCGCTCGAAAGCCGACGCCCCGGAAATCGACGGCAAGGTCTTTATCGACAGTACCGAGCTGAAGCCGGGCCAGTTGGTGGAAGTGATCATCGACGATGCCGACGATTACGATCTGTATGCCTCGGTCATAATCTGAGCCAGTTTCGCGGAGACAGCAAAATCCGATAACTATGTCTGGGAAGGGGGACTGTTGCAGGTTCAAGGCCGCCTTCTGCAGTCTATGTAGCGCAGTGCTTTGCAGTCGACAACCAGGTAATCGCTGCCGCTGACTTGCCTACCACCGTGGTATCTCAAAACCACAGATCGGCTGAATACCTGGTGGTCTTGAATGCCATAAACAAAATGGGCGACTTTCGCCGCCCATACGATCAAAGCTCTTTGGTTCAGTGCGAAGACCGTCTGATCTCAAATGGATCCAGATCTTGCATGAAGGGATTCAGCTGACCCTTGTCGTTTTTTGCCCCGACCTGATAGACCGAAAGCTTGATAAGCGACTTCTCGCCCTCCAATGGGATAACGACCTCCTGACTGGCGCCGGGGTTCGGTGCAAACAGTGATGAGATATCGCGGCCATTCAGTGTCGCGGTAAAGGTTGTCTTGTCGATCTGATCGCCGTAGTACACGCGCAACTTGATGCTGGTTTCCGTTGCCGACGCGTGCCAGCGGTTGCGGTTGCCCTTGACTTCATAGCGCAGCAGCTCGTTGACGCCTCCCTCTTCGTCCGGCATGTCCTGCCCGGAATAAATCGGTCGGGTGATGGGGGTAGCTTCGGCACCCGGACAGGCAGGGCCCATCAGCAGGCCCGAGAGCAGCCAATCCGGGTACCAGGGCGCGCGCGGCGAAACGGGTTCATGACGACCAAACATCGAGTAGTCATATTCGGTTTCCCGATTCCTGTTTACCGTCATTGAAAATGGCAGATAACCCGGTTTTGCGGTGCTGACAATCTCAAATTGTCTGGTCGCTCCTGGCTGAACAACGACCATGATTCGCAGTGTGTTCGACGGGTCGAATCCGGCATCGAAGTGCGACATGTCAATAACATTGAGAGCGATGGGAACGTGGCGACCATCTTCGGAGTAGTCATAAACATTCTGAAAGCCCGTATTGCCCGCTTGTTGAGGTCCTGCTTCGTCCATCAGCGGGCAATTCATTGCAAAAAATAAATCCTGCGCAACTCCCAATGTAGTCGCCGGGCTAACAAGCGTGTACAGGTACCGGTACTTGCCATCTGCTGCACGCGTAATCTTCGTTGTTACCTGAATGGAGGAAATATCCTCATCCCTGGTGGTCGGATCCAGAAGCTCAGCAGCAGTAGCCGATAACGATACGACAAGGGCAAGCATCATAAGTTTGGTAATCATTAACACTTCCTCGCATCAGTAACTTTTCCATAACGATAGTGAACTCCAGATGACTTACAGTCTCGACCGAAGCCCTGATTTTGCATAGTCCGGTTCAATCGATATATGAGCGCTTCCTCAAGATATCCCGGCACCAAAGCGTGAGTTGATTTGAAAAGGTCGGAGCCGCCTATCGTTATTGGTTCAATATCGATATCCACGCCGGTCCGATGCGTCTGATGCGAGCTGTTGCAGGTCGCATCCAGCGTATCCACGGTACCGCCCCACGGAAAAGACGCATCGTTCAGTTTCAGCCCTTCTTCGCCGGTAAGGATGGTGAACGACGAGATGGCCAACAGCAGCGGTTCCCATAGTTCCGCTCGCAGCGAGCGGGCCTCGTTGTCATGATGGCAGTAGTTGTTCTGATCCCAGACATTGGGAAAAATATTGGCTTCAACAAAATCGCCGGCCTTGATATCCCAGCCAAACGTGCCGTCAATCCGCTGTTCCGGGAATCCATCTTTGGCCGGCCGGCGCAAGGTGACCACAACCCGCTCACTCAGCGCATAGCCTTGCGCCTTGTAGTCGGCAATAAAGAAGCCGGCGTCGTTGGTCTTGCCGTCCACCTTGGTGTCATTCACCGACAGCTCGGCCGGGTGGTTGGCTACTTCAACAAAACGACCCGTTCCCTCCCGCTCGGCGCTGAAATGGCTATGGCTGTTGGTCTGCGGCACAACAAAGCTTTGTATCGATACCTCCACGTCCTTCAGGCCGAGGCCGCAACCGAGGTCGTCAGTGACGCGAAGCCGCACTGGTTTTTGTTGGCCATCGTCAAAGCCTTCTTTCTCCAGCGATTTGGGGCGCAAAGTTGGAGGGTATTCCCACATGCTGGGATAGGAAGCCATCTTGAAGCGTTCGGTGTCGAAGTCTTGTCGCTTGATCTCGTCGCCGTTGCGAAAAACCAGAAGGGTATAGTTGCCGGTCTCCGGTCGACACTTGAACTTGCTGTACACAAGAAATCGGTCGAAGGCGCCGCACTGCTGCTGGCCATTGTGGGTTACCCAGCATAGATCGGAGCCGCCGACAAAGGTGAACTCGAATGCGCTGAGCTGTTGTCCATCACGCAACCAGACCCAGCGGAGCTTTTCGCCGACCGGTACGAGGTAGTTGCCGTCGGCATCGAAAACCAGATCGTAAGCGACGATGGCACCGACATTGTCATGCTCATAACGCAGGTAGCGGCTACCCAGAGCCACCTGCCCCTGCCAGCCCGCCGGTCCTTGCACGGCATCGACTGTTGTACTCAAGGCAGCGACCGGTTGACTCAGCGCTGCGCCAAGAGCGAACAGGACCGACAGTGAGGCCATCCTTGAACCGGCAGCAACTGCCTTGCCGGCGACCCGAGTACTCCGCCGCGCGAGAAAAAGTGCCAGCCCCGACAACAGCAACCACTTGCTTGATGGTAACGGCACCGGCTGCGGAGGCTCGCTGACCAGTTCGTCGGATATCATCAGATTAGGGCCGAAGAATCCGAGATACTCCCAAAAGCATTGGTCCGGCGCCGCGAACTCGGCACCGAAGGTATAGCTGGCGCAATGGAAATAAAGCCGTGGATCCGGCTCGAAATCTGCCGGGTTCCACATGTAATCATCAATGGTGTTGAAACCACCGATGACATAGCTGGTGCCGGCACGCAGGTTTATTGGTGTAATGGCTTCCCAGCGGAACCAACCATCGAGCTGGGATGCATTGGTTACCATAGTGCTGGCGAGCAGTTCGCCAGCAGTTGTCCACAGCGCAACCGGATGGTTCTCAAGCAGGCCATCGGCGTTGGCATCGTAGTAGCCCAGTGACCGGAGCGATGCATCTTCCGCCACATAGAATTCATAGCCCAAAGTCCAGGCACCATCGTTATGAAAGTCAGTGCCGGGTTGGGTGAAATGGATGCCATGCACCAGGTCGGCGCTGGCAGAAAAAGACAACGACAAACCGCAAACCATCGCCAGCAAGCGCGTCCGCATGCTGCGGCGCCGATGTCTGGCTACGCACGGTGACGATTTCCAAACCATGAATGACCTCCTGTTCGAGACTGCCTCCGATGTATCGAGCAAGGGACCATCGATGCGCCCCTGCCGCGACGCAACCAGCCTCGCAAGCACGAGGTCTGCTGAAAAGCGCGCCGGGGTAGCGTTTTGTAGCGTTGTGAACGATGTCGCTGAATCCGGCACCGGGTGGGAAGTTACTGCGATGGCCGATTGCGGACTGAGACCAGCCTTGCTGTGTGAAGCCCCGAATCCGGCAAAAACCACGCCCAGCGCTCATACTTCACACATCTGGTAACAAATCCAATTGGCGGTTGCGGCGGTATAAGCCCCCGAGTCAAGACGAACGGTCAGCTCCGCTTCGTATAATCCGGCAGTTTCATTTCCCGAGCACGAGTCATTCCGATGAATAAGCAAATCCCCTTGTATGTTGTCCTCGCTGGTCTGGCGGTGTACGCCGGCTCGCTGTGGTGGCAAGGCGGTGATGGCGATGGTGCCGGCCGTGAGCGGCCAGCTGTGCCGGTGACGCTGGAGCGCGTCGCGCCAAGGCCGATGGGCGATGTCGTGACCGCACTGGGTACCGCCGAAGCCCGCGAGGGCGTGGTGATCACGGCCGAACAGAGTGGCCTGGTCGAGCAGATCCATTTCCGTGATGGCGACAGCGTCAGCAAGGGCGCGCTGCTGATCACCCTGCATGATGACGAACAACAGGCCAAGCTGCGGGAAGCCGAAGCACGCCTTGCCGACCAGCGTAGCCAGTTCGAGCGCTTGCGCAATCTGGCGACCCGTCAGGCGGTATCACAATCGACGCTGGATGAGCGCGAAGCGGCGCTGAAAGTCGCTGAAGCGCAGTTGGCTGTCGCGCGGGCCGAACTCGACAAGCGCTACATCCGGGCGCCGTTCACAGGCGTGTTGGGTGCGCGTCAGCTGTCGCCCGGCGCATTGGTGACCCCGGGCACGCCAATCACCACGCTCGATGACATCAGCGCCATGAAAGTGGAATTCACCGTACCGGAAACGCTGGCTGGCTTTGTCCGTCGCGGCATGACGCTGAACGCCAGTAGCGCGGCGCTCGGCAACAAATTGTTTGTTGGCAAGCTCAGCCATGTCGACACCCGGGTCAACCCGTCCACACGGACCTTGTCGTTGCGTGCCGAGATCGACAATCCGCAGCGCGATCTGAAGCCGGGTATGTTGATGGATCTGCAAATCAGCCGTGATGCCGGTGAGGCACTTGCGGTGCCGGAAGGCGCGCTGATCAGCGTCGCCAACCAGCAATTTGTTTACCGTGTTGGTGCCGACAACATCGCCAAGCAAGTGCCGGTGAAAACCGGTCGCCGCCGGGTTGGTCACGTCGAGGTGCTGGATGGCGTCCAGGCCGGTGATCAGGTAATCGTCGAGGGCATTCACAAGGTGCGCGACGGTCAGAAAGTGGCGCCGGTGGCGGCCACCGCCAACGCCAGCTGACGGAGATCGCCGTCATGTGGTTATCCGATACCGCCGTTCGCCGTCCGGTGCTCGCCATCGTGATCAACTTGCTGTTGATCACGTTCGGCATGATGGCGTTCAAGTTCCTGAGCCTGCGCGAATATCCTGACGTCAATCCGCCGATTGTCTCGATCGGCACCAACTATCCGGGCGCTTCGGCGGCGATTGTCGAAACCCGCATCACCCAAATCATCGAGGACCGCATCAGCGGCATCAGCGGCATCCGCTCGATCAGTTCGTCGAGTAGTAACGGCCGATCCAATATCACCATCGAATTCGACAGCAATCGCGACATCGATGCCGCGGCCAATGATGTTCGTGACCGGGTGTCGCGGGTACTGAACAACCTGCCGGAAGACGTGGACCCGCCGGAAGTGTCGAAAGCCGATTCCGATGAAGACGTCATCATCTGGTTCAATCTGGCTTCCGACAACATGAGTTCACTGGAACTCAGTGACTACGCCCGCCGCTACCTGGAAGACCGGTTCTCATCGCTCGATGGTGTCGCCCGGGTTCGCCTCGGTGGCGGCAGCGAATACGCGATGCGTATCAACCTGAATCAGGAAGCGATGGCAGCCCGCCGGGTCACCATCACCGACATCGAGCAGGCACTGCGCCGCGAGAACATTGAACTGCCGGCCGGCGAGTTGCGCTCGATCGAACGCCAGCTGACCGCCCGTGTGCTGCGCGGCTACACCAGTGAGCAGCAATTTCGTGAGCTGGTGATCCGCAAGGACGAAGCCGGTCATCTGGTTCGCCTTGGCGAGATTGCCGAAATTTTCCTCGGGCCCTACGACGAGAAAATCTATTTCCGCGGTGATGGCAAGGATGTGATCGGCATCGGCATCATCAAGCAATCGACGGCAAACACGCTAGAGGTCGCGCGTGCCGCCAAGGCCGAATACGAGCGCATCAAGGCGACCTTGCCGGCCAATATCCAGATCCTGCCGTCGTATGACAGTTCGGTATTCATCGAGCAGGCGATCTTCGAGGTCTACCTGACGCTTGGTATTGCAATGGTACTGGTGGTCGCGGTTATCTACCTGTTCCTCGGTAGCTTCAGCGCCACGCTGATCCCGGCGGTAACGGTGCCGATATCGTTGATCGGTGCGTTCGCGATCCTGTGGGCACTGGGTTTCTCGATCAACCTGTTGACCCTGCTGGCGCTGGTGCTGGCCATCGGTCTGGTGGTGGACGACGCCATCGTGGTGCTGGAAAACGTCCATCGCCGAATCGAGCACGGCGAGCCGCCGCTGTTGGCGGCATTCAACGGTACCCGCGAAGTCGGCTTTGCGGTCATTGCCACCACGGCGGTGCTCATCTCCGTGTTTGTACCGATCGTATTCCTGGAAGGCGATCTCGGCCGGCTCTTCAGTGAGTTTGCGCTGACCATTGCTGGCGCCGTGTTGCTGTCGTCGATCACGGCGCTGACGTTGACGCCGGTCATGGCCGCCTATTTGCTCAAGCCGGCGAGCCAGAGTGGTGGCTTCCAGCAGAAAGTCGAGCAGCTGATGGCGCGGGTCGAGGCGGCTTATGGCCGCATGCTCGACGAATTGCTGCATCATCGGGTGATGTTCGTGTTGATGTTGCTGTTGGTCAGCATCTGCATTGCTGGTTTGTTCCGGCAGCTGCCGTCCGAGCTGGCGCCACGGGAAGATCGCGGTGGCATTTTCATTAACGTGCTCGGGCCGGAAGGTGCGACCTATGAGCACACGGTCAGCAACGTCAAGGCAGTGGAGAAAATCCTGCGTCCCTATGTCGAGAGCGGCGAATTCACTCGCTTGCTGGCGCGGGCGCCGGGCTTTGGCGGCAACGCCATGAACAGTGGCTTTGTGATCATCGGGCTGTCCGATTTTGGCACCCGTCGCTATGGTTTCGAGATTCTGGACGAGATCAACGGCAAGCTGACAGCGTTGCCAGGCGTGCGGGCGTTTGGTTCGATTCGCCAGGGCCTGGTCAGCAGTGGCGGTGGTTCACCGGTCGCGTTTGTGATCGGCGGGGATGATTACGAGGAAATGGCGCGCTGGCGCGATGTCATCCTTGCACGTGCCGCCGAAAACCCGGGTCTTGCCAACGTGCAGGCCGATTACCGCGAAACGCTGCCGCAGTTCCTGATGACCATTGATCGCAATCGCGCCGCCGATCTTGGTGTCTCGGTGCAGGCCATCGGTACCACGTTGCAGACCCTGTTGTCCGGTCGCAACATGACCACGTTCAACCAGGGTGGCGAAGAGTACGAGGTACTGGTCAAAGGCAATGAAACCCAGTTCCGTACGCCGGATGATTTGCGCGGCATCTATTTGCGTTCGGAAAAAACCGGCGAGCTGGTGTCGCTCGCCAACGTCCTGACCGGGGTTGAACAGGCCGGCCCCAGCACGCTGAACCGCTACAACCGGATTCGCGCCATCACGATTACGGCCAACCTGGTTGGCGATTACACCTTGTCGGAAGCGCTGAACTTCTTGAATCAGGTGGTCGCCGACGACCTCGATAATGCGCCGCGGGTTGACTACAAGGGCGAATCGAAGCGGTTCATGGAGTCGGCAGAAAGCTCGCTGTTCGTGTTCCTGCTGGCCTTGCTCATCGTGTATTTCGTGCTGGCGGCGCAGTTCGAAAGCTTTGTCCACCCGTTTGTGATCATGCTGACGGTACCGCTGGCCGTGCTCGGTGCGCTGGCCGGTTTGCAGGCGTTCGGCATGACGCTGAACATCTACTCGCAAATCGGCATTGTCATGCTGGTAGGTCTGGCGGCCAAAAACGGCATTCTGATCGTCGAGTTCGCCAACCAGATGCGCGACCAGGGAGCAGATTTCGACACCGCCTTGCTTGACGCGGCCAAGCGCCGTTTGCGCCCGATCGTCATGACCAGCATCACCGCCATCATGGGCGCCGTGCCGCTGATCATTGCCCAGGGTGCCGGCGCCGAAACCCGTCAGGTGCTGGGTGTGGTTATCTTCGGCGGGGTGTTGGTCTCGACCATCTTGACGCTGTTCGTGGTGCCGATGGCCTACAGCCTGCTCGCCCGCCGCACCAACTCGCCGGAAGCGGTCGCGCGTGAGCTGGCAGCACTGAGCCAAGCCGAATCGGGCGGTCAAACCCGCTGACATCAGCCTGGCCCGCGCGATCTGGCGCGGGCCAGACAGCCCTCTCATCACCGGCAATACCCAATTCTCGCCACTGCTATTGATTCCCGGTACCAGTTACGGCAAGGTAGCCGCTCACAAAATTCCAACAAAAACAGGGATGTGTCGCGTGTCGTCTGCTGGTTCACTGGTCGTTGTCGGTACCGGAATAAACACTTTTGCTCAGTGCACACTGGAAGCGAGAGCCTATATCGAGCAGGCGGAACGCTTGATCGTTCACGTCCCGGATCCGCTGGGTTACTCCTGGCTCAAATCGCTACAGCCGGAGCTGATGGATCTGCAGGATTGCTACCATCAGACAAGCAACCGCGCCGACGCATACGAGCTGATGACGCAGCGAATAGTGGATACCGTATTGGCGGGTCATCAGACCGTGGCTGTGTTTTACGGCCACCCCGGAGTGTTTGTTCAACCCTCTCATGAGGCCATTCGTCGCCTCCAGGCACATGGGGTTCGTGCAGAAATGTTGCCCGGCATTTCTGCGGAAAGCTGTTTGGTTGCCGACCTGGGTTTCGATCCGGGTCGAAGTGGTTGCACTCAGCATGAGGCAAGCAGCTTCCTTTTTTACGACGTGCCTGTTGACGCCTCGACACCAATGATTCTCTGGCAAATTGGCGTTTTGGGCGACCACACACTTTCCAAACTTTCCACTACCACCACTGCCCTGCTGGCGCTTACCGAAAAACTACAACGCCAGTTTCCTGCAGACCACTTGGTCGCCATTTATGAAGCCGCTTCCTACGCTTTTGCCAAACCGCGTATTGAATGGTGCCGAATTGATTCGTTGCCCAGTCAGCACTATACGGCCGCCTCGACATTATTCATTCCTGCGTGCCGACGCGCGGCTCCAGACCATATCAGTATTGAGAAGCTTGGCTTGAGTCCCGAACTGGTTTTTTCCCCCGCAACAACCATTACTCACAAGGAGTGCATATGACCAACGATAAGCTAAAGGATTTCCTCAAACGGCTTGCACAGGACCCTACGCTCAAGAAACGCTACCTAGCCGACCCGAAACAGGTGATGACGGAAAATGGCATTGATGCTGCGCATCAAGACATGATTCTGAAAGGAGACTCCGCTGGAATTTCCAAAGTTCTCGGTTCAACCGATGCGATATGCATAACGCACATCAATGGCTATAAGCAGTAACGTACAGCAATGAAACGCTTGCTCACTTCAATTTTTCTGTTGCTTGCATTCACAGGCATGGCAAGAGGAGAAGAGAAGGCAGCCAACGCCATCCTGATATCGGAAGGCAGGCGTTGCCTTAACCATGACAGTGAGCAAGCGCCACGTTCAACCGAAGAGTATGTTCGAGACATTAACGCCTGCATTGCCGAAGGCAAAAATGAGACGGCGTTTGCATTGGCAATTTCTGCAAAAGAACGAGCTGCCGCGACGCACGCCAAGGATGATCTCATCCGATTAATGGTGGTAGAAGCGTCAGTGCTCACCATCATGGAGTTAATGGACGAGGCGCTGACTCGCTATAGACAGGCAATCGATACCTGGAAGCCTGAAAACCGAATTGAACACCTGATCACGGCATTAAACAACGCCGCAGGTGTGTTGCTTGAACTGAATCAGGCGGAAGAAGCTCTGCAATGGGTAGAGCGCGCAAATCAGCTGATAAGTTCGACAAACGACGAACTACTTATAGCCAGTACCCAATGTACCTTGGCTGATGTGCAGGTGAAGCTCCGCAACTTCAAGGCCGCTAGATCCTCATTTGAATCATGCCATGGCATTGCCAAGAAGCATGATTCCCGATTCCATCTGATTTATGTTCACAAGGGCATCGCTGAACTGCAGATGGCACAGAATGAACTTGATGACGCGTTATCGGCAGTCGATAAAGCAATTGAGCTCTCCCTTTCTCGTCAGATGCGTGCGACGCTACCTGCTTTATATCGAATAAAGGCTCAGGTTCTGCGGCAACAAGGAAGACGGGAAGAATCAACTGCGGCAGCAAGCCTGGGTTTGATAGAGGCAGAAGCCTCCGGCCAACTGAAATCAGAGCATGACCTCTGGGATTTTCTGCGCATGAGCCGGCTTGAGCGCGGGGAGTGGCGGGAGGCGGTTACCGCTTATGACAAACTACTCGGACTCAAGCAGCGAATTTACAGCACGCAGCTGGCAAACGCGCTCGCTTTTGAGCGAGCAAAACATCAGTTGACGGAGAAAGAGTCTGAGATACAGACACTGCGTCAGCAAAGCTCAATGCAGCAGGCGGATGCAGAGCGTGCACGCGCAGAACGCACGGCGGTCATCGCCGTCAGTTTGCTGGTGCTCGCGGTGTTTGCAGTCGGTTACAGTCGCTGGATACACAAACGCGATCTGGCCAGGGCCGAAGCCGCCAATCAGGAATTGAAACGACTCAACGAACTGAAAGATCAGTTCCTGGCCAATACCTCGCACGAGTTGCGGACGCCGTTGAACGGCATTATCGGCCTGTCCGATATCATTCTGGTGGAAGAGCAGGAGCGGCTGTCGTCGGAAGCGCAGGATAATCTGCGGATGATCCGGGACTGCGGCAACCAGCTCTCGCAGCTGGTGGACGATATTCTCGATTTTTCCCGGCTGCGCGCCGAGAAGCTGGTGCTGAACAAGCAGCCGTTGCAGCTGGTTGATGCAATCGATGATGTGGTCAAGCTGTTGCGGCCGCTGGCTACGGCGAAGGGGCTGAACCTGTCGAGTCGGGTCGCGGCGGAGCTGCCCAGCATCAGTGCCGATGGTGATCGCATTCGACAGGTATTGCATAACCTGATTGGCAATGCGATCAAGTTTACCGAACAGGGTTCGGTCACGGTGGACGCCGATCGCCATGGCGATCAGTTGCGGGTGCAGATCCGCGATACCGGTGTCGGCATTCCGGCGGATCGGCTGGAGCGGATTTTTGAACCGTTCGAGCAGGCCGACGGCAGCAGTGGCCGCCGTTATGGTGGTGCCGGGTTGGGTCTTTCGATTGCCCGGCAGTTGGTGGTTGCCCACGGCGGCAGTTTGACGGTGCTGTCGGAGCCGGGCCGTGGCTCGGTGTTCAGTTTCAGCTTGCCGCTGGCCTGAGTGCCGCTCAAATGAGCAGGCCGGCAGCGCGATTGAGCTGATCTTCCAGCTGCAGCTTGTAACGCACGAACAGCGCAGTCGAAGCCGACTCCGGCAGCGGTGTCAGCGTCAGATCGGTCACGTAAATGGGATAGCGGCCCAGCGTCCGGCGTTGATGCAGGATGTCACGCGCGACGACCCGCAGAAAGTCATCGCCCTGAATCAGGGCCGAGTACTCCTTGCCGGCACATTGCAGTTCCAGATCCTGCAGTTCCTGTTGTTCGATGCGGGCGCTGACACTGATCGCAAAGAACGCCTGCTGATGCAGCGAATCCGGCAGTGCATGCCGACGCAGCCAGGCCGGCTCGCCGGCGCGCGCCGGCATCATTTCAAAAAGTTCCGGTTCTGGCAGCGGCGGCAATCCTTTCAGGGTTTGCTGACGTTCAGCGACCGACGTCAGAAAGAGATACCAAGGCTTCAACAACAGCTCGACCGAGCTGAGCGGCTGCTGGGCAACCGCCAGCGCATCGGCTTCATCCAGCAGGTAAACGTCAATGCGGTCGGTTTCGGCGCGAAAGAAGATCTGCACGGCGCCTTGTCGGCGTTGGCCATAAATCAGATGCAGCGGCACATCGCTGATGGCTTGTGCTTCAAAGCGCAGTTCGCAGGCAGGCGGTAATGGTGTTGCCAGTTCGCGCAGTAAGTCGGAGAAATCGTCGCAGGCAATCACCTCCGCATGCTGTTCGTCGAGACGGAACTGCCGGAAGCCTTGACCGAGGCGTAGCACGTAACGGACCGGGCTGCTTTGCGCGGCTCGCCGTATCGGGCCGCAGAATTCATCGACCACTTCAGTGACGCGCCGGCTGATCGACTCGGCCCGGTGCGGGCTGAAACAATGTACGTTCAGCAATGGCGTCAGCTGCTGGCTGCCGATGTGCTGATGCAAGGCCAGCAAGGCTTGCGGCAGCGCTTCGTTATCATTGAATGAGGCAAACTGCACCTCGCCCCAGCTGTTCAGCCAGATCAGATCGACTTGCTGCACCAGCTGCTCGCGCAGCGCGCCATAGGCGAGCGCATCGGTTCGGCTGCTGACCAGCTGCAAGCCTTGCCGGGTGCGATCTGCCATCGGGTCGATGCCAAGATTGATGATCAGCATGGCCCGTCGCAGTTCGACGTTCTGGCGCAAGTCGTCGTCATCGGGCGGTGGCAACGGCTGCGGCAGCAGCTCAAGCAGCGCGCGGGCCACGGCTTCGATTTCGACCAGGCGCAAACCGGTATCCCCCGGTAGCAACGCCAACCGGGTGCGCCGGGTCAGCAGGCCATTGACTTCCGCCCACGCCAACAACTCAAGCGGTTGATGGCTGCGTTTCAGCACCGTCGCGCTGTCGGCGCTGCTGCTGTCATGGCGACCACGCAACAGGGCAAACTGATACGGACTTTCGGCGCGCAGCGTCAGCGCGGCTTCCTGCAGATCCGGTGCGATACCGATATCCAGTCGTTCGATCTTGCCGGCGCGTTTTTCCAGCATGGCGAACAGCTTGCGGCCGAGCACGGTGAGTTCGTCCTGACGGCTGCGCGCGAGATCACTTTCCTGCCGGGCAAATGCCGACAGCGCACGGAAACTGGCGACCAGCTCTTGCACCAACTGCTTGCGCTCGGTTTGGACCCGTTCCAGCTTCCACTGTCGCCGCTGATCGAGCTCTTGCAGTTTTTGCCGCGGCCAGCCCCAGCTTTGCACGCGCTGCTGCAGCAACGGCCGGCGCCAGTCCGGATGCGTTATCGGTTGCGAAAGTCGCTCGCCGGTTTTCAGGTAAAAGCTGCGCCGGATCAGATCGAGCCGGTCCAGCCGGCCCTGGCGCAACAAGTGATCTTCGACCGCCTGATAGACCAGCAGATAGGGATCGATATCGTCGTGATTCAGCCGGTTCTGATATACCCGTTGCTTGAATAGCAAGGACAGCGGCGGCGGCGCCGGTTGCTGGGCATAGCTTTCCATCAGCGCCAGTTTCAACACCGATTTGTACGGTGAGTCGATGGCCTTGTTCAGCTGCCACAGTGCGGCGGAAAAAAATTCCGCGGGCGGGATCTGGGCCACGTTGCCAAAGTCGACGACATCGCTGGCCTTGATGTAGCGCCGGGTCAACAGCCGTTCGGCGTATTCCTGATAGCGCGCGTGCTGTTCCGGCGGCACCAACCACCACAGCGGCAGACGGCCACCGAGCAGCAGCGCACTGCGGTAGAACTCGTCCAGCAGCAAGGCATGCTGGGTGCTGCCGCTGTGTTCGGACGACAGTGGCCCGAACTCGCCCGCGCGCACCGCGGCCGCGGTCATCGGGTAGACATGCAGCGATACGCCTTCGCGCGCAGCATGGGCGGTGATGCGTGCTGCCTTGTCCTGCAGACGGCTGACGCCATCGGCCGGCAAATCGTCGCGGTAGATCAGCCAGACATCGAGATCGCTTTCGCCGCTGTGGCCGATGGTGCCGGTCGAGCCCATCAGATACAACGCTTGCAGATCGCGCTTCAGGCTGGCGCGTTTCTCGTAGTGAAAGCCGCGCGCCAACCGTCGCGCGGCCAGCAGCGCGGTTTGGCTTGGCGTGTAATCGGACAGGCTGCATGGCACGTCGGTATCGACCCAGCCTGGCAGCAGCGGGTGGTTGACATGAAACAACAGCGGCAGCAGATCGATCAGTTCGCGCTCGCGTTCGCGCGCCGAGCGGCGCAGCCGGTCGAGCCGGTCGCGGTTCAGTTGCAAAAAGCGCTTGCGGATCAGCAACAGCTGTTTGCGATCCAGTTCGGTGTCGCTGCCGGACGCGAGCGGTGTGGTTGGTGGCGATGTGCGATTCATGTCGACCAGTGTAGCAGCGCCCATACATCCGGCCGACCGTGCCGCAGGGCTGCCGGAGACTTGCCAAGCCGGCGGACAATCCGGACACTGGCACGCACCTGTGCTTCCGGCCGCCGTGACCGCATGCCCCGCCGCTCTCCGAACCTTCCTGCATCGATGCCGCCCGGGCAAGGCCTGCGCCGTTGGTGGCGAGAGCAAGCGCTGGCACCGAGTGCGGATTTCCTGCCCGATTTCTGCAACGTGCAGCTGGTGTTCCTAGTGGTGCTGGTGGTCGAGCTGATGGCGCTGGTGCTGGCCCTGGCGCAGGCGCCGCGCGGCGATCTGTGGCAGGCGCTCGGCTTGATCAGTTTGTTCATGCAGTGGGTCGCCCTCAGCTGCACCGCGCTGCTCTGCGCGCTGCGCCGGTTTCTTGCCAAACGGCCACTGGTGCTGGCGGCACTGTTCAGCTACGGCCTGATCCTGGCGATGACGGCGCTGTTTTCGCTGCTGGCGCTGCGTGCCGGGCTGGGCATGGACATTCAGACCTTGCGTCAGCCTGACGCGGTGCTGGCGCGCAATCTCGGCATGGCCGGCATCATCGGCGCCGTCGCGCTGCGCTATTTCTACCTGCAGCAACAATATCGCCGCCGGCTGCGGCTGGAAGCCGAAGCGCGGGTGCAGGCACTGCAAGCGCGAATCCATCCGCATTTTCTGTTCAACAGCATGAATACCATCGCCAGCCTGACCCGCAGCAATCCGCGTCTGGCCGAAACCATGGTCGAGAACCTGTCGGCGCTGTTCCGGGCCTCGCTGGCGCTGGCTGGCAGCAAAACCACGCTGGCAGAAGAATTCGAGCTTTGCCAGCGCTACCTCGACATTGAGCAGTTGCGGCTCGGCGCCCGACTCAAGGTCAGCGTCGAGTTGGAGCCGCTGCTGAAAACGTTACCGGTGCCATTGCTGCTGATTCAGCCCTTGGTGGAGAATGCGGTCTACCATGGCGTGCAGCCCTTGCCGGACGGCGGCTGGGTGCGGCTGCGTGCGCAACGGGTCGATGATGTCGCGGAGATCGTGGTCAGCAATCCGCTGCCACAGCAACCGAGTCGGGCCGGCCATGGTGTGGCGCTCGACAACATTCGCCAGCGCCTCGCCGTGCTCTATCCGGACGGCGCCTCGCTGCAAACCGAAATACAGACCGGTGCCGAGACCGGCAGCACGACGGATCAGACGTTTATTGCCCGCCTGCGCATCCCTTGCCGTGGCGGGTCGGCAACGGAGAAGCCATTGTGAAAGTATTGATCGTGGATGACGAGCCGTTGGCGCGCGAGCGGCTGCGTCGGTTCTGCGAAGAAGATCTGTCCGGCTATCAGGTGGTCGCCGAAGCCAGCGACGGCGCCGCCGCAATACGCGAAGCCCAGCAACATCACCCCGATGTGGTGCTGCTCGATGTCCGGATGCCCGGCATGGACGGGATTGAAGCGGCGCGCCATCTGGCCGCGCTCGAGCCGGTGCCTGCCATCATTTTCACCACCGCCTACGACGACTACGCGCTGGATGCATTTGCCGTGCATGCAGTTGGCTATCTGCTCAAGCCGGTGCGCCGCGACAAGCTGGAAGAGGCGCTCAAGGCCGCGGCCAAACCCAACGCGGTACAACTGGCCGCGCTGCGCGGCGACGACAGCAACAAACCGCGTGCGCGCAGCCATATCAGCGCACGGGTGCGCGGCAACCTGGTGCTGGTCAAGCTTGACGACATTCTCTATTTCCAGGCGGATCAAAAGTACATCACCGTCCGCCATGCCGGCGGCGAAGTGCTGATCGAAGAAGCCCTGAAAGATCTGGAAGAAGAATTCGGCGATCGCTTTGTCCGCATCCACCGCAATGCGCTGGTCGCGCTCGACGGCATCGTCGCGCTGGAACGCGACGCCCTCGGCCGCACGGTGGTCAAACTGAAAGGGCTCAGTGAAACGCTGGAAGTGTCGCGGCGGCATTTGCCGGGACTGCGAGCGACGTTGAAGCAGCTCTGATCGCCAGCCAAGATCTGCCGTATTCCCGAGGCTGCCCGGATGACACGAACCTTTTTCTCGGCCCTGCTGGCGATGCTTGCCATGCTGTGCACCGCCTGCTCGCCCGACACGCTGATGCAACAGATTGTTGATCAGAGCAAAGTCGACAGCGCACGCGCAATCCTCGACCGGTTGAACAGCTCTGAGCGGACAACCCTGTTGGCTGAACTCGATCCGTCGATTCAGGCCGAAGATCCCGCCGCCGTGTTGCTGGCGCTGGCCGCGATCCTGCCCGACCAAGCCCCGCTGTCAGAGAAGGTGGTTGGCTATCATGCGCTCAGTCAGGATGGGGTCGAGTTCGTCAACGTCACCTTCGAGCGGGAATATCCCGGGCAATGGTTGTTGGCCAATGTCGCGACAAAAACCGAGGCGGGCCGGCGCACGATTGTCGGTCTCAACGTGCAGCCGAACGCACAGTCGTTGCGCGAGCTGAACCGTTTCACGCTGACCGACAAATCGCTGAGCCACTACCTGATCCTGTCGGCGGCGATCGTGGCGTTCCTGTTCACGACCTATACGCTGTACCGCGCGGCACGCACGCCCATTCCGAAGCGCAAGTGGCTCTGGCTGCTGTTCGTTGCCTGCGGTTTCGGTCAGGTAGCGATTCAATGGACCAGTGGCGCCGTCGCGGTATCGCTGCTGTCGGTGCAGCTGTTCAGTGCCGGCGCGACCGCGCCGCTGTATGGTCCGTGGCTGATCTCCTGTTCGCTGCCGCTTGGTGCCATCGCGTTCTGGTGGCGGCGTAAGCGCTGGCTGTCCTCTGCCATCACGCTGCAATGATCAGGCAGGATTGCGTCGCTGGTTGATCTTCCGGCTTGCTGCCCGGTCCTGCCCGGCCCTACGATCCGTGACCACACCACCGCGCCTCCCTGGAACCCCGGCATGAGCCTCCCGATCGTCCGTATTGCCACCCGTCAGTCACCGCTTGCGCTGTGGCAGGCCGAGTTCGTCAAAGCCGAGTTGGAGCGCTTTCATGCCGGCATCGTCGTCGAACTGGTCAAGTTCACGACGCAGGGCGACAAGATCCTCGATGCCCCGCTGGCCAAGATTGGTGGCAAGGGTCTGTTCGTCAAGGAGCTGGAGCAGGCCTTGCTCGATGGCCGGGCCGACATTGCCGTGCACTCGATGAAGGATGTGCCGGTCGAGTTTCCGGAGGGCCTCGGCCTCGTCACCATCTGCGAGCGGGAAGATCCGGCCGATGCCTTCGTGTCCAATACCTATGCCAGCCTGGACGCCTTGCCGAAGGGCGCCATCGTCGGCACGTCTTCGCTGCGTCGGCGCTGCCAACTGCTGCAGGTAAGGCCCGATTTGGACATTCGCGATCTGCGCGGCAACGTCGGCACCCGTCTGGCCAGGCTCGATGCCGGCCAGTACGACGCCGTGGTGTTGGCGGCGGCCGGCCTCATCCGGCTCGGCCTTGCCGACCGCATCCGGCACAAACTCGATCACGCCTTGTCGCTGCCGGCGGCCGGGCAAGGTGCAGTCGGCATCGAATGCCGGCTCGCCGATGATCGCATCCGCGCGCTGCTGGCGCCGCTGCATCACGAACCAACCGCATTGTGCGTGCGCGCCGAGCGGGCGATGAACGCGGCGCTGCAAGGTGGCTGTCAGGTGCCGATCGCGGCATTTGCGGTGCTCGCCGGCGAGCAACTGCAGTTGCGCGGCCGGGTCGGCGCTGTCGATGGCAGTCAGCTGCTGCGCGCTGAAGCCAGCGCCACCGCCGCTGCACCGGAGGCACTCGGCCAGCAGGTCGCGGCGCAATTGCTGGCGCAGGGCGCAGGCGAGATCCTGCGTCGCGTTTACGGCAGCTGATGCGCCCGCGTGCCGCCATGCCGACCGTGCTGCTGACCCGCAGCAGCGGC
The DNA here is from genome assembly GCA_046297695.1 of Permianibacter sp. Classification (GTDB taxonomy): domain Bacteria; phylum Pseudomonadota; class Gammaproteobacteria; order Enterobacterales; family Permianibacteraceae; genus Permianibacter. The sequence continues at coordinate 41,245 of JBKBHF010000020.1, read as the reverse complement.
CGCGCTGACGAACTTGGCCAGCGCTTGCGGGCGCTCGGCATGACGGTCAAACAGTTGGCGCTGATCGAACTGGAAGCGCAATTGTTGCCGGCCGATGCACTGGCCCACGCGCCCGATCGACTGATTTTTGTTTCACCAGCCGCCGCCGAGTTCGGCATACCGCAACTGCCGCGTGCCTGGCGTGAGCTGCCACGCTACGCGGTGGGCCGTGCCACGGCGCAGGCGCTTGCCGAGCACGGCTGGCCGAACACGCCGGCACCGGTGCAGGAAAACAGCGAGGGCTTGCTGGCGTTGACCGGCTTGCAACAGGTCGTCAACGAGCGCATCGGCATTGTCCGTGGCGACAGTGGCCGCGATCTGCTGCGCGAAGCACTGACGCAGCGCGGCGCCGAGGTCAAATACCTCGAGGTGTATCGCAAGCGTCCGGTCGATGCCGATCTGATCCGACAACTGCGGCAACTGGCGACACAACCGCTGCTGGTTGTGCTCACCAGTGGCGAAGCGCTCGCTCGCCTTTGTGCCATAATCCCCGCCGAACAAGTGCAACGGCTGACGCTGGTTGCCGCCAGTGCCCGCATCGCCGAAATGGCGGCGCCGCGTTGCCAGCATGTGGTGACCGCCAGCGGCACCGACAGCGATGCCTTGTTCGCAGCCATTCAACGAGCCATACGCCAAGCCCAAGGACGACTATGACCGAGCTGACGCCGCCCGACCGCACCGACGCCGTTGCGCCTGCCGCGGTTCCGGCCATGACCGCGCCGTTACCGACGGTCACGGCTGCTGTTGCGCCTGCATCGCGGGCGCCATTGTTCTGGTTGCTCGGTTTGATTCTGCTTTCGGCGCTGCTGCTGCTGTCGGTGGCGATCTGGCGTCTGCATGATCAGTCCCGGATCAGCGAGCGCAACGAAGCCGTGTTGCAGGAAGCCGTGGCCGAGCTGCGCCGCGATCTCAGCGAGAGCATGCGCAATCAAACGCTCGCGCTCAGCACCATGCAGGAAAAAATCGCGCTGCTGCAAGGCAGTCACGAGGATCTGCGCGCACTGGTTGCCGGTGGCGCCGATTCCTTTGCCGATGCCCAGCGCCGGCATGCTGCGGAGTATTACATTCATCAGGCAGCACAACGGCTGAGCCTGCAGCAGGATCTGCGTGGCGCCATCGCCGCGCTCGATGGCGCGGCCCAGGAATTGTTGAGCAGCAAACTGCCAGCCAATCAGGCGCTGCGTCAGCGCGTGATGGCGGACCGCGCCAAACTGGCGGCGTTGCCACCCATCGATGTGCTGGCCACGGCGCGCGAACTCGCCACGATGCAGCAGCAGGTCAATGCGCTGCTGCCGCTCGGACCGGCGCTGGAAAACGGTCGCTACCTGATCCAGACCGAAGCGCAGGAAACCGGCTGGCTTGGCGAGCTGAAATCCACCTGGCAACAATTCAGTGGTGATTGGTTCCTGGTGCGCAAACACGATGCCGACGTCGTGGCGCCGCCCGATGCCGCCGAAGGTCGCCGTATCAAGCTGGCGCTCAGCCTCGCGCTGTCGGAAGCGCGGCTGGCAGCGTTCCAGCACGAAACCAGCAGCTATCAGGAAGCGCTGACCCGTGCGCTGCGGTTGCTGGACCAGTATTACAGCAACGCTGAAGGCAGTGACGCACTGCGTGCCGGCTTGCAGAAACTGCAGCAACAAAGCGTGGCCATCACCGCCGATCTGAAACTGTCGGCCTTGATCGAAGGAACGCAGCCATGAACCGGTGCAATCGGCGACCGCCAGCACACCACGGCCGGGCAATGCCGTCGGCAAAAGGAGTGCAACCGTGAAGCTGCGTTGGTGGGCATTGGCGGCGGTGGTCATCGGCATGCTGATGGGGCCGCATCTGGCGCTGATCCCCGGTTACGTCATGATCGGCACCGGTCAGTACACCGTTGAAGCGCGGCTGTCGCTCAGCGTGGCACTGTTGATTGTCGTGTTGCTCGGTACGGTGTTGTTTGGTGCCGCGCTCGGCACGGCGGGTTCACTCAAAGGCCACGTCCGCAATCTGGTGCGCAGCCGGCGCATCCGCCGCGCCCGCTTGCGCACGCAAGACGGCATTCGCGCCCTCACCGAAGGCCGCTGGGGTGAAGCCGAAGCGATGATGCTGGAAGCCGCGCGTGCGTCTGAATCCAAACTGATCAACTACCTCGGCGCTGCGATGGCAGCGCAGGAACTCGGCGCGCTGGATCGGCGCGACAAACACCTGCGCATGGCCCATGTGGTCGATCCGGAAGCCGATCTGGCAGTCGGCTTGACCGAGGCCCGGCTGCATCTGCGCAGCGGCCATTACGACCACGCCTTGGTGGTATTGCAACAGCTGGACCGTATCGAACCGCGCAATGCCGCGATGCTGAAACTGCTGCAACACGTACTGCGCCGGGTCGGTGATTACAACGCGCTGGAAAAAATGCTGCCGCGCCTGCGCAAATACGACGTGTTGCCAACCGAGCGGCTCGACAAACTGGAAATGGAGATCCTGCGCCACCGGCTCGGCAAATTGCGCGACGTCGAGCTGCTGCGCACGCTTTGGCGCAGCGCCAGCAAAGCCGCCCGCCGTGATGTCGCCACTTTCACCGCCTACATCGAAGCGCTGATCGCCGCCGACGCCATCCACGAAGCCGAACGGATGACCCGCAAATTCATCGAAACGGCCTGGAACAAAGACTTGATCGCGTTGTACGGCAGCATTCCCGGCCGCGATGCCGCACTGCAACTGACCACGGCCGAACAATGGGCTCTCAAGCGCGAACCCGATGCCGTCATGCTGCTGACCTTCAGCAAACTCGCCGTCCGCGCCCAGAACTGGATCAAGGCCCAGCGCTACCTGAACCAACTCGTACGCCTGTCACCCAGCGCCGAAGCCTGGCTGATGCTGGCCGATGTCTATGAACGGCTGCAGGAACCGGATCAGGTCAAGGCCTGTATCAGTGCGGCGTTGAAGCAGGCGAAGCAGTAGGGTTTTCGCTATCTCCTGCGAACTGTTCGGAATGGTGCTGTGGGAGCGGCCTTGGCCGCGATTGCCTGATATAAGGCCGTTTGGCAATGGTGGTATCCGAGCGCAGCATCTCGGATCCGGGCTTTGCCGGGTCTCGCCCCGGCGGGCGAGTTCTTTTCTTCGTCTCGCCGAAGAAAAGAACCAAAAGAAGGGCGACCCTGGGCGCCGCGAGAGATTGTCACGTGTAGCGACGACAGTCCTGCGTTGCTCGCCAGCAAGCGGCGGCTGCGGAACTCGCTGCGCTCAGACAGTCCTCGCCGAAACCCCGCTCGTTGGCTCCGCTACTCGGGCGGCGCCAAAGGGAACCCGGTTGGCTCCAGCATGGATGGTGCTACCGTAGCGAGATGGACCATTTCAAAATTTGAAGTGATGATTTGTATAAGTGTTTTTCCGCCCGTCTGACGAGCCGAGCAACGGAAAAATTTGACGGGGTTTCGGCGAGGACTGTTTGAACGCGTAACGCGAGTTCCGCAGCCGCCGTCAGATTCTGAGCAGCGCAGGGAAACGTGCGCAGCACGGCGAGGAATCGGGCATGTTGTTTTGGTGACTTTCTTTGCGTCAAAGAAAGTCACTCGCCCGCCGGGGCGAGACCCGGCAAACCTTTCGGCTACAAGCTGTTTAAGAAAGAAACCGAAGCCGAGCGACAATCACCCCACCCCAACCCGCCCAGCCACCAGCAGAGCTGGTGGCGTTCGGGAGGCAAATTCGTCAACTGTGACGCATTTGAAACCCCTCCCTCACCCCCTTAACAGGGGAGGGAATGAAAAGAACAATGTCCGCCACCGAACTCGTTCAACTCGTCGATGACTACAACCGCCCGACCGCGGCCATGCCGCGCGTGCTGATGCGCGCGCACAAACTGCTGCATCGCGCCACCTACATTCTCGTCGTCAACAAGCGCGGCGAACTCTGCGTGCAACACCGTAGCCAGAACAAAGACTACTGCCCCGGCATGCTCGATCTCGCTGCTGGCGGTGTCGTCAACGCGGGCGAAGCCTATCTGCCGAGTGCACAGCGCGAACTGTGGGAAGAGCTTGGCATTCAAGCACCACTCACCGAACTCGGTGAGTTCTATACTGGTGGTCCCGATGGCGGTCGCGCCTTTGGACGCGCCTGGCTCTGTCAGTGGGATGGCGAGGTGACGCCGCAAGTGGAGGAAATCAGCGCCATCGAATGGCTGACACCCGAAATCATTCTGCAACAGCGGCAAGCACAGGCGACGCCAGACAGTCTGCTGGCGCTCCGGCTGTGGCTCGACAAGCCCGTGGCGCCGCGCTGCGTGCCCGGCGCGATGTTTGCCGATGGCCTGCAACAGTGGACATTGATCGAACCGGCGCCAACCCGGCTGCTTGATGACGTGCTGTGGATCGTCGCCGGCCGCGACGGCCGTAAGCAATTGCTGACCGAAAACTTCCTGCGCTCATTCGTGCCCGATGGCAAGCGGCTGAAGCCGCGCTTCCGCGTGCTGTCCGGTGATATGGCATGAGCGGCGACATCGCAGGAATGGTTACCTGATATGACCGCGATTCTGCGCATCGCCGTGCCGGTACCCCTGCGGCGCTTGTTCGATTACCTGCCGCCAGCCGGTATCGATGCGGCGGAACTGAAACGCGGATTGCGTGTGCAAGTACCGTTTGGCCGGCAGACGCTGACCGGTGTGCTCTGGCAAGTGGTCGGTGAGAGCAGCGTCAGCGCCGACAAACTGACCGCGGCCGATGCGATTCTCGATCGCGCGCCGCTGCTCAGTGACAGCGTGCTCGAATTGTGCGAATTCGCCGCCCAGTATTACCAGCATCCGCTCGGCGATGTGCTGACCACGGCGTTACCGATTCTGCTGCGCGGCAGCAGTACACCGAAAGGCGAACAATTACCGGCTTGGCGCTTGACGGCACTCGGTTGGCAAACCGATCCGGAAACCAAGAAGCGGGCGCCACGTCAGCGGGCACTGTTGCTGGCTCTGCGGGCGCAAGCAGATGGCTTGCTGCAAGCCGAGTTGGCGCTGGAAGATTTTTCGCCGGCCATGCTACGGCAGCTGGAGAAAGCCGGCCTGGTCGAGAAGTTTCTGCTGGCGCCGGCTGCCGAACCGGTCAGCACACGCAACACCACGAGTCGTGCCACTGTCGCGCTGAACAGCGATCAGCGTCACGCGGTGACGGCGGTGCAAGCGCAACTCGGCGGCTTCGCACCGTTTCTGCTCGACGGCGTCACCGGCAGCGGCAAGACCGAGGTCTATCTGGCGCTGATCGACGCGGTACGCGCGCGCGGCGAGCAGGCTTTGGTCTTGATTCCGGAAATCGGCCTGACGCCGCAAACCGAGGCGCGCTTCCGCGCCCGCTTTGGCGACGACATCGCGGTGCTGCACTCCGGCCTGACTGACAAGCAGCGCTGGCAGGCCTGGGAGAAAGCGCGGCTCGGTCAGGCGAGTGTGGTCATTGGCACTCGCTCCGCGCTGTTCGTCAGTTTGCCGAAACCGGGCCTGATCGTGGTCGATGAAGAGCACGATCTGTCATTCAAGCAGCAGGAAGGTTTCCGCTACCACGCCCGCGATCTGGCGGTCTGGCGCGCGCAGCGTGAGCGCATTCCGATTGTGCTCGGCAGTGCGACGCCGTCGCTGGAGACGCTGCGCAACGCCCGCGCCAATCGCTATCGCCGTTTGCAGCTCAGCAACCGCGCCGGCAGCGCGGTGTTGCCGCGTCTGCGTTGTCTCGACATTCGCGGCGCGCAGCTCGATGAAGGCTTGTCCGGTGGCTTGCTGATGGCGATGCAAAAACATCTCGATGCCGGCTCGCAGGTGCTGCTCTTCCTGAACCGGCGCGGTTTCGCGCCGACGCTGATCTGCCACGATTGCGGTTGGGTCGCCGATTGCAATCGCTGCAACGCCCATTACACGCTGCACCAGAAAATCTCCCGGCTGCGTTGTCACCACTGCGGCAGCGAACGCGCGCTGCCAAAACAGTGTCCGAGCTGCAAATCGTCGAAGCTGATGCCGCTCGGTGCCGGCACCGAACGCATCGAGAACGCGCTGCACCGGCACTTCCCGGAAGTGCCGGTCGCGCGCATCGATCGCGACACCACCCGCGGCCGCGATCAGATGAGCAAGTGGGTCGAGGCCATCAAGGCCAACCGTTACCGCATCCTCGTCGGCACCCAAATGCTGGCCAAGGGCCACGACTTTCCCGGCGTCACGCTGTCGGCCTTGCTCGATGTCGATGGTGCGCTGTTTGCCAGTGACTTCCGGGCGCCGGAGCGCTTTGCCCAGCTGGTCACCCAGGTCGCCGGCCGCGCCGGCCGCGGCGACCGGCCCGGGGAAGTGCTGCTGCAAACCCACCATCCCGAACACCCGCTGCTGACCACGCTGATGGCCGGCGGCTATCCGGCCTTCGCCGAGCTGGCGCTGGCTGAACGGGAGAACCAGCAGCTACCGCCGTTCGCGCCGCAAGTGCTGGTCCGGGCCGAGGCTGGCCAGATGGCGCTCGCCGAGGCGCTGCTGGTCCGGGTCCGGACCGAGCTGTCTGCTGCCGGTTTGCTGGCGCTCGGGCCCGTCCCGGCCCCGCAGCCGCTGCGTGCCGGTCGTTATCGCAGCCAGCTGCTGATCGAAGGCAGCCCGCGCTCGGCCATCCAGGCAGCGCTGACCCGGCTGCTGCCCCAGCTCGAAACCTGGCCGGAAGCGCGCAGGGCGCGCTGGTCGGTCGATGTCGATCCGCAGGAAATGGTCTGAGCCCGGCACTTTCGAGCCCCTCTCCCCTCGCGGGAGAGGGGAGGAGAGGAGGCTCCGGCCGCACCCAAGCCAGCTCGCTGAGCGTGTTGTTTGAGCGGCACCAGCCGAAAACCGCACGGCATGCTCGCCATCGCGGGCAAGCCCGCTCCCACTAAAACCAGTCTCCGAAGTCCCCGCCTTCGGTCGACGGCGCCCAGCCGGAAATGGTCTAATAGCCGGCTGATTTTTCGGGCATTTTCCGGTGCTTGCCGTTGTCCGCCCGCCATTTCCCACCAGGTAGTTGTTCACGATGAAAGAGATTGTCGAAACCCTCGTTGCCCAAGGCCTGCAGACGCTGGCCGCGCAAGGCGTACTGACGCTGCCGGAGGGCGTGCGTTATACCGTCGAGCGCACCCGCGACCCGTCGCACGGGGATTTCGCCAGCAACGTTGCGATGGTGCTCGGCAAAGGTGCCGGCCTGGCGCCGCGGGCGTTTGCGGAAAAACTGATCGCGGCGCTGCCGCAATCGTCGCAGCTTGCCAAAGTCGACATCGCCGGTCCGGGCTTCATCAACTTCACGCTGGTCGCTGGCCACCAGTTTGCGATTGTCAAAACCATTCACGAGAAAAAAGCCGCATTCGCCCGGCCGAACATCGGCAATGGCGCCAAGGTGTTGATCGAATTCGTCTCGGCCAACCCGACCGGTCCGATGCACGTCGGTCACGGTCGCGGTGCTGCCTACGGTTCGGCACTCGCCAATGTGATGGCGGCGACCGGTTATCAGGTCGAGCGCGAGTATTACATCAACGACGCCGGCCGTCAGGCCGATGTGCTGGCGGTGTCGCTGTGGCTGCGCTATCTGGAGTTGCTCGGTGAGAAAGTCGCGATTCCGTCACGCGCTTACCCGAGCAGCTATGTCATCGACAACGCCAGGCTGCTGCTTGACAAATACGGCGACAAATTCAAGCGGCCGTATGCCGATGTCATCCGCGACATTCCGGCCGACAGCACCGAAGACGGCGACGCTGCCAAGATCGTCAAAGAGAAGCACCTCGATGCGCTGATCGAGCGCGCCAAACAACTGCTCGGCGCCGATTACCGCACCGTGCAGGACTGTGGTCTGAACGAACAGCTCGGCGCCATCAAGGCGACGCTGGAAAAGCTGAACGTCACATTCGATCGCTGGTATTCCGAACGCACGCTGGTCGATACCGGTGCCGTTGAATCAACGCTGAAGCGGCTGCGCGAGAAAGATGCCGTTTATGAAAAAGACGGTGCGATATGGCTCAAGACCGAGGCCTATGGCGACGAAAAGGATCGCGTGCTCATCAAGAAAGACGGCGCGCTGACCTACTTCACGCCGGACATCGCCTACCACCTCGACAAACTCGATCGCGGCTATGATCTCCTGATTGACGTTTGGGGCGCCGATCACCACGGCTACATCGCCCGGATGCGCGCCGCCATCGAACAGCTGTCCGGCAAGGGCAAGCAGTTCCACGTTGCGCTGATCCAGTTCGTCACGCTGTCGTCGGGTCGGATGGGCAAGCGCAGCGGCAACTTCGTCACGCTCAACGATCTGATCGATGAAGCTGGCGCCGATGCCACCCGCTTCTTCTACCTGACCCGGTCGCCGGAGCAGCATCTGGAGTTCGACATCGAGCTGGCGCGTTCGCAGAGCAAGGACAACCCGGTTTACTACATTCAATACGCCCACGCCCGGATCTGCTCGGTGTTCCGCAACGCGGTCGAGAAAGGTCTGAGCTACGACGCTGCGCTCGGCCTGAGCGAAATCGGCAAACTCGACCATCCGAAAGCCGGCGATGTCGCGGTGCGGCTGTCGCAGTATCCGGAAATGCTGGCGGCAGCGGCGCGCAACGAGGCGCCGCACATGCTGACCCATTACCTGAACGATCTCGCGACCGATTTCCACAGCTGGTACAACGATGACAAAGTGCTGGTTGACGATACGGTCGCCCGCAACACCCGGATGGTGCTGTGCGAAGCGACCCGCATCGTACTGGCCGACGGTCTGGCGATGCTCGGCGTATCCGCACCGGAACAGATGTAAGCAAACAGCAGAGCGGAAATGGCAGCGAAGAAAAGCAACAACAGCGGCAAAAGTAAAAGCGGCGGCAGCAGCACCGGCCGGGTGTTGCTGATTGGCCTCATTCTCGGTTTCATTCTCGGTTTCGCCAGTCACTGGTGGTTTGCCGATACCTTCTCGAATGCCAAGGAGCTGGTTGCGCACGCCAAATCGGTGGCTGGCGACAAGGAGGAACCGGCAGCCAAACCGGCACCGAAAGCCGACAAGAAGGACGCGGCCGACAGCAAATACAAGCCCTTGAAAGTCGACCCGCAAACCGAAGCGGAATGGAGCTTCCACGAATTGCTGGAAGAGAAAGTCGACAGCACGCCGAGCGCGGCCAAAACCAATGGCAGCTCGACCGGCAAGAGTTATGTCATGGGCTGCGCCGCGTTCAGTGCCCAGGAAAAGGCCGAGAGCATGAAAGCGCAGATCGCCTTCGCCGGTTTGCAGGCCGATGTCAAACCGGTGACCAGCAAAACCGGTGCCCGCCTGTTCCGCGTTCAACTCGGTCCCTACACGAGCAAAGCGGCGGCGGAAGCCGAGCGCAAAAAGCTGGCTGACGCTGGCATTACCACCTGCCAGATCTGGTAGGTCGGTTCGTATTCAGGAGTAGCATCATGGCAATGGAACAGATGCACGGTACCACCATCGTATCGGTGCGACGCAACGGCGTCGTCGTGGTTGGCGGTGACGGCCAGGTCACGCTCGGCAACACCGTGATGAAGGGCAATGCCCGCAAAGTGCGGCGGATTTTCGGTGGCAAAGTCATTGCCGGTTTCGCTGGCGGCACCGCCGATGCGTTTACCTTGTTCGAACGGTTCGAGCAAAAACTCGAACAGCACAACGGCCAGCTGACCCGTGCCGCCGTCGAACTCGCCAAGGACTGGCGCACCGACCGGATGCTGCGCCGGCTGGAGGCCTTGCTGATTGTTGCCGACAAAACCGATTCCTTAATCATCACCGGCAACGGCGATGTCGTGCAGACGGACAACAATCTGCTGGCAATCGGTTCCGGCGGTCCCTATGTGCAAGCAGCGGCGACCGCGCTACTGGAAAACACCGAACTGAGCGCGCGTGAGATTGTCGAGAAGAGCCTGAACATCGCGGGCGATATCTGTATCTACACCAATCGCAATTTGACGATTGAAGAGTTGAGTTAATTGTGGCTCCATCCCCCCTTGACAGGGGAGGAGCAAAAACATCCGCACTTTTCATGAGTCGGAAGCTGCAGGAGAAAGTTGTGTCCGACACCATCACCCCGATGACCCCGCGTGAAATCGTCCATGAGCTGGACAAGCATATCGTCGGTCAGCAGGCGGCCAAGCGAGCGGTCGCCATCGCCTTGCGCAATCGCTGGCGCCGGATGAATGTGGCCAGCGATCTGCGCAACGAAATCACCCCGAAAAACATCCTGATGATCGGCCCTACCGGCGTCGGCAAAACCGAAATCGCCCGTCGGCTCGCCAAGCTCGCCAACGCGCCGTTCATCAAGGTCGAAGCGACCAAGTTCACCGAAGTCGGTTATGTCGGCAAGGATGTCGATACCATCATCCGTGACCTGGTCGATGTTGCCGTCAAGCTGGTGCGCGAGCAGGAAGTTGCCAAGGTCAAGCACCGCGCCGCCGATGCGGCGGAAGAGCGCGTGCTCGACGCACTGTTGCCACCACCACGCGGCTTCAATGAACAACCTGCCGATTCCAACACTCGGCAGATTTTCCGCAAGAAGCTGCGCGAAGGTCAGCTCGATGACAAGGAAATCGAACTGAATGTCGCCGGCCCGGCGATGAATGTCGAGATCATGACACCGCCGGGCATGGAAGAAATGACCTCACAGCTGCAGAGCCTGTTCCAGGGCTTGCAACCGAACCGGACCCAGACCCGCAAGCTCAAGATCGCCGACGCGATGAAGCTGCTGACCGAAGAAGAAGCCGAGAAACTGATCAATCAGGAAGATCTGAAGCAGATCGCCGTGCAGGCCGTCGAACAGAACGGCATCGTTTTCATCGACGAAATCGACAAGGTCGCGCGGCGCAGCGAGTATGCCGGCGCCGATGTCTCGCGTGAAGGCGTCCAGCGTGATCTGTTGCCGCTGATCGAAGGCTGCACCGTCAGCACCAAGTTCGGCATGGTCCGTACCGACCACATCCTGTTCATCGCCAGTGGCGCGTTCAGCTTTGCCAAGCCGTCCGATTTGATCCCGGAACTGCAAGGCCGCCTGCCAATCCGGGTCGAGCTGAAAGCACTGAAGGTTGAAGACTTTGTCCGCATCCTGACCGAGCCGGATGCCGCGCTGACCAAGCAATACCGTGCGCTGCTCGCGACCGAAGGGGTGACGCTGAGTTTCACTGACGATGGCATCCGCCGTTTGGCCGAGATCGCCTACGCGGTCAACGAAAGCACCGAAAACATCGGCGCCCGCCGTTTGCATACGGTGATGGAGCGGCTGCTCGAAGACGTTTCGTTCGAGGCGAAACAGGGTGCCGTCACCGTCGATGCCGCGTTTGTCGACAAACAGCTTGGCGAGCTGTCGCGTAATGAAGACTTGAGCCGGTACATCCTGTGAACCGTTCCACACCTACCGCCATTCATCTGCACAAGGCCTCACGCAAACTGGAAATCCGGTTTGCCGATGGCCAAGCCTTCATGCTCGATGCCGAGTACCTGCGGGTGCATTCGCCGTCGGCGGAGGTGCGCGGTCACGGTGTCGGCCAGGAAGTGCTGGTGTTTGGCAAGAAAGCGGTGGGTATCAATACGCTGGAGCCGGTTGGCCAGTACGCGGTCAAGATCGTCTTTGATGACGGTCATGACAGCGGTCTGTACACCTGGCAATACTTGTATGAACTTGGCTGCGAGTATGAACAGAAGTGGCAGGCCTACTTGCTGCGCTTGCAGCAGGCCGGTCAGTCGCGTGAGCCGGTTCCGGAGCCGCTGTTCAAACCGCTGTAAAAACGTCCTGTAGGAGCGGCCAAGGCCGCTCCTGCAAAAACCGTTTGCCGAAGCTGTGCGGTTCGGCGCAGGAAACAGACATGACAGAGCAACAGGACCAACACGGTTCCACGAGCACCGAACAAACCACGCATTTCGGTTTCAAGACGGTAGCGACCGAAGAAAAGCAGAAGCTGGTCGCCGGCGTGTTCCATTCGGTCGCGCAGAAATACGACATCATGAATGACGTGATGTCGTTCGGTGTCCATCGGCTTTGGAAGCGCTACACGCTCGACATGGCGCAAATCCGGCCCGGCATGCAGATCCTCGATCTGGCCGGCGGCACCGGTGATCTCGCCGCGCTGTTCAGCCCGCGGGTTGGCCCGAGCGGCAAAGTGGTTTGCGCCGACATCAACAGCTCGATGCTCAATGTCGGGCGCGACAAACTGACCGATCTCGGCCTGACCGGTAATCTCGAATTCGTCCAGGCCAATGCCGAATGCCTGCCGTTTGCCGACAACCGGTTCGATGTCGTCACCATCGCGTTTGGTCTGCGCAATGTCACCGACAAGGACAAGGCACTGGCGTCGATGTGTCGGGTACTGAAACCGGGCGGCCGCTTGCTGGTGCTGGAGTTTTCCAAGCCACAGCACGACTGGCTCAGCAAGGTTTACGATATCTACTCGTTCTCGCTGTTGCCGAAAATGGGCAAGCTGATCGCCAACGACGAAGACAGTTACCGCTATCTCGCCGAGTCGATCCGCATGCATCCGGATCAGGAAACGCTGAAGCAGATGACGCTGAATGCCGGGTTCGATCGCTGCGAGGTGTTCAATCTGACCGGCGGCATCGTCGCGCTGCACCGCGCGTTCAAGGCCTGATCGACATACCGCCTTCTACGGAAACCAACATGCTGCCCTTGCCGATGTTGCAATTGCTGGAACCGGCGCTGAATAAAGTGCTGGCGCTGGATCCGGCGACGGCTGTCCGTCTGCCCGCGCTCGCCGGCAAGCCGCTGAAAGTGGTGCTGACACCGCTGAACAGCGGCATCACCTTGAAGGTGGAGAGTGATCAGCTGCGTTTTGCCGGCAACGACGAGCCGGCTGCCATCACCTTGACTGGCAGTCTGCAGGACTTTCTGCAGGCCGCGGCCAATCGCGGCGAACTGGCCGCCGGCAGCCTGCAGGTGCAAGGCGATGTCGGCGCCGCCCAGCGCTGGCAGCAGTTCTTCACCGATCTGCAACCGGATTGGGAAGAAGTGTTGTCGCAATACCTCGGCGATATTGCCGGGCCACAGCTGGCCAATCTGCTGCGTGCTGTCACGACCTGGCTCAAACAAGCGCTGAGCCAGTTTCAGCAGGCCAGCGTCGAATACTTCCAGGAAGAGTCGCGGATGTTGGTGGCGCCGGCCGAGTTGCAGGCCTTTCTCGCCGAGGTGGATCGGCTGCGCGATGACGCCGAGCGGCTGTTGCAGAAGGCGCGCTTGCAGGGAGTCAAACTGTGAAGTGGTGGCGACTGGGCTGGCGCACGCTGGCGATTCTGCGGGTGTTGATCCACTACCGGCTCGATCAGGACGTTGACATCAAACAGGCGCGCTTGCTGCTGTTCGGTTTGCGGCTGGCGTTTTTCTGGCAGCCGCGTTGCGATGCTGCATTGGCCCGTGGCGAGCGGCTAAGGGCGGCGCTGGTGCAGCTCGGGCCGATCTTCGTCAAATTCGGCCAGATGTTGTCGACCCGGCGCGATCTGCTGCCGTCGGATCTGGCCGACGCACTGGCGCAATTGCAGGACAAGGTGCCGCCGTTTGATTCCGCGGTTGCGGTGCGCGAAATCGAGCGCGCGCTGGGCCAGTCGGTCGGCACGGCGTTCGCCCGTTTTGACAGCACGGCGCTGGCGTCTGCTTCGGTCGCGCAGGTGCATGCCGCGACCCTGCTCGATGGCAGCGACGTCGTGGTCAAGATCATCCGGCCCGGCATCCGCGAGAAAATCCTTGCCGATCTGGAGTTGCTGCACGCGCTGGCCAGACTGGTCGAGCGCCTGCACATCGACGGCCGCCGGCTGCGACCGCGCGAGGTCATCGCCGATTACGAGCACACCTTGCTAGACGAGCTCGATCTGCGCATCGAGGCGGCGAATACCACCGCACTGAAGCGCAACTTCGCCGATGGCGAGCTGCTCTATGTCCCGGATATCCACTGGCCGCTGGTGCGCGAGAACCTGCTGGTCATCGAACGCATCCACGGCATTCCGATCGGTGATGTCGAAGCACTGAAAGCCGCCGGCGTCGACATGGAGGCACTGTCGGCGCGCGGCGTGAAGATCTTCTTCACCCAGGTGTTCCGTGATCGCTATTTTCATGCTGACATGCATCCCGGCAACATCTTCGTCGATGTCCGCAATCCGAAGGCGCCGCGCTACATCGCCATCGACTGCGCCATCATGGGCTCGCTCGACGAACGCGATCAGGTCTATCTGGCGGAAAATTTCGTCGCGTTCTTCAACCGCGATTACCGCCGCATTGCCGAACTGCACGTGCAATCCGGCTGGGTACCGGCCGGTACCCGGGTCGAGGCGTTCGAGGCGGCCGTGCGCGCCAATTGCGAGCCGATTTTTGGCAAGCCCCTGGCAGAGATCTCGTTCGGTGTGTTCCTGCTGCAGCTGTTCCAGACCGCGCGCCGCTTCAACATGAGCGTGCAGCCGCAGCTGGTGCTGTTGCAGAAAACGCTGTTCTACATCGAGGGCCTCGGTCGCCAGCTCTATCCGGAACTGGATCTATGGCAAACCGCCAAGCCCTACCTGGAAGAGTGGACCCGTGACCGTACCAGTCCGCGTCGCTTGCTGAAACGGGCCCTGGAGCGGGCACCGATCTGGTTGAACGAGCTGCCGGCCGTGCCCGAGCTGGCACTGGCCGCGCTGCGTGCCCGGGCCGAAGGTGAGCATGTCGCCGATACCGGGCGCCAGCTGCGGCAGCTGCTGGTGCGCGAGAGCCGGCAGCGCATCGGCGCCCAGCGTCAGTTGGCGGCGGTGTTGCTGACCGTACTGGCTGCCACCGGTCTGGTCTGGCCGGCGCTGCCGCAGCCGGCAGTTGCCGTGCTGCTGGCGGGCGCCGCCTATCTCGGCCTGACCGGTAGCTGGATGCGTCGGCACCGGCACTAAGCCAACGATAGGCCGCCGTGCAAATTGCAACATTTGCGGCCGCCACCAGCGCCGGCATTGGCGGTAACATGGACGCCCATCCATACCGGGCAACCGCCGCAGACAGGGAGCTGTAATGAGCGATTGTATTTTTTGCCGCATCATCGCCGGTGAGATCCCGGCCAGCATCGTCTATCAGGATGATCAGCTGATCGCGTTCAAAGACATCCATCCGAAAGCGACCGTGCACATCCTGCTGGTGCCGCGCAAGCACATTGCCACGCTGGCGGATGCCGAGCCGGTCGATCAGGCGCTGCTTGGCCACCTGCAGCTGACCTTGCCGAAAATTGCCCGCGAACAGGGGCTGGAAACCGGGTTCCGCACCGTGCTGAACACCGGCCGTGGTGGCGGCCAGGAAGTGTTTCATATGCATTACCACTTGCTTGGCGGCAAAGCCCTGCCATTTACCGTTTGAGTTGAGCGCATCCTGCGCAGAGGTTGAGTCATGATTGGTTTCAAGGAAATTCTGGTCATTCTGCTGATTGTGTTGCTGGTTTTCGGTTCCAAGAAAATCGCCAACATCGGTTCTGATCTCGGTGCGGCCATCAAAGGCTTCAAAAAGTCGATCAAGGATGGTGAAGCGGAAGCCGACGCCGAGAAAAATGACAAGGCCGAAAGCGGTCGCGTCATCGAAGCCAAGAAAGAAGAAAAGAAATAAGAAAAGAAACAAGAGCAGCCGCTAAATGTTTGATGTTGGCTTCACCGAACTGGTGCTGATCGGCTTGGTTGCCTTGCTGGTGCTCGGCCCGACCAAGATGATAGAAGTCGCCCGCTTTACCGGGCGCTGGGTCGGCCGCTTGCGCCGTCAGTTCAATGAAGTCAAAGAGGACATCGACCGCGAGCTCAAGCTGGAAGAGATGCGCCGGAAGCTGGCGGAAGAAGAGCGCGCGCTGCGTGAAAATCTGGATGCCAATATTCCCAGCATCGACCCGATGCAGGAACTCAAGCGCACCGTCACCGAAAGTGCGCCGCCTGCACCAACGCCAGCGCCGGCATCGTCTGTCGATGCCAGCCACAAGGGTAGCCAACCGTGACCGGACAACGCGAGCAAATGCCGTTGGTGGCGCACCTGCTCGAGCTGCGCAACCGCTTGATGAAAGCGGCGCTGGCCGTGCTGATCGCGCTGCTGCCGCTGATGTATTTCTCCAACGAATTGTACGCGCTGTTCGCCAAACCGCTGGTGCAGTATCTGCCAGAAGGCTCGATGATGATCGCCACCGATGTGGCGTCGCAGTTCTTTGCGCCGTTCAAGTTGGCACTGGTCGCGGCGCTGTTCGTCGCCATGCCGGTCGTCATCTACCAGCTCTGGGCCTTTGTCGCGCCCGGCCTGTACAAACATGAAAAACGGCTGACCAAGCCGATCCTGTTTTCGGCGGTGTTGCTGTTCTATGTCGGCATCGCGTTTGCGTACTTTCTGGTGTTTCCGGTGGTATTCGGCTTTTTCGCCAGCATCCAGATCGACGGCGTGACCTACATGCCGGACATCAGCATGTATCTCGATTTCGCCCTGTTCATGTTCATGGCCTTTGGCATCAGTTTCGAGATCCCGGTGGTGGTGCTGTTGCTGGTCAAGATGGGTGTGGTGCCGGTGCAGAAGCTGCAGGCCTGGCGTCCCTACATGATTGTGCTGTCGTTCGTGATCGCTGCGGTTTTGACCCCACCCGATCCGGTCTCGCAAACCATGTTGGCCTTGCCGATGTGCGTGTTGTACGAGCTGGGCGTGCTGACCGCCCGTTTGCTCAGCAAACCGGCGCCGAGCGCGGAATCTGCCGAGCATGGAGTGAAATCGTGAAGCCTATTGCTGTGTTGTTGCTGTCGCTGATGTTCCTGCTGTCGCCGTCGGTATCCGCCGCCGATTCCGCGTGGCGCGATTGTCGCGCGGTTGCCGACAATGCTGCCCGGCTTGCCTGTTATGACGCGCTGGCTGATCAGCTGCCGAAAGCGGCTGCTCCTGAAGCGGCTGCGCCGGAGGCAAAATCGGCTGCACCGACTGTCGTTTCGCAACCGGCTCCGGCGGCGCAACCGGTTGCGGTTGTCGCAACGCAGGCGCCGGCCGAATTCGGTCTGGAACGAAAAGTGCAGCCGGCACAGATTGAATCGATTCAGTCGCGCATTGTCGGTGCGTTCCGTGGCTGGGAAGCCAAGAGCAAGATCACGCTGGAAAACGGTCAGGTCTGGCAAATTGCTGATGGCACCCGTGGCGTCTACAGTCTGGAAAGCCCGGCCGTCACAATCGAACGCGGCGTGTTTGGCACGTTCTTCCTGAAAATCGACGGCGTCAACCGGTCGCCGAAAGTCAAGCGGCTGAAGTAATCGCCATTCGCCATGTGGGTCGATATCGGTGTCAACCTGACGGCGCCCCAGTTTGCCGCCGACCGTCCTGAAGTTGTCGCACGCGCGCGTGCTGCCGGTGTCGACCGGATGCTGTTGACCGGCACGTCGTTGCCGGACAGCACCGAGGCCTTGCAGCTCGCCGAGCGGTACCAGCTGCATGCCACCGTTGGCGTGCACCCACATCATGCCAGTGAATGGCAACCTCACAGTGACGCGCAATTGCGGTTGCTGGCCGCGCATCCACGCGCCAGTGCCATCGGCGAATGCGGTCTCGATTTCAATCGCAATTTCTCCACACCGGCAGCGCAGGAGCTGGCATTCAGTGCCCAGCTCGCTATCGCGACGGCGCTGGCCAAGCCGGTGTTCCTGCATTGCCGCGATGCCCATGAGCGCTTCATGCTGCTGCTGCAGCCGCATTTGTCACGGCTGCCAGCCGCGGTGCTGCACTGCTTCACCGGTAACGAGCACGAATTGCGTGAGTGTCTGGCGCACGGTCTGTACATTGGTATCACCGGCTGGATCTGTGATGAGCGACGTGGCCAACCTTTGTTGGGGCTGTTGCCCGAGATCCCGCTTGATCGGCTGCTGCTGGAAACCGATGCGCCCTGGCTGTTGCCACGCGATCTGCGACCGGCACCGAAATCACGGCGTAACGAACCGGCATTCCTGCCGCATGTCGCGGCGCGCGTTGCCGCTGCGGTTGGTGTGCCGCTCGATGAACTGGCGCAGCGCACGCGCGCCAATGCCGAGCGGGTATTTGGGCTGCACTGAAACCGGGAGGTGGCCATGGAAACGTCAACACACGGACGCTGTCTTTGTGGCCAGGTCCAGTTCAGCGTCCAGCTGCCGGCGCGCTGGGTTGCGCACTGTCACTGCAGCCTGTGCCGACGTGGCCACGGTGCCGGCGTCGTCACCTGGTTTGGCGTTGCATCATCGCAGTTTCGGTTGCAGCAAGGCGAGATCGTCTGGTTCCGCTCCTCCGAACAAGCCGAGCGCGGCCGTTGCCACCATTGTGGTTCACCGCTGTTCTTCCGCTCGGCGCGCTGGCCCGATGAACTGCACATTGTGCTGGCGGCGCTGAACGAACCGATTGCGCAATCTCCCCAAGCCCATGTCTACTACGCCGACCACGTGTCATGGCTGTCGCTGGCCGATGATTTGCCACGCTTCCGCACTTTGCCGCGCGAGGATGACACGCCACCGCCAACCTGAGCGATAGCGGAACCATCGCCGTCACCGCAACAAGAAAAAGGGAAACCTACCGACATGTCTCAAGGTCATCAGCTGGCATTGATGCAGCAGCGCCGGTTCCTGCCGTTCTTCTCGACGCAGTTTCTCGGTGCGTTCAATGACAACCTGTTCAAGATCGCGCTGGTGCTGCTGGTCACGTTCAGCGGACAGTACAGCGAAGCTGAGGTGGGGCTGCTCACCAACATCGCGAACGGCTTGTTCATACTGCCGTTCTTTCTGTTCTCGGCCACCTTTGGCCAGCTGGCCGACAAGCTGGAAAAAAGCCGGCTGATCCGGGCGAGCAAGCTGCTCGAGATCGTGATCATGGTGATCGCGCTGATCGGCTTTTATTACCAGCACCTGCCGACCCTGCTGCTCGCCCTGTTTTTGATGGGGGCCCAATCAACGCTGTTTGGTCCGGTCAAGTACGGTATTTTGCCGCAGCACCTGCATCGCGATGAACTCATTGCGGGCAACGGTCTGATCGAAATGGGCACCTTTGTTGCCATTCTGCTTGGCCAGCTGGTCGCCGGGCTGTTTTTGAAAGATGGCCTGATTCTGGCGGCGGCGCTGACGATGATCGGCGTTGCGGTCGCCGGCTATCTGACCGCACGGGCCGTGCCGGCAGCGCCAGCGACCGATCCGACGCTCAAAATCAACTGGAACTTCATCACCGAAACCGGGCGATTGCTCAAGTATGCCGCCAGCCAGCGCGTGGTTTTTCTGGCCGTGCTCGGCATCTCCTGGTTCTGGTTCTATGGCGCGCTGTTGCTGGCGCAAATGCCAGCCTATGCCCGGCAAACGCTGGTTGCCGATGAAACCGTGTTTGTGCTGCTGCTTGCCGTTTTCTCGATCGCAATCGGACTCGGTTCGCTGCTGTGTGAAAAACTGTCGCAAAGTCGGATTGAAATCGGTCTGGTGCCGTTTGGCTCGATTGGCCTGACGGTGTTCGCGCTGGATCTCGCCTTCGCCAGCGATCTGCCGGCGACGACCGCCATGCGAGATGTCAGCGCATTCCTTGCAACACCGGGCAGCCTCCGCATTCTGGCCGATATCTTCCTGATCGGCTTGTTCGGCGGTTTCTATATCGTGCCGCTGTACACCATGATCCAGGTCCGCACGCCGGAAACGCATGTCTCGCGTGTCATTGCGGCCAACAACGTGCTCAATGCCGCGTTCATGGTCGTAGCGGCCGGCCTCGGTGCCGGTTTGCTTGCCGCCGGTCTCAGCATTCCGCAGCTGTTCCTTGTGCTTGCCGTGCTCAATGTTGCGGTGGTCGTGTACCTGTACAAACTGGTGCCGGAATTCCTGTTGCGGTTTGTCGCGTGGATCCTCATCAACACGCTCTACCGTTTGCGTGAACGCGGCATGGAGCACATTCCGAGAGAGGGGCCGGCGGTGCTGGTGTGCAACCACGTCAGTTTTGTCGATGCCTTGATCATTTCGGCTGCCGTACCGCGGCCGGCGCGCTTTGTCATGTACCACACCATCTTCAAGATCCCGGTGCTGTCCTGGCTGTTCCGGACGGTCAAAGCCATTCCGATTGCGCCGGCGAAAGAAGACGCCGAGATGAAAGAGCGGGCGATGGATGCCATCGCGCAAGCACTGGCCGACGGTGAGCTGGTCTGCATTTTCCCGGAAGGAAAAATCACCGGTGATGGCAACATCAACGAATTCCGCCCCGGCATTGAAGACATCATTCAGCGGACGCCGGTGCCGGTCGTGCCGATGGCGCTGCGCGGCCTTTGGGGCAGTTACTTTTCGCGTAAAGGCGGCGCGGCGTTCCGTGGCATTCCGTGGAAATTCTGGCTGAAGGTCGAGCTTGTTGCCGAGCCGGCCGTGGCGCCAAGTGATGTCAGCGCCGCTGACTTGCAGCAACGGGTCAGCCGTCTGCGTGGCAGTCAGCAGTAAACCGCCCACCTAACAAAGCAGCCCAAATAACACAACAAGGAGAACGACCATGGCCGGTGGAGCCAATCCCGTCAAAGCCATTATTGCCGCACTGTTCGCCAACGGCGCGATTGCGTTGGCAAAGTTCGCCGCCGCCGTGATCACCGGTTCCGGCTCGATGCTGGCCGAGGCCGTACACTCGACTGCCGACTGCGGCAACCAGGGCTTGTTGCTGCTCGGTTTGAAGCGGTCCAAGCAACCACCGTCGCCGGATTATCCGCTTGGTTACGGCAAGGAAACCTACTTCTGGTCGTTCATTGTCGCGCTGATGCTGTTCAGCCTCGGCGGTCTGTTCTCGCTGTACGAAGGCTGGCACAAGCTGCATGAACCGGAGCCGCTCAGTTATCCGTTCATTGCACTTGGCGTACTGGGCTTTGGCATTGTTGCGGAAGCCCTGTCGATGCGCGCTTGCATGCAGGAAGTGAACAAGCTGCGTGGCCGGCAAACGCTGTGGCAATGGTTCCGGCATTCACGCAATTCCGAGCTCGTGGTGATCTTCGGTGAAGATCTGGCGGCGCTGCTCGGCCTTATCTTTGCGTTCTTCGCCGTCGCGCTGGCCTGGTGGACCGGCAACCCGCTGTATGACGCGATCGGCAGCATGGCGATCGGTGCGCTGTTGATCGTGGTGGCGGTATTCGTAGGCGTGGAAGTCAAAGCGATGCTGGTCGGTCAGGGCGTCGAGGAACGCCGTCGGCAGGACATGATCGGCTTTCTGGAGCAGCAACCGGCGGTGCACAAGGTCTTCAACTGCCTGACCATGCAACTCGGCCCGGATGTGATGGTTGCGGTCAAAGCCAAGATGAAACCGGCCGACAGCGGTCCGGCACTGATTGCCGCCATCAACGACACCGAACGGGCGTTCAAGCAGCAATTTCCGGATGTGCTGTGGTTGTTCTTCGAGCCCGATCTGCAGGATTGATCTACGCGACAGGCGCGCGCTCGTCACCACTCTGCAACAGCAGTCGGTGACTGAGCCAGGCGAGCGCGGCACAGCCTGCTACAAAGCCTGCCATGACGACTGGCTGGGTGCTGGCGAAATGGCTGACGGCGCTTGCCGATACCGTCGCAAACAGAAATTGGAGAGTGCCCATCAGGGCTGATGCGGTACCGGCACGCAGCCCGAACGGCGCCAGCGCGTTGGCGCTGGCATTTGGCAGCGTAATGCCGAGGCTGGCGACAAAACCGAACAGCGGTAAGGCAACGAGCAGCAGGTGTTGCGGCGCCAGACTTGCGCCGAACAGCAGGGCGGCGGCCATTACCAGCGCCAGCGAGTTGCTGGCTTTCAGTAACTGGGACGTGCTGCGGGTTTTCAGCAAATGCCGGTTCAGTTGGGACATGGCGATCAGCCCAGCGGCGTTGGCGCCGAACAACCAGCCGAAATGGCCCGGTGCAATCTGGAAGTGTTCGATGAACACGAACGATGAACTGGTGATGTAGGCGAACATGCCGGCGTGGGCAAAGCCGCCAACCAGAACATGACCGTAGAACTCGCGCTGGCGCAGGATTTCGGCAAAACCGCGCGCCAATGCCGCCGGGTGCAGCGGCTGTCGCCGGTCCGGCGGCAGTGTTTCGCTGAGCACGCGCCAGCTCGCGATACCGCACAGCAAACCGAACACCAGCAGGGCGATGAAAATCGCCCGCCACGACGCCACCGATAGCAGCAGGCCGCCGAACAACGGCGCCAGAATCGGCGCCAGCCCCATCACCAGAATCAGCAGCGAGAACAGCCGCGCTGCTTCGTTGGCTTGAAAGCGGTCGCGGACGATGGCGCGGCCTATGACCATGCCGGCGCAGCCGCCGAATGCTTGCAGAAAACGCCATATGATCAGGCTCTCGATGCTGCTGGCGAGCGCGCAGCCGGCCGAGGCCAGCACAAACAGCGCGATGCCGGCATACAACGGCGGCTTGCGACCAAAGCGATCCGACAGCGGGCCATACAGCAGCTGGCCGATGGCAAAGCCGAGAAAGCAGGCGGCCATGGTCAATTGCACCTGACCGCTGTCTGTGCGCAGATCGCGGGCAATAGCCGGAAACGCCGGCAGATACATGTCGATCGCCATCGGCGCGAACGCTGCCAGCGCGCCGAGCGTCAACAACCATGACAGCGGCAATTCACGATTCATTCGGCTATCCAGCAAACCGGGATCTGGCAAACAGGGACCCAGAAAAACAGGCGACGGAGAATTGGTGCAATGAAAGCGGCGAAACGCACGATCGACCGCGGCTCAAGCGCGTAGCCAAAACGTCGCCGGTCCATCATTGGTCAGCGACACTTTCATATCGGCGCCAAAGCGGCCACAGGCAACCGGCTGATGCAATTGTTGCAGGCGCTGCCAGGCGGCGGTAAACAGTTTTTCGCCAAGCGCCGGCGGCGCCGCGTTGGTAAAGCTGGGCCGCAGGCCGCTGCGGGTATCGGCAGCCAGC
This sequence comes from Permianibacter sp., assembly GCA_046297695.1. GTDB lineage: Bacteria > Pseudomonadota > Gammaproteobacteria > Enterobacterales > Permianibacteraceae > Permianibacter. The sequence goes on along the minus strand of JBKBHF010000020.1, from coordinate 18,386 downwards.
GTGAATTGCGGGATCAGCAGCACGCCGCCGCCAATGGCGCGTACACTCAAGTTCATCTTGCCGGCGTCGTCGCTGAAGATGCGGTAATCCAGCAGCCGGTTCAGAAAGCGATCGAGCACTGCTTCATTGTCTTCCGGCTCGGCGCACAGGAACACCAGCAAACCCTGCGAGATGGCGCCGAGCACTGCGCCATCGACCACCACCTGGGCTGCGCTGACCCGCTGGAGCAAGGCGATCATGACTAGCGCATCTCCGTCAGAAGCAAAAGAACCGGCCGGCATTATGGCATGCACGGCTGAACGCTCGCTGGCGCCAGCATTGCCGCCTGCCGGCCCCGGCTGTCAGCGCGTGTGTGAAGGGCCGCCGTCGAGCACTCCCATGCCGAAGCTGAGCGCGAAGATCTTGCGCCAGAACCGGTACAGCGTCAGCAGCGCCGGCTCGCGCCGCCACAGCCAGCGGCCTTCGAGCCAGACCAGAAACCAGGCAAGGCCCATCGTCAGGGTCGGAAACAGGATGTGATACGACAGCGTAAACGCCATCTGCAGGCGGGAAAGCAGGACGGCGTCCATGAGGGTGGACTCCGCGTCAGGGAGCGGCGAAACCTTTTGCCCCGGAGCAACGCGGACACCGATTTTACGCTGCCTGCGCCTGCGTATTGGCAAAAGCGGCTGCGGCAATGGTCGCCGGCAAGAAAAACGCGCCCATGTGGGCGCGCTTTTGTCTTACAGCGTTACGATCTGTGTCGGCGCAGACCGAACAGCAGCGGCATCAGTGTCAACAGCACAGGCATGCTGCCACCACCGCCACTGCCGCTATCGCCGCCCGCAGCCGGCGGTGGTGGGACAATTGTCGTGTCATACAGCCAGGGCTCTGTGCCATTGCTGCCGTCGTCGGCGAGGAACAGAAGCTTGGTGTCACTTAGCGCCACCAAATTGTGCGGGCTGGAACTGTTCGCGCCGGCATAAATGTCTCTGGCCAAAGTCGTGCCAGCCTCGGTGCCATCGGTAAGCCACAACTCAGCACCAGCATTACCCGTGCGGGCTTGCATGAAGAGCTTGTCACCTACTGTCGTGTAATAACCAACGCGGTCGAGAGTCTTGATCCGAGTCGTACCCGCGACGGTGCCATCGGTTCGCATCCGTATTTCGGTGGTACCGCCATCAGCGGTGGCGGTGAAATACACCCAATCACCAACTTCGGTAGCCCACCCGAGGTAGCCATCCGTGTCGGAGTCTCCCAGTTCGGTCAAGGGCATGGTGCCGAGTTCGGTGCCATCCGAGACCCACTACTCATGGGCAAACACATCGCTGGTGGCGCTGAACAGCACCTTGTTTCCAATGGAACTTAGTGGAGGAGGCCGGCCGTGTCCAGCATCGGTAACGAGGTTTGCAACCATCCGCGTCCCGGCTTCGCTACCGTCCGAGGCCCACAACTCAAAGCCGGTTTCATCGGTGTAGCCGCGGAAAAAAACTTGTTCGCCAGCATACTTCATGAAAACCGGTGGCAGGCCATTGGTCGAGGCAGAAATTTGCGCGACGCGTTCCGTGCCGTCATTGGTACCGTCGGTTCGCCAAAGTTCGTGCCCGGGGCTGGTACATGCCGTCACACCGAAGTACGGGTAGCCGTTCAGGCCATCGCTATCAAAATCGGAGAACGAGGGGCTGCCATAAGTGGCACCGACTTCTGTGCAATAAGGCGTCAATTTCACCGTGCCAGGCTCCGTACCGTCCGAAACCCAGAGCGAGCTGGCTCCCACACCCGTTTCGTTGGCGGCAAAAATGAGTTTGTCACCGAGCCGTGCGATGGAGCCGACACCATAAAGCAGCTTGCCATCCGCCGAACGCAGTTCATATGTGCCGCTCACGGTCCCGTCAGAGCGCCACAGGCGTGGCAGCATGACAGGGTCACTTCCTGGCGTCGAGCCGAGCCAAAAATAGCGAACGCCATTTATCGTATGCGGGCTCGTTATCAAACGCGTCTCTGCCGGCATCTGCATCAGTCTGGTGGTTCCGGCGCTGATGCCATCGGTGACATACAGGCCGAGTTGGCTGCCATTTTCCAGCAAGACAATCGCTTTGCCATTTCCCAGCGGCATGATGCCACTCTGGCCATTGGTATGACCCGAGTAAGTCTGAAACACTTCGCTACCTTCGGGACCTTCGTTTACATCCTTGACCAGTGCCGGAATGGTACGTGCCGTCGTGCTGAAGCCCCACAATGCCGTCAGCAACGGCAGCGCCAGAACAGCGACCAGGGCGCGAGTCGACAACCTTTTTGTCCGTATTTAGTCCTTTCGAGTTAACGCCCGTCCTTAGCGGGCGGGCCGACGCTAGCGAACCTCACCCCAGTCAAATGTGCCTGTTGGTCAACCGAAGGCCACCTTGATCCAAAAGCAGCCTGACCATGGACGTTTGTACCGATGAAAGGTAATGCCAGCTGGTCGTTTGCCGACATTTTCCCTACAATGCCCGCCCATTTTTTGACCAGTGATCCAGCAATGACGGTGCAACGCAAGGCGGTCGCCCTGATTTCCGGCGGGCTCGACTCCATGCTCGCGGCCAAAACCATCATGGCCCAGGGCATCCACGTTGAAGGCATCAACTTCTTCACCGGCTTCTGTGTCGAAGGCCATACCCATGCCATCCGCAAGAGCAAGGCCAGCAAACCCAAGCGCAACAACGCGCTATGGGTCGCCGACCAGCTCGGCATCCAGCTGCACATCATCGACATCGTCGAGGAATACAAGCAGGTCTTGCTGAATCCGAAGCACGGTTACGGCAGCAACCTGAATCCCTGCCTTGACTGCAAGGTGTTCATGGTCGGCAAGGCGCGCGAATGGATGGCGGAGAACGGTTTTGATTTCATCATCACCGGCGAGGTGATTGGCCAGCGGCCGAAGTCACAACGCGCCCATACCATGCCGATCATCGCCCGCGAATCGCAGGCCGAAGATCGCCTGCTGCGGCCGCTCTGTGCCAAGCATCTGCTGCCGACGCTGCCGGAGCGCGAAGGCTGGGTTGACCGCGACAAGCTGCACGATTTCTCCGGCCGCTCGCGCAAACCGCAGACCGATCTGGCGGCGCAGTTCGGCTTTACGGATTGGGCCCAGCCGGCTGGTGGCTGCTGCTTTCTTACCAACGAGGAATACAGCAAGAAGCTGGTCGATCTGTGGCAGGCGCGCGGCAGCCGCGAATACGAACTTGACGATATCATCATGCTGAAGATCGGCCGTCATCTGCGGCCGCGGCCGCATTTCAAGCTGATCATCTCGCGCGAAGAAGGCGAAGGCGTGTTCATGGAAGGCTATCGTCGCCAGTTCGCCCATTTCATTCCGAACTCCTACATGGGCGCGTACGCACTGGTCGATGGCGAGCTGCGCGATGACAGCGATGTCGAGCTCGCGGCCCGCATCATTGCCCGTTATGGTGCCGCCACGCATGACGGCCCGGTCGCACTTGATTACACCGACAAACTCGGGGTCACCCGCGTGGTGTCGGTGCAGCCGTTTACCGCCGACGAAATCGAGGCCGGCTGGCATGTCTGAACCGGCCACCGTGCATGAACTGGATGCGCGGCGGCTGCTCTGCCCGCTGCCGGTCATCCGCACCCAGAACGCCTTGAAGGCGCTGCCGGTCGGCGCCCGGTTGCGTGTGCGCTGTACCGATCCGGGTACGCTGCATGACATTCCGACCTGGTGCCGTTTGAACGGTCATCAGGTGCTGCAGCAGGCGGTAATCGAGCGCGAGCAAGTCTTTCTGATCGAGAAGGGGCAGCGCGCCTGAACCACGCTGATCCCTTGCGATCGCGATGCCTGAATGCGCAGTCTTGCCGTTCAGGCGATGGCGAGCTGGGTGCGGTTGCGGCCCAGTGATTTCGCTTCATAGAGCGCACCGTCGGCGCTCTGCATCATCGACTCGATGCTGCTCGCCTTGCCGAGCTCGCCGTGCACACCAATGCTGACGCTGCCATAGAGCAGGCCTTTCGGCGTGCTGAAAGCCTGTTCGGCGAAGCGCCGGCGCACCCGTTCGGCAACGTGATAGGCATCGGCCGGCGTCAATCCCGGCAGCAAGGCACAAAATTCCTCGCCACCGATGCGACCATAGCAATCATTCGGCCGCAGCTGTTCGCGCAGCACATCGGCAAACGCGCGCAGTGCGGCATCGCCGGCGGCGTGACCGTGACGATCATTGATCGCCTTGAAGTGATCCATGTCCATCATCAACAAGGCGTAGCCGCGCTGTTCCTGATGCAGCCGCTGCAACAGGCGCTGACCGTAGTCGACAAAGCCTTTGCGATTGAGCAGGCCGGTCAGGGCGTCGGTAACGGCCAGCTTCTCCAGCTCGGCCGATTGCCGTTCGTGCAGCAGCATCAGGAAGACAAAGCACTTGCCGAGCAACAGTGCGGCGGCCGGTGTATACATCGAGATCGAGTTGGCGTCGGGCAACCACAGATACAGGCCACGGTCCTGCAGTGCCACCAGCGCCGCCCGCACCGCCATGCTGATCGCCGCCAGCACGAAAATGGCCAGTGCGAACCGGGTCGCCGGCCGGTAGTGCAAACGACGCAGCGACAGTAATGGCGCCATCGCGAGCAGATCGAACAGGGTGGCGACACCGAGCACGATGAACAGTTGCCAGGTGTAAGACAGCTGCCAGGCAAAGAGCCACAGATTGCCGATCAGCAGCAATGCGAGCAGCAGTTGTGAGGTCGGTGCGGCCACCCCGACAAAACGGCGCATGCCGAACCAGAACAGCACATGCGCGAGCCACATGAAGAATCCGGCAAACCAGAACCACTCGCCACCGCGCATGGCGTAATCGAAACTGCGAATGGAAATGCCGATGCCGAGGCTGAGACAGGCGAGGCACCAGATCCAGATACCGCGAGCGCGCGGCCGCTGCACCGCCACGGTCGCAAACACGGCAGCGGCCATCATCAGGATGGTGGAAAAGAACACCGACAAGGTCAGCGCATGCAGCGGCACGGTAGCGGCCTCCCCAGCCACATGCCGGCAACATAAAGCATCGGTGCCAGAGCGGCCAGCCCGGCACCGATGCCAGTGCGCAACAGTTGATCAGGCGGCTTTGTTTATCGCGGCGTGGTCTAAGGCAGCGTGTTGCCGCGACAGCAATGACTTGCCGAGCCAAACCGCAGCCTGATCCGGCTCGTGCGCCGAAGCTTCCAGCAGTGGCAAAAAGGCAAACTGCCGAAACAGTGCCAGCGCCGCTTTTTGTTCATACGCTACCCGCACCAGCAGGGTTTGCAGACCTTGCTCGTGCGCAAGAGTCAGTGCTTGCGTCAGCAGAAACCGGCCGACGCCCTGACCGCGACAGCTCGGATCGACATTCAGCGCCAAGGTCGCCGTTGTCTGACTGCGCGGTTCGCGCTGCCAGCCGATGACGCCAACCACCCAGTCGAAGCGCTCCGCTTGCCACAAATAGCAGGGCCGTTGGTGCGCGAGCTGTTGCTGCACGGGGCGCAACAATGCAGCGGGCAAATGCTGGTCGGCTGGCCGCAAATGGTAACGATCGGTCATGGTGTCGGCTCCTCGGCAAAGGCTCGCAATCCGGCGGCTGCCGGCAGCGGCCATACATGCCGTTGCAGTTGGCGTGCCAACGATGGCCGCGATTGATGCAGAGGCGGATCTGGTGCAAAACCGCGGCGTTTTGCGGCGGTTTCGTCAGTGTCGGGCAGGCCGGCACCGCGATACCGGCAACGAAGCGGTGCAGCGCCATCGTTGTGGGGCGCCGTTTCGGCGCAGCAAGGCGTCGGCGTGCCGGTTGCGCCCGGCGTCGGCGGTGGCGCGTTGCGGTTATTCAGGCATGCAGGCGCTGCCGGGCAGCGAGCAAAAACGCTTCCAGCAAAGGTTGCGGATCGACCCAGTCCGGGTGCCCGTGTTGCTGCTGGTACAAATGAAATTCCGGGTGCCATTGCACGCCGACACAAAACGGCAATTCGCGGTGACGCACTGCTTCGATGATGCCGTCGTCGGCCTGCATCTCGACCACGAGATCCTTGCCGAGTGTCTTGATTGCCTGGTGGTGAATGCTGCTGATCCGCACACGCTCGACGCCGTACCACTGGCGAAACCAGCCATCGGCGCTGAGCTGGACATCGTGCGAGTGATGATCGTAGCTGTCGCTGACATGCTGCAGCGCGCCCGGCACCATGGTCGCGATGTCCTGATACAGCGAACCGCCGAGTGCGACATTCAGCAGCTGACAGCCGCGGCAGATTGCCAGCACCGGTTTGCGTGCCTCCAGAAACTCGTGCAGCAACTCCATTTCATAGGCATCGCGGACCGCATCGCCAACCCAATCCGGATGTTGCGGCGATTCGCCGTAGGCAGCGGGGCTGACATCGGCGCCGCCTTGCAACACCAGACCGTCCAGGTAGCGGGCGTAATCGCGCAGCCGGATGTTGCTGGACAGGATCGGGCCATCGGTGAGCACGGTCGGGATCATGAACACCAGCACGTCCCGCGACATCACCCAATGGGCGACCGACTGCTCCAGGTACTGCAGGGTCTTGGTGCGGATGCCGGTGGCGCTCGGCTCCGGATGGAACAACCGGGCCGAGATGCCGATATGCAACGGTCGCTGGGTCATGTGGGAGTCTCCGCCTCTGCTGTCGCCATGACCATGGGCCATCGCGGTCACTAAAAATTCCCTAATTGTTGTCTATTGTTAGCGCTCGGGCCAGCCGCTGTTGAATGGCGCTGATATCATCGGTCCGGTTTCGTGTCAGCGGGTTTCCGGGCTGGCACACCGACAGCATTCACGAGAGAAGGAGCTCAGATCATGCGTCCCGTCATCGCCGTATTCACGGCTGTCAGTACCTTGCTCACGGCCACTGCGGCGGTTGCTGCGCAAAACGGTGAGCGTTGGGAATACACCACCAAGATGCAATCCGATCAGGCCCAGGGCTTCGCCATGCCGGCCATGACCATGCAGATGTGTCAGGAGCCGGGCTGGAAGAGCCCACCGCAAGGCAAGCAGCAGGACGAAGAATGCAAAGTCCGCGACTACAAGAAAAGCGGCAATACCATGAGCTGGCGGGTCGAGTGCCCGCAAGGCAAGGGCTACGGCGAGATGACCCTGCAGGGCAGCGACAAGTTCACCGGCTTCACCGAATTCACCAGCGAGGACGGCCAGTTCCGGATGGACATGACCGGACGCAAACTCGGCAGCTGCGATCCGGCGGTGGACCGCACCGTGGTCAACGGCATGAGCATGCCGAACGCGCAGGAAATCCAGCAGATGCAGGCCAACATGAACCAGCAGATGGAAATGGCCAATGCCCAGAGCTGCGCCAGTGCCATCCAGTCGATGCAGCTGATGATCTTCACCATGGATGGCTCACCGTGCGCGAAACAAAAACCGGCGTTCTGCAAACGTCTGCAAACCGGCGACGGCGCGATGATGGTGGTCGGTCAGGATGCCTCCGGTGAGGCGCTGAATCAAGCCATTGCGTTCTGCGGGCTCGGTCGTGACAAAGTTGTCGGTGCAGCCTGCAAGCAGGCGAAAGCAACCAGGAACTGGGAGTTTCTGGCGCTCAACTGCAAAGCTGAAGCGGACGAACTGGCGCAGCAACATTGCGCCGGCCGTGACTTCACCACCGTCTATGCGACCGAATACGGTTCGTTCTGTACCCAGTATGCAGCCGAGTTGATGAGCGATGGCGGCAAGGTCGAGAAGAAAGAAGAGTCCACGGTCGAGAAAGGCGCCAAGCTGCTCAAAGATCTGATCAAGTGGTAAGCATGGCGTTATTCCTTGCAAACCATCCGGGCCGCTGTTGTCAGCGGCCCGGATGGTTTCTGGCGTGCCTGTCGGCGTTGCTGTTCGCGACGGGAGCTGCCGCCATCGCCAGCGACGCCACCACAGACTCCGCCACGCGCGTCACCACAACTTTCACGACAGCGGTCACTGAAAAAACGCCTGAACCAAACCGCGCGCTGACCGAGGCATCGGCGATCACCAGCGCAACACTGGCCAACCCCTACCCGCAAGTCGCGCGCGCCTACTATGTGCAGCTCAATGCCGAACCGCTCTGGGGACAGGCGCTGACCACGCGCCTGCCGCCGGCTTCGCTGACCAAGCTGATGACCGCGCTGCTCGCGTTGCAACAGGGTGAGCTGCAACAGCTCGTGACCGTGAGTGCGAAAGCCGCCGCGATGACCGGTGCGCGACTCGGTTTGAAAGCCGGGCAACAAATCAGCCGGCAGGATTTGTTGACCGCGATGCTGCTCGGCTCCGGCAACGATGCCTGCGTTGCCCTGGCCGAAAGTCTCGCTGGCAGTGAAACCGCCTTTGTTGCCCGGATGAATGCCGCCGCCGCCCGTTGGCAGTTACGTGACACCGCCTTTGCCAATGCCTGCGGCTTCGATGACGAGCGTCACTACAGCAGCATTCGTGATCTGGTTCAGCTGACCGAGCGCGTGCTGGCCGAACCGGAACTGAAGCGCCTGGTGGCGTTACCGGAGGCGACGGTCACGGTTTCCGGCAAACCGCGGCGGGTCAGCTCCAGCAATGCCCTGCTTGGCCGCTTGCCCGGCGCGATCGGCGTCAAGACCGGCTACACCCACAAGGCCGGCAAATGCATCATCGCGCTGGCCGAGCGCAATGGCGCGCAGGTGCTCGCAGTCTTTTTGAATGCGCCAGATCGGTGGTGGGATCTGGCGGCGATCATCGAGCTTGCGTTCCGTGAAGCCCGCGTCCGCGCCGCCAAGTCATGAGCCGGTGCTGACGCCGGCAGCGCTGTCGCGATTCGGCTTGCCGACCCTGCTGCTGCTGACGATCCTGGCCTATCTGAACAGCTTTGCTGGTGTCTGGCAGTTTGATGATCACGCGGTGCTGCTCGCCGATCCGCGCGTGCAATCACTGAGTGCGTGGTGGCAATCACTGCCGCATATCCGGCCGCTGTTCAAATTGAGCGTGGCAATGCAGCATCAGTTTGATGCCGGGTTGTTCGGATTCCACCTGTTCAATTTGGCGCTGCATCTGGCCAATACCTTGCTGTTGTTTCGTTTTCTGCAGATCTTGCTGGCTCAACACGTCCGAAAGCCATCGCCGCTGGCGTTGCTGATCACGGCCGTTTTTGCCCTGCACCCCGCGCAGACGGAAGTGGTGACCTATCTCTCGGGTCGCTCGGTCGCGTTGGAAGGGTTTGGGCTGTTGCTTGCACTGAATCTGTGGCAACACTGGCTGATTAATGGCAAGCAACATAGCCTGCTATGGTTGTTGCCGGCGCTATTGATTGCGCTGGGCAGCCGGGAAAGTGCCGTGGTCGCACCGTTATGGCTGGCGTGGCTCTGGTTTTGCTATCGCGACGGTTCCCGCCGGGTCATGTGGTTCGCGCTGGCGGCAGCTACCGGTCTGCTGATTGTCGTGTTGCTGTTGCCGCGTTATCGCGAACTGCTTTGGCTGGCTTTGCAGTGGCGCGACCTGGAAAGTCTGCTGGCCGTGCAGACACAAGCGATTGTGCATCTGTTTGCGGTTGCCGTCGGCTGGCAAGCGCTGAATGCGGATCCGGTGCTGTCGGTGGCACCGCTGGCAAGTGGTCGCGGCATCGCCTGTGCCGTCGCAGTGCTGGCGCTGCTGGTGCTGGCATGGCGGCAACGGCAGCAGCGAACGCTGCTGTGGCTGGCGGTGTGTTGGTTGGCGTTGAGTTGGTTGCCAACGCATTCGTTATTTGTCCGGCTTGATCCGGTCAACGACCGGCAACTGTATCTGGCGTTGCCGGGCATCACCTTGCTGCTGCTGTTGCCATTGAAAGTGGCGGCAAATCGAATGTTCCGAGCAGCAAACCTGCAGTCGTTGCCTGCCTTGCTATCGGTGATGGTTGCCGTCGCGCTTTCGCTTACGCTGGCGGGCGCGACCCGTTCGCGCAATACGGTTTATCACAGCGAAACGGCGTTCTGGCAGGATGTCGTGCAGAAAGCGCCGGCCAACGCGCGCGGCTGGAACAATCTCGGCATGGCGTATCAGCAAACCGGGCACCTGGCTGCGGCGAAACAGGCATTCGAGCAGGCACTCGTCGTGCGGCCGGATTACCGGCGTGCCGCGGTCAATCTGCGCTTGCTGCGTCGGCAGCTGGCTCCCTCGCGATAAAAAAAGCCACCACAGGTGTGTGGTGGCTTTCACTGGATGTTGCGAGACGCGTTTACATGCGGCGACGGCGCAGCCAGAACATCAGCGGTGCTGCCAGCAACAGGCTGAGGCTCGTCGGCGCATCGACGGCTGCCGCGCCTTGATAGTGGTAGCTGCCCCAGCCGTAGTAGGCCATGCCGTCATAACTCAATGTGGTGCAGCTGTCATTGACCACGCAGCTTGCGCTCGAACGGGTCCACTGTTCGTAATAGCTGACACTGGCGCCGCCGCTGTTTTGCAGGGTGGCCAGCAGATCGGCTTCGCTGTAGCTGAACACGTCGCCGGCGCTGGCCGGGCCGTTCAATTGGATCACGTACTGGCGCGAGTAATTGAACCAGTCGTTGATGTAAGCGACATCCGACTGATACTGATCGCGTGAGCCGTAGAAACTGATGCTGAAATTGATGGTGTTGTTGCCCCAATCCGGGTTGGCCGGATCGGTGTTGTCCCAGAAATTGACGAAAGTCTGGATGGTGCCCTGTCCCGCCAGATCGAGGCCGGCGGTGTTTTGCGCCAGCGACTCTGCGCTGAACGCGCCATTGCCAAGTGCAGAAACCGGTGCGAACAGCGTATTGGCTGTGGTGTAGATCGCGGTGCCGTAATCGTCACTGACGACGCCGGAGCTCCACAGCTCCATCAACCCGGCAAAGCTGAACATCTCCGAAAAGCCGACACTGCTCACTTCCATGTTGGTGTAATCGATACCGCCGCCGGCATTCAGGCTGAGCTGCTGGGCGAAGGTGCTGGTCTGGATATCAAATTGCACCAGATCGGCTTTCGCCGCACCGGCACAAAGACTGACGGCGGCCACAAGCGCCGCGGTCTGGAACCGCTTCATGGGTCTATCTCCTTGTAATGTCCCTGCCTCCCAAAAGGCTTGGGCAAGCTACCCGGAAATGCCCTGCTCGCCAAGCCGTCGCTGACTGCCAAGCAAAAGGGCGGTCGACTGGCGACCGACGCGTTGTCTGCTACGCTTTGCCGCGGTTTGCACCGACGCGGCCAATTTGGCGCACCAAATTGGCCCTGCCCTCTGTTTTATGTCCGTTTTGGTGCGTTTACGGCAAGGATTTGGCCGTATAGCCGTACTTAATCGCCCGGCATCACCGATGCGCGAACTTCATTGCTTATGGCACAGGCTTTGCTTTTTCCGCCGCAACAGGGTCGATACCGGTTGCGGTATGCCCGTTAACCCGCTTTCCACAGGAGCCTTCCATGTCCGTCGCCAATGTCATGCAGATGATCAAGGACAACGACGTCAAGTTCGTTGACCTGCGTTTCACCGATACCAAGGGCAAAGAGCAGCACGTCTCGATCCCGGCCAAGCTGTGCGACGAGTCGCTGTTCCAGGACGGCAAGATGTTCGACGGCTCCTCGATCAGCGGTTGGAAAGGCATCAACGAATCCGACATGATTCTGATGCCGGACGCCACCACCGCGGTGATGGATCCGTTCACCGAAGACAGCACGCTGATCGTCCGTTGCGACATCGTCGATCCGGCCACGATGCAAGGCTATGACCGTGACCCGCGTTCGATCGCCAAGCGCGCCGAAGCCTGGCTGAAGAGCACCGGCATTGCCGACACTGCGCTGTTCGGTCCGGAGCCGGAATTCTTCATGTTCGATGACGTCAAGTTCTACAACAAGATGAACGGCTGCGGTTACGAGCTGGATTCGGACGAAGGCGCCTGGAACACCAACAAGAGCTTTGAAGGCGGCAACAAAGGCCACCGTCCGATGGTGAAAGGCGGTTACTTCCCGGTCGCGCCGGTGGATTCGGCCCAGGACATCCGTTCGCAAATGGCGCTGGTCTGCGAACAGATGGGGCTCGTCATCGAAGCGCACCACCACGAAGTCGCGACTGGTGGTCAGAACGAACTGGCTGCCAGGTTCAATACGCTGGTGAAGAAAGCCGACGAAGTGCAGATCATGAAGTACGCGATCCACAACGTCGCACACGCCTACGGCAAAACCGTGACCTTCATGCCGAAGCCGATGGTCGGTGACAACGGTTCGGGCATGCACGTGCACCAGTCGCTGGCCAAGAACGGCCAGAACATTTTCGCCGGCAACAAATACGCAGGTCTGTCGGAAGAAGCGCTGTACTACATCGGCGGCATCATCAAGCACGCGCGCGCGCTGAACGCCATCACCAACGCTTCGACCAACAGCTACAAGCGCCTGGTCCCGGGTTTTGAAGCGCCGGTCATGCTGGCGTACTCGGCCCGTAACCGTTCGGCCTCGATCCGCATTCCGTACGTTGCGTCGGCCAAAGGTCGCCGCATCGAAGTGCGCTTCCCGGATCCGACCGCCAACCCGTACCTCGCCTTCGCCGCGATGATGATGGCCGGCGTCGACGGCATCATGAACAAGATCCACCCGGGCGATGCGGCCGACAAGGATCTGTACGATCTGCCGCCGGAAGAAGCGAAAGCGATCCCGACCGTTGCCCACTCGCTGGAAATGGCCTGCGATGCACTCGAAGCCGATCACGAGTTCCTGCTGCGCGGTGGCGTCTTCTCGAAAGACTTCATCGACAGCTACCTCGCGATCAAACGCGCTGAAGCCAAGCGCGTTGCGATGGCCGTGCACCCGCTGGAACTGGAACTGTACTATTCCGTGTAAGCTTCCCGGTGCAAACCGGGAGCCGGAAGCAGACCCCGGCAACCGGGCCTGCCCAGGTACTGGCTGCCATTCGGCAGCAATGGTTCAAGTCAATACGGCTGCAAAACGCGGCCAATCCGACAAAGCCGCCCAAAAGGGGCGGCTTTGTTTTTCCGGGGTCGGAACTAAGGGCCAGAAACCAATGGGGGGCGACAGAATGAGCCCGACGGCACAGGCCGGCGCGGCCGCCATGCACTATTCTTGTCGCAACCGGCGTCTAAGCCGCTGACGCTTCAATTCAGGACCGTTGCCCCATGCGCAAGACCGCCACCGTGTTCTGCAGCCTGCTGCTCACCTTTGCCCTGCCCGGCCACAGCGCCGGCGAGCTGTACAAATGCAAGGGCGAGAATGGCGAGACTGTCTTTTCCGATCAACCCTGCCCGGGTGGCGAGACGCTGCCGATGCGGGAGACGCCGACTTATGCCGCGCCAGCCACCCCCAAACTGCCGGTAGGTGAAACGGCTGCGACAAGCAAGAAAAAGCCGGAGCAGACCTATCAGGTCCAGATTACTGAACCGGCCGTTGATGCCGTGCTGCGTGACAACGAAGGCAAGGTATCGGTGTCTGCTTCCATCGCGCCTTCGCTGGACGAGGACCATCGGGTCCAGTTATTGCTGGACGGTTCCGTGGTAGGTTTGCCGGGGCGTGCCAGCTCATGGGAGCTGACGGACGTCGAGCGTGGGGAACACAGTGTCCGGGTAGAGGTGATACACAAGGCTGGCAAGCTGCTGGGGTCAGCGCAAAGCAAATTCATGTTGTTTCGTGCATCCGCAAACCACAATCCCGATGGTGCCGGCAATTTGCAGATACGGGCCACCAGCAATGGCTATCTGCAACAGGTGCATTGGCCGCAGCTCCAGGATGCCCGCCAGCCCGGCGATCCGGTGCCGACCACGCCCACCAAGCCGGTCACCAACGGACCGCGAAAATAGCGATGGCATATCGCACCAAACCGGTGCGCCATTTTTGTGCAATACCCCGCTGCGCCGCTACAATGCGGCGCAGCTCATTTGGGAAACAGCGTCATGTCTGTGACTGCCACGTCGGCCGACAGTCTGCTCGACAGCCTGACCACTGCCGTGTTGCAGCTGGATGCCGATCGGCACATCGTCGCGATCAACAGCGCGGCCGAGCACCTGTTCGGGCACAGCCGGCGCCGGCTGCTGGCCTCCGATCTGGCGGTCTGGCTGCCGGCACCGCACCCGGTACTGGAGTTGCTGGTGCGGGTCCGTCAGGAACAGCGCACTTGCCATGGACATGAGCTACAGCTGGATCTGCCGTTTGCGACCAGTGCCCGCATCGATGTGGTGGTGTCGCCGTTGGCGGATGGCTGGTTGCTGGAGCTGCGGCCGCTGGATGACAGCCAGCGCCGCCACATCGATACCGAGCGGGCACGCCAGCAGCAGGAATTGCATGAACTGCTGCGTTCCCTTGCGCATGAAATCAAGAATCCGTTGGCCGGTCTGCGTGGTGCCGCCCAGCTGCTCGCCCGGGAATTGTCCGGACAAGAATCGGCAGCACTGACCGAATTCACCGATCTGATTCAGCGTGAAGCCGACCGCTTGCGCGCGCTGGTCGATCGCCTGTTGTTGCCGGCGCGGACCTTGACCAAGACGCCGTTGAACATTCATTCGGTGTTGGAACAGGTTTTGCAAATTGTCCGTTTGACCTTGCCGGACGGTGTCCAGCTGCAGCGCGATTACGATCCGAGTTTGCCGGATCTGCAGGCCAATGCCGATGCCCTGCACCAGATCATGCTGAATCTGGTGCAAAACGCGGTGGACGCGGTTGCGACACAGGGCGTGATCCGCTTGCGCACCCGCGCCGAGCACGGCGTGACGATCGGCAATGTGCGCTGGAAACTGGCCCTGCGGCTGGATGTGATCGACAACGGTCCCGGCATTCCCGCGGAGCTGCGTGATCGGGTTTTCCTGCCGCTCGTCACCGGCAAGCAACACGGCACCGGTTTGGGGCTCAGCATCGCCCAGACCTTGGTGCAACAGCATGATGGATTGTTGGAGTGCCAGAGCGCGCCCGGCCAGACCGTGTTTACCGTTTGGCTGCCGTGGCGCGAGCCCGGACGCCTGGATGCGGTGAAGCCGTGAAGATCCCGCGCTGCCGTTCATTACGACAGCCGAAACTGAAAGAGTGGCCATGACCGACAGTCAAACGGTTTTGATTCTGGATGACGACGACAGCATTCGCTGGGTGCTGGATCGGGCGCTGCGGGCGGCGGGTTACCAAACCCGGGTCTGCGCCGATGTGCCGGAAGCGCGTGCCGTACTGGCGCGCGAGCCGGTGCAGCTGGTGCTGTCCGATATCCGCATGCCGGGTGGTGATGGCGTGGCTTTTCTGCGCGAGATCAAGGCGAGCAACAGTCATGTGCCGGTGGTGCTGATCACCGCCCATGCCGATCTTTCCAGCGCCGTGCAGTCATTCGATTCCGGTGCGTTCGAGTTTGTGGCCAAACCGTTTGATATCGATGAGCTGCTCGCCATTGTCACACGTGCCTTGCAGCAATCCTCGCCACCGCCTGCCGCTGCAGCCAAAACGGAAAAAGCCGAACTGATCGGCCGCTCGCCGGCCATGCAGCAGGTGTTTCGCGCCATCGGCCGGCTGGCGCGCACCAAATTCACCGTGCTGCTGATAGGCGAATCCGGCACCGGCAAAGAGCGTGTGGCCCAAGCGCTGCACGATCACAGCCCGCGCGCAGGCAAACCGTTTGTCGCGCTCAACATGGCCGCGATCCCGCAGGAACTGATCGAGTCGGAACTGTTCGGCTATGAAAAGGGGGCGTTTACCGGTGCCGTCAACCGCAACGCCGGCCGCTTTGAACAAGCCGAAGGCGGCACGCTGTTTCTCGATGAAATCGGCGACATGCCACTGCCCGCGCAAACGCGTTTGCTGCGGGTGTTGTCCGATGGCGGTTACTTCCGTGTCGGTGGCAAGGAGTTGCTGCAATCCGATGTCCGGGTCATTGCTGCCACCCATCAGGATCTGCAGGCACTGGTCAAAGCGGGTCGCTTTCGCGAAGATTTGTTCCATCGTTTGAATGTCGTTCGTATCGACTTGCCACCGCTGCGTGCGCGCGCCGAAGACATCGATTTGCTGGCCGAGAACTTTTTGCAGCAAGCGGCGGCCGAAGCCAGCCTGCCGCGCAAATACCTGAGCAAGGAAACCCTGCTTGCGCTGCGTCAACGGAGCTGGCCGGGCAACGTCCGGCAACTGGAAAACCTGTGTCGCTATCTGACCGTGATGGCACCTGCCGAGCAGATTCAACCCAGCGATCTGCCCAGCGACGTTGGCCAGGATGCCGAGCCGGTAGCGGCGCCGAAATCGTCGGCCGAACCGTGGCAACTGACCCTGCGTAACGAGATCCTGACGGCAGCGCGCGCGCAAGACGCGCAGCAGGTGCAAGCCTTGGCAGCAAAACTCGAACAACTGCTGGTCGAAACCGTGCTGGATGCAACCAACGGTCACCGCCAGGATGCCGCGCACCTGCTCGGTTGGGGGCGCAACACCCTGACCCGCTATTTGAAAACCGTTGAAGAACCGCAGCGGCGCAAGGCCTGATTTTGTTGCGACGGTGCTTTTGTCGACGGCCACCCTTGCCGGCGGTTTCGGTCATCGCGGACAATCTTCCGACAATGTCTGCACTGAACCGTGCCGCCCATGTTGCATATCGTCCTGTTCAATCCGGAAATTCCGCCCAATACCGGCAATGTGATCCGTCTGTGTGCCAACACCGGGTTTCACTTGCATCTGATCGAGCCGCTGGGTTTTGAGATGGAAGACAAGAAACTGCGCCGGGCCGGGTTGGATTACCACGAATGGGCAACCGTAAACGTGCACGCCGATTGGCAGCATTTTCTTGCCAGCACTCAGCCGGCACGCGTATTCGCCTGCGAGACGAGCGGTAAGGTCCGCCATGTCGACGTCCGCTTTCAGGCGAACGATGCCCTGGTCTTTGGTCCGGAAACGCGACACGTGCCAGACGTGTTACTCGCCAGCCTGCCTCCCGAGCAAACGATCCGTCTGCCCATGCGACCCGGTCAGCGCAGCCTGAACCTGTCCAATGCGGTTGCCGTGGTCGCTTTCGAAGCCTGGCGACAACTGGATTTCGTCGGTGCGGGTTGACTGATCGGCGCATTGACATGTAAACCCAAGCACGCAGGAGCTCGCTCATGAAAATCTGGTTCGGTCAGCCAACACTGGCCAGCATAATGGCGCGTAATGCCAACTCGATGGTGGAGCATCTCGGCATTGAGTTCGTTGCGATGACCGACAACAGTCTAAGCGCCCGTATGCCGGTCGATCACCGTACGCGGCAACCGTTTGGCTTACTGCACGGTGGCGCCAATGTCG
The DNA here is from genome assembly GCA_046297695.1 of Permianibacter sp. Lineage (GTDB taxonomy): Bacteria > Pseudomonadota > Gammaproteobacteria > Enterobacterales > Permianibacteraceae > Permianibacter. The sequence continues at coordinate 1,212 of JBKBHF010000020.1, read as the reverse complement.
TGCTGGCCGAAACGCTCGGCAGCGTCGCCGGCAATCTGGTTGTTCCGGACGACAAAATGGTCGTAGGTGTCGAGATCAACGCGAATCATTTGCGCGCCGTACGTGATGGCTATGTCACTGGCACCACGATGCCGATACACCTCGGCCGTAGCACCCAGGTTTGGGACATCAAGATTGAAGATGCTGGCGGCAAGCTCAGTTGCGTGTCGCGGTTGACGTTGGCCGTCGTGGCACGAGCTTGAGGTGAGAGGCAGTCCTGTGGCTTCGTCGTGATGGCATTGCCATCTGCTTCTTGTTGCGCTAGCGTGGCGTCGCCAAATGTTGGCAACGAGCGGTAGATAAAACAGAGAATTACCATGAAGAAAATCGGAGTCCAAGTACTGGCTATGGTCGGCGCATTGCTGCTGTTGGGCGGCTGCGCAATGAAGCCAAGCACAGAAGGGGCAATGTCGAAAATGATGCAGCCGGTAGCTTCGGTTGCAGAGTCGTCTCCGGACAAAGCCCGTATTGTTTTCTTGCGGCCGTCAGCATTCGGTTGGCTGATTGATGCGCCGGTGTTTCACCTCAATGGTGATGACGAGCAGCTGTTGGGTATCAGCACCTACGGAACGCGCATCGATCACCTTGTCGAGCCGGGCAAACACCTTTATATGGTAATTGGCGAAAGTGCCGACTTCATGGAGGCGGAGGTGGAAGCAGGCAAGACTTACTATGCTTTGGTTACGCCTCGCATGGGTGTCTGGAAGGCTCGCTTCTCCTTGCATCCGGTGCACCGTGATAGCAGCTTTGAGTTCAACTTGCAGCACAAGGAATTTGCCGGTTGGTTGAATGGCGCCAAGCCCATTACGCAGCTGCCAAGCGCGCTTGACTGGCAGCGCAAGAATCAAGCAAGCATTGATGAGAAACGCGCAGAAGACTTTCCGGAATGGCTGAAAAAGCCGGAGCAGGAGAAACGTATTGTTACGCTCATCCCCGCGGATGGCGTGTAAGCAAAAAAAGAGCCAGCGTTGCTGGCTCTTTTAATTTCAGTCTTTTCAATCTGTCGCGTGAACTATCGGCAACCCTGCTGTGCGCATTTGCAATAGCACAAACTAAATAGCCGTTCCGAAATCCCGATCACTTTAAATTGAACTCAGGCAAGGTCGCTTGATCAAACAGGCGCAAACCACATCCGCTCAAGGACCTGCCTGAGATGTTTGATGATATCCGCAA
>JBKBHF010000019.1:0-72256 GCA_046297695.1 Permianibacter sp. | reverse complement strand
CGGCTTGGAATTGAATGCGATTCATGGCCATCGCGGCATCCCCTATAAACAGAATGCCGCTACCATGCCGACATGGCGGGCGCAATTGCTGCGCCCGCTGAGACAGCTACCTAATCAGGTTCTTTTTTGTTCGAACAGGCGACTCAGCCCAGTTTGTTGTCGGCGATGTGGTAATGCGGATCTTCAAACTCGTTGATCTCCACCATGCCTTTGGCTTTGTCCAGCAGCTCCAGACAGTCCGGGCTCAGGTGGCGCAAGTGCAGGGTTTTGCCGAGTTGCTGGTAGCGGCCGGCCAAGGCGTCGATGGCTTCAATGGCGGAGTGATCCACCACCTTGGCACGGCGGAACTCGATCACCACGTGCTGCGGATCGTCTTTGGGCGTGAACAGCGATTGAAACGTCGCGGTGGAGGCAAAGAATAGTGAGCCTTCCAATTCGTAGACTTTCCAACCTTTGTCGTCGGTGCTGGTTTTGACGGCGATCTGCTTGGCATGCTGCCAGGCAAACACCAGCGCCGCGAAGATCACGCCCAACACCACGGCGATTGCCAGATCGGTGAACACGGTGATCACGGTCACGCCCACCACGATGATGGCATCGCTACGCGGGATCTTGCGCAGTGCTTGCAAGCTGCCCCATTCAAAGGTTTTTTCCGAGACGAAGATCATCACGGCGATCAATGCTGCCAGCGGGATCTGCTCAATCAGGCTGGAACCAAACAGAATGAACGCCAGCAGGAACAGCGACATCGAGATGCCGCTCAGCCGGTGCAAGGCTTTGTTGTTCACGTTGATCATGCTCTGGCCGATCATCGCGCAGCCGCCCATGCCACCAAAGAAACCGGTCACCACGTTGGCAGCACCCTGCGCCAGACATTCGCGATTCGGCTTGCCGCGGGTGTCGGTCATCTCGTCGATCAAGTTCAGGGTCAGCAAGGACTCGATCAAACCAATCGCGGCCAGAATCAGCGCATACGGGAAAATGATTCTCAGCGTCTGCCAATCAAACGGCACCGATGGAATATGAAAGCTCGGTAAGCCGCCGGCAATGGAGCCGAGATCGCCAACGGTTTTGGTGTCGATGCCGAGCAACGGCACGGCAATGGCAACGATCAAAATGCCGACCAGCGGCGCCGGCACGGCTTTGGTCACCCGCGGCACCAGATAAATGATCGCCAAGGTCGCTACGATCAGCGCCAGCATGGTGTACAGCGCGGCGCCTTGCATCCAGCCAACACTGCCGTCGGCGCCGACGACTTTGAAGTGACTGGCCTGGGCCAGAAAAATCACGATGGCAAGGCCATTGACAAAACCGAGCATCACCGGGTACGGCACCATCCGGATGAATTTACCGAGCTTGGCGATGGCGAAAAGTATCTGCAGCAGGCCCATCAGTACCACGGTGGCAAACAGATATTCAACGCCGTGCGTCACCACCAGCGCCACCATCACCACCGCCAGCGCTCCGGTGGCGCCAGAGACCATGCCCGGTCGGCCGCCAAAGGCCGAGGTGATCAGGCCGACGATAAACGCCGCATACAAACCGGTGAGCGGTGAAACGTGGGCAACGAGGGCGAAGGCAATCGCCTCAGGCACCATCGCCAGCGCGACGGTCAGGCCGCCCAGCAAATTGGTTTTGATGACATCAGCAGTCAATCGGGTCATGACAGATTTCCAAAGCAAACTTCAACGCGCCGACGTTTCGACCGGGGGGCACAAACCACCGCCAAGGCAGCCACTGCCGATAAAGCGCGCTAAAGGAGTCAAAACAAAGGACAAAAAAGATGCGGCCGCTCACCGCGGCAGGCGGTCCGAACAGCAGGAGAACGGGCGGGCAAACTCAGATTGGCATGGGAGCCAACAGCTCATCATCAAATGCGGGGCGCGAAGTGTAGGGGCTGAAGGCGCGCTTGTCGACCCAGATCAGGGAGCCGCCACCGGAGGGCGGCCTTTGCGCAGTGACTCCGGTGGCGGGTTGGTACAGGTGTCTAATCGGGACTCTAGGCGGCAGGCAACCGGTCCGCCAGACGGCTGACGGCCAGCTCCACCCGTTTCACTTCCCGCATCACCGCATTGCGCTGCATCTCCTGCCAGAGCCATTGCTTGATGGCGATCTGCACGTGCACGCCCAGCAAGAACAGCACGCCCCAGAACAGCTGCTGCTCCGGCACGCCAGTAAGGAAGCGATAGCCACACCAGACAAAGAAAACGGTAACAGCCAATGCCGCCAGATTGGCGAGCAAGAACCAGCGGCCGAGACCGCCTTTGAGGCCACCGGCCAGCATGCCGGTCATGCTGGGGTCGTGCGCGAGAATGCGGTCGATTTCTGCCGATTCCCGCTCCAGCTCGGCCTTGATGCGTTGATCAATGTTAATGGTTTTGCTTCTCGTGTGCCTCGTCAGTTTCCGTTTTCGACACCGCTTGCAAACTTTGCCGGGCGCGGTGCAGCCGTGACTTCACCGTGCCTTCCGGCAGTTCGAGCGCGATGGCAATTTCGCTGATGTGCATGTCCTGCAGATAAGAAAGATGCAGTGCCTGCCGATCGATGGCCGGCAACTGCGCCATCGCCTGCTCCAGCCGACTCACCGGGTCAGCGCATTCTGCGCTGGCATGCCCGGCGTCTTCCTGCAGCAAGAATTCGCTGTGCAACTTTTCATCCAGCGGCTCGGTCTGCAGCCGCTGATTCCGTACCCGTTCCAGTACCTTCCAGCGCACCGCCCGGAAAATCCAGCTGCGGAAGGCGCGCACGTCCTGCAAGCGGTGCAGCGATTTGGCAATGCCAATCCAGGCCTCCTGCACCGCGTCCTGCGCGCTGTCGGCATCGGCACCGAGCTGGTAGGCAAACCGCCGCAGCGGTGCGAAGTAGTGCCGGAACAGGTAATTGAACGCTGCCTCGTTACCTTGCTGTCCGCCAACACCAACAGCTCTTCCTCCGCTTGCTTCATGCAAAAACTCCTTGTTCTGCCCTAAAGAAGCGCGGACGGAAGAAAAGGTTCACGGTTTTGTGTGGTGGCGGCGTAGGGACGTGCTGATACCAGTGGCAAGCCACGGTAACGGCAGGCGGGCGGCGGTTGTGCAGGCGCACATCTTATTGAAAGGGCCTGCCGGTTCAGTGCGCTCCGCTGTTGCTGCGCTCCAGCGTGCCGCTGAGATCCGTTCCCGGCGCGACGGTGTTGAATACAGTGCCGTATTTCTTGACGTTTTCATGCAGCAGCGCCAGCCGCGCTTCCGATTCGTCGCTGTCGAGCAGGATGCGGTAGCGAATCGATTCCAGTTTGGGGGGCACATCCTGGCGGATGCCGGTCAGCTGCACCGTCACACCCCGCAGTTGGAATTTCAGCATCGGCGTGACCCGCTCAATGCCTTTGATCATGCAGGCGGCGAGCGCCGTCAGCAGCAGCTCGGCCGGATTCAGGGCATCGCGGCGGCCGGCCAGATCCGTGTCGAGGATCAGCGTGGCGTCTTTGCAGTGTGCTTCGCTGCCGTGTGCGTCGAGCCGGCGGGCTGAGACTTCAAAACGCAGTTTGGTCGGGGTGTCTGTCATGGGTGTCTGTCATGGGTGTCTGTCATGGGTGTCTGTCATGGGTGTCTGTCATGGGTGTCTGTCATAGGGGGCTGTCATGGGTATGGCCTGCAGGTGCCGGTCGCAGTGGGGGCGCTAAAGCCAGTGTAGCCGGCACCAGCGATCTGGCGCATTGGTGCCTGAGCGGGGCGGTGGGCTAGGGCGATGCAGTAGGACGATGGGCTGCTGTTGCGAGCCCGGCTTGACAGCCCGGCGGGGGCAGGCTTATTCTTTGTTCGTCGAATGACGAATAAGCGTCAGGACAGAAACCGAGACCGAGCCAAGCCATGTCCACCGCCAAGCCCAACAGCTGTTCGCCTGCAGCCTGCACACCGTCCGCGACGGTCGGCAAACCGATCGATGTCGAGCGGTTGGCCCAGCTTGCCAAGGCGCTGGCGCACCCGGCCCGGGTCACCCTGCTGAAGCATCTGGCCGACTACGGCACCTGCTATTTCGGCAAGCTGACCGATGTGCTGCCGCTGGCGCCATCGACCATCTCGCAGCACGTCAGCATCCTGAAAGAGGCAGGCCTCATCGAAGGTTCGGCCGACGAGCAGCGCATGTGCTACTGCGTGAACCCGGAGCGCTTGGCCGAGCTCAAGCAGCTGATTGGTGATCTGTAACCTCCGCTCGATATCGAAAGAACGCTCCGGCTCTGTGCCCCGGCCACAACCGCCGGGTTTTTTTGAAGTCTGTAATTCGTATTTCGCCGAATAACGATATTTCGGAAACGCTGTGTCAACCCGTTACCGCTGCCCCGTCAGCAAGGAGTGAATCATGACCACCACCGCCAACGCCAACGCCCTCATCAACCCGAACTCGCCGCTGCCGGTCGCCATCATCGGTGCTGGCCCGGTGGGGCTGGCCGCCGCCGCCCATCTGGTCACCCGCGGCTTTACCCCAATGATTCTGGAAGCGGGCGCCAGCATTGCCGCCAATCTGGAGGGCTACCGCCATGTCCGGCTGTTTTCGCCGTGGCGCTACAACCTCGACAAGGCCGCGCACGCGCTGCTCGCCAGCACCGGCTGGCAGGCGCCACCGGCCGAGCAGCTGCCGACCGCCGGCGACGTGATCGACCACTACCTCGCGCCGCTGGCCGCGCACCCGGCCATCAATAGCCAGCTCAAGCTGCAGCACCGGGTCAGCCAGATCAGCCGCGCCGCCACCGACAAGGTCAAAACCCGTGGTCGCGAGCAGGCGCCGTTTGTCATCCGGGCGCAGACGCCGACCGGCGAAGTGGAGCTGCGCGCGCAAGCCGTCATCGATGCCAGCGGCACCTGGAGCAACCCGAACCCGGCCGGCGCCAGCGGCCTGCCGGCACTCGGTGAGCGAGCACTTGCTGCTCGCCTGCGCTATGGCATGCCGGATGTGCTCGGCACACTGCGCGGCCGCTATGCCGGCAAGCGCGTGCTCGTGCTCGGGGCTGGCCACTCCGCCGCCGGCAGCCTGATCGCACTGGCCGAGCTGGCCGAGCAGGAGCCGGCCACCCAGCTGGTTTGGGCCATCCGTGGCGACAACCTGACCCGCATTTTCGGCGGCGGCGACAAAGACGGCCTGCCGGCGCGCGGCGCCCTCGGCCAGCGCCTGAAAGCGCTGCGCGACAGCGGCCGGCTGGAACTGCACACCGGTTTTCGCGTGCACAGTCTGCAAGCCGGCCACAGCGGTCTCGACGTGCTCGATGACGCCGGCAACGCAATCCGCGCCGTCGATGAAATCATCGTCGCCACTGGCGCCCGGCCGGATCTGAACACCACCCGCGAGCTGCGGCTCAAGCTCGACCCGTGGCTGGAAAGCACCGAACTGCTGGCGCCGCTGATCGACCCGAACGAGCACAGCTGCGGCACCGTCCGGCCGCACGGCCACCGCGAGCTGCAACATCCGGAGCCGGGCTATTACGCTGTCGGTGCCCGCAGCTATGGCCGCGCGCCCAACTTTTTGCTGGCCACCGGTTACGAGCAAGTGCGCTCGGTGGTTGCCGCGCTCGCTGGCGATTTCGCCGCCGCCGATGACGTGCAGCTCGATCTGCCGGAAACCGGCGTCTGCAACGTCAACTTTGCTGGCGCCGAAGCCAGTGAAGTGAACGGCGCCGCCTGCTGTGGCAGCAGTGACGCCGCATCGCGCACAACCGCTGCCAGCGCCGCAAGCTGTGCCGTGGCCTGTGCTGTGAGTGACGGTGTGAATGATGATGTGAGTGATGGCGTGCGTGCTGCTGCTGCTGAAGCCAGCAACGCCGCGCCCGTCACAGCAAGCAAGTCTGCGACTGCCGATGCCGGCTGCTGCGGTGGCCCGGCCCCGGCCGCGTCCGATGCCTGCTGCGTCAAAGATGTTGTCGCCAAAGCTGCCGGCCAATCCGGTTGCGGTTGTAGTTCTGATACGGGTTCAGATACTGGTTCGGATACTGATTCGAATAGCGGTTCCGGTACTGGCGCAGCGACGAGTGAAAACGTGAATGCAAAAACCGCGGCAACATTCACCAACGTCACCCGCGTCGCGCCGGCTGCGGCATCATGCTGTGGTTAACCGGCGGGCGAGGAGGGCGTTACCGCGATGAATGCATCCGGACCCGGGCCATCCACCATGGCGCCAGCCGAAACGAGCGCACGCAACACGCCTGCGCTCAAAACGAAAACCGAGAACGCCGATGCAGCAGCCAGCGCTGCGGTATCGGCGCCGCATTCGGCAAGCCCTGTGCAACTCCCGCGTTTGCTGCCGGCGCTCGGGCTGGTGCAAATCCTCAGCTGGGGCAGTTTGTATTACAGCCTGGCAGTGCTTGCTGCACCGCTGCGCGCGGAGCTCGGCTTCAGTGAGTTGACCGTGTTCGGCGCGTTCACGCTCGGCATGCTGCTGTCGGGCGCGCTCGCGCCCACCGTCGGCCGGTGGATCGACGCGCGCGGCGGCCGGCTGCCGCTCACGCTCGGTTCCGTGCTGGCGGCATTGGCGTTTGCCTTGCTCGCGCTCAGTCACGGTGTGCTCAGTTACTACGCCGGTTGGCTGCTCGCCGGCGCAGCCATGGCGCTGTGCTTGTACGAGCCGGCGTTTGCCGCGCTGCACCGGCTCGCGCCCGCGCGTTATCGCCACAGCGTCACCGTGCTGACCCTGTTCGGCGGCTTTGCCAGCACCGTGTTCTGGCCGCTCAGCCAACGGGTGCTGAGCGAGTACGGCTGGCGCGAAACTTTTGCGCTGTTTGCCGTGCTGCATCTGCTGATCGGCGTGCCGGTGCATGCGCTGCTGTTGCCAAAAGAAGCGCCAGCTGCGGGCGTGTTGCCGTCAGGCAATGACCAGTCTCTGAAGAACTGTCCTGTGCAAAACAACTCACTGCAAAACGACACCCGACAACACGAAATTCAAACAGCCGAAACGCAGCAAACCGAAATCCAGCAAACCGAAACTCAACAAGCCAGCACGCCGCCACATCGCGCCAAACTGTTCTGGCTCGCCACCGCGTTTTCCGCTGCCACCATGGTGTTCGCCGTGCTGTCGGTGTTTCTCATCGAAGCGCTCGGCCAGCGTGGCTTTGCCGCCGCCGACGCCGTGTGGATCGCCGCTGCCATCGGCCCGCTGCAAGTGCTCGGCCGCTTGCTCGAATGGCGCTTCGCCGGTCAGGTACGCGCTGTCACCGTCGGCAGTTTCGCCATGCTCGGTTTGCTGCTCGCCATGCTGCTGCTCAGCACCATGCCCGCGTGGTGGCTCACCGGCTTGCTGTTCGCTGCGCTCTACGGCATGGCCAACGGCGTCATGACCGTCGTGCGCAGCGCCGCACCGGTTGAGCTCTTCGGCCCCGCCAACGTCGGCACCTTGCTCGGCCGCCTGGCCCGCCCCAACTTCATCGCCAAAGCCCTGGCCCCGGCGCTGTTCGCCGCACTGCTCTTGGCCGGCATGAGCCTTCAGGTGGCGTTGTATCTGCTGATTGGCTTGGCGCTGCTGGCGTGGGGGGCGTATCGGCGGGTGCGGTGACTGAGTGGCGCCAAGATGCGATTGCAGGGAAGTGAAAATGTGGGGTTTGCCCTATTGAGTAATTGCCAGCAAAAGCCCGCCATAGAGTTTGCTGTTTGTGGCCAGAGCACAAATCCCAATCTGATAAACTGATCAATATGGCGACTTGAGCTGACTGTGCGTTCCGGCCAGAGCACAAATCCCAATCTGATAAACTGGCAGCGCAAGTCACATTACCAGAGCCTCGGTTCCGGCCAGAGCACAAATCCCAATCTGATAAACTCGGAACAGCTGCCAGCGGTCGACCAGCTCGTTCCGGCCAGAGCACAAATCCCAATCTGATAAACTCTGCCAGTTCCGGCACCGGCGTCGGCTTCAGTTCCGGCCAGAGCACAAATCCCAATCTGATAAACTAACGCGTCCGGGGGTGAGTTCAGCGCCCAAGTTCCGGCCAGAGCACAAATCCCAATCTGATAAACTCTCCCGCACTTGCACATGCCTCGATTCATCGTTCCGGCCAGAGCACAAATCCCAATCTGATAAACTTGGACGAGGCAGAGAAGACCAAGGCAGCCGTTCCGGCCAGAGCACAAATCCCAATCTGATAAACTCGGAGCGCAAGAGTGCCGCGCATCGGAGGCGTTCCGGCCAGAGCACAAATCCCAATCTGATAAACTGTCGGAAGGATAGCTGTTGGCGTGCTCACCGTTCCGGCCAGAGCACAAATCCCAATCTGATAAACTAACCTCGGCCGCTTCCGTCAGCTTCACCGCGTTCCGGCCAGAGCACAAATCCCAATCTGATAAACTTCCGATGCTTTTGCCATAAACGGTGGTAGTGTTCCGGCCAGAGCACAAATCCCAATCTGATAAACTAAATACTGGATGACCCGCAAGCAGGCTGCCGTTCCGGCCAGAGCACAAATCCCAATCTGATAAACTGAAATGGCCTGCATACCGCCACGAGCTTCGGTTCCGGCCAGAGCACAAATCCCAATCTGATAAACTGAAATGGCCTGCATACCGCCACGAGCTTCGGTTCCGGCCAGAGCACAAATCCCAATCTGATAAACTGAACAATCGCTGGCCGAGTTTGCGCATGGTGTTCCGGCCAGAGCACAAATCCCAATCTGATAAACTCAGCACGACGATTCTTAGCCCTCCCTTCTTGTTCCGGCCAGAGCACAAATCCCAATCTGATAAACTGATAATCCACCCCAGATAAATAGGATCGCGGTTCCGGCCAGAGCACAAATCCCAATCTGATAAACTCATTACCAAAACCGCTGAGCCATCCATGCAGTTCCGGCCAGAGCACAAATCCCAATCTGATAAACTCTTCTCTGCCTCGTCCAAAATGGCGGCGCGGGTTCCGGCCAGAGCACAAATCCCAATCTGATAAACTAAAGTCGCGCCACTGATGAACTCGCGGAACGTTCCGGCCAGAGCACAAATCCCAATCTGATAAACTTAGCACGCTCCGCGCCGTTATCGGTCAGACGTTCCGGCCAGAGCACAAATCCCAATCTGATAAACTTGAAAGTACCGCAATTGGATGACTCAGGAGGTTCCGGCCAGAGCACAAATCCCAATCTGATAAACTCGTCGGGAAGGGCGGCCTGCCGGGCCATTGGTTCCGGCCAGAGCACAAATCCCAATCTGATAAACTTTGCTGCCGTTCATACTTGCGACCAGCATTGTTCCGGCCAGAGCACAAATCCCAATCTGATAAACTGGATGGCGGCAGCACGCCGCAGGCGGTCGGGTTCCGGCCAGAGCACAAATCCCAATCTGATAAACTAGATCACGTCGCCGCTGCTGGCGGCGGTGTGTTCCGGCCAGAGCACAAATCCCAATCTGATAAACTCCAGAAAAGCAAAAAGCCAGCGCGGTGGCTGTTCCGGCCAGAGCACAAATCCCAATCTGATAAACTATTCGGTATCACCTGGACAGTCCCGTCGTTGTTCCGGCCAGAGCACAAATCCCAATCTGATAAACTCCATGCCGTGCCAGGCAATAGCGTACAGGAGTTCCGGCCAGAGCACAAATCCCAATCTGATAAACTTGCTCGCTGGTTTCGTCGCTGGTGTCGCCAGTTCCGGCCAGAGCACAAATCCCAATCTGATAAACTGGGGCGATCAATGTTGACGGTTGCAGGGTTGTTCCGGCCAGAGCACAAATCCCAATCTGATAAACTGAAAACGTAGTCTCTGACCGGACCTGCCTGTTCCGGCCAGAGCACAAATCCCAATCTGATAAACTCGGCCGGGCTTTTTTCTGTTCGCCGGTATCGTTCCGGCCAGAGCACAAATCCCAATCTGATAAACTCCGCCCTGTCGTGCGCCGCTGGATGGACTAGTTCCGGCCAGAGCACAAATCCCAATCTGATAAACTAGACGATCCGGAATGGAAACAAGCGCCAAAGTTCCGGCCAGAGCACAAATCCCAATCTGATAAACTACCCCATATGCAACTCTTTGTTGTGTATGGGGTTTTTGCCTAGTTTCGTGAACAAATCCATAGGTCAGAACAGGTTGAATTGCTCGGGGTTGCGGTTTTTGGGCTGCCTAACTGCGCCGTGAAAAGAAATGATTCGCTCATATTGTTTGTCAGTGAACTGCAGGATGTTGACTCGGCCACCATCGGGCAATGCTTCTTCCACGCGCTTGCACAAGGTTTCAACTTGTGCGGCGCTGTAGCAATAGCGCATGTAGACGCTGAACTGACTCATTTCGAAGCCGTGATCTAACAGCATCAGCCGAAACTCTGTGGCCGCTTTGCGCTCCGGCTTAGTCAGCACCGGCAAGTCGAACATTACGACCAACCACGTCATGCGAAATCCCGATAGCATAAGTCACGTCAACTGATGTCATCTTCATGGTCGTCCAGAATGCCCGGCTGGGGCAGTTCCAGCTCCATTCGCTCACCGACAAACACCTGGGCCAGGGAGGTCGCGAGCTGCTGAATGCCATGCATGACTGGCGTGCGTCCCAAGCCACTTGCTATGTCTTGGTATAGCACATGAGCGAGTGCCCGCTTGCTTTCCGGTCCAACGGATTCGATGCCTTGCTGCTGAAGCTGCCACACGGTCAGGTCGATCAGGGGCCGGAAAGGTTCCATCAGATCGTCCACCAGGCACATCGCATTGCCGGCATTGTGATGGTGAATGCCTAGCGTCGGGTGCAGGCCTGCGGCCACGACGGCACGTGCGGTAGCGGCTCGCAGCACGGTATAGCCGTAGTTCAACAGACTGTTTACGCCCTCGGCAGCACGGTCGCGCCGGAACGCACTGCCAAACAACAGCGGCCAGTAACGCTGAGCTGCCTGTGCTTCGACATTTCCGCTGTCGCCACTTCGAACCCGCGCTATCAATGAGGCCAGCGGTGCTGTGGGCTTATCGCTTTGCGCCAATACCCAAGCCTGTTGCGCCAGTTTGGCGCGAACCAGACTGGCCCACAGCTGTTTCTGTAACGGGCGTGAAGCGGTCAGCTGGGCCTGCATTCGACCCGCTTGCTGGCTGTGGCCCTCTACGGGAAGTAACAAGCCAGCCGCATTATGGTTGGCGGCGCAGAGCACAAACGGTATACCCCGTTCCGCCAGTGCAACAAGCAGGTTGTTGGTATAGCTGAGGCCGTGGGCATTCGCGATGACTGCAGCAATGTCATCCATCGGTACTCGCCCAAGCTCCTCGCTGCCTGGTCCTGTTGACTCAACAACCAGAAAGCCGCGCAGCAACGACAGATGCCGGCGGTCATCCGCGATTTCAACAATGCGGCCGGGCATGGAGGTCAGCCGGCAAAGCCGGGATCACGCAACTCACCAATGGGAGAGATGCTGATACGACGTCCCTTCGCCGTCTGCAGCGCTCCCGCCATTTTGGATATGTATGAAAACGCATCTGCTTTATCACGATTACGTTTATCGACATTGGCTTCATGCAGCTCGCACATGAAGATTTGGCCGTTCGAACTGATGTTTGCGACTCTCATAGTTATTGTCTGTCCGTCGAGCTCCAGGCGCAGGCAGTCATCGATCATCAAGCGCATCACTAGTGCTTTGCCAGACAGTGAATGATGCGGGTCACGCAATCTATTCTCGCCGTCCGTTCGCGTGATTTGATATGCCTGAAAGGTGGAAATGACTTCGCCTTGCCAACGACCGCTCTCCGTGCGGACGATTTCGATACAGTAGTTGCTATCACCCTTGTAACCTTTATATGCGCGCGGGGAGCCGTCCGGGTTAGTGCCATGCCGAGGTGCACCCGATGGCTTACGGGCAGCCGCTTCGCTGAAGGCGATTACCTTCAAAGTGTCTTCGATGCGCTCTCGTTTTCCATCCCGCCACTTGTGATGAACCACTCGACCGTCACCGAGCAACCCGTAGGCGGTGTCGTTGTGCATGGAGCCCTGGTAATTGTGGTCCGGGCGGTGGCTGACCCAGATGGCTTCAATGGCACGTTTCACATGCTCTCGATAAGTGGGCCACGGCAGCGGCATCTGTTCAACCAATCGGTTGAGCTGCTTTTGTCGTGCGGCAGCGCTTGCCGCGGCGAAGCGCTGCAACAATCCTTGGTCGGTTACGCCAATTACGCAGGCGTCGACTGCGTGATGTCGATGGTCGTTGCGGTTCTTCTCGCCATTGAGCCCCAGTACGTCATTGAGGCCAAACTTGGCTCGCAGCAACGCGGTCATTTGGCCCGGGATAACGCGCGTGCCTTGCGGGCAGATCAAGCTGAGATACTCGCGTGCGATCCTGCTGAGGTAGCGGGTGTCGTTGAGCGCGCGCGCAAGAAAACCGGCATCGTCTTTCAGCCAGCGCTGATAACCGTCTGGAGCAAACCTATAGCGTTTTGCTTTTGGCATGCGCTCCGCGCGTGCCAACATGGCGTCATAGTTGAAGCCGGGCACGGCTTGCTTGCCAAATGCTTCCCATGGTGAGCGGTTACCCTTTACCCGGTTGGCAGCACGCAGCGCGACTGTTTTGTTGTTTAAACTATCATCAAGTGTTTCCGAGAAGGGCAGAATGTGCTCAATCTCAACTTCGTCCGACAGCAACATGTGCTTGCTGATCTGCTCGCCGGTGTAGGGGCAACGCCGATCTGCTGGGTCACTGTTTAGCTCCTCCCATAAGATCATTTTCTGAATGTCGGCGGTCTTGACGGCATGCTCTTCAATTTCCAGTGTGGCGGCGACTTCCTCGCGCAGACGTTGATTGCGGCGCTGGTTCTCGGCTTGACGGGCTTGGTCGGCAAGCTTGTCTTCTCGACTTTGCTTGAGATCTCGGGCTACCTCAATAATCACCTCTTTCGGATGCCCATAACGCTTGAGCAAAGCATTGACCACAACGCGTACCTGATTCAGGCCGATATGAACAGTAGGGTTGGCTATGCGGCCAAATCGCTTCTCCGGACTATCATCGGCACGGCCGGTTCCAAATCCGACATGGCGCGTAAGGTACTCGCCATAGTAAGGCAGGTCCTGCAGAATCTCGCCGGTTAGCCGGCCATGCTCCAAGGCGCTGTGATGGGCAAATCCAGCGGCCTGTACGGCTGCACTGAAAGGCTGGACGCTTTTGCGCAGTTCGGGCAACACTCGCGATAACGCTGTGCGACCAAGGGCCCCATAACCCTGTGGCAACGTTATGTCAGCGATGCGTTGAGCCCGTTCTTGATCGACTCCCGTATTCGCTACGAGCCAGTCAATTAGCTGCTGTTCTTCTTCGTCCGCAATGAGGTGCTGGACAATTTCGTCCTGCAAAGGCTCGCTGAAGGATAGCCATAGTTCACCGAAGAGCTCTTGCTTGGAAAGTTGTGCTGCGGTTGCGTTTCCCTTAACTTCTTGCCGTTTGATATCTTCAAGGTTGAACGTTGAGCGGCTGTCTAGTCGCAGTACTCGTCGCATCTGGTCAAATGTCATCTTGACGCGCTGGTCGAGCGCTTCCGCAAGTCTGTCGCGCTGCTCGAGCGTTAGCGGCGTTTCTTTTAGGGCACCGTCAAGGATGCGTAGGTGGTTAAGCTCCTGATAGATTCGTACTCGCTGCGTGCTGGGTAAGGCGAGTGGCGCCCGCTCCTCGTCAGGATTTAGTGTGCAACGACCAGGTTTTACCGGTTTTAGCGGACGCTGAAACAGCAGAACATCCTTCAGTCTCCGTCTTGCTGATTCGTTGTAGCGCTCCGGGTTTCTTGCATGCTGAGTTTGCCAAATCGCGTCAAATTCAGCCTCCACCATGGCTCGATCGATATACAGATCATAAGACTTTTCAATCTTGTTTCGACCGTCTTCACGAAGATGGCGCGTTTCGCGATAACGTGCTCGTAGCGGTTGGCCTGCCTGTTGCCGTTGGTATAGCCATTCGCCAACTGTACGACAACCGGATTCGGTCAACGCTTGGCGCAGCTTAGACAGCGCTTGTTTCATGGCCCCGCTGTCGCTGTCCTTCCTGTCTGTTTTCCGGTTGCTTTTGAAGCCGCGGCGTTGATTAAGGTGAAAGAGCGCCCGAGCAAACTCCTCTGGCGAGAGTTCCCGGGTCAAACCCTCGGCTCGTAGCCGATAAGGGTTCAAGCTCTCCAGAGCTTTTCGTTCCAGTTCGTTGGAAGGAAAGAATCTCAGCTCTACCAGCGTATTGATGAGTCTCGTTTTGCGGCGCAACATGCGATCGCGACGTCTGCGCATGGCGCGCGCTTCTCGACGAGTCACCGCCAATGAGCTGCCATCTTTTGGGTTTCTACCGTCCGAGAAGATTCGGACGCCAGCTTTAATCAGTGCGTTTGGCTCGTTCTGGGCATTCAGGCGAATCATTGCCCATCCGAGTGAACTGGCCCCTAAATCGAGGGCAAGGCGATACGGCATTCGAGAATCCAACATCTGGCCATTCCTTACCAATGGGTTGACGAGAGCTTGGTTATTAATTAGCATTTGTTCCGCTATCAGATTGGGATTTGTGCTCTGACGCTAACAAGCTGAAAGATGCACCAGATGAAGGGGCCGCTACAAGCGGCCCCTTGCTTTTTGCAGATTGAGAACGAGACAGATCTATTTTCACTTTCCCATCTGATCTCTTTTGACCGAAAGCGGGGATCAGCGATTGACGCAGTATCGTCTGACTCTACCTCATTCCATTTCCATTCTCGCGCTGCGCCGCAGCATCTGCGGTAATTGGCAACTCATCATTGTCGTGAGTTATGACCATGTGAGCATTTCCGAACACGAAAGCCGCTTGCTGCAAATCCCGCAGCGCGCGCAGGTGTCGGCCATGGCTATTGGCAGACCGCTGACCCCGTAAGGCGCAATAACCGGATGGCATTGCGCCGGACTCAAGCCAACTCGACTCAATGCGCTGGCGCTTGTTGACGCCCGAACTTCATGTTTTCTGCGGCATCGACGGCACTGGTGTTTCCTTGGTAAAGGCCCCCTTGGCCGGACGCCGGCCGGGGCCCGGCTTGCCGCAGCTCAGTCCGTCCTATTGACGACTGAAAATATCTGTGTATATTCACTATATACACTTTAAGCACCGGGCCTGTATGCCTTCCGAACTGCTGCTGTCCCCGCATTCCAGCAAGCCGATGTATGCGCAGATCGTCGAGCAGGTGATCGCCAAGGTGATGGCGGGGGAGTGGCGGGCCGGGGAGGCGTTGCCGTCCATTCGCGAGCTGGCCAGCGCCAGTCAGATCAGCGTGATCACGGTCAAGCGCGCCTACCTGGAGTTGGAGCGGGCCGGCGTGATCGTGACGCGGCAGGGCAAGGGCTCGTTTGTCGCCGACACGCTCGATGCCACACGCACCTTGGCCGCGCAGGAATTCCAAAGCCAGCTGGATGGCCTGCTGGTGGCGGCCGGCAAGTTGGGGCTGAGCCGGCAGGAAGTCATCGAGCGAATCGAGCAGGCGCTGGATGGCCTGTATTCCTGACGTTACCGATCCTGAGTAACTGATCTCACGTTCATTTTTTGAGCCCGTCAACCCGGCGCAATAAGGAAGCCTGAATGCATTCTGCGATTGTCTTGAAAGGGGTGCGCAAGCAATACGAGGCGTTTGCACTGCGCAACATTGATCTCGACGTGCCGGTCGGGCAGGTCATGGGCCTGGTCGGCGTCAATGGCGCCGGCAAATCCACTTTGCTGCGGTTGCTGATGGGGCTCATTCGCGCCGACGGCGGTGCCGTGGAGGTGCTCGGTCAGCGCTTGCCGCAGGCGCAGGTCGCGGTGAAGCGCGACATCGGTTACGCCTCGGATGACATGCGTTTGTACCGCGGCCAGACGCTGCGCTGGCACATGGATTTCATCCGTAACATCTATTCCGGTTGGGATGAAAACTACGCCCAGGATTTGCTCAAGCGTTTCGATCTGAAACCCGAGCAGCAGCTGGCCGGTTTCTCGCACGGCCAGCGGGTCAAGGCGCTGCTGCTCTTGGTGTTTGCCCGTCATCCACGGCTGCTGCTGCTCGATGAACCGACCACCGGGCTCGATCCGGTTGCGCGCGGTGAAGTGCTCGATGCGCTGGCCGATGTGCTGCGTGACGAGCAGCGCTCGGTGCTGTTCTCGTCGCACAACACCGCCGATATCGAACAGATCGCCGATTCGATCACCTTCATCCACAACGGCAGCATTGTCGCCTCGCAGGACAAGGAAAGCTTTCTCGATCGCTGGCGACGGGTGCTCTGTCAGGGCGCGTGGACCGATGGCGTCCGGCAATTGCCGGGTGTGGTCACCGCCCGCAACAGCGCGCCACTGATTGAACTGAAAATCGGCGCCTTCGATGACGCCACGCTGCCAGCCTTGCAGGCGCTCGGGCTGGTGGTGAAATCGGTCGAGGCGATGACGCTCGAAGACATTTTTGTCACCACGGTGCGGGGAGGCAACAACGCATGAACTGGCTTGCATCCGATGCCGGCATGGTCTGGAAACTGATCGTCAAGGACTGGCAGGTGTATCAGAAACAGTTGGCGGGCTACGTCGCCGGCATGTTGTTCGCGCTCGGCCTGATTGGTATGGGCACACCGCTGATGGCGTCGGCCGGCGCCTTGATCCTGCTGGTGCTGCTGGTGGTGGTCGGCTCGTATGCGATTCAGTCGTCAATTGTGGCGGAACGCAAGCAGCAGACCGTGCCGTTCATCATGAGCCTGCCGGTGACGCCGATGGATGTGTACTGGGGCAAGCTGCTCGCCAATCTGGTCATCTATCTGGTGCCGTTTGTGCTGGTCACCGGCGGCCTGCTCGCGCTGATTCTCGGCACACCGCGGCCCGATGGCGCGGTGCCGTGGCTGCTCGTGGTCGCGACGTTCATGCTGGTGATCTTCTGCGTGTCGCTGTGCGTGGCCATCGCCGTGGATTCGGAAGGCTGGAACGTATTCGCGATGCTGGTGCTGATGACGCTGATCGGTCCGTTCATTTACTGGGTCAGCAGTCTGGATGGTATTCGCCCCTACCTGCAAACCGACAGCATTGTCTGGAGCGGTGCCGTGCTCGGCATTCTGGCGGCGGAACTGGCGGTGATTGCGCTGGTCATCGCGATCACCAGCTGGTTGCACGCCAGAAAGGCATCGTTTCTTTGAGGTGGGTGGAGTCGATTGCGTCAGCGCTTACTATCGAACTGGATCTCTTGAAGAGCAGCAAAATCAACGCCGCCGATGCGTAGAGCCGCATGTCGCTATCGCGCGTCAATTTGTTTGGCTCCCTCGCCCCTCGCGGGAGAGGGCTGGGGAGAGGGGGCGGGGCGAATGAACCATGACTCCGATGGCGCAACTGGATATTAATCACGCGCATCCACGACAGGTGGTTCGCCGAATTGGCACGCGCCACGCAGAGGTAATCCATGCAGACCGAAGACCGCCTCCACTACATGGACAACCTGCGTGCGATCGCGATGCTGGCCGGCGTGGTCTTTCACGCCGCGCTGGCCTACAGCCCGCTGATGCATGGCATCTGGCCAACCGCCGATAACGACCAATCGATGGTGGTTGATGCGTTCGCCTGGTTTCTGCACACGTTTCGGATGCCGTTGTTCTTTCTGGTTGCCGGATTCTTTGCTGCACTCCTGGTCGCCCGGCGTGGCATGAGCGGTTTTTTCCGTAACCGCGGCGCACGGGTGTTGTTACCGCTGATGGTTTTCCTGCCACTGGTCCTGCTCAGCACGGATTGGCTGACCGAACACGCGCTCAGCACCGTTGCGCAGCCGTCGCCGATGCTGGTATGGCTGCGTGACTACGTCGGGCAACATGGCGCCATGCCGACCATGCCTGGCTGGATGCATTTGTGGTTCCTGTTTTATCTGTTGCTGTTCACGGTTTTGACTTGGGTGGTGTCGGCGCTGGAGTTTGGTCGCCTTGGCGCACGGTTCGTGGCGTTGCCGCCATGGGTTCTTTTGCTGGTGTTGCCGGTGTTGCTGGCCTTGCCGCTCGCCTGGGTCAGCGTGCCATGGCCAGCGCCGCAATTGCTGTTGCCTTCGCTGTGGGCGTTGCTCCATTTCGGTGGCTATTTCGCGCTCGGTTATCAGTTGTTCCATAACGCGGCGTTGCTCGAACGGCTGCGCGCATTTTCGCCATGGTTGCTCGGTGGCGCCGTTGCCGTGTACACGATATTGTTTGTGTTGACGCAGGGGTTCACGGTCAGCCAAACCACAGCGCTGCCGCATTTTCTGCACGCGCTGCTTGAGTCGTATCCCGGGTTTTGGATGACGCTGTGGTGCCTGTTGGCGGCAAAACGCTGGCTGCACGGCCGCAGCGCAATCATGCGCTGGTTGGCCGACGCCTCGTACTGGCTGTACCTCGTACATCTGCCGCTATTGTTTGCCATCCAATACCGCTTGCTGGATCTGTCGCTGCATTGGGTCGCCAAGTTTGCGATCGCAACGCTGGTCACTTTCGCGCTGTCGTTCATCAGCTATCAAGTGCTGGTTCGGCATAGCATCATCGGCCGCATGCTCAATGGCACAACGCCGAAAGATCGGCAACGGGTACCGCTCGTTACCACGGTGTAGGCTGTGCCATCGATCAAGTTGTTGCCGCCTGGAAGATGAGCGACGAGCAACAACCAGCAACACAGTGACGTTCGCAACTGAGAGCGCTAAAAAAGGTGTCGTAATGGAGCTACTGAAAATCACCGGCCTGTTTGCCCTGACCGCGGTCGCCGAGATCGTCGGCTGCTATTTGCCGTGGCTGGTGCTCAAGCAGGGCAAGAGTGCGTGGCTGCTGGTGCCGGCAGCCTTGTCGCTGGCGCTGTTTGCCTGGCTGCTGACCTTGCACCCGACCGCCGCCGGCCGGACCTATGCCGCTTATGGCGGCATGTATGTCGTGGTGGCGCTGATCTGGTTGTATCTGGTCGACGGTATCGCACTGACCCGCTGGGATTGGCTGGGCGCCGGCTTGGCGCTGGCCGGCATGACGATCATTGCGTTGCAGCCGGCGGCGCGCTGACGGGGGCGCAAACGAAAAGCCCGGCAATGGCCGGGCTTTGTCTCGATAACGAGGTTGCCGTCGCCAGCGCGATCAAGACTTCTTGCTTGCTTCCAAGTAGGCCTTGATGGTTTCGCTGTCACCCGAGCGGACCGTCATGCCGTTCGGGCCGACGCCGATTTCAGTGACCATCTTGACCAGCTCGCCGTGCTGTTCGAATTCCTTCAAGTCCGGCGAACCTTCCTTGAAAACCCACAGCCGACCGTCGACTTCAAACGTGACGAAGCCTGGCTTGTCATGCGGGCTGGCGGCCATGGCGGCGATCGAGAAGGTGGCGGCAAGCAGGGTACTGATGAGGGTGGGTTTGAACATGATTCGACTCCAGTAGAAATATCGAGGCGTCGTAGTCTAGGAACAGAAATATTGCAGGCGTGTGTCAGTTGCCGTCAGCCGTCGGGGCCTTGACGCCAAGCGTTCAGACTTGACTCTGTGATATCATTTCGATAAACATAGAAATATGGAATCTGAAAACGCCGTTACCCTGCTTGCCGCGCTGGCCCAGTCCACCCGGCTCGCCATTTACCGCCTGCTGGTTGCAAAAGGCCCGGCTGGGCTGTCCGTGGGCGAAATCGGCGCCGCGCTGTCGGTGGCGCCGGCGACCCTGTCCTTCCATCTGAAGGCGTTGAGTCATGCCGGGCTGGTGAAAGCGCGGCAGGAAAGCCGGTTCATTTTCTACTCGGCCAATTACCGCACGATGAACGATCTGCTCGGCTTTCTGACCGCCAATTGCTGCGAAGGCGAGTCTTGCGAGCTGACCACGCCAAGCTGCACGAGCTGTGATGACAGCTGCCCGCCGACGGGCGTAACGATAACGACTGGCATTGCCGAACCAGGCGGGAAAACCGGCACATGAGCCGCAAGATTCTGTTTCTCTGCACCGCCAACAGTTGCCGCAGCATTCTGTCGGAAGCGGTGTTCAACCATTACGCACCAGCCGGCTGGCGTGCCTACAGCGCCGGCAGCTTTCCGAAAGGCGTGGTGCATCCGCTGACGCTGAAAACCTTGCAGCAGGCCGGCATCCGCACCGAGGGGCTGTACAGCAAGTCCTCGGACGATCTCGCTGACTTGCATCCGGACATCGTGATCACGGTTTGCGACAAAGCCGCTGGCGAAGCCTGCCCGGTGTTTTTCGGGTCGGCCGTGAAAGCGCATTGGGGCTTGTCCGACCCGTCGGAATGTCAGGGCAGCGAAGCCGATATGGATGCGGCGTTTGCCGCGACGCTGGCGCACATCAGTCGCCGCACCCAAGCCTTGTTGTCGCTGCCGCTCGACCAGATGAACGCCGAGGCGTTGCTGAGCGAACTGCAGCGCATCGGCCAGCTGTAACAGGAGAAGCACCGTGCTTGCCACTGCCAAGCTTGCGTTTCTTGACCGCTATCTGACCGTCTGGATTTTTCTGGCGATGGCGCTTGGCATCGTGCTGGCGCATTTTCTGCCGGGCTTGCCGACGTGGCTCAATAGCCTTTCGGTCGGCGTAACCAACGTGCCGATTGCCATTGGTCTGGTCGTGATGATGTACCCACCACTCGCCAAAGTGGATTACGCCGAGCTGCCGGAAGTGTTCAAGGACAAACGCGTGCTGGCGCTGTCCCTGATTCAGAACTGGTTGATTGGCCCGCTATTGATGTTCGGCCTCGCCGTACTGTTTCTTTCCGACCAACCGGAATACATGACCGGGCTGATCCTGATTGGCCTGGCCCGCTGCATCGCGATGGTGCTGGTCTGGAACCAGATTGCCGGCGGTCACAGCCATTACGTTGCCGGTCTGGTGGCGTTCAATAGTCTGTTTCAGATTCTGTTTTTCAGTGTCTATGCCTGGATTTTTCTCGGGCTGTTGCCGCCGCTGTTCGGGCTGCAAGGTCAGATCATCGAGGTCAGCTTTAGCAGTATTGCCGAATCGGTGCTGATCTATCTCGGTATTCCGTTTGTCGCTGGCTTTCTGACCCGATTCGTGCTGATCCGCCGTCGCGGCAGCGATTGGTACCAGCGCCAGTTTCTGCCGCGCATCAGCCCGCTGACCTTGATCGCACTGCTGTTCACCATCGCCGCGATGTTCAGTCTCAAAGGCGAGTTGGTGTTGCAACTGCCGTTCGATGTGCTCCGTATCGCGTTACCGCTGGCGATTTACTTTGTCGTGATGTTCGCGGTCAGTTTTGCCATGGGCAAATGGCTGGGCGCCGATTACCCACGGACGACATCGCTGGCGTTCACCGCCGCAAGCAACAACTTTGAACTGGCCATTGCAGTCGCCGTCGCGACCTTTGGGCTGGCGTCACCGGTGGCGTTTGCCACCGTTATCGGGCCATTGGTGGAAGTGCCGGTGCTGATTGCCCTGGTCAGCGTGGCGCTCTGGCTCAGGACGCGCTGGTTTGATGAATCGGTCAATGCAGTGCGACCAAAGGTACAATCCGTGGAGCAAAACTCATGAAAAAGCGGGTGTTGTTTCTGTGCAGCTCCAATGCGGCGCGCTCGCAGATGGCCGAAGCCCTGCTGCGGCAGATGGCCGGTGTGCAGTTTGAGGTGTTCAGTGCCGGCAATCAGCCAACTGGCGTACATCCCAGTGCGCTACATGCTTTACACGAGCTTGATGTTGACCCAACCGGGTTACGGAGCAAGGCGGTCAGTGAGTTTCGTGGTCAACAATTCGATTATGTGATCACGCTCTGTGACAAAGCCCGTCAGGAGTGCGAGACGCTACCAGGCGCCGGTGAGTATTTGGCTTGGGATTTTGAAGACCCTGTTACCAGCAGTGAGCCGATGCCATTCCTGCGAGTGGCAAAGGCATTGCGCGAGCGCATCAAGCTATTCGTTTTGATCAACAGCAAAGGCTGAATAACGCCAAACTTAGAACTGCGGAAATGGTGGGCGTAATCAACCAGTCACTCAAGCATGGCAAGCTAAGCTGCCAGCGACAGCTACTTTCAAGACCACTTTCAAGAGCACTTTCAAGACAGGGAAAACGCAGATGAGCATCAAGATCGGTATCAATGGTTTCGGCCGCATGGGACGTTTGGTGTTGCGCGCCGGTTGGGGCCGCAGCGACGTCGAGTTTGTTCAGATCAATGATCCGGCGGGTGATGCTGCCACGTTTGCCCATCTGCTGGAGTTTGATTCGGTGCACGGCCGCTGGCCGCATGCGATTGCCAATGAAACAGGCGCGCTGATCATCGACGGCAAAGCCGTTGCGTTCACCGGCAACAAGGCGATTGCCGATACCGACTGGTCCGGCTGCGATGTCGTGGTTGAAGCCAGTGGCAAAATGAAAACCACCACCGCACTGCAGGCCTATCTCGATCAGGGCGTCAAGCGTGTCGTGGTCACGGCGCCGGTGAAAGAAAAAGGTGTGCTGAACGTGGTGATGGGCGTCAACGATCACTTGTTCAACCCGACTGAGCATCGCATCGTCACCGCCGCGAGCTGTACCACCAACTGTCTCGCACCGGTGGTGAAAGTGATCCACGAATCGCTCGGGATCAAGCATGGCTCGATGACCACCATTCACTGCCTGACCAACACCCAAACGATTATCGATGCCGCGCACAAAGACTTGCGCCGGGCCCGCGCCTGCGGTGAATCGTTGATCCCGACCACAACCGGATCGGCTACCGCGATCACCGAAATTTTCCCGGAACTGAAAGGCCGCTTGAATGGCCACGCCGTGCGGGTGCCGTTGACCGTCGCGTCGCTGACCGATTGCGTGTTCGAAGTCGAGCGCGCAACCACTGCTGACGAGGTAAACGGTTTGCTGAAAGCTGCGGCCGAAGGCCCGCTCAAAGGCATCCTCGGTTATGAACCGAAACCGCTGGTGTCGATCGATTACCGCACCGACCCACGCTCCAGCATTGTCGATGCCTTGTCGACCATGGTGGTGGCCGGCACCCAAGTCAAAATCTACGCCTGGTATGACAACGAATGGGGCTACGCCAACCGGACCTTTGAGTTGGCGGTGAAAGTCGGCAAAACGAGCTGATAGTTCGATGGTTGTGCCCGCCATTCTTGGGAAAGGCTGCTGTGGGAGCGGCTTCAGCCGCGATGCTGCAGTGCTTTTGTAAGAGCGACTTTGCTTGCTATGCCTTCATTCCCCTCCTTGCCAAGGAGGGGGCGAAATGCCGTTGACTGCCAGATTGGTGTGCAATTTTGAGTGCAAATTTTTTGAAGAGTCGCAACCAAAGTCGATCCTAAAATGGATGGCACGGGCAAATTGGAATTCGAGCTTGTTGCGACTTTTTCCCCCTCTCCCCAACCCCTCTCCCACGAGGGGCGAGGGGCTTCAACTACGCGAAGAACTTATGCGCAGAGACGCTAAATGACCGCCCTGACAACCCTGTCCGCCGATGTCCGGCAATACCTGATCATCACCGGCAACTACTGGCTGTTCACGCTCAGTGATGGCGCCTTGCGCATGCTGGTGTTGCTGCACTTTCATCAGCTTGGCTATTCGCCGTTGCAGCTGGCGGCGCTGTTTCTGTTTTACGAAATATTCGGCGTGGTTACCAATCTGATCGGCGGCTGGCTCGGCGCCCATATCGGGCTGAACCGCACCATGCATATCGGGCTGCTGTTGCAGGTGATCGCGCTGCTGATGTTGGCGGTGCCGACCGCGCTGCTGAGCATTCCGCTGGTGATGGCGGCGCAGGGCTTGTCTGGTATTGCCAAGGATCTGAACAAGATGAGCGCCAAGAGCAGCATCAAGCTGTTGGTGAAGCCGGATGCGCAGCAGACGCTGTACCGCTGGGTGGCGTTGCTGACCGGTTCCAAGAACGCACTCAAGGGGGCAGGTTTCTTTCTCGGCGGTCTGCTGCTGACCGCGTTGGGATTTCAGGGCGCGGTATTGGCCATGGCGACGGTATTGGCGCTGGCAGGCATCGCCTGTGTGTTGATGCTGCGCCGCGATCTGGGTAAAGCCAAAGCCAAGCCGAAATTTCGCGAGCTGTTGTCCAAGAGCCGCGCCATCAACGTGCTGTCGGCGGCGCGGCTGTTTTTGTTTGGCGCGCGAGATGTCTGGTTTGTCGTCGCGCTGCCGGTGTATTTGACTGTGCAGTTCGGTTGGGATTTCTGGCAGATCGGTGGTTTTCTGGCGTTGTGGATCATTGGCTACGGTATCGTCCAGGCCGCGGCGCCGTGGCTCACCGGCAGCCGCGCGGGCCAGCGCCGCGATGGCGTGCAGGTGTTTTTCTGGGCACTGTTGCTGGCACTGGTGCCGGCCGCGATCGCGCTGGGGCTGTGGCAATCGGTGCAGCCGGAAGTTGCGCTGCTCGGCGGTTTGCTGCTGTTCGGCGCGCTGTTTGCGATCAATTCTTCGCTGCACAGTTATCTGATTGTCAGTTACGCCAAAGCCGATGGCGTGTCGCTCGATGTTGGCTTCTATTACATGTCGAACGCGCTTGGGCGTTTGCTCGGCACGGTATTGTCGGGCTGGTTGTTCCAGCAGTACGGCCTGACGCTTTGCCTGCTGGTGTCGGCGGCCATGTTGCTGCTGGCGGCTTTCATCAGCCTGGTTCTACCGGCGACCGAACTGGGCGAAGGCAAGGCCGGTGCTGACTAGCATCCGAGCACTCCTGCCAGTCGGCTTTTCCTGGTGTGGCTGACTTGTGAGCGCTCGTGGTCAGGCGCCGGGCCGTCGCCATCTGCTTATTCGATTGATTTTCTTGGGGTTTTCGGTCAATACTGAAATCCGCTTGACAGCTTAAGACGACTGGTCATATTATTCTTGCCATGAACGCAAGCACTGACAAAAAGCAGCATCTGCTCGAATCCGGCATGGCGGTGATTTTCCGCCAGGGTTACAACGGAACGGGAGTGCAGGACATCGTGGACGCCGCTGGCGTTCCGAAGGGCTCGTTCTACAACTATTTCGACAGCAAAGAAGCCTTTGCGGTCGAGGGTCTGACCCGGTTGGCAGAACAGTCCAGCGCTTGCGCCAAGGCCGTGCTGACCGATGCCGCAGTCGCGCCACTGACCCGGGTGGTCAATTACTTTGAAGGCGCGTTGCGCTACCAGGCCGAGAATGGGTTTTCCGGTGGTTGCATCATCGGCAACCTGTGCCAGGAAATGGCCGATGTCAGCGAGCCGATGCGTGAGCGCATCAATGAGCTGATGTGTGCCAAGGTCAAGATGATCGCCCAGTGTCTGGCCGAAGCGCAGGCAAAGGGCGATCTGCCAGCGGACCGCAACCCGTCCGATTCGGCCGAGTTCATCTTCTACGCCTGGGAAGGGGCGCTGATGCGGATGAAGGCCACCAAAAATGACGAGCCGCTGCAGGCCTTCATGCGGGTGCTGAAAGCGGTGTGTCTGGTGCATTGAATAGGGACAGAAGTGCCAGGTGTGAGTATTCACTCTCTGCGCTGACTCCGAAAGGCAGGATGGAAAATACCGCCTGCCTGGCTGAACCTGACGAGAGGCAAGCCGCCTCTTTTTTTGAAGTGTGAATAAGACGACTGGTCAGATTGTTGTGGTGCAGCAAGAATAGCGCAGCACCGTGGGAAGCAAGAGCCTTCAATCGGCTCTTTTTTTTAAAACCCACACAAGACGACTGGTCATCTGAATGTGATGAGAGATCGTATGAAATCGCAACTTCCGGTTCTGGCCCTGGCAATCGCCGCCGCGCTGTTGCCGGTGACCGCCGCTGCACAGGACTTCCAGGTCGAGCCGGAGAACACCGGTTGGGCGCTGTATGTAGACAACGATGTGATGGCACCGACCAAGTCTGACCGTGATTACACCGGCGGCTTGTCGGTGACGCTGTCCGGCACCCAGGCTCGCGATGCGCTGCTGTCGGTCGATGGTGGTCGCGCCGCGCTGGATCGCTTCAGCGGCTTTGCCGGTTTGTACGACGACGCGGCGTTCTCGCGCCACAGCATGGAATTCGGGCTGACTGTGTTCACGCCGCAGGAGTTGTCGAACCGCGCGCTGCAAGTCGGTGATCGGCCATATGCGAGCCTGCTGTATGTCGCCAACACCTCGGTCAATGTCGTGCCGGAGCGCGAAGTCGCTTACTTGTCGACGCTGACGCTGGGCGTGATCGGTGCGCCATTTGTTGAAGATTTTCAGGAAGGCCTGCATGACCTGCTGAGTTCGGAAGAACCAGTGGGTTGGGAGAACCAGATCAGCGATGGTGGCGAACTGACTTTCCGCTACAGCGTGGCGCGGGCTTCGCGCAGCTGGAGCGGCGAGCTTGCCGGCGCTCCGGGTGAATTGACGACGACATTACGCGCGTCGGTCGGCTACCTGACTGAAGCCAGTATCGGTTTTGCCACCCGCTTTGGCGACATCAAGACGCCGTGGTGGAGTTACAACCCGCAGATCGCGGACTACGCCGAAAAATCGGTGCCGATTGCCGCCAGCGAAGGCAATGCCCCCGAGCAATACGTCTGGGCCGGCGTGAATATTCGCGCCCGTGCCTACAACGCTTTTTTGCAAGGTCAGTTCCGCGACAGCGAGGTGACCTTTGACCGCGACGAACTGCGACCGATCGTGTTCGAAGCCTGGCTTGGCTACACCTACGCCGGTGAAAACGGCTGGCGCTATTCCTATGTCTTGCGCGGCCAGAGTTCGGAAATTGAACACGGCCCCGGCGACCGCAGTGTGGTCTGGGGCGGGCTGATTATCAGCCACAGCTATTGATTTGGGGCTGAGCCCAACCGCTGCCAGCGAGCACGAACAGGAATGCAAAGCATGTTTTGGCTGATGGCAAAAGCACGCAGCAGTAACAGAAACAGCAGCAGTAACAGCAGCAGTAACAGCAACAGCGAGGAGAATGTGATGACTGAAGCAGCAAAAAAATTCTTGAGTAACGAACCGGCCGGCGAACTGTTCACGCCGATCACCGTTGGCCGCTGGCAGCTGCCGCACCGGGTGGCGATGGCGCCGATGACCCGTTCGCGCGCCGGCCAGCCGGGCAATATCCCGACCGAGCTGATGACGGAATACTATCGCCAGCGTGCCGGTGCCGCGCTCATCATCACCGAAGCGACGCAAGTGTCGGCGCAGGCGCAAGGCTATGCCTGGACGCCGGGCATCCATACGCCGGAACAGGTCGAAGGCTGGAAAAATGTCACTGCCGCCGTGCACAAGGAAGGTGGCAAGATCGTCGTTCAGCTCTGGCACGTCGGCCGCATTTCGCATCGCGCGCTGCAGCCGGGCAAGCAGCTGCCGGTGGCGCCGAGTGCGATCAAGCCGGAAGGCAATGCCTTCATTGTCGATGACAGCGGCAACCCGGCGTTCGTGCCGTTTGAAACGCCGCGTGCGCTCGACCGCAATGAGATTCACGGCATTGTCGCCGACTTTGTCAGCGCGGCTCGCAACGCCATTGACGCCGGTTTCGACGGTGTCGAAATCCACGCCGCCAACGGCTATCTGCTCGATCAATTCCTGAACACGGTCAGCAACCAGCGTGACGACGAATACGGTGGCACCGTTGCCAACCGTGCCCGCTTGCCGCTGCAAGTGGTCGATGCCGTGGCCGCGACCATCGGCGCCGACCGGGTGGGTGTGCGCCTGAGCCCGCTTGGCCACTTCAACAGCATGGGCATGGACGATCCGGAAGCGATGTACAGCTACCTCGCCGAGGAACTGAACAAGCGTGGGCTTGCTTATCTGCATGTGATTTCGCCGCGTTCGCAAGTGCCGGCCGATGACGCGAAGCAAGTGCATCTGGCTGATCGCGTGCTGAAGGCGATTCGCTCGCGTTACGACGGTGTGTTGATGCTGGCCGGCGGTTTTGATCGCGCCAGTGCCGAGACTTCGCTCGCCAGTGGTGAAGCGGATCTGCTGGCGTTCGGCAAACCGTTCCTGGCCAATCCGGATCTGCCGAAGCGCTTGCAGCTGCGCGCCAAACTGAACGAGCCGAATCCGCAAACGTTCTACGGCGGAGGGGCATCCGGCTATACGGATTATCCCTTTCTCGCTTCCTAAACATTTGCTGTATCCGGCGCTCCGGTCGGCCTCGTGACGGCCGGAGTCAGTTTGTTCTGCTGCAGACTTTTCCCCGGCACGGCTTTCGCGTCAGCTTTTCACAGGGGATGACGCGAAAGTCCGTGCCATTTTTTTGATGGAGAGCGTCATGTCCGGCTTGTCATCGCAGATGGCGCTCGGCTTTGCCTTGCTGGCTGGCGCCGTCATTCCGATTCAGGCCGGCGCCAACGCCACGCTCGGACGCAATCTCGGCCATCCGCTGTGGGCGACGTTGGTGTCGCTGACCGTCAGTGCCCTGATCGGTCTGGCGGTGATCGCGTGGTTGCGGCTGCCGATGGCCGCGACGGCCGTCGCGGTGAAAGGGCCATTTTGGAGCTGGATCGGCGGCATCTGTGGTTTGGTGTATGTGCTGTCCGCGGTGGCGCTGGCGCCGAAACTCGGCGTGACCACATTCATGGCGGCGGTGGTCGCCGGGCAAGTGGTGATCGCGCTGGTGCTGGATCACTTTGGTCTGTTCGGTCTTGCCGAGCGCGCGATCAGCTGGCCGCGGGGGCTGGCTGCATTGCTGATCGTCAGCGGCGTGTTGCTGCTGCATTTCAGCAGTCAGGCCAATCCGCTTGGCAGCGTCGCGACCGCTGCCGTTCCGGTGCAAAGCCTGCCGTCACGCTAACGGCAAGAAGATATCGACCGTCGCTTCATGCGCCGGCACATCCGGAAAAAATGTGATCCGCTGCAGAAACAGCGGAAACTCGCCCGGCTGTTCGCCGCTTGCCGGTAACCCGTCGTGGTACAGCGCATGGATGGTGCTGGCAAGCGTCTCGTCGCTGCCAACATGCCGCAGCACCGCACAGCGGCCAGCCGGCAACCATTTTTCGACAATGCCTTCGGCATTTCCGGCAACCGGTGCGGTGATGGCCGCACACAGATCAAAACGAAAGTCGTTTGCCGCTACCTGTTCCGGATCGTCATACAGAATACTGAACGTCGCGCGTTTCGCGGGCGCATTGTGGTGCATTTGTGCGCGTTGCTGAGTCTTGCCGCTTCTGGCGGCACGGGCGGACACGATAGCGGGCATGGCTTCAGTCCGGCAAGGATTGCCGGGCAACGAGGGCGACAAACTCGGCGAGCGGCAGCGGTTTGCTGAACAAATAGCCCTGAAAGCCGCGACAACCGAGCCGTAGCAGCCGATCGCGCTGGTCGACCGTTTCGATGCCCTCGGCGATGACGCCCAGTTGCATCGCCTGCGCCAAACCGAGAATGGCCTTGACGATGGCTTCGTCCCGCGGATCGATGCCGAGGTGATGGACGAAAGCCCGATCGATTTTCACCTGATCGAGCGGCAGCCGCTTCAAATACGACAACGACGAATAACCCGTACCGAAATCGTCCAGCGAAAAGCCGAGTCCATGCGCACGCAGGCGATCCATGCGCTTGATGGCTTCTTCGACATTTTCCAGCACGCTGCTTTCGGTCAGTTCGAGTTTCAGTCGACGCGGGTCGCAACCGGTGCGGCGCAGTGTCTCGGCCAGTTCGGTTTCGAAATCGCGCTCGCGAAACTGCCGGGCGCTGAGATTCACCGCCAGGGTCAGCGGCGCCAGCCGCGGCTCGCGCGCCCAGCTCGCCAATGTCTGGCAGGCCTCGGTCAGGACAAACTGGCCGAGCTGAACGATAAAGCCGGTGTCTTCCGCCAACGGAATGAACTCGCCCGGCGAAATCGCGGGCTGCCCCGGTGGTTGCCAGCGCAGCAAGGCTTCGGCGCCGCAGATGCGGCCGTCTTGATCCAGCTGCGGCTGAAAATGCAGCTGCATTTCCTGTTGCTGCAGCGCCTTGCGCAGCCGCCGGTCGAGCTGTGCCCGCTTGTCGATGGCGGCCTGCATGCTGGCGCTATAGAAATGCGCCTTGTTGCGGCCCGCTTCCTTGGCGGCGTACATCGCCATGTCGGCGCGTTGCAGCAGCAGATCGAAATTGTCGCCGTCCTGCGGATAGATGGTGATACCGATGCTGCCGCTCAGGGTCAGCTCCTGCTCGGCAAAGCGCAGCGGTTTCTGCAGGCGCTGCAGGATGCACTGACAGATCCGCTCCAGCGCCACGAGCTGTTGAAACTCCGGGATCAGCAACAGAAATTCGTCGCCGCCCTGCCGACAGATGGTATCGCTGTCGCGCACGCAGGCTTGCAGTCGTGACACCAGCTGTTGCAGCACCGCATCACCGGCGGCGTGACCGAGCGTGTCGTTGATGAGCTTGAAGTGGTCGAGGTCGAGAAACAGCAATGCCACGCTGCTGCAGCGCCGGTCCGCCTGTGCTTTGGCCTGCTGGAAACGGTCGCGCAGCAAGGTCCGGTTCAGCAAGCCGGTCAGTGCATCGTGGTGCGCCAGAAATTCGATATGCGCTTCGGACTGCTTGCGGGCGCTGATGTCGCGGACGGTGCCGACCACATGCGGCGCGCCCTCCAGCAGCAATGGGCCGAGATGGATCTCGGTATCAAACTCGCTGCCGTCCAGCCGGCGATGACGCCACTCAAACACTTGTGCCGTACCGGCCATCGCCGCGCCGATCAGACGCAGCGCCGCCTCGGCGGACGGTTCGCCCGAGGGTTGCCGACCCGGCGACAAATCGATCGGTGTCAGCGTCAGCAGTTGTTCGCGGCTGGCGCCAAAAAGCGTGCAGGCAGCCTGATTGGCATCGACGATTTCGCCGGTTGCTTTGACCACGAGCACGCCGTCGGCTGAGCCGTCGAACAAGGCGCGATAGCGCTGTTCCGCTTCGCTGAACGCCTGTTCGATGCGGACCAGTTCGTTGATGTCGATATCCAGACAGAAAAGCGTGGCTTCATGCTGTTCCGTTTCGACCACGGTGTGGCTGGAGTAGACATGCACCAGATGGCCATTCTTGTGCTGCAGCGCAAGGCGTGCCGCCGGCACACCCTGCTTGTGCTCGAACATCCAGCGCACATCCTTGCGCACCAGTTCGCGGGCCGGTTCCGGAATGATCAATTGATAGAGGCTGTTGCCGAGCGCTTCTTCGCGGCTGTAGCCATAGAGTTTGGTCGAGGCCGGATTCCAGTAGGTGACGGTGCCATCCGGGGCGTAACCCTGAATGGACAGCGCATCGACGTTTTCAAAAATGGCGCGAAACCGGGCTTCGCTGCTGCGCAGCGCATCGAGCAACTGCTGCGGCGTCGCCGAATCGGCGGGAGCGGCTGTCTGCTGATCGTGCGCGCTGTCTGCTGGCTCGCGCCGGTCCGTGGCCATGATCACCATCCTTGCCCCGATCGCGGGGGCCACCTTGAAGGGTAGGTGAAATGGCCGGATCTGCCAGCGCTGCCAGCGCGGTGTACCGCTGTCTCAGAATTTCAGTTGCAGACTCAGTTCGTAGCTGCGCGGTGCGCCGAGCGCGATCTGGTTGGGGTAGGTGGTGTCGCTCCACGGCGCGTAGATTTCGTCGCTGGCATTGCGGACATTGAAGGCGAGCCGGTAGCGGTCCTGGGCGTATGCAACAAAGGCATTGATCAGCGTGTAGCGCTCCAGCGTGATCCGGTTCGGCGTGTCGGCAAAGCGCTCGGAAACGTAGTAGAGCCCGACGCCGAGTTCGATGGGCAGTCCAGCGATCCGGTTGATGCTGGCCCACAGGCTCGCCATCTGTTCCGGGGCATTGACCGGTCGGTTGCCATCGACATTGGCGTCGATCACGGCATCGTAGTACTGCTGATACGCGGTGTCGGTATACGCCAGATTGCCGCCGAGCCGGACGTCGCCAGTCAACTGCGCGCGCAGCGCCAGTTCCAAGCCTTGCGAGTCTTGCTCGTTGTTGACGAAGCTGGCATCGCTGCGCTGCACGCGCTGGCGTTTGTGGATGTCGAACCAGGCCGCCGTCAGTTCGATGCGGTCATCGGCGAGCAGGTTTTTCAGGCCGATTTCGTATTGCCGGACATCGGACGGTTTGAAGCTTTCGGCAAAGAAGACATTGGCGATGTCGCTTTCAAACGGATCATGCTGCTCGCCGACATGGCCATACAAAGACAGTTTCGGACTGAGCTTGTGCAGCAGACCGACACGATAGGCTTGTTGCTCGAAGGTTTTGTCGAGCAGGGTGCGGCTGATGAACTCGCCGTTGAAGTTGCGCCGCCAGCGATCAAGGCCGATCCACTCCTGCCGAATTGCCAGATCAAGCCGTAGCTGCTCGGTCAGCGCCAGGGCATTTTCCAGCACCAGCGCCTGGATTTCGGTGCGCACGCCATCGGGCCGGATATCGACGGCACCAAAGCTGCCGGGGACCGGATCATACAAAGCAACGGTATCGACAAACGGCTCCGGATTGTCGACATCAAAACCGATGTTGCGCTCGAAATCGTTGTCACTCCATTCGACCGTCAGGGCAAAACGGTTGGCGCGGCCTTGCCAATTACCGAGCCGGATGTAACCGGCGCGCAGGCCATTCAGGCGGCGATCATGCTGGACCAGAAAGCGATCGCGCTCGACGACGCCGGTATCGGCGTTGAAGCGATAGTTTTCGGCATTGCGCCAATCGCGTTCCGCGTTGAAGCGGTAAACGCTGGCGTGCACGTGGCTGTGCGGATCGAGGTCGTATTGCAGATCCACGCGCGTCCACAGGCTTTCCGAACCGATCTCATGATCGGCGACGTTGTAATTGGTGCCGATGGTGTCGGCATCGATGACCCGATCATCATCGGTATCGACCACGCCGCTGACCGGATCACGCGCCAACGCGCGCGGCACCAGTGGTGTGCCCCAATAGGCGGGCAGTTCGTCGTCGAGATAATTCAGGCTGAAGCTGAAATCCAGATCCTGGCGCGGCTGCCAGCGCAGCCCGCCGGTCAGGGTCAGCGCCCGTGACGAAGCATCATCGACCCAGCCATCGGATTGCTGGTGACTGAGATCGATCCGGTAAGCGCTGTCGGTGTTGACCGGACCGCTGACGCCAAGACTCAGTTGCTGACTGGCGTGGCTGCCGTATTCGACGATGGCTTCGCTGACCTGCCGGCTGCCGATCAACGGTTTGCGGGTGATGAAGTTGATGCTGCCCGCTGCCGCGCCCTGGCCATGTTGCAGTGTGGTAGCACCTTTGGTGATTTCCAGCTGGGCGAGGTTGAACGTTGCCTGCGGCCTCGTGTTCAGCGAGGCAATGCCCATCGAGATGCCGTCATGCAGCACATTGACCGAATCGCGGGAAAAGCCGCGCATGCTGAAACTGTGTGGCTCGGCCGGCGAGTCGCCCGACAGTACGCCGACCAGATTCTCGGCTGCTTCGATCACATTGTTCAGGCTGCGCGCCTGCATGGTGTTGTGGTCGATGGTTTCAACCGAGGCGGCGATATCAAGGATGGACCAATGGAACGGATTGCCGGTTTCGGCCTGTTCGCCGAGCCCCAGGTCGCGCACGGCGGCGCCTGTGACCTGTACGTTCATCAGCTCATCCAGGCTGAGCGCGAACAGTTCGTCGGCCGGCCGCTGACGATCATGGGCGGCCGATGTGCCGGCCAGCAGCGCGGCGATGGTCAGTGCCAACAGTGACAGCGGATGCCGGGCGCTAAGGCCCGTCTGGACAACAGGTTTCGACATGCCTCACCACAACAGCCCGGCCTGTGACGGCGGCGCGGCGGCAACCTGCGTCGCTGTGCTACCGGCACCGATCGCCGTATTTGGCACTAACAGTAGTGCAGCGGCGGCGGCCAGACAAAGCGGATCAGCGGCAAAAGACAAAAATCGGGCAAAAAGCGGACAAAAAAAAACGGGAACTGCAGGGCAGTTCCCGTGTTAGCAGTGTTGATGCCGAAGGGCCAAGATACGGAGGGATGGACCGCTTCAGCCACGCTAAGCAACGCTAAGGAGACAGAAGTAAACCTCGAAACTCCAGTTGCCATATTCGGGGGGGAATATGACAACTGCCACCCAGGGACCGGCGTTAACCAATCCTGTCGGCCGGCGTTTCGAAAACCGGCCGAAGCTTGCAATCAGTCCGCTTGCGGGCTGACGGCTTGCAGTCGGGTCACCATCGCCACCGGATTGCCGAAATCGCTGCTGTCGGACAGCACCGGCAGTTCCAGTGTCAGCGCTGCCGGGGTCAAGGCAGACTGGATGGCTTCCCGTTGAATTTCCTTGGACGCTCGTATCGCATTGCTGCGGATACCGGCTGTCCATTCGCGGACCACCTGGGCTTTGCTCGGCAGAAGCGATTCCATCGAGTGCGCCTGGGCGGCGGAGGCCGCGACAATTACAAGCAGCGAGCACAAAGTGCGAATTGCAGACTGATTCATAAACTTTCCCCTAACGTGTTCAATCCATCGAACGCCGTGCATTCGAGACCGTTGTTATCCATCGACCTCGGCGGGGTGGCGACAACTGGTTGGCTCTGGAACGCCTTCCAACTCGCCCCGCCAGCAATGTTGCGTTGCAGCAACGTCGTTGACGGGGCGCATTCTGGGCATTTGGTGACCAGGACTCAAACGATCATTTATAATGCCTGATATAAATTTTTCTAATGCATAGTTACGCCAATGAGCCGAAGATTACCCCCCCTCACCAGCCTGCGAGCGTTCGAAGCAGCCGCGAGAAACCTAAGTTTTACAAGGGCTGCCGAGGAGCTACATGTGACGCAGGCCGCCGTTTCGCACCAGGTAAAAGCATTAGAAGATTTCTTGGATGTGAAATTGTTTACACGCCGAAGCCGAGAATTGCTCTTGACAGAGGAGGGGCAAATGTATTGGCCCTCCGTCCGCGACCTGTTCGAGAAGCTCTCCGACGCCACCGAGAAAGTCCGGGCCAAGGCCCGCAAGGCGGCCGGGCCGCTGTCGGTTTCAGTGGTGCCGACCTTCGCCGTGCAGTGGTTGGTGCCGCGGCTGTCGGCGTTCAACGCCGAATTCCCCGATATCGACGTGCGCCTGAAAGCCTGGGATGACGAGGTCGATTTCCTGGCCGACAACGTCGATGTCGCGATCTATTTCGGTGACGGCAAATGGCCGGAGCTGGCGGTGGATCTGCTGATGGAGGAGGCGTTGTTTCCGGTCTGCTCGCCGGCACTGCTGAAAGGTCGCAAGCCGCTGCGCGAACCGGCCGATTTGGCTCAGCACGTGCTGCTGCACGACGGCAGTCATGAAGCCTGGCGCAGCTGGCTCGAATACGCTGGCGTGCGCAACGTCAAATGGCAGAACGGCCCGGTGTTCTCGCACACCTCGATGGTGTTGCAGGCGGCGGCGCACGGTCAGGGCGTGGCGATCGGCCACTCGGTGCTGGCGCAGACCGATCTGCGCAGCGGCCGGCTGGTGCGGCCATTCGAGCAGAAACTGGCGCTCGATGAAGGTTACTTCCTGGTCTGTCCGCCGGGCGCGGCCGAGCGGCCGAAAGTGGCGGCCTTCCGGCAATGGTTGCTCGCCACCATTCATCAGGAACAGGCCGAAGCGGAAGCGGCACTGGTGCCGGTGCCGGTGCAACCGCTGAGCGGTTAAGTTCAGAACTGGAACTGGAAGCCGACGCTGGCGCTGGCTTCATCGGGGCCGCTGGTGACCAGCCGGCTCGGCACCTGATCCTGCACATCCGGATGCTGCTGATCGTCGCCGAGAGCATTGCCGACATCGACGCTCAGCTGCCAGCGCGCTTGCTCGTAGTGATAATGCAGTGACAACAGACGGACCGGATCGGCAACGGCGCGGCTGCCGATGTAACGCAAGGCTGCGCCGAACCGGTGATTACCGAACCGGTAGCGGCTGCCCAGACTGAACTGGTATTCCGGCGTCTGGATCGCGAAGCCGTCGGCATCGGAGTCGCCTTCGCGCTGCCAGGCGGCGCTGCCATACCATTGCCAGTCGCGCTGCTGCCAGCGCCATTCCGCTTCCATGCCGTGCCGGGTGAACGGCGCCACGTTGACGTAGGTGACCGAGGTGGTGCCGGGGATCTGTTGCCGGCGAATGGCATCGCTGATATCGAGCCGAAACGCGGTGACGGTCAGGCTGTGCTGCGGCTGCTGCCAGCTCCACGCCAGTTCAAGGTTTTCGATTTGTTCGGCTGCGAGTTCCGGATTGCCGATCACCGCATTCGGCGGCACCAGCACATTGAGCTGCAAAAACGTCGGCGCGTTGTAGCCTTCCGAGTACACCAACCGCAGGTTGTGCGCCAGCAGAAAATCCCAGTGCAGGGATCCGCGCGGCAGCCACTCGGCGCCGAACTGTTCGCTGTCGATCCGGCGCGCGCCAAGCACGATCCGCCAGGCATCGAAGCGGGCATCCCACTGGCCGTAGCCGGCCAACTCGTTGCTTTCATCGGCGGGCATCTGCACCGCCAGCAGATTGCCGGTGTCGCGGTTGTACAGCCGGTATTCGCCGCTGCGGCGCTGTTCGCGCACCAAACCGGCTTGCCAGAACTGCTGTTCCGCCACGGTCCATTGCCAGCGCAGGCCAGCCCGGTAACGACGGTTGTCATCGCCGTCATCGGCAAAGGTCTGCAAGCCGTTGGTGATGCCGGCCAGTTGCCGATCCGTGGGAATGCTCAGCGTGTAAAGGGTGGCGTCAGTGAACCATTGCAGCCGGTGCGCCGGGTTCAGGTCATGTTGGTAATCGACGGCAATTTGCTGGCCTTCGTATTCCAGCGTCGAGGTGTTGATCAGCGACGCGGCGGCGGCGAGACCGTCGCTGTCCGTTTCGAAACCGTGCCAGCGCAGCTGCAGATCACCGTACTGATAATGGGCAAACGCTGACTGCTGCTGTTTGTCGCGCGGCACCTCGCCGTTGCGCGGGGTGCCCGGTGGAAAACTGCCCGGCACCGGCCGATCAGTGAAGTCGCCGTCATAGGCCGGACCGGCACTGGCGGACACGGCGAGGCTGAGGACATGTTCGTCAGCACGGTATTGCTGATAGCTTTCGCCACGCCAGCTGTCGTGGCTGCCGACGACCAGCGTGGCGTCGCGTTGGTGATCGCGCCGGGTCACCACATTGATGACACCGGCGGTGGCGTTGGTGCCATAAATGACGCCGCCGGGGCCGCGGATGATCTCAATGTGCGAAATTAAGCTGAGCGGGATTGCCGGCAGTGGAATGTCGCCGTGAGTCGGTTGCCAATACGGCACCCCGTCGAGCAGGAACAGCACTTTCTGGTTAAACGCATCGACCAGCCCGCGCATCATCACCGCTTCGGTGCCGATGGCGGTGTCTTGCACGATCACGCCCGGCAGCATCGACAGCCATTCGGCCAGCGTCTGCAGGCCATATTGCCGCGCTTCGCTGGCGTCGAGCCGCGACACCAGCACCGGCGTTTCGCGCAGGGCTTCGCCGCGCGCGCTGGCGACGGTGACCTGCACCTGCATCAGATCGTCGAGATCGAGCGCAAACAGATCGTCATCGGATTCTGCGCCGACGACGCGACCGGCGGACACAAGCAATGGCAGTAGCGCCAAGGCTCGCCACGGTTGCTGGCGTAAACAGCGGAGACGGCGGATGAGTGCTGTGCGAGGCATGCGCGACCGACACCAGAGCGAAGCGTCAGTCGAGTATAGAAGCTGTTGGCGGGGCTGCCTGAACCGGGCCCGCTGCGGTGGCGGTGGCAACGCCAGCGAGCCCGATGGTTGACGGCGATCAGCGCTTCAAGGCGAAGAAGTCGATGATGGTGCGGCTGGCTTCCAGCACGCGGATGATCTGGCCGTCGACGTGGACGGTGATGGTGCCGGCCGGGCCGGCAGGCAGTTGCGCGATCAGGCGCGGCGGCAGCGGATCGGCGACTGCCAACACCTCCGGCGGCAGCACGGCACCGACTTTCAGTTTCTTCTGCCAGCCCGGCGGCAACCGGCCTTGCTCGGCTTTCTTTTGCAGACCTGGTGGCAGCGATTTGCTGTCTTGGTCTTTCTTCTTTTTGCCTGGTGCCGGCTCGTGGTACTGGTCGTAAATCGCCGCTTCGCGCTGCAGGCTCAGGTAGTGGCTGCTGATGGTGGCGCGCTCGCGCTCATTGAAGCGTTCACTCACTTTCTCGGCTGCGGCCGGTTGCTCCGCCGCCAGTACCGGCTCGCCGAGCCAGAGCAGCGACAACAGGATCGTCAGGGTCAGCAGATGCACGCGCATGAGAAGTCTCCTTCACGATGGGGGCCAATTCGCGATATCGGCCAAAGGGGGGCGTGACCGGTTTGCGCCGGTGGTGGAGCTGCAGTGTAAGCGCTTGCCTTGCTTCATGACTGTGGCGACCGGCACAATGCCCCATCAATCAGTGCAAAGGATGGAGTCGGAATGAGGCGGTGCAGCCTGCGGTGTGCAGCAACCCTGGCCTTGCTGCTGGTCGCCGGGCGGGCGCCGGCCGCCGACCTCAATCAGAGCGCGCTGCCACCGCTGCCGCAAGCGGTCAGCAACAACGCGGTTGCCCAGCTCAATGTCGCCGGCCGTGCCCGCCTGTACAGCTTTTTCGGTCTCGGCAGTGCCCGCACGCCGGCCGCCATTTCCCGCAACGCTTACGAATTTGATCCCGATACCAACCGCTGGCATGTGTTGCCGCCAGTGCCGGGCAACGGCCGCCTGGCCAGTGTTGCCATCGGCGTCGATCGGATCATTTACCTGTTCGGCGGCTATACCGTGTCGACCAACGGCGCGGAAGACGCGGTCGCGGAACTGTTGCGCTTTGATCCGCTGCAGCAGACCTACGAAACGATGGCGCCGATGCCGATGCCGGTCATCGACAGCGTCGCGCTGCTCTGGCAGCAGCGTCATGTCCTGCTGGTGGCCGGTCGGGACAATCATCAGCCACTGAATCGGGTGCAGTGGTTCGACACGGTCGGTGAACGCTGGTTGGCCGACACGCCATATCCGGGCACGCCGGTGTTCGGCCATGCGGGCGGCCTGCTCGACAACGAGCTGGTCATCTGCGGCGGCGTTTTTGTCGCCGGCCGGGTCGCCGGTCGGCCCGATTACGCCTTGTCCGATGCCTGCTGGCACGGCAAGTTGAACGAAAAAGTCATCGGCGAGATCCAATGGAAGCAACTGCCGACCATGCCCGGCCCTGGCCGCTACCGGGCGGCGGCAGTGGGTAGCCGCTTGCGCGGCAAGCACATCGTCTTTGTCGGCGGCACCGACACGCCGTATCACGACAGCGGCATCGATGCCCAGGGCAAAGTGGCGCAGCCACTGAGCACGGTGGTGGCGTATAACCTGCTCAGTCGGCGCTGGGAAGAATGGGGCACGCTGGCCACGGCCGGCATGGATTTTCGCGGTTTGCTCGAATTGAACGGTAGCCTGGTTACGGTGGGCGGCATGGAAGCGGGCCCGAAAGTGACGCCGGTGGTGCGCCGCTTTGTGCCGCCGAATCGGCGGCGCTGAATTCGTTG
This sequence comes from Permianibacter sp., assembly GCA_046297695.1. Classification (GTDB taxonomy): domain Bacteria; phylum Pseudomonadota; class Gammaproteobacteria; order Enterobacterales; family Permianibacteraceae; genus Permianibacter. The sequence goes on along the minus strand of JBKBHF010000019.1, from coordinate 33,096 downwards.
CGGTTCATCGCGGGGGCTGACGCCGCACACGTTCATCGCCGGTGCGGTGTTGCATTTGCGGCTGTGATGGTCATTGCATCAACGCCCAGATCCTTGCGTGGGCCTGGGCAAAAAAGCGGCAGCAGTGGCGAACGCAGGCAGAGCATGGCCTGCACCGGGGTTTGCGCCTGCCGTTCACATCTTTTTCCACAGCCGGTGTGGACAGTCGCCAACGACGCACGTGTCCATTTGCTGAACAGGACGAATACCCAGCATGTCAGACGTACTGACCAGTCAAGAAACGGAAATCGAATGTGCGGATGGCACCCGCTTGCGTGCAACCGAATGGCGGCCGGCGCAGAGCAACGGCTGTGTCGTGCAGATCAATTCGGCACTGGCGGTACCGCGCCGTTATTACAGCAAGTTTGCCCACTATCTGGCCGAGCAAGGCTTTTCCGTCGTCAGTTACGACTACCGTGGCATCGGTGACAGTCTGCACGGCCATCACAAACAATGCCGGGCCACGTTTCGCGAGTTGGGCGAATGCGACATGGCCGCGGCGACGGCCTACGTCAAACAAAAATTTCCCCACTACCGGCATGTTGTGGTCGGCCATTCAGCCGGTGCCGCACTGTATGGGCTGGCCGCCAATTGCGATCAGGTGGACGCCTTGCTCGGCGTGGCGGCTCCGTCGGCATTCCAGGGCCATTGGTCGCAGCCGCACCGGTTTTTGATTCAACTGTTCTTCAATGTCTGCATTCCGCTGACGACGCCGGCGCTGGGCTATTTTCCCGGGCAGTATTTCGGTATGGGGCCGCTGCCGCGCGATATCGCCATGCAGTGGCGCCGCTGGTCGACGCACAAGGACTATGTCGTCGCTGCCGATGGCTCACCGCTGCGCGAGCATTACCACCGGTTCCGGTCACCACTGCGTTTCCTGCACATTGCCGATGACCCGCTCTATGGTCCGTTAAAATCGGTGCAGTCCGCTGCCAGTTTCTATGCCAATGCGCCGCGTCAGATCGTCACCGTGGCGCCGCGTGATGTCGGCCTGCGCAAAATCGGCCATTTCGGTTTCTTCCGCAGCAGCATGCCGCAGAAAGTCTGGGACAACACGGCGCGCTGGTTGTTGAATCCGCAGACCCCGTAACGCGGGTTGGCCGCACTGCGACGTCATCCCGAAGGAGTCGTTCATGTACACGCTTTACGAAATGGCTTTGTCCGGCAATTGCTACAAGTGCCGGCTCGCCATGCATCAGCTCGGCATTCCGTTCGAGCGGGTGCAGGTCAACCTGCAGGGCGGCGAGCAATACGGCCCGGCGTTCCGCAAAATGAACCTGAACAGCAAGGTGCCGGTGCTGAAAATCAGTGACACCGAAGCGCTGCCGGAATCGAATGCGATTCTGTTTTATCTTGCCGAGCGCAGTGGCTTGATGCCGCAGGCCCCGCTGGCGCGGGCGCAGGTGATGCAGTGGCTGTTCTTCGAGCAATACAGCCACGAGCCGTATATCGCGACCGTGCGGTTCTGGCAGAAATTCACCGCCAATCCGGCCGCTTACGCCGCCGACATCGCCCGCTGCCGGCCGAAAGGGGAAAAGGCGCTGCAGGTGATGGATGACCATCTGGCGCACAACGGCTTTTTTGTCGATAACCAGTACAGCATCGCCGATATCGCGCTCTATGCTTACACCCATGTCGCCGAGGACGGCGGCTATCAGCTGAATCGCTATCCGGCGGTTCAAGCCTGGCTGCGCCGGGTCGAGCAAACCCCGCGTTTCATTCCGATCACGGCCTGAGTGTTGGGGCGGAGGAAAGTCTTGTGCTGCGCACCGTCATCAAAACCTTTCAATTGCTGAACTCGGAAACCGGGCCGTGGCAGCTCGCGTTTGGCGCCAGCTTCGGCATGGTGCTCGGGCTGACGCCCCTGCTCAATCTGCACAACCTGGTCGTGCTGCTGCTGATCTGCCTGCTGCGGGTCAATATCAGCTTCGTGCTGCTGTTCATGGGCCTGGCGGCCGGCTTTGCCTATCTGCTCGACGGCTATTTCCACCAGCTCGGCTACCAGCTGCTGAACAGCGACGCGTTGATCCCGCTGTGGACCGATTGGTACAACCATCCGCTGCTGCGCTGGAGTCAGTTCAACAACACCGTGGTGCTCGGCAGTCTGGTTGGCGCGCTGATCGCCTTTCTGCCGCTGGCGCTGCTGGTGCGGCTGTTGGTGGCGCAATACCGGCAGCGGCTGCAGCAGAAGCTGGAGAAAACCCGGTTCATGCAATTGCTGAAAGCCTCGCGTTGGACCGAGGCGGTCACCAAGTTGGGAGAATGACAGATGACCGACACGACGACGGCAACGCCGCCGGCTGCGGCAACGACTCCCGCTCCGGCGGCGCCGACTCCGCCCGGTAAAAAATCCGGCGGCGCGCTGGCCTGGTTCCGCTGGCAGGGCTTGCTGGTGTTTCTGGCGCTGGTGGCGCTGATTGCCGCGCTGTACTGGTTTTTTGCCGACTGGCTGATCAAGCGCAGCATCGAACAGATCGGCAGCGCGTTTGTCGGTGCCAAGGTCGAACTGGATCGGGCCGAACTGAAACTGTTCGATGGCGAGCTGACGCTGATCCGCTTGCAGGTGACCAATGCCCGGGCGCCGATGCGCAATCTGGTGGAGCTGGCAGAGATCCACGCCGGCATTGATCTGCGCCAGCTGTTCTGGCAACGCATTCACCTGAACGATGTGCGCGTCAACGGCATCCAGTTCGATACCGAACGGCGCAGCAGCGGCGCGATTCCGGGCAGTGAGCCGGCCGGCGTCATGAAACTGTTGCCGGACATGGCGAACGTCGATTGGGCGTCGCTCGGCAGCAAGGAAGGCGGCATGGCCTTTCTGGACTCGCTGGAGCTGGAGTCGTTGCAGTCGGTCGAGCAATTGCGCGCCGAACTTGACGCGGCCAAGCAGCGGTTCGAACAGAAGCGGGCCGCGCTGCCGGACAGCGACAAACTTGACGAATACAAGGCCCGCGCCAAGGCGCTGAAAATTGATCGCGATGCCAGCAGAACCGAACAGGCGTTGGCGTTGATCAAGAGCGCGAAAGAGATCGAGGCGCTGCGCAAGGACATCAAGCGCGACACCGAGGCGGTGAAAGCGCTGCGGGACGAATTGAAGCAAAGCCGCGAGCGCCTGAAGGCGCAGTACGAAACCGTCAAGGCGGCGCCGAAGAAGGACATGGAAAAAGCGCTGGCCCAGCTCAGCGTCAACATTCCCGGCACCGACAAACTGGTCTCCGGCATGCTCGGCCCCGAACTGGAAAACCGCTTGAACCAGGGCCTGGGTTTTTACCAGAGCGCCAAGCCCTGGATCAGCAAGGCGCGGGTATTGGCCGGGCAGAATCCGGACGCGCCGCCGCCGCCGGCGCGCTTTGCCGGCATCACGGTGCACTTTCCGGAGCGTGAGCCGCAGCCGGCGTTCTGGCTGAAAAAAGCCGCGCTCGATGGCCGGCTCGATGTGCTGGGCTGGCAGGGCAGCTTCGCCGGCGCGCTGACCGATGTCAGCGACAGCCCGGCCCTGGTCCAGGCACCGACCCGGTTGACGCTGGATGGCAAAGGCAAGGCAGGCGGCACGCTGGCGCTGCAAGCCAGCCTCGATCGCCGGCAGACAACGCCGGTGGCCGATGTGGAACTGCGCTTCGAACAGCTTGCGTTCCAGCCGCAGGTGTTGAGCGAACAACCGTCGCTGCGCCTGTCCGCCGAGAAAGGTTTGCTGGCCGGCAGCGTCACCGTTGCCAGCAAGGCCGATTGGCTGAAGCTTATGACCAGCCTGAATTTCTCGGCCTTGCAACTCAAGGTGGCGAGCGATCAGGACAACGAAATCGTCCAGGCCATTCTGGCTGAACTGGCGCAGACCGAAGCCTTGCAGCTGTCGCTGTGGTTCGAGAAAGACGCCCGTGGCAGCCGGCAGGAAATCAAGAGTTCGCTCGACGACATCGTCAAGCAGGCGGTGCGGCGGGTGCTGAAGCGTGAACTCGACAAGAAGAAGGACGAGCTGCGCGCCAAGGCCGAAGCGAAAGTGCAGGCCGAACTCGCCAAGCTCGATGGTGCATGGCAGCAATTGTTGGCGCTGGATGGCCCGCTTGCCGAACAGTTGAAACAGCTGGAAGCCGTGCTACCGGGGAAATGACGCCGGCTGCTTGTGCCGGCCTGCCAGCCGGGACCGTGCGCGCCGGCCCCGGTCGGCAAGAGTACCTGCGAGAAAGGCCAGCTGGTCGGTCGTGTTATGATGCCGCTCCGGAATCCCCCTGAAGCTGAGGAATGGAGCGGCCATGCCGTCGTTTGATGTGGTGTCGGAAATTGACCGGCACGAATTGACCAACGCCATCGACCAAGCCAAACGTGAGTTGGAAACCCGGTTTGATTTTCGCGGCACGGCTGCCGCCATCGAACCGAAAGAACTGGTGATCAAACTGATCGCCGATTCCGAGTTTCAACTGCAGCAACTCGGCGACATCGTCACCCAGAAACTGACCAAGCGCGGCATCAGCCTCGGTTGCGTCGAACTGTCCGAGCCGGAACCGTCCGGCAAAATCGTGCAGCGGAACCTTACCCTGAAAGAGGGTATCGAACAGGCGCTGGCGAAAAAGATCAGCAACCTGATCAAAGACGCCAAACTGAAAGTCCAGACCCAGATCAACGGTGACAAACTGCGGGTCACCGGCAAGAAGCGGGACGATCTGCAGGAGGTGATCGCCTTGCTGCGCAGCTCGGAGATCGAGCAGCCCTTGCAATACAACAATTTCCGGGATTGATGTTGTCGCAGTGATCAGGCGCCATCCCCGAGCGTAACACCGGCGCCACCTGACCACTGTTGTTTCAAGTACCGAGCCAGGGAAACGTACACATGAAAGACACGCACAAGAAAGTTGTTGGTCGGTTGTTCGCGCTGCCATTGTTGGCATGGGCTGCCAGCAGTTTGGCGGCGGCACCTTACTGCGTCGATGACATTTGCCTCGGCGCGACCGTGGATCAACTCGCGGTCAAATGGAAACCGTTGCCGCCGACCACCCAGGAGCGCCTGGATGCCGAGGCGATGTTGCGTGGTCAGGACGTGAAAGCGATTTACCGTGAGCGCAACGAGTTGTTGCTGGCTGCCGAAACCACGCTGCGTGATCTCTACCCGTACGTCATTCGCCGGCAGGTGTTTGACAGCCATGTGCTGGAGAAGCTGCGCGAAGTCAAAGCCTACTGCTCCTCGACCACGCTGACCGGAGAGGTCATGGTCGAAGGCAAAGACCGCTTGTTCGTGACGCTGCGGGCGGTGCCGGACAATGGCGGCGTCGGCAAACTGCGGGTGGTCGGTATCGAAAAGCAATTCGACATCATGGCTTCGTCGCTGCGGCCGCAGGACAAGCCAAAAGACAAGGCGATACGCCAGGAACTGAAAGCGCGCTATCCGGATCTGGTTGAAGTGCGCGATCTGGATTCGACAAGGCCATCGTCGGTGGAAGTCAGCATGGCCGGTGCACAAATCGGTTATCGCTTCCACTCGGAAGTGTCGATTCCGCTGACCCTGCGTCTGCGTGACACGGCCGACATTGAAATGCTGGAAGATTCCGCCAACGCCAGTCCGCAGTGCAAGAAAGCGTTCGCCAGCGAATGAGCACGTTCAACCTGAGCGGCAAGACGGTGTGGCTGACCGGCGCGTCATCCGGCATTGGTGAAGCGCTCGCCATCGCGCTGTCGGCAGCCGGTTGCCGCTTGCTGCTGACGGCGCGTTCGGTTGAAAAGCTGGCGGCTGTGCGCGCCCGCTGTAGCGAACCGCAGCGCCATCAGCTCGTGCCGATGGATTTGTCGGCCGTTGATGACATCGCCGTCGGCGCCGCGGCGGTGCTGGCCGAGCACGGTCCGGTCGATATCCTGATCAACAATGCCGGCATCGGCCAGCGCGCCAGTGTGCTCGAAACCTCGCTGGCCGTTGAGCGCCAGATCCTGACGCTGAATTATCTGGCGGTTGCCGAATTGACCCGCGCGGTGTTGCCACAGCTGCTGCAACGCCCGCAGGCCATGGTGGTGTCGGTGGCCAGTGTCATGGGCAAATTCGCGACGCCGCGCCGGTCGGCGTATTGCGCATCCAAACACGCGGTGGTGGCGTTCATGGATGCCTTGCGCGCCGAGTTGCACGGTAGTCCGGTGCATGTGCTGACGGTGTGTCCGGGCTATATCAACACGCCGTTTTCGCTGGCCGCGCTCAAAGGCGACGGCACGCCGCAAGGCCACATGGATCCGGGCCAGCTGCGTGGCATGGCGCCAGCGAGCTGTGCCGCGGCCATCGTCAAGGCCATGCAGAAGCAGCAGGCGGAACTGTGGGTTGGCGGAAAGGAAATTTTTGGCGTTTACTTGAAGCAGTTGTGCCCGCCTTTGCTGCGGCAACTGGTCAGTCGTGTCCGGGTCACCTGAACACGTCATTTCGCCGTCGTGCGCAGGTCTGGCATCATGTCGCCCTTGGCGACGAATTTCCGATGAATGGTTGAGGTTTGCGTGCACAGTCTGATTGCCAGCCGCTTTCCGCGGGACAAATTGCAGCCGGTTTTGCTCGGCTTGCCGTTCTTTCGTGAACTGGCGGAAGACGCGCCGGCCGAGCTGGAGCGCTTGTTGCCGCACACCCGTTTGCTGCTGGCCGATCCGGGCGAACTCATCATGCGCAAGGGCGAGTTCGACTCCTGGTGCTATTTCCTGCTCAAGGGCCAGTTGGCGGTACAGGCGGACGACGGCGGCAAAGTCGTCGGCTACATCCAACCGGGCGAGATGTTCGGGGCGCTGGCGATCATGCGTGACAGCGAGCGCAGTGCCAGCGTCGCGGTACGTGGCAGTGACAAGGAAAAGGACCGGGCGATTCTGTTCGGTCTGGATTTCTCGCCGTTTGGTGAACTGGACGATTTTTCCCAGGTGAGTCTCGCCACCAAGCTGAAATTCTTCCAGCTGGTCGTTGAGCGCACCGAAGCGCGGTTGCACGCCTATGAGCGCGAAATGCCCGGCACCGATCTCGGTATCCGTTTGGCGACCTTGCCGGCGTTTCAAGGCGATACCGACAGTCTGGCGCAGCTGCAATATTTGCATCACCGCGCCGATGCCCTGGCAGATTTGTTGTCGGAATGGAACCTGACGCTGGAAAACCTCGACAACTACCAACCGATCCGCGAGTTGCCGCGCGCCGATGTGCTGGCGGACATTGAACGCCTGTATTTCGGCTGAGTGCGGCGATGGCCGAGACACCTTTGTCGTGGCAATGCCCGCACGATTTGCTACGGCGTATCAAGCGCGAACCGTCAGCACCATGATCCGGCGCTGGTGCGCGAGCCTGCTGCTCACGGTCGTGTGCCTCACTGGCGCACAGGCGGGCGAACCGCCCGCGCTGCAATCGAATGCGCCCGAGTTGCAGCGCGGCCGCTACCTGACCCTGATTGCCGGCTGCCATGCCTGCCATACCGATCATGCGCGTGGTGGCGCGTATCTGGCTGGCGGCGCTGGCATTGCAACGCCATTCGGTGAATTTTTTCCGCCCAACATCACGCCTGATCACACCACCGGTATTGGCGGCTGGTCCGATGCCGATTTTCAACGCGCGATGCAGCATGGCATTGCGCCGGACGGCAGGCGTTACTATCCGGTGTTTCCGTACACCAGCTACAGCCGCATGAGTGAGGCGGATGTGCGCGCCATCAAACGCTATCTCGATCAGCTGGCGCCGGTGCACCAGCCGCGCCGGCGCCAGCAAGCGCGCGGTCTGGCGCGACTCGACGCGCTGTTGCCGCTGTGGCAACAGCTTTATCTGCAACCGGAATGGACAGCGCTGCCGCGGCCGGATGATGCCGAATTGCAGCGCGGGGCCTATCTGGTTGAAGCGGTCAGTCACTGCGGTGAATGCCACAGCCGCCGCGATGCGCTCGGCGGCACCCGGCACCGGCTCTGGTTGCGCGGCGCGCATCTGCCGAGTGGTCACTGGGCCAGCAATCTGACGCCGCACGCCGACGGCATAGCGGCGTGGGAGGTCGCGGAGCTCGGCCACTACCTGCGGCATGGCCGCTCCGACATGGGCGCCAAGGCGCGCTACGAAATGCGCGAGTTTGTCGATCATGCCGGTCGCTATCTGACCGAGGCCGACAGCATCGCCATCGCCCGTTATCTGATGGCGTTGCCGGCCGGGGCTGACCGCGAAGCGTGCCGCTGGCGCGGTCCGCGGCCCATTCGCTGTGCGGCGGGCGGGCTGTGACTGGGCGCTCGCTGTCACTGCCAACATCAGTACCATCGGCAGCCCGCTCAGGACATAACTTGATACATCCACAGCGGTAGCATTTGGCTTGGCCCTGTCCGGAGGCGTTGCTACCATCGCGCGGTTCCCTGATTGGCAAGCGGTGGTGTTGTGGCAGTCCATTCATTCGGCAAAGTCCTTGCCGGCATTTTTCTGTTGTGGTCGTCGGTGCCGGCGGCCGAGGTGGTGCGACGTGAGCAAGGCCAGCTGGTGCTGGAGAATATTCCGGCGATCCCGGAAGTCGTTCAGGCCCGCCTGCAGCAGTACAGCAACACCCGCAGTGCCACGCTAGCGAGCTGGAGTCCGGACAGCCGCCAGCTGCTGATTCGCACCCGCTTTGCCGAAACGCTGCAGCTGCATCTGGTGCAGCAGCCGCTGGGCGCGCGCAAACAGCTGACGTTTTTTGCCGAGCCGGTAGGCGGCGGTGATTTTCAGCCGGGCAAGGACAGCCGCGGTTTTCTGTTCAGTCGCGACAACGGCGGCGACGAAAGCTACCAGCTCTATTTTTTCGAAACCGCGACCGGCAAGACTCGCTTGCTGACCGATGGCCAGGCGCGCAACCAATCGGCGCGCTGGTCACCGAGCGGTCGCTTCTTCCTGTATTCGAGCAGCAAACGCAACGGTATCGATTTCGATATCTATCGCTATGACATCGCCAGTGACAGCGAACAGCGCCTGTATGACAGCAAAGGCTCGTTCAGCACGCTCGACATCAGCGCCGACGAAAGCAAAGCGCTACTGCTGCAGTATGTCTCGGCGACCGAGTCGCGCTTGTTCCTGCTGGATCTCGCCAGTGGCCAGGCCACGTCGCTGAACATTGGTGCCGGCCGCGTCTCTTACGGCGAGGCGCTGTTCAACAAAGAGGCCACCGGTTTGTTCCTGACTCTGGATGCCGGCAGCGAATTCCAGCAACTGGCTTACTACGATTTCGAGCGCGGCCGTTTGCACACGCTGACCCCGGATCTGAACTGGGATGTCGGCAGCATTGCCTTGTCCACAGACGGCAGCACGCTGGCGTACACGGTCAATGTCGGTGGCAGTGATGAAGTCCGGCTGCTGGACGTCGCCAGCCGCAAGGCGCTGAAAGCACCACAACTGCCACCGGCGGTCGTCAATGGTTTGCAGTTCAGTCCGGACAGCCAGCAGCTCGCGCTGAGTTTTTCCGCCGCGAATGCGCCCTCGGATGTCTACGTATACAGCCTCAAGACCGGCACCATGACCCGCTGGACCGAGAGCGAAATTGGCGGTCTGGATGCCAGCCAGTTTGTGCTGCCAAGCCTGATCCATTACCCGAGTTTTGATCAGCATAACGGAGCGCCGCGCCAGATCCCGGCGTTTGTCTACAAGCCGAAAACGGCAAACGGCAAACTGCCGGTGGTGATCAACATTCATGGTGGCCCGGAAGGGCAGTACCGGCCGTTCTTCTCCGAGTTTGCGCAGTATCTCAGTACCGAACTCGGGGTCGCCTTCATCGCGCCCAATGTGCGTGGCTCCAGCGGCTACGGCAAGACTTATCTGGAGCTCGACAACGGCTTCAAGCGGGAAGATGCGGTCAAGGACATCGGTGCCTTGCTCGATTGGATCGCGACCCAGCCGGATTTGGACAAGGACCGGGTGCTGGTGATGGGCGGCTCGTATGGCGGCTACATGACGCTGGCGTCCATGGTGCATTACAACGATCGATTGAAAGGCGGGATCGACATCGTTGGCATCAGCCACTTCGTCACGTTCCTGACCAATACCAAAGGCTATCGCGCCGATCTGCGCCGGGTTGAGTACGGCGACGAGCGCGATCCGACCATGCGCGAATTCATGGAGAAAATCGCGCCGCTGAACAATGCCGACAAGATCAGCAAGCCCTTGTTTGTGGTGCAGGGCCTGAACGATCCGCGAGTACCGGCCTCGGAAGCCGAGCAGATCGTCGCCAAGGTACGCGCTAACAATCTACGCGCCAACACGGGCGACGTCTGGTATTTGCTCGCCAAGGACGAGGGCCACGGTTTTGCCAAGAAAGCCAACCGCGAGTTTTATCAGGCGGCGGCCGTTACCTTCATTCGTCAACACCTGCTGGGACAATAACGATGAACGCACGACTTTTGCGGCCGCTTGCCGGCCTGATACTGGCAGCAGGGCTCAGTCTGCCGGCAGTGGCGGCACCGGACCTGACCATGGAACAGATCATGGCGCATCCGGACTGGATCGCCCGCTCACCGGAGCAGCCGTATTTCAGCGCCGACGGCAAACAGATTTTTTTCCAGCAGAAAGCGGCAGGCAGTGAGCTGCGTGATCTGTATCGGATCAGTGCCGCGGGGGGCAGCCCGACGCTGCTGAGTCCGGCCGAGCTGGTGTTGGCCGAAACCGATGACCGGATTTTCTCCGCCGATCGCAACCTGGTGGCGTGGATCCGCAGTGGCAACCTGTTCGTCCAGCAGGGCAGCAAGCGCCGCCAGCTGTTGGTTACCGGTGATGCCGGTGAGTTGCTGACTTTTGTCGGTAACGAGGCCGTCGCGCTGCGCGATGACAACCGGGTGCTGCTGATCCATCTGGCCGATGGCAGCCAGCGTGTGCTGGCGACGCTGAAAACCGATGATGACCCGGACGCGGAAAAGGACGAAGCGGATTATCTGACGGCGCAGCAGTCTCGCTTGTTCGACATCATCAAACTGCGCGAACAGCGCAAAGCCGAGCGTGAGGCGCGTCAGAAAGTTTTGGCGGCCCAGCCCGGCAGCGTGCCGATGCCGATTTATCTCGGCAAGAACCGCGAACTGAAAACGGTCAGCCTGTCGCCGGACGGTCGTTACCTGATTGTCGGCACCGTGGCACCAAAACGTGATGGCCGTGCCGACAAGATGCCGCATTATGTCAGCGCCGACGGTTACGTCAAAGTCGACGACGTGCGCAGCAAGGTCGGTACCGATCAACCGGACGATGAAGCGCTGTTCCTGATCGATTTGCGCAGCAACAGCAAGACCGCGCTGAGCTTCGCGACTTTGCCGGGCATCAACGACGATCCGCTGCTGGCGCTGAAAGCCGAAGTCGCCAAGCGGGAGGGCAAGGAGGCGCCGAAGCCGACAACGCCGCGCGCCGTCTATGTCCACGACGATTGGTCAAACGGCGAAAAAGGCGTGCGCTGGAGCGCGCGTGGCAAGCGCGTCGCGCTCAACCTGTTCAGCTATGACAACAAGGATCGCTGGCTGGTCGAAGTGAAGCTCGCCGACGCCAGTGTCCAGCTGCTGCACCGACTGACCGACAACGCCTGGGTCAATGACAGCGAGTTCAACGAATTTGGCTGGCAGCCGGATGAACAGGGCTTCTGGTATCTGTCGGAAGAAAGCGGTTACAGCCACCTGTATCTGCAACGCAACGGTAACAGCAAGCAGCTGACCAGCGGCAGGTTCGAGGTCAACCGGGTGCAGCCGAGTCGTGACGGTGCCTGGTTCTATTACCGTGGCAATGAGAAGCACCCGGGCATACACGAGGTCTATCGGATCAGCGCCGATGGCAAGCAGAAGCAGGCGCTCACCGATCTGAACGGCGGCATCGAATTCCAGCTGGCACCGACCGACGACAAACTGCTGCTGCTTCATTCCAAGACCACTCAGCCGCCGGAATTGTTTGTCCAGGCGGCGAGCCCGGGCGCCAGGCCAAAACAGCTGACCGCTACCGTCAGCAAGGAATTTGCGGCGATTGACTGGGTCAAGCCGGAGATCGTCGCGGTACCGTCGAAACACGGGGCGGCGCCGATTTATTCGCGCGTCTATCGCGATGCCAATACCGCCCAAGGCGAACGCAAACCGGCGGTGATGTTCGTGCATGGCGCCGGCTATTTGCAGAACGCCCATCACGGCTGGTCGGTCTATTTCCGTGAATACATGTTCCACAACCTGTTGCTGAAACAGGGCTATGTCGTCATCGACATGGATTACCGCGCGTCCGAGGGTTATGGCCGTGACTGGCGCACCGCGATCTATCAGCGCATGGGCACGCCGGAACTCGAGGATTATCTCGACGGCATCGACTGGCTGGTCGAAAACGCCAATGTCGATCGCAACCGGGTCGGCATTTACGGCGGTTCGTACGGCGGCTTCATGACCTTCATGGCGCTGTTCAAGGCGCCGGAGGTGTTTGCCGCCGGCGCTGCGCTGCGGCCGGTGACCGACTGGGCGCATTACAACCATGGCTATACCGCGAACATCCTGAATACGCCGCAGGTCGACCCGGATGCCTATGCCCGCAGCTCGCCGATCGAGTTCGCCGCGGCGCTCAAGCGGCCGCTGCTGATCTGCACCGGCATGCTCGACGACAACGTGTTCTTCCAGGACAGCGTCCGGCTGGTGCAGCGGTTGATCGAACTCAAGAACCCGAATTTCGATCTGGCCGTCTATCCGATCGAGCCGCACGGCTTCCGCGAGCCGGAAAGCTGGCTCGACGAATACCGGCGCATCTACAAGCTGATGGAGCGTGAGGTCAAAGGCCGCCAGCCGTAGACCGAGCCCTGTGACCGGCTAACGCCAGGCGGCGGTCCCCAGTCTGGGACCGCCGCTTTTTTGGGGCCGGAACCGGGCACGAACAGGCGTTTCAGCCGGCCCGACGAGCCCTACAAATTGATACCAAAGCACGACGATTTCCTACTGGAGTGTCGATCGGCGTCGGCTCACACTGCGCGGGCCGGACGCTCTGCGCGGCTGGCCGGGTTCAATGGATGACCCGTTTTGCGTCATAATCCTTCATCTCCGCAGGTTACTCCCGTGCTCCTGAACGACATGCCGGAAAATCCCAATCTGTTGCTGGTCGACGACGATACCAAGCTGACCGAGCTGGTCGCCGCTTTTTTGCGTGAGAACGGCTATCTGGTCGAGGTCGAGCATCGCGGCGATACCGCGATCGAGCGCATTCTCAAGGAGCAGCCGCGGCTGGTGGTGCTCGACATCATGTTGCCGGGCGCCGATGGCTTGGCGGTTTGCCGGGCGGTGCGGCCGAAGTACAGCGGCCCCATCATCATGCTGACGGCGCTCAATGACGACATCGACGAAGTCGCCGGTCTAGAGCTCGGTGCCGACGATTACCTCGGCAAACCAATCAAGCCGCGCTTGCTGCTGGCTCATATCCGGGCGCTGTTGCGGCGGTTTGACGAATCCGAACTCGACAACGCCAATGCCATCGGCAAACCAGCCGGCAACCGGCGCTTGAACGTTGGCGACATCGTGCTGGATCAAGGCCAGCGTCAGGCGACCCGCGACGGCGTCGTGCTGGATCTGACCACCGCCGAGTTCGATCTGCTCTGGCTGCTCGGCCAGCACGCCGGCGAGGTTTTGAGCCGGGAGGAGATCCATCAGCGTATTTTCCGGGTCGAATACGACGGCGTTGATCGGACCATAGACTTGCGCATTTCACGTATCCGCAAGAAGATAGGCGATGACCCCCGCTCGCCGCAGATCATCAAGACGGTCCGTGGCAGTGGTTATCTGTTTGCTGCACGCTGACCCGCCACGCCCGTTCTGACGGGCGTGTCTGCACTGGGCCAGTCGCGGCTGGCCTGTCCCACCGGCACGGATGCTGAAAGCTGCTCGTCAGCCTCGTCTGTGCACCTGCCAGCCCGGGTAGCAACACCGGTTTCTTGGAAGCGTGCACATGACCCGAACTTTTCTGCGTTGGCTTGGTTTGCTGGCGGTTGCCAATGCGCTCGCGTATTTCGCGTTCGGTTGGCTCAACGTCTATTTGATTGAGAACTACCAGCTGCGCCGGGTCCGCGAGGAAGCGCACGCCATCATCACCGCCGAATTGCCCCGTTTCGAGATCCTGCCGGAAGCCCAATGGGAAGAGGCGGCCCGGACCGTGCACCAGCGTTGGGGCGTGCCGTCGCGGCTGTCGAATGTCCAGTTGTTGCCGCCCATGGCCTGGCAGAACCTCGGCGTGTTCGATAACCAGGTCGGCTACGACTTCACCTTCCCGGGCGGCGCCTTTGCCTACATGGTGCTGAAAGACAACAGCACGGTGCTGGAAATCGGGCCGTTGCCGGGTCTGATGACGCTGACGGCGCTCGACAACATCATCGGCATCCTGCTTTGGGGCGGCTTCAACTCCGCCATCCTGTTCCTGCTGCTGTACCAGCAGCACCGGCGCGGTATCGCCATCGAACGGGCGACCACGGCGTTTCTGGCCGATGGCACTGCTCGCCACATTCCGGACGACGCTTCCGATGCCTACGGTCCGGCCGTGCGTTCGGTCAACGCCATGGCAAGCCGCGCCGAACAACTGATCCGCCAGCGTCAGCAGATGATCAGCGAACAGCGGGAACTGCTGCATGCGGTGGCACACGAATGCCGGGCGCCGCTGGCGCGGGTCAGCTTTGCCCTGGAAATGCTGGAGCACTCGGAGAGTCCGGGCCAGCGCAAGCAGTTGTCGCGGGACATGGAAAGCGCCATCGCCGAACTCGACGGTTTGGTGCGTGAGCTGCTGACCTACGCCCGTCTGCAGCACGGCGCCCAGCGGCTGGAACTCAGTGAGACGGAACTTCTGCCCGTCATCGACGACGTGCTGACCAAGACCAAGACGCTGTACCCGGCGGTAGCCTTTCGCAGCGTGCCGACCGCCGATGCCCCAAGCAAGGTGGTGGTCGACAACCGGTTGTTCCATCGCGCCCTGACCAATCTGGTACGCAATGCCGCGTGTTTTGCCCACAGCGTGGTCGAGGTCAGTGTTGGCCGGCGCGAGGACCAGTTCTGCCTCATCGTCGATGACGACGGTCCCGGGGTGCCGCCAGACCAGCGTGAGCGCATTTTCGAGCCGTTCGCGCGGCTGGATCCGAGCCGTTCGCGTGATTCCGGTGGTGCCGGCCTTGGCCTGGCGATTGTGCGCGGGATCAGTGAGCGGCACGGCGGCAGCATCAGTGTTGATGACAGCCCGCTCGGTGGCGCCCGTTTCACCCTGACTTGGCCGCTGCGCAGCAGCAGCTGAGTGCCATGCTGGTCGACTTGGCGAAGCTAGGCCGCACTTCTACACTGGTGCCACGACCGTCGCTCATTGATAGGGGGAACACCGCGTGAATACGTGGCGCCGCTGGTTCGGCGTGCATGCAACGCTGGTGTCGTTCCTGCTGCTGTTGCCAACGAGCCCGGCGGTGGAAGCGGCTGACCTGCCGGTCGATGCCAACAGCTTGCGCGGCGTCTGGTTGGAGCGGTTTACCCGGTTTGTCGAGTGGCCGGCGGCGCATCGTGTCCATGACAGCACGGTGCCGTTTGAACTCTGTGTGCTCGCCGACGCCGACTTTGCCACGCTGCTGAACACGTTGTACGCCAAGCAGGCGATCAAGGGCAAAGCCGTTCGTGTCCATGCCTTGACTGCAGCGCCGCCGCCGTCACTCTGCGATCTGCTGTTCTTCGGCAAGGCGCCAACTGCCATGCGCGATACGCTGCTGGAGCAGGCCCGCCTTGCTCACACCCTGGTGGTCAGCGCCAGTCCCGGGTTTGCCGAGGCCGGCAGCCATATCAATATCTTCGAAGAAGACGGTTACCTGCGTTTCGAGATCAACGTTGATGCGACCCAGCAGTCCGGTCTGACGGTCTCTTCCCACTTGCTGAAAATTGCCCGCGTGGTGCGGCAAAAGGGGGCCAGATGATGCGCTCCCTGAGTTTGCGCGCCAAGTTGGTCGGCATCATTGTGCTGGTCTCGTCGCTCGCCATCGGCTTGGGGCTCATCGCGCTCGGTTTCTATCAGCAGCGCAATGCTCGCGATGCCCTGATCGACAACGTCTCGGCGCAAGCCCGCTTGATGGCCTTGTACAGCGAAGCGGCGCTGACGTTTGATGATCGCAGCGCCGTGCTCGACGTCTTGAACAAGGGCCAGTTGCCGACTTTGCTTCAGGCGTCGGTCTACGGTGCCAATGGCAGTTTGTTCGCCACGGTCATGCGCGGCAGCCGTGCCGGGTTGCCGGAGACCTTGCCCTTGCCGGTGCGCAACGCCATGCAGTTGCAGTCCGAGCAGCTGATCTTGACCCAGACCATTGGCAGCGAGCCCGGCGCGCCACTCGGCTATCTGCAACTGCAGGTATCGCTGCGGGAACTGAACACAGCCACCCGCCAGAGTCTGCTGGTGCTGTTCCTGATCGGTGGCGCCCTGATTCTGGTGTCGTTCCTGCTGGCGTTGCGCTTGCAACGATATGTGTCGGCGCCGATTCTGAATCTGGCCAAACTGACCAGTCAGGTCTCAGCTCGCAATGATTTCAGTTTGCGGGCCCCGGTCGATGGTGACGATGAAATCGCCCGCCTGGCCCGCGGCTTCAATCACATGCTGGATGTCATCGGCGAGCGTGAGCAGGCGCGCGATCGGGCCGAAGGGGCGCTGCGCGACTCCAAGGAGACCTTGGAGCAGGCGGTGCAGGAACTGCATCACCTCGCCAATTATGATGGCCTGACCGATCTGCCGAACCGCTCGCTGTGCATGGATCGGATCGCCAATGCGCTGATGCGCGCCAGCCGCGAACACGATCGGGTGGCGGTGATTTTCCTCGATCTGGATCACTTCAAGGAAGTGAACGATTCGCTTGGGCACGCCATCGGTGACGATTTGCTGAAAGCGGCGGCGACCCGGCTGCACGAATGCCTGCGCCGGGGTGACACGCTGTCACGTCTGGGCGGTGACGAGTTTGTGCTGGTGCTGGAAGAACTGCACGACGATCTGAACGTGATCACGGTGTTGAACAAGATCATCTCGGCGTTTGCGGAGGCGTTTCACATCGGCGGTTACGTGGTCAGCACCACGGTATCCATCGGCGTTGCCGTGTTCCCGACCGATGGCCGTGATGTCCACACCCTGATGCGCAACGCCGACACGGCCATGTACAAGGCCAAGGAGCTCGGCCGCAACACCTATCAGTTTTATCAGCCGGACATGAACGCGCTGTCACTGCGTCGGCTGAGCCTCGCCACCGAGCTGCGGGAAGCGCTGCAATACAACCAGCTCGAACTGTATTACCAGCCGCAGATCGACACGATCAGCAAACGCATCGTTGGTGTCGAAGCCCTGTTGCGCTGGAAGCATCCGGTGATGGGCTCGATCTCGCCGGCAGAATTCATTCCCATCGCGGAAAGCACCGGTCTGATCGTGCCGATCGGTCAGTGGGTCATTGAGCGGGCAACCCGGCAGTTGGCCGAATGGCGCAAGCAGGGCATCGGCCCGTTGCGCGTAGCCGTCAACATTTCGGCGGTGCAGTTCCGTCAGGTGGATCTGGCGGAACAGATCGCCCGCATTGCCGACGCGCACCATGTCCCGCCGGAGTGGCTGGAGCTGGAGCTGACCGAGTCGCTGCTGATGCGCGATGTCGAGAGCGCAACCAATCAGTTGAAAAAGCTCAAAGCACTCGGTTTCAAACTGGTGATCGATGATTTTGGCACCGGCTATTCCTCGCTCAGTTACCTGCGCCGGTTCCCGCTCGACGGCCTCAAGATTGACCGCAGCTTCATCGATGAGGTCAACCGCAATACCGACGACACCGCCATCACGCTGGCCATTTTGTCAATGGCACGCAGCCTGCGCCTGATGGTGATCGCCGAAGGCGTTGAGACTCGTGAACAGTTTGAGTTTTTGCTGGCGCATGATTGTGAAGAAGTGCAAGGCTATCTGTTCAGCCCACCGGTGCCTGAGGCGGTGTTGACGCCGATGCTGAAACAGGCCATGCCGAGTTTTCCGCGGTTGCAAAGTGGCGGCGCCTGAGCGCGCAACAACGTGGAAAACAAAAAGGGACGCGAATGCGTCCCTTTTTGTTGCGATAGCTCCCAGTGGCGTCGACCACATCACTCAATGCGGCAGGCCTCGGAAAAGTCGAGCCGTGGGTTGCGCGGAAACACACCACTCGGGTCGCCATACCCGAGGTTGCACAGGAAGTTCACTCTCCAGTTGCTGTCGGCGAAGAACGTGGCGTTGATCTTGTCGGCGTTGAAGCCACCCATCGGACCGCAATCGAGGCCGAGCGCGCGTGCCGCCAGAATGAAATAACCACCTTGCAGCGTGCTGCCGCGGAAAGCATTTTCATAAATGGCTTTTTCTTTGCCAGCATACCAGTTGCGCGCATCGAGATTGTTTGGAAACAGCTTCGGTAACTGGTCATAGAACGCGTTGTCCCAAGCCAGAATGGCGGTGACTGGTGCTGCCATGGTCTTGTCGACGTTGCCTGCCGACAGGCAGGGCCGCAATTTTTCCTTGGCCTCTTTGGATTTGACGAAAACGATGCGCAGCGGGCAGGTGTTGGCGGCGGTCGGGCCCCATTTGACCAGGTCGTACAGCTGCTGCAACAGCGCGTCCTCAACCGGTTGATCGCGCCAGGCGTTGTGGGTGCGCGCGTCGGTGAACAATTGCTTCAGGGCGGCGTCAGTCAGGGCCGGCATAGGCTTCCTCGTCTAGGCGGAAAAAAGGCGCGACAGTATACGGAAGCGGCGGCCGCTTGGTGCAATCGGCGCGCGCTTTGCACCAAGGCACCAAGCGGGCGGCGCAAAGCGGCTGACGTGGTAGGGCGAGCGAGGTGGGCGGATCAGTGCATGGTCGGCTGCAGGGCATCCGTCAGCAGCTGGGCGTAATTGGCCGCTTCGATACCGCGGTCGGTCAAATAACCGCCATCGACCTGACTGATCAAGCCTTTGCTGTACAGCCGCTCGGCGGCTTGATGCAAGGCGGGCTCGGCATCGCGATGCAGCTTGAGACCGGCCAATCGGGAATGACGGGGAAACTGCAGCAACAGGCGGATTTCCGCCAGCAAATCCTCTACCGAACCGGCTTCGGTCATGGTGTGGGGTGTCCACTGCATCAACGTGAGGTCAGTCTGACACCCTTTTCGCATGGCTGGCAACGTTGCCGCCACGGCGGATTTGCGATCAGCGCCACACCGCCTGATTCTGGCCGAGCCGTTCTTCCTGCAGGTACAACTGCTGACGGCGTTCGAACTGATCGCGCGACATCACTTCGGTGAACACATCCAGCAACAGCGACTGGGCATCTTTCTCGCCGTATTTGGCGATGATGTAAGTGCGGATTTCCTGCATCCAGTCCGGCCAATGAAAGCGGATGCGGCCGCCGACATCGTCGAATTCGAGTGGATTACTGAACATCTGCGCGTGACCGCCGAAACGTTCACTGGCGCGCATCACCACCTGCCAGACAAAGTCCTTGTCCTGATCGGTGAGCTGGAGCGGCATCAACTTCTCCTTGTGCCCCGGTAGGCGGGGGCCCGAAAGCATGTTGGCGTGCGGGGAGCGCGACGTAACCGGGCTCACATTGATCTGCAACATTTACGCCATCGTTCCTTGACTGGCTGAAGGGGAGGGCGGCCGCATGGCCATCCGTGCCACCAGAGAAGCGCTGCCAACCCCGCCATTTTAGCGGCTTTGCGGAGCGACGCTGGCCCGCCAAAGCCGAATCCCGGATAATACGGTGTCCCTGAGGTCTGTGAGCCTTTTGCCATGGTAGTGGTTGCTGCACTGTATAAATTTGTGACACTCGCGCCGTCGATGGAGGCGCAGGAACCGCTTCGGCAATGGCAAGAACGTCTGTACCAAATCTGTCAGGCTCACGACATTCGCGGCAGCTTGCTGCTCGCCCATGAAGGCATCAATGGCACGGTCGCCGGCTCCCGCGCCGGCATCGACGCTTTGCTCGGCTGGTTGCGCGACCATGCCGAGTTTGCCGATCTGGAGCACAAGGAGTCGCTGGCGGAACGCAATCCGTTCTTCCGGCTCAAGATCAAGCTGAAAAAAGAAATCGTCACCATGGGGGTGCCGGATATTGATCCGAACAAGCGGGTCGGCACCTATGTCGAGCCGGCGGCGTGGAACGAGCTGATTGCGCGTGATGATGTGGTCGTGCTCGATACCCGCAACGATTACGAATATGCCATCGGCAGTTTCGACCGGGCACTGGACCCGAATACCCGCAGTTTCCGCGAATTTCCCGTGTGGGTGAAACAAAACCTCGATCCGGGTAAGCACAAGAAAGTCGCGATGTTCTGCACGGGCGGCATCCGCTGCGAGAAAGCCAGTGCCTACCTGCTCGCGCAAGGCTTCGAGGAGGTGTACCACCTCAAGGGCGGCATCCTGAACTACATCGAGAAAGTACCGGTCGAGCAAAGTCGTTGGCGCGGCGATTGTTTTGTCTTCGACAACCGGGTCGCGGTCGATCACGCCCTGCAGCCGGCCGATTACGTGTTTTGTCCGGCCTGCCGCGGTCCGGTGTCGGCGGCGGATCGGCAGTCGGACAAATACGAAGCCGATTTCTGCTGCCCGCGCTGTCACGATCAGCTGACCGACGAGCAGAAGCGCCGTTTCAACGAACGCCGTCGGCAATTGCAGCTGGCACGCCAGCGCGGCCAGCAACACCTGGGCGCTGGTCCGACAGCGGACTAATGCCAGCGCCAACGCTGGGGCCGGGCCGCCAAATCCAGTAAACTCGCCCGACCCCGGCCGAACCCGGGGATGATAATTCCAAGAGGATGCCCCGGATGTCGTCGTCCACCCCGCGCGCGCCCAGCCTGCTTGATGCGCTGTTGCCCGTGTTGCTGCTGATTGTTCTGCTGTTTTTCTCGGTTCGCCTGTACGGCAGTGACTCTTCCTACGGCGCCAACCAGATCGCGCTGTTGCTCGCTTCCGGTCTTGCCTTGATCATCGGTCTGCGCAATGGCCATCGCTGGAATGAGTTGGAAGAAGGGCTCATTCACGGCATTTCGCTGAGCCTGAAAGCCGTGTTGATCCTGCTGGCGGTCGGCGCGCTGATCGGCAGCTTCATTTTGAGCGGCACCGTGCCGGCGATGATCTACTACGGCCTGATGCTGCTCGACCCCGCCATTTTTTACGCCGCAACGTGTGTCATCTGCTGCATCGTTTCGGTATCGATTGGCAGCTCGTGGACCACCGCCGGCACCGTCGGTGTGGCCTTGATTGGCGTATCGCATACGCTGGGTTTGTCGCCGGCAATCACTGCCGGTGCCATCGTTTCCGGCGCTTACTTCGGCGACAAGATCTCGCCGTTGTCGGACACCACCAATCTGGCGCCTGCCGTTGCCGGGGCAGAGCTGTTCACTCATATCCGTCATCTGATGTGGACCACTGCCCCCAGCATCGTGATTGCGCTCAGCATTTTTACCGTGCTGGGTCTGCAGGCCCACACCGAAGCCGTCAGCGCCGAGGCACTCAACAACAGCCTGAATCTGCTGTCCGGTCAGTTTGATGTCGGCTGGTATGTGCTGATCCCGGTACTGATCCTGTTTGCGATGGCAATCAGGAAAGTGCCGGCATTTCCGGCCATTTTCATTGCCGCCCTGGTTGGTGCGCTGTGGGCCGTGCTGTTCCAGCGTGAGGCCATACTGCGCTTTGTCGGCGCCGAAGCCGGTGGCGCCATGGAACTGCTGAAAGGGATCTGGACGGTACTCGCTTCCGGCTACAAATCGGCGACCGGCGATGCCGCCGTCGATTCGCTGCTATCGCGCGGTGGCATGGCCAGCATGCTCAATACGGTGTGGCTCATCATCTGTGCGATGGTGTTCGGCGCAGCGCTCGAGCGCACCGGTTTGCTGCAACGGCTGGTGTCATCGGTGCTGGTGTTTGCCCGCGGTACCGGTTCGCTGATCGTCACCACGGTGCTGACCTGCATCGGCATCAACATCATCGCTGCCGATCAATACATCTCGCTGGTATTGCCGGGCCGCATGTACAAGGCCGAGTTCCAGCGTCGCGGTCTGGCGCCGGAGAATCTGTCGCGTACGCTGGAAGACGCGGGCACCATCACCTCGCCCTTGGTGCCGTGGAACACCTGTGGTGCTTTCATGGCCGGCACGCTCGGTGTGCCGACCCTGGCGTATCTGCCGTACGCCTTTTTCAATCTGATCAATCCGCTGATTGCGATCATCTACGGGCTGTTCAGCATCAAGATCCGCAAACTGAGCGAAGCGGAACTTGCGGCGCTCGCCAGCAAGTCCTGAGCGTTTCCGTTGGCAGTGACGTCCGCCAGGTGCGTCGCTGCCAAGGTCTGGCTACACTGTGCCGCATCCGATTTCAGTTGTGAGCGGCCATGTCTCAATTGCCCACCCAAGCCATCGACGTGCTGTATCTGCAAATGTTGCAGCGCGACGCCCTGAACGCCAAACCCTGTCCGGATCCGGCCACGTTCGAGATCCGCGAAGCGAAAGAGCCGCTGCCGGAGCTGAACCGTTTTCTCTACACCGCCGTCGGCGGCGACTGGTACTGGGTCGATCGCTTGCCATGGACCTACGCGCAGTGGCAAAGCGCGATTGCCGGGCCGCATCACCGCACCTTCGTTTGCTATGCCAACGGCACGCCGGCCGGTTACTACGAATTGCACAAGCACGACGACGGCAGTGTCGAGATCGCCTACTTCGGTTTGATGCCGGCGTATCTGGGCCGCGGCATCGGTGGCTGGTTGTTGTCACGCTGCATCAGCGATGCCTGGGACTGGGGCGCAACGCGCGTGTTCGTGCACACCTGCACGCTCGATCACCCGGCGGCGCTGCACAATTATCAGGCGCGCGGGCTCGTCCATTACCACACCGAAATCGAATACCGGCAATTGCCGGCGCAGCCGCCCGGTGCCTGGCCGGGTGCCGGGCGGCCGCGACAAAGCTGAGCCATGACGGCCACCGAACGAACGCTGTGGCGCACGCCCAAGGCCGGTGATCTGGCGCGGCTGCAACGGCAGCACGAGGCGTTGCCGCCGCTACCGGCTGGTCAAGTCCGGGTTGAGGTCCGCGCGGTCGGTTTGAACTTTGCCGACATTTTTGCCTTGACCGGGCTTTATTCGGCGACGCCGAGCGGCGCCTTTGTGCCCGGTCTTGAATTTGCCGGCGTCGTGTGTGAAAGCGATGCGCCGGCGTGGCGGGTGGGCGATCGCGTCATGGGCTGTATCCGCTTTGGCGCCTATGCCAGTCATGTCGATGTCGCGCCGCATCAGCTCGCCGCGTTGCCGGCCGGCTGGTCGTTCCATCAAGGCGCCGCTTTTCTCGTGCAAACCTTCACCGCTTGGTATGCACTGCGCGATCTGGGCGCGTTTGCGCCGGGCCGGCTGACGCTCATTCATTCCGCTGCCGGCGGCGTCGGCTTGCAGGCCATGCGCATCTGCGCGGCGCGCGGCGTGCCGGTGATTGGCACCGTCAGCGATGCGCGCAAGCGCGCGTTTCTGCAGCAACAGGGGTTTGCCGACATCATCGTCCGTGACGCGGCATTTGCCACGCAGTTGCAGCAGACGCTGGCCGGTCGGCCGCTGTATCTGGTGCTCGATGCCATCGGCGGCGAGGTGCAACGCGCGTCGTTCGAGGCGTTGGCGCCGACCGGCCGCCTGGTGGTATTCGGCGCCGCCGAATACGCGCCGGGCAAGCGTCGCCCCAACTGGTTTGCCATGGCCAGCAAGTATTGGCGTCGGCCGCGTTACGATGCGCTGGCGATGATCAGCGCCAACAAATCGGTGTTGGCTTTCAATTTGATCTGGCTGTGGCAGCAACATGAACTCTTTGCCACGCTGCTGGCCGAAGTGAACGCGCTGGGCTTGCCGCCGCCGCATGTCGGCCATGTCTTTGCGTTTGCCGACGCACCGCAGGCGCTGGAATGTTTGCGCAGTGGTCAATCGATAGGCAAGGTGGTGCTGACGCTGTCGTAAGACAAAAACGTGGTCAGCAAGCGGGATTGGCAGTCCCGCCTTCGTCACGCTCGATAAGGAGAGCAATGGTGAGCAGGGGTTGGCGAAACAAACGGACCGCGATGGCAGGGCTGTCGCGGCGGTTCCTGGCGTTGTGGTCGTTTCCGGGTTGGTCGTTGCCGGTGTCGTCGTTCCGGGTGTTGTCGTTCCCGGTATTGTGGTTCGGTGCGATGTTGACGGCGCAGGCCGCGGACGTTGCCGTGCCGAATGCCTTGAAGGATTGGCAGGACTGGGCGCTGCACGGCGAAGAGTTTCGTCGTTGCCCACTCAGTCACGGTCAGGACGGTCGCGAAGCGGGCGATTTCGCCTGCGTCTGGTATGGCAACCTGAACCTGCAAGCCGATGCCGGTGGCGCGCGTTTTACGCTGCCGATCGAAGTGCTCGGCAGCAAGGAGCAGCTGGTGCGTTTGCCGGGCAGTGCCGATCTGTGGCCGCGAGCGGTCAGTGACGGTGTCCGCAGTGTCGCGGTGCTGGATCGTGGCGGCGAGCCGCAGGTCTTGCTGGTGCCGGGCCGCATTACGCTGCAAGGCGAGATCCGCTGGCGGCAAGTGCCGGGCGCGCTGCCGCTGCCCGATGGCGTCGCGCTGGTTTCGCTGATGCTGAATGGCAAACCGGTGACTGCGGTGCAGCGCGATGGCAGCGCCCTGATGCTTGCCAGCGACGACAAACCGGCCACCGTGCAAGACAGCTTGCAACTGCGCGTCTATCAGCGTTTGCAGGATGGCATCCCGCTGCAGCTGGAAACCGTGCTCAAGCTGACTGCCACCGGCAGTGCCCGGGAAGTGTTGCTGGGTGCGCCGTTGTTGCCGGATTTTGTGCCAACGGCGATGCAGAGCAAGCTGGCCGCACGGCTCGATGAAACCGGACAGCTGCGGGTGCAGCTGCGCGCCGGCGAATGGGAATTGCGCCTGCACAGCCGCGCCCGGCAGATGCCGGAATCGTTGTCGTTGCCGGCGGAAAATGGCCTGTGGCCAAGCGAACAGATCTGGTCCTGGCAAAGTGCCGAATCGCTGCGCGCCGCCAGTCTCGAAGGTGGCGCGCCGATCGATCCGGTGCAGGCCGATGTGCCGGGCGAATGGCATGAGCTGCCGGCCCTGCGCGTGCAAAGCGGCGACAGCCTGCGCATCAGCGAACGCAGCCGCGGTCGTCAGGTCACCGACAATGCGCTGCAACTGCAGCGCGATCTCTGGCTGCGTTTCGATGGCAGCACCTACAGTTTTCGCGATCAGGTAAATGGCAATTTGCGGCGCGATTGGCGGCTCGACATGGCGAGGCCTTATCAGCTGCAGCACGTCAGTGACAGCGGCCAGGCCTTGCCGATCAGCAGCGGCGATACCGATGCCTTGCGCGGGGTCGAGTTGCGTCGCAGTTACCTGTCGCTGCAAGCCAGCGGCGAGCTGGAACGCGATGGCAGCATGCCGGCCACCGGCTGGCAGACCCGGTTCGACAGCGCGCAGATTCAGCTGCATCTGCCACCCGGTTACCGGTTGCTGGCGGCAAGCGGTGTCGATCAGGCACCGGGCAGTTTCATCGAACGCTGGAACTTGCTTGATACCTTCGTGTTGGTGCTGACCGCGGTGCTCGTTTACAAACTCTATGGCGTACTGTGGGCACTGTTGGTGTTGCTGGCATTCGGCTTTCTGTTCCATGAACCGGACATGCCGCAGTGGCTGCTGCCGAATGCCGCGCTGGCGCTGCTGGCCTGCCGGTACGCCAGCGGCAAACTCCAGGTTTGGTTGCAGCGTTACCGGCTGCTCAGTCTGGCCGCGCTGGTGTTGATCCTGATCCCGTTTGCGGCCGGGCAAATCAGTGCGCTGCTGCATCCGCAACTGGAGCCGCAAACCGGTGCCTACGATTATCGCCATGCACCGGAGATTTATGATCAGGCGATGCCGGCGGTAGCGCCGGCGCCGGTCATGGCAGAGGCGATGGCACGCAAATCGGCGGAAGAGGATGCGATGCGCTCGCGTGAAATGGAACAGCGCATTGAAGTGACCGGTTCGCGCATCGGCAAAAGCGATATCTACCAGACCTATGCCGACAACACGATCAACCAGTCCGGCAAAGGCATTCCGGATTGGCGCTGGCACCGTTACCAGCTCAGCTGGTCCGGCCCGGTCGACGCCGAGCAGACGCTGTCGCTGTGGCTGTTGCCCTACAGCGTGCGCGTGTTGCTGGTGCTGCTTGCCATCGGCATTTTCGCGGCGTTCTTCCTGCGTGTGGTGCGCGAGCTGAGCGGCCGCTCACCGTTGCAACTGGCGCGGCAGAAACTCGGACTCGCCAGTGTCATGGCGCCGTGGCTGTTGTTGGGCGTGTTGATCGCAGGCGCCGCATTGCCGGAGCGTGCGCAGGCCACCGTGCCGTCGGCCGAGTTGCTCAATGAACTGAAAACGCGGCTGACCCTGCCGCCGACTTGCGCGCCGATCTGTGCCGAGCTCAGCACCGCTGAAGTGCGCGCCGAGCGCGATCAGATCACGCTGACGCTTGAGGTCAATGCGGTGATCGCAACCGCGATTCCGGTGCCCGGCCGTATCGGCGATTGGCTGCCGACGCAGGTCAGCCGCGATGGCGAGCGCAGCGTCGCACGTCTGCGCGGCAACAGCGTGTCGGTCTGGGTGCCGGCTGGTCGCCACCGTTTGCAATTGACTGGCACTGCGCCGGGCAGTGATCGGGTGTCGCTCAATTTTGCGCTGAAACCGCGCCAGCTTCGGGTCGAACTGGATGGTTGGGAGGCAAGCGGCCTGCTGGGCGATCTGTTGCCGTCCGGCGCGCTGGCGCTGACCCGCGCCGCCAGCAAAACCGCCGTCGAGCGTCCCGGCGCGAACGGCGTCAATCAGCTCAGTGTGCCGCCGTTTGTCCAGGTCGAGCGCACGCTGCAGTTTGCCGAATCCTGGCGCGTCGAAACGCAGGTGCGTCGTTTGGCTCCGCGCGCCGGTGCATTCACGGTAGCGTTGCCGTTGCTGCCGGGCGAAGCAGTGCAGGACGATCAGCTGAAGGTGGAAAACGGTGTCGTGCAACTGCATTTTGCCGCGGCCGAGCAGACCGTGCGCTTCAGCAGCAGTCTGGCCCGGGCCGAGACGCTTGTCTTGCAGAGCCCGGCCGATGCGCCCTATGTCGAGATCTGGCAATTGGCGCCGGACAATCAGTGGCGGCTGCAGACGCAAGGCACGCCGCAGATCGCCAATGACGATGGTGAAGACTGGTTGCAAACCTACGCGCCGCGCCCCGGCGAGCAGTTGACGGTGGCGGTCACGCGACCGGCGATTGTCACCGGAGCCACCCTGGCGATCGATCAACTGCAGCTGCAACATGCCCAGGGCCAGCGCGGCGCCACCGGTTCGCTGACGCTGCGCTACCGGGCAACGCAAGGTGGCGAGCAGGTGATCACGCTGCCCGCGGCCCTCGATGTGCTGCAGGTGCAACTCGATGGTCGCGATCAGGTTGTGCGTCCGCGTGATGGTGTGTTGACCGTGCCGGTGCTGCCGGGCGAACACACGCTGTTGGTAAATTACCGCGACAGCAGTGAAGCGACGCTGCGCCAGCAATTGCCGGCGATCGCACTCGGGGTGCCGGCGGCCAACCTGAGTTTCTCGCTGCAAATGCCGGACAACCGCTGGATTCTTTATACCAGCGGCCCGACGCTCGGCCCGGCGGTGCTGTACTGGAGTGCGCTGCTGGTGTTCATTGCTTTGGCGTTTGTGCTGGCACGCAGCGGCCTCACGGCAGTGTCGTTCCGCGACTGGTTGCTGCTCGGGCTCGGCTTGTCGACCGTGTCATGGTGGGTGCTGGCGCTGTTGGTCGTCTGGTTCCTCGTGTTGCGCTGGCGCGAACGGCAGCTGACGATGCCGACAGGTGGCGGCTTCAACTTGCAGCAGTTCGCCTTGATGGCACTGAGCGTGATCGCCGTGCTGGTGCTGGTCGGTTCGGTGCCGGCGGCGCTGCTGTCATCGCCGGACATGATGTTGACCGGCAACGGTTCCTACGGCAATCAGCTGAACTGGTTCGCCGATTACAGTGCCGATGCGCTACCCCATGTCAGTGTGCTGTCGGTGCCGATGTGGCTGTACAAGGGCGCGATGCTGCTGTGGGCGATCTGGCTCAGCTTTGCCTTGCTGCGCTGGATCAAGCATGCCTGGCAGGCGCTGAATGTCGGCGGTTTCTGGCAGGGCAAACCGGGCAAGGCCCGGCTGGCAACGGGTGGTGAGCCGGATGCCACGGCAAGGCCTGCCGATAATGCCGGCAACGCGGACAAGCCGGCGTCGCCGTGATCGCGATTGCCGTCACCAACGTAAACAGAACGGGCCAGTAATGGCCCGTTCTGTTTACGTTGGCTGTTGGCGCAGCAGCGGCGTCGAGCGTTCGCTGCATGACGAACCGTTGAGCACGACGTGGACGCCGCCGTCGTCTGCGGATGGTCGGTGGGATCAGCGCATGCGCGGCGTTGCCAAGGCGAATCTGCCGGAAAAAATCTGCCCGGTCTGCCAGCGGCCGTTCCGCTGGCGCAAGCGCTGGGAGAAAAACTGGGATGCGGTCAAGTACTGCTCCGATGCCTGTCGCGGGCGTCGGCGTGGCATCTCCTCAACGGAAGCGTGTGATGACGGCCATTCGTGAAGTTCGCCTGATCCTCGGTGATCAATTGCATGCCGGCCATTCCTGGTTTCGGCAGCGGCGCGATGATGTGTTGTATGTCATGGCCGAGTTGCAACAGGAAAGCCAATACGTCAAACACCATGCCCAGAAACTGCTGGCGTTTTTTGCCAGCATGCGCGCGTTTGCCGAGGCGCTGCAGAATGCCGGCCACCGCGTGCACTACGTGCGCATTGGCGAGCCGGCGAGTCGGCGGTCATTCGTCGCGTTGTTGCGCTCGGTACTGGCCGCACAACACTGTCAGGCGGTGGCTTATCAGCTGCCGGACGAGTGGCGGCTGGATCAGGAATTGCACACGCTCTCGGCCGAGTCCGGTTTGCAGGTGACGGTGTACGACAGCGAGCATTTCTACACCGCACGCGATGCAGTCGCGCAGTTCTTCGGCAGCAAGCAATACCGGATGGAGTTGTTCTACCGCCAGCTGCGCCAGCGTCATCAGGTTCTGGTCAGCAAGGCCGGCGAGCCGGTCGGCGGTCAGTGGAACTATGATGCCGACAACCGCGAGCGCTGGGACGGCGAGCCGGCGATTCCGGTCGAGCCGTGGCGCAAACAGGATCTGTCGGCATTGTGGCGGGAGATTGTCGATGCCGGCGTGTCGCATTTCGGTGAGCCCAGGGCCGACGCGTTTTTCTGGCCGACCACGCGCCGGATGGCACAGGCCGATTTGCGCAGCTTCATCACGCATCGCCTGCCGTGGTTCGGCCGCTTTCAGGATGCACTCGCTGACGGCCAAGCGTGGCTGTTCCACTCGCGGCTGTCGTTTGCGCTCAACGCCAAACTGATCACGCCGCAGGAAGTGGTCGATGCCGCAGTCGCTGCCTACCACGATGATCCGCGCCGCTATCCGCTGGCTTCGGTCGAAGGTTTTGTCCGGCAGATCCTGGGTTGGCGCGAGTACGTGCGAGGCGTTTACTGGGCCAAGATGCCGGCATATCGCACGCAGAACGTGCTGCGGCACCGGCGGTCGCTGCCGTGGTGGTACTGGACCGGCGAGACCAAGATGCGCTGTTTGCAGCAAGCCATTCACGGCTCACTGCAAAACGCCTACGCCCACCATATCCAGCGCTTGATGATCACCGGCAATTTTGCCTTGCTCGCCGGTTGCGATCCGGACGAAGTCGATGCCTGGTACCTCGGCATTTACATCGATGCGCTGGAATGGGTCGAGCTGCCGAATACCCGCGGCATGAGCCAGTTCGCCGATGGTGGTTTGCTCGGCTCGAAGCCGTACGTGTCGGGCGGGGCCTACATTCACCGCATGGGCGACCACTGTGCGCAGTGCCATTACAGGGTCAAGGAAAAAACCGGCGAACGCGCCTGTCCATTCAACAGCCTGTATTGGCATTTCATTGATCGCCACGCCGAGCGCTGGCTGAAGAACCAGCGCATGGCACCGATTGTCCGTGGCTGGTTGAAACGCGATCCGGCCGATCGCGCAGCGGTGTTGCGACAAGCAGAACAGCAGCTGATTCAGATTGAAACGCTGTAACGCTTACTCTTCGCGATAGAGCAGGTAGAGTTCAGAAATCGAATCCGGGATCTGCGCCAGCACGGTGCGCAGCCGGTGCGGGTCTTCATAGATTTGATCGAGGTGATCGTCTTCGAACACCCCGGCGGCAAGCGCGATTGGCAGCAGGAGTTCTCCGACTTCTTCTTCGTCCGGCTCGAACCAGGCGTCCTCGCGCAGGTTGACGCCATCCATGAAGCCGAGCGCCCAGCCGCGCAGCGGCGCGGCATCCGGATCGTCACCGAGCAGCAGCGGGCAGGGCAGCCGCAGCGGTTTGCCGGAGTACAGTTCGCGGGCGATGTAGTCGGCCAGATTGCGCAGCGTGCTTTCGATTTGCTGCTGCTCGTCGTCGTCGGCAAATTCCGGTTCTTCGACGAAGATCTCGGCCAGCCATTCGTGCTCCGGCACTGCCACCGGTGAAATCGCCAGCGCCGTCAGAAAGCCGTGAGTCTGGACATAGTCGTAACACTCTTCGCTGACGGCGTCGGAAACCAGAAAGGCTTGCAGGGTGGCGAGATCGGCCGGGGTCGGGATGGGCATGGTGGCGTTCGCTGGCGACGGGGCAGACCGGCATTGTCGCACTGCCCCGGCCGGCTTGAAAGCGGCCGTCGGCAACTGACCGTATACTGCACACCTCGTCTTGATCTTGGCCGTTGTCATGCCCCGTCTGGAAGCATTGGATTACCAGCCGCATTTCGCCCGCCTCGGCGAACCGTTTTCGGTGCCGGTGGCGCCGACGCCGCTTGCCTCGCCCCATCTGGTCGCCTTCAGCGCCGATGCGGCCGCCTTGATTGATCTGGATGCCAGCGAGGCCGAGCGGCCCGAGCTGCCGTTCCTGTTCAGCGGCGGCGCGTCCATTACTGGCTGGCAGCCGCGCGCGATGGTGTATTCCGGCCACCAGTTTGGCGTCTATGTGCCGCGCCTTGGCGACGGTCGCGCCCTGCTGCTGGCTGAGGTGCGCAACAGCCGTGGCGAAATCTGGCAGCTGCATCTGAAAGGAGCCGGCCAGACGCCGTTCTCGCGCATGGGCGACGGCCGCGCCGTGTTGCGTTCATCCATCCGCGAGTTTTTGTGTTCGGAGGCGATGCACGCACTCGGCATCCCGACCACGCGCGCGCTGTGCGTGATCGGCTCGCAGGAAAAAGTCTATCGGGAAACGGTGGATACCGGCGCCACCGTCGTCCGGATGGCGCCGAGTCACACCCGCTTCGGCAGCTTCCAGTATTTTGCGATGACCGGTCAGCACGACGCTTTGCAGCAGCTGCTCGATTTCACCATTGCCGAACATTTCCCGCATCACGTTCACGACAAGCTGCCGGGCTTGAGCTTTTTCCGCGAGGTGGTGCGTCGCACTGCGGTCTTGATGGCACAGTGGCAGGCATTCGGGTTTGCGCACGGCGTCATGAATACCGACAACATGTCGGTGCTTGGCTTGACGCTCGATTACGGGCCGTTCGGCTTCATGGACGCATACAACCCGGGCTACATTTGCAATCACTCCGATCACAGCGGCCGTTATGCCTTTGACGAGCAACCGACGGTGGCGCTGTGGAACCTGTGCCGGTTTGCCGAAGCCCTGTTGCCATTGCTGGAAAAAGAGGTGCTTGGTGAAGCGTTGGCGGAATACGAGCCGCTCGTCGTCGAGCACTATGCCGCCTTGATGCGTGGCAAGCTCGGCCTGACCCATCCGGAAGACGATGACCGTGAGCTGACGAGCGAGTTGCTGCGTTTGCTGGCCGCCAACGCCGCCGATTATCCGCGCAGCTTCCGGGCGCTGAGCCAGCTCGGCAATGTCGCCGATGCCCGCGACAGCCGCTTTCTCGATGAGTTTGCTGACCGCGAAGCTGCCGCGGCGTGGCTGGTCCGCTGGCGGGCACGGCTGGCGCGCGAAGGCAGCATCGCCGCGCAGCGCCAGGCGATACAGCAGCGGCATAATCCCAAATATGTCCTGCGCAACCATCTCGCCCAGATCGCAATTGAAAAGGCACAAGCCGGCGATTTTTCCGAGGTGCAGAAACTGCATCAGATCTTGCGCCAGCCGTTTGCTGAGCAGCCGGAACACGAGGCCTACGCAGCGCTGCCGCCGGACTGGGCCCGGCAGCTGGAGATTTCCTGCTCGTCATGACCGGCACCTCGCTAGGGAAAAGGAGTCTGAATCGTTGCATGAGTGATGCTGTTTTTTTTGAATCCCCTCCTTGAAAAGGAGGGGAGTAATGCGAATTCCAATTCATTGCACTGAGGGCGTTTGATGACGACGTTTTTGCTTTGGTCCGCGGTCGCCACCCTGATCGCGATTGGTCTGGTCGGTATCGTGTTTCCATTGCTGCCCGGCACCACATTTCTGTTTGCCGGCATGTGGCTGGCGGCGTGGCTGGAAGATTACCAACGCATCGGTGTCGGCACGGTCTGGTGGCTGTTTGCGTTGATGGCCTTGTCGTTTGTCGTCGATTGGGTGGCCGCTGCGCTCGGCGCAAAAAAAGCCGGCGCCTCGAAAGCCGCCATCATCGGCGCCACGCTTGGCTCGGTGTTCGGCATTCTGGTCGGCTTCTGGGGCCTGCTGGTGTTTCCGTTTGTCGGTGCGGTGATTGGCGAGCTGATGACCCATGGCGATCAGCTGAAGGCGCATCAGGTCGGTTTCGCGGCCTGGCTCGGTACAATGCTGGGCTTGATCGCCAAGATCGCGATCGCCTTTACGATGCTGGGGACGTTTGTTTTTGCCTGGTTTTGGTAACGCCTGCCTGATGCGGCACGGGATAAAAGAAAACCTGATTAGGTAGCTGTCTCAGTTGACAGAAACCGGATGGTACGCTCGGTGTGCGGAGTGCCAATAGCAGCGATATGCAGCAGCCGGGCGAACATGTCGGACAAAGAGAAACGACGGTTGAATCGGTATTGAAATTCGCGCAGGTAGCGCTGGCCGTATTTGGCCGCGCGAATGCCATGGAAGGTGCCGTTTAACCATTTTTTCAGGTTGCCCAGCAAG
>JBKBHF010000018.1:0-74593 GCA_046297695.1 Permianibacter sp. | reverse complement strand
AAGAAAGCACACCCCAGCCGCGCCAGAATTGTTCCGTTACTTCGGCTACACCTGCCCGTCGCTTCGATACCATCGGCTACGGGCACGCGTTGATGCGGCGTCCTGCCTTATCAACGCTGCTCCGGCTATCCCTGCCGGCGCACCCGGCCGCTGGTATCGAATCGCCGGCTGGCGCGGAAGGGGCCCCGATTTTTCTTTTCTATGGCACACCGCGCGTACGTCGGATTAACGCCTCGGGGTAGGGCGGAACCGCGAAGCGTTTCCGCCGCATGTTTCCTGCCGGTATGCTCATGATATTGATTTAACGCCACATTCGGCGGAAAACCCTGCGGGTGTTCCGCCCTACACGGGATTTGACCTTACGTTTCGGAATCTGCGAGGCATGGAATGCCAAACTATCGACGGGCCTATGCGCCGGGCGCGACGTGGTTTTTCACCATCAATCTGCTCGAGCGGCATGGCAATGATCTGCTGATCCGGGAAATCGACCGGCTACGCACGGTCATTCGACGTGTCCACGAACTGCATCCGTTCACCATCGACGCCTGGGTTGTATTGCCGGACCATATGCATTGCGTCTGGACCTTGCCAGCTGGCGACCATGACTATGCGCTTCGCATCCGCTTAATCAAAACGCTGTTTGCTCGCGCCCTCCCTGCCATCGAACGGCGCTCTGATGTTCGTGTGAACCGTGGTGAACGCGGCATCTGGCAACGCCGTTACTGGGAACACCTGATCCGCGATGAAGCGGATTTCCGCGCCCATATCGATTATGTCCATGTGAACCCGCTCAAACACGGCTTGGTCACCCGCGTTCAAGACTGGCCGCATTCCACTTTTCACAAATACGTTGAAGCCGGAGTCTACCCACCGGACTGGTGCGGCGATGCGGGTGCCGATATGCTCGATTATCCGGATTGATGTCGGCGCTCATGGCCTTCATGCGCTGACCGGCGTGAATGGAGTGCTCGGGTGATTTTCTACGATCCTGCCTTTATTGTTGCTTGCGTGATCGCCGTGGCGTTTTACAAGGCCGGGCAGGAAGAAGCCCGGTCAACGGGGCGCTACCGTGGCTGGTTATGGGCCGGCATGTCGACGGCGGTTTCGGGCCTGGTGATTGGCGTGATGAAGGCGGGTGTGGCAGCGGTGATGATTGCCAATGTTGTGTTGTTCCTGGCTATCGGTGCAGCAAGAGCCATGATGGACCGCAAGTGAGGAGCGATCGCGGTTCATCAATTCGATTCGCGTAGCCTTCCACCGTTTTGATCACGAACGGCTGGCCTCAGGCCATACCGGCGCCAATCGTTGCCCGTACCGGAATGCCGGTGGGGTCGAAATTCTCCAGACAGAAAACATTGATGCCGTAGTAATCCGGCGTCAGGCGCTTGCGGTGAAACGGATAGATGCCGCAGATGCGGCAGAAGTAATGCGTGGCGGTGTGGGTGTGGAACTGGTAGGCGGTCAACGCTTCTTCGCCGGCCAGCAGCGTGAACTGACTTTCATGCACCTTGACCATCAAGGCATTCTTGCGCCGGCAGATGGAGCAGTCGCAGGTCGTGAGCTCGGGAAAATCCGAAACAATCTGAAAGCGCACGGCGCCACAGTGGCAAGAGCCCGTCACGGTTCGCATACGGGGCAGATCTCATTCGGTTTCACCGGACTGCCGTCATGCCGCGCGTGCTGCGGATAAGCGCCTCGCACTACGCACGGTATGTGAGTCGTCTTTCCTTTACAGCGGTTTACTTGGCCAAACCCAAGAACGCCCCTGCGACAAAACCCACCACGACGGCGATGACCATCATCATGACCATGAAGCCAATCGACGCTACCACGCCGATCAGCAAGGAACGCCAGCGCGAGGGGTGAACGCCGGCATAGGCGTAGAGCGCGGCGAGCAGGGACACCAGATAGCTGGCGTTCATATCGTAGCGGCCCACGACCGGTGCGCTGAGCAATACCAACAGGCTGGCGATACCGGCAAGGCTCTGGGCGTACAGCAGCGCGACATAACGTTCGGCAGTGGTGGTGCCGGGCCAGACGCGGCGCATCAACATCGCTGTGGGATACGCGATCACGATGCTGAGATGGCCACAGTAGTTGGTGATGAAGGCCACGAT
Organism: Permianibacter sp.; assembly: GCA_046297695.1. GTDB lineage: Bacteria > Pseudomonadota > Gammaproteobacteria > Enterobacterales > Permianibacteraceae > Permianibacter. The sequence goes on along the minus strand of JBKBHF010000018.1, from coordinate 72,476 downwards.
GGATTGGTCGAGCCGATGGAGATCTGCCGCTTCGGCGAACGGGTCGATGCCGAGCCAGTGGCTCAGCAAAAAGAAAAACGAGTAGCTGACGAGCACGAACAGCAGCGGATTGACATAGCGGTGGCGGGCGCCGGCGATGTACGCGAGGATCAGGGCACTCGGCCGCAGCAACAGCTCCTTGATGGTGCGCAGCCACGGCCCTTCCAGCGACAACATGGCGTTGAACGCGGCACTGAGCACGGCGCCGGTTGCCAGCCGCTTGCTGCGGCGCTGGCCGCATTGCGGGCAGTACGGGCTGTTGTGCGAATGCCCACAGGCGGGACAGGCCCGGGTGGTGTTGTGATCGAGGGCGTGGGTTGCCGGCGACGGGGCAGGCACTGCGGGCGTCAATTCGGTGTCTGACACGGCGGGCGGCTCGCGGAACAAAAGGGTGCGCTGTGTAGCGACTCTTGCCGGCACACGGAACGCCGTGCTGCGCTTTCGTCGCCGCACTGGCACTTGCTCGCTGTGCTAGGCTGGCGCAACCAAAAGCGTACGCGGTCGTCGTTGTTCATGCCGTTGTGGGAAACCTATCTGTTTGGCCTGATGCTCGGCATCGCCATTGGCCCGATTGCGCTGCTGATTCTGAACACGGCCCTGCAGAGCGGCTGGCGTGCCGGCCTCGCCTGTGCGGCGGGCGCAACGTCGGCGGATTTGTTGTTCGCATTGCCGGCGTTCACGCTCGCTGGCGAGCTGGTGCCCTTGCTCAATGCGCATCAACCGCTGTTGCAGGGGCTGGCGGCGTTGGTGCTGCTGCTGTTTGCGCTGCACATGCTCTGGCAATTGCGGCGCCCGCCAGCGACGGCGGCGGCAACGCCGCGCGGTGTCGGCCATCATTACCGCAACACCTTGTTGCTGACACTGGTCAATCCGTTGACCGTGCTGGCCTTTGCCAGTTACGCCACCCAATTGACGGTGACGGCGCCCACCGTTGCGCCGGCATGGCTGGCACTGGTTGCAGCGCTCGGTACCGGTACCGTGGCATTGGCACTGGTCGTTGGTGCGCACGCCGTGCGCCGCGTGATCACCAATCCCTTCTGGCTGCGGCTGTTGAACGGTTGCAGTGCGGTCGGCATTTTGCTGTTTGCCGTGCGCGGACTGTGGCAGGGCTTGCAGAGGTAATGCGGCCAGCGCTTTGGCCTGGCAACGACGCGGTTGCAGGGTGTGGCTCGCGTGCGCGAGTGGGCGCCAGCCGAGAGTGAAAGCATAAGTCGACAAGGAGGCCGTCATGATCCGTCACGCGGTTTGGGTGAGCAACCGTTATTGGCACAGCTTTGAGAGCTACGAGCGCTGTGGTGTGCCGCGGGTTGCCAAGGCCTGGTTGGTGCTGGCCGCTATCGCGTTGCTTGCGCTCGTGCTCTGCATGGCACTCTTTTATCACTGGATACTGTTTGCTTTTTTGCTGTCACTGTTCACCGTTGCGACAGGTGTTGGCTGGGGTTTGGCCCGACGTCATCGTAATCGCTTGGCCTGTGAGCGCGTCAGCCGGATCTGTGGCGTTGCTTGCAAGACCGTAGCGCAAGCCAAGCGGGCGATGCTGCAGCGTTATCTGCGCCGTTATCGCATCGACAAGGTGCGGGATACCGTCAAGTATGTCGAGGAAACGCTGGACAAATGCATGGCGCGACGCGAGTTCGATCAGGCCAATCATCTGTTCTTTCAGGTATTGTCCTTGCGTTGGCTGTCAAAACTCGGCACGTCACCGTGGTGGCTGATCACCGCACTGGCCGGCGTTACCTTCTTCGCTGCCGACAAGGCCTTTGATTTATCGAGCCAATGGCTGCAGCTGACCAAAAGCCAACCTTTGCTGTTGGCGTTGTTGCCGATGCTGGCCTTGTTGTTGCTGGTGCTGATCGGCCAAGCCGTGGCAGTGGCGGGTGTGGTTTACACCAAGCTCAATGAGCGCCGTGGCCTTGCCACCAACCGTTACTCGCGGCAGCGCCTGCACTATTTGCTTGGTGATGTGGTGTACTTTGTCGCGTACAAATGAGGGCAGGAGCGAGCATGAATCGACGACGGTTTTTGTGGACCTCGGCAACGCTGCTGGCCGGCACGGTGGTCGCCGGTAAACTCGCCCAGACGTGGCGATTGCAGGAAGTGGCAGAGCGCGATGTGCTCGCGCAGCTGCGCGCAATGCAGGGGCTTGGCTGGCAAAGTCGTGGTACATGGACACCAGCGCAGGTGTTTGCCCACCTCGCGCAGAGCATCGAGTATTCGCTCGACGGTTATCCGCAAATGAGGTCGGCCTGGTTTCAGCACAGTGCTGGTGCACTGGCGTATTCGGCATTCGCAGCCGCCGGTGCGATGACGCACCATCTCGCCGAGCCCATTCCCGGTGCGCCATCGCTTGCGCAGGAAACTCACACCGATACAAGTCTCTCCCGACTCATTACGGCGTGGCAGCGGTTTGAGACGCATGCGGCGACGATCGCGCCACACTTTGCTTATGGCAATCTGGATGCGCGGCAGTACCGACTCGCGCATTGGCTGCATATTCAGGATCATCTGGCCGAGCTGTACGTGTGAGTGGATTGACCGTTCGCCCCGTGCCAGGTTGAAAAGTTTTCTTTGCACGAAACAAAACTGCAGTCGGGTTCGCAGCGGGCGCAGCCAATGCGCTTAACATGCGTGCAGATTGTTCAGCAGAATGGAGGATGCGCCCATGCTGACACGACGCTTCAAGTTTTGCGGCCCGGCCCTGCTGGCCGCACTGGCGCTTGCTGGCTGTGAACAACCGCCACCGCCACCGGCGCAACCCGTCGCCAGTGATTTTTATCAAGCCTATCTGTCGCTGTCGCCCGGCGGCGTACCGGATGCGTCAGCCCGGGCAAAACTGGCGCCGCTGATCTCGGCCGGTTTGCTGCAACTGCTCACCGAGGCCGATGCGGCCGAAGCGCGCTATGCCGCTGCCCAGACCGAGCCGCAGCCACCGCTGGCGCAAGGCGATCTGTTCAGTTCGCTGTTTGAAGGCGCCACCGGTGTCGAGGTGAAAGCGTGCAAGGAGGTGGCCGAGGCCGCCGCCTGCGACGTGTTGCTGAGCTACGCGCCGCCCGGCCAGCCACCGGCGCAGTGGCGCGATGTACTGTTGCTGGTATGGACCGAGCAAGGCTGGCGGGTCGATGACATCGAATACGGCGGCGACTGGCCGTTCGGCAACAAGGGCAGTCTGCGTACCAATTTGCAGGACGTGTTGAAGGCATCGCCATGACGCTGTTCGATCGCGTGCTGGCACTGATGATGGTGCTGATGCTGGTCGTGGTGGTGGTGCGCTGGCTGCTGCAAGGGGTCAGCTCCCGGTTGCCGTTAGACCGGAATGGCGAACCGGAACCGGTGACGCTGCAGCTCACGCTGCGGCTGGAAACCGTGCAGATGCACCAGCAGACTGATGCCCCGTCAACGTCACCGCCCCAGTCGGCAAACGAGGTGACGCCGATTGCCCATCCCTACCCGCCGGGGCGGCGCATCGGTTGACCGGTTTGATATGGCGCAAGGGGCTGGGACTGCTGGCGGGCGTACTGTGTTTGCCAACAGCGTCGTCGGCTGGGTCATCTGGCGGTCGCCGCACCGCAAACGGAGGAAACCATCATGAAAAGTAACGTAGGTGGCATCGACAAACTGCTGCGCATCGGCGCTGGTATCGGGCTGATTGCCTGGGCGCTGCTCGGCGGCCCGGTATGGGCCTGGATTGGCGTGGTACCGCTCGCCACCGGCCTGTTCAATTTCTGCCCGCTGTACTCGCTGATTGGCATCAACACCTGCCCGGTCAAGAAGTGAGCGCCGGTCGGCGAAAACCACAGGGGCCTTCGGGCCCCTTTTTTGGTTTAATGCAGCGCCGGCCTCCAGCGGGCGACGGTTGGGCACAAGAGGCATAAGATAAGGAAACAACATGTCGATTCGTCACAGTTTTTTGTGGAACGTAAGCGCGGCACTGCTGCTGGTATTGTTGTCTGGCTGTGTTGCCGTTCCGACCGTAACGCCTGGCCGCAGTCTTGACGCTTACAAGGCTGATCCCAAAAACGAAGGTGTGCTGGTACTTTCGTCGGTGGTAAATACGGGCGAGGTTGGGCAGCTGATGACGGTTCGCCTGCAGGCCCAGGATGCACCGTTGCCGCCGGGTAAAAAAGCGAGCCAGGTGCTGCCGCCGGAATTCACCCTGAGCAACCAGATGAGCGCGAAGTCACGCGACCTTTCGTTGTTCTTCGGAAGCTTGCCTGCCGGCCGTTATAAGGTCATTGAGCTCTCTTTTGGCTTCAAATACCTGAACCTTCGCGGTGGCTCGTTGCTCAGCGATATCGTGGTAGAAGCAGGCAAAACCACAGACCTTGGCATGATCGTGTTGACTGCAGCCAATTTCAAAGTGCTGGTTGGTCGCAGCCACAAATACACGAGCAGCAAATGGCTGATTGACCGCTATTTCGCTGACGAGCCGCTCCTGAACCGCAGCCAGGCAGGTGGATGGATTGAAGCCATTCCAGAGGACGATGTCGCAGAAGCCTATGCGCTCATCTACACGCAGGGCATTGGCAGCATCGCTGAAACCAGTGCGAATGAAGTTGTTGCCGGAACCCGGCTTGGGAAAGTGTTGGCGCGCAATGCAGAGGGGCGTTGGCGCGTTCTTGCGCAAACCGGAAGCTACGATGCCGTGACCTTTGTTTCGCCCTATACCGGTAACCAGCCTGGCGCGGTACTGGCGCTCACCGATGCCGGTGAGGCTTACAAGGTAGTGAATGGCAAAGCAGAAGCGGTATCGCTTGGAAACTTGCCCCGTGGTCGTATTTTCTTCCTCGACAGCAATGCCAGCGGCAGTCGCTGGCTGGTCGGAGTCAACCACGATAACAAGGCGGAATTGTTCACGGCGGCTTCGCTGGAAAATGGTCAGTGGACATCGCTGTTTGCGGACGATGTCAGCTTTAGCTATTGGTCAGGCATGCGTAATGCCTGGGCTGCAAAGGCGCCTAATGGTGTGGTCTTTGCCTCTTCCATTCACCCGGAAATCCGTTGCTTTGATTACACGACCGAGCAGTGGACCAGTCTTGCGGTACCGGACAAGCGCACTGTGATCGATCTGAAAGTAAATCCAACAACAGGCAAAATTGGCTTGCTGACTTCGCCGGGTGGCGGCTTTGCCGGAATATTTGCCAAGTCGCATATTGCAGATAGCTGCTCAGGGGCGTGGAAAACCATCAAGACGCCATACTCGGTGGAGGTGGCAGCGCCAATCTGGCTCAATGATGATGCCTTGGCCGTTGTCGGCGGCGTTTTCGGCGATGAGGGCATTTATGTGTCCACCGATAACGCAAAAACCTGGAACAAACGAGGCAAAGAGTCGGTGCTTTCAGACAACTTCTATCAGACCGCGAATAACGGACTATTTTTGGTATCCAAAGGCATGCACGGTTTTGAGCTTGTCTCGCATTCTGGTGATGGTGGTGCAAGCTGGAAACTGGAATTGTCGAGTTTTGACCCTAACCTCCTGAAGGCACAGGAAAACAGCAAGGACAATGCACCAGCTACCGATTCAGCTGCTGATAAAGACAAGAAAAGCAAGAGTCCATAACGCAGTAAACCAAAGTGGCAGTGGAGCCGGACGACTTGCCGGCTCTTGGATCAAACGATGAGGAACTCATGACGGAATCTATGTTTGGTGACGTCGAACGCCGTTCGCTTGCCGATTTCACCGAGCAGGCGTATCTGAATTATTCGATGTACGTGATCATGGATCGCGCGCTGCCGTTCATTGGCGACGGCCTGAAGCCGGTGCAGCGGCGGATTGTCTACGCGATGAGCGAGCTTGGCCTCGATGCGGCGAGCAAGCACAAGAAGTCGGCGCGTACAGTCGGTGACGTGCTCGGTAAATACCATCCGCACGGTGACAGCGCCTGCTACGAAGCGCTGGTGCTGATGGCGCAGCCGTTCTCGTATCGTTATCCGCTCATTGACGGTCAGGGCAACTTCGGTTCGCCGGATGATCCGAAATCGTTCGCGGCGATGCGTTACACCGAGTCGCGCTTGTCCAAGTATGCCGATCTGCTGCTCGACGAGCTTGGTCAGGGCACGGTCGAGTGGGGCCCGAACTTTGACGGCACCATGGAAGAGCCGATCAACCTGCCGTCGCGGGTGCCGAATCTGCTGTGCAATGGCACCACTGGGATTGCGGTCGGCATGGCCACCGATATTCCGCCGCACAACCTGCGGGAAGTGGTTGCCGCCTGTACCTACCTCATCGACCACCCGAACGCCGATATCGACGAGCTGTGTCTGCGCCTGCCGGCGCCGGATTTCCCGACCGAAGCCGAAATCGTCACGCCGCGCAAAGAGCTGCTGGAGATGTACCAGACCGGCAAGGGCTCGGTGAAGATGCGCGCCAAGTACGAGGTCGAGGACGGTGAGATTGTTGTCACCGCACTGCCGTATCAAACTTCGGGCGCGAAAGTGATCGAACAGATTGCCGCCCAGATGCTGGCCAAGAAGCTGCCGATGGTGGCGGATTTGCGCGACGAGTCGGACCACGAGCATCCGACCCGCATCGTCATCGTGCCGCGCTCCAATCGCATCGATGCCGCAGAATTGATGGGCCATCTATTTGCCACCACTGATTTGGAGAAAAGCTTCCGCGCCAACTTCAACGTCATCGGTCTGGACGGCAAGCCACAGGTCAAGAACCTGAAGATGCTGCTGAGCGAGTGGCTCAGTTTCCGTACCGAGACCGTGCGCAAGCGTCTGCAATGGCGGCTTGGCAAAGTCGAGGCACGGCTGCATATCCTCGACGGCTTGCTGGTTGCGTTCCTCAACATCGATGAAGTGATACGGATTATTCGGGAAGAGGAAAATCCGAAAGCCGAGTTGATGGCGCGGTTCGGCTTGAGTGACATCCAGGCTGAGGCGATTCTGGAGCTGAAACTGCGTCATCTCGCCAAGCTGGAAGAAATGAAAATCCGTGGCGAGCAGATGGAGTTGATGCAGGAACAGGCGAATCTGCAGCGTACGCTGGCGAGCGAGCAGCGCATGAAGAACCTGGTGCGTTCGGAATTGATCGCCGACTCGCACAAGTACGGCGATGACCGCCGCTCGCCGATCGTCGAGCGGGAAGAGTCGCGTGCGCTGAGCGAAGAAGAGCTGACCCCGGCCGAACCGGTGACCGTGGTGCTGTCGCAAATGGGCTGGGTGCGTTGCGCCAAGGGCCATGACGTCGATGCCGCTGGCTTGTCGTACCGCGCTGGCGATGCCTTCCTGATGGCGGCGCAGGGCAAGTCGAATCAGCAAGCGGTGTTCTTTGACAGTGCCGGCCGCAGTTATTCGGTGTTGGCGAAAGAATTACCGAGTGCCCGTGGTCAGGGCGAACCGTTGACTACGCGTTTCATTCCGGAGCCGGGCACGAGCTTCATCGCGACATTGATGGGTGAAGACAAGGACACCTATCTGGTCGCCACCGACGGCGGTTACGGCTTCGTCACCACTTATGAAGACATGCTGGCGCGTAACAAGAACGGCAAAGCGCTGCTGACGGTACCGGAACACGCCAAAGTGCTGGTGCCGAAACGGGTCACCGATGTTGCCAATCAGCTGGTGGCCTGCGCGTCCAACGACGGTCGCTTGTTGGTATTCCCGCTGAGCGAGCTGCCGAAAATGGCAAAAGGCAAAGGCAACAAGATGCTCGGCATCGACACCGCCCTGCTCGCCAAGCGCGAAGAATGGATGGTCGACATGGTTGTGCTCGGCAAGAAAGACAGCCTGATCATCGAAAGCGGCAAGCGCACGTTCACATTGAAGCCGAGCGATATCGAGCACTACCTCGGTGAGCGCGGTCGCCGTGGCAACAAGCTGCCGCGAGGCTTCCAGAAAGTGGATGGTCTGGCCGTCGAAGCGAAGGTCTGAGCCTGCTCAGGCGCAGAGAAGAACGCCGCGCCTGCGGCGTTTTTCTTTGCGGTGTAGTCGGTGCGTCAGGCACGGCGTGAACCAGACCGCAACAAGATACCGTTACCGGAACGCGCTTGAGTTGCCGGTGTGATTGCTCTATAAGCGATGCCGTGGCTCGCACAGGGCGAGCCCGTTGCGATCACAAACTGGCAGAACGGCTTTCATCAGGAGGGATGCATGCGGAAACGGACCATCGCCATCGGCGCACTGCTGCTGTTCGGACTTGGTGTCGCTGCGTATGCCGGCAAGGATGAAGTGTCATTTCGCCACGGCAAGCACGGCCTCGAAGCCGTGCGGATCAGTGATAGCGAATTTACCGTTACCGACCGATTCGATGACGGTCCCTATCTGCGTCGCAACGCGGATGGCATCGAAGCCAGCTGGATCTGCGCGGGTGAAGTGATCCGCGAGCAGTTCGGTCCGGCACCGGTGACGATTCCGGCACGCTGCGGCTATGAGCGCGCAATCGATGTGCGGCCACCAGCGCCGCTTGACAGTGAGCAAGCCATTCCTGCCCTTAAAAAGCTGATCGCTGTGTCGGACCCGCATGGCCAGTACGACACCCTGAAGGTGCTGCTATCCCGGCATGGTGTGATCGATGCCGACAGTAACTGGGCGCTTGGCGATGGTCAGTTGATCGTGACCGGCGATGTATTCGATCGCGGTCATCAGGTCACGGAAATTTTCTGGCTGCTGTATGCGCTGGAGCAACAGGCCGCTGCTGCTGGTGGTCGCCTGCACTTCTTGCTCGGCAATCACGAGTACATGGTGCTGCGCGACGACTTGCGCTACGTCAATGGCAAGTACCTGCGCGCGGCCAAATTGCTCGGCCGCTCCTATGCTGGCTTTTTTGACGGCGACAGTGTGCTTGGACAGTGGCTGCGCAGCCGCGATACCGTGCGCCAGCTCGATGACATGCTGTTCATGCACGCCGGCATATCGCCGGACTTCCTGGCAAAGAAACTGCCGCTGCCGGAAATCAACCGGCTGTTTCGCCAATCGATTGGCATGAGCAAGGAAGCGATGTCGACTGATCCACTGTTGTCGGCGTTACATGCGGCCGATGGCCCGATCTGGTATCGCGGCTATTTCCTGGATGAAAGCATGAACCAACAACAGATCGACGACATTGCTGCGCAGTTCGGGGTGAGCCGGATCATTGTCGGACACACCTCGATGCCGGCCGTGCTGTCGCTGTTTGACCAGAAAGTGATCGCCATCGACAGTTCAATCAAGAAGGGGCAGCGCGGTGAGCTGCTGATCGTCGAGGAGGGCCGTTTGCAACGAGGAACCTTTACCGGCGAACGTCTGCCGCTCTGAGGCTTGCGGATAGCCCCACAGCCGGTATGCTGGGTCCAAGCTTTGCTGCCAGCACAAGATGATTGTGCTGATGATCAAACTGAACTGCCTTGTGATCTCGCTGCTGCGGTTCGCGCCCTGCCTGGTGACGGCGCCCGAGCAGAACGTGCGGACGCCGGTATTCAATCTGCCAGCGACGACGCTCAGCACGTCGGCGAAGCCGCTGAAAGCGCTGGAACTGAAAGCGATGGACCGCAGCAGTGCCCGACAGCAGCTGATTCGCTGCGTCAGCACCGGCCAGAATCCGGATTGTGACGGCGATGGCTTCCACAGCGAACAACTTGGCGGCTTCGACTGCGACGATGCGGGTCGCAATCGTTTTCCCGGCAATACGGAGGTGGCCGATGCCGATGGCCATGATGAAGATTGTGACTACACCGCCTATGGTTTTCGCGATGTCGACGGTGACGGTTTCGGTGACCATCGTGCCCAGAACGTCAGCAACGCAGGTGTGCTGATTGCTGGCGTAGATTGCGACGATCGGTGCCGCGGCGTTCACCCGAACGCGCCGGAAGTCTGTAACGGGATTGACGACAACTGCGATGGTACCATCGATGAAGGCGTGCAGATCAGCTTGTATCGCGACCAGGACAATGACGGTTTCGGTAGCAGCAAACAGCGTTTGCTTGGCTGCTATCAGCAGTAGCAGACCGGTGTCGTCAGCAACGACAGCGATTGTGACGACGACGACCCCAGGCGCAACCCGATTGGTGGTTGCCAATAACAACGAAAACGGCCCGCTCAGCGGGCCGTTTTGCTGTCAGGGCTTCTGATCGCCAATGATGCGGGCGCCGTAGAACAGCGTTGCATCGCTCACCAGCGCGGCGCTGCCACGCAGGTTGAACAGGATGGTGGTGTCTTTTTGCAAAAACGCGTCGGCCAGATGCGGCGGCAGGCCAAACATCTGTTCAAGGCCGTAGCGCGAGACAATGCCGCCGATACAGACGCGGGAATAGTTGATTCGCTGCAGGTGCCGCTCATTGGCATCCAGTGAACGGGATTCCATGTGGGTCATGGCCAGGCCCAGTTCCATTTGTCCACCATACGGCAGACCGGTGCCCGGATCGATGGCGGCCGGGTCGTTCAGCACGTCGTTGTAGATCGTCAGATACGGCATCAGGGTGATGCGGGCGTTGGGCTGGGCGACGCCGGTCTGGTTGTGGAATTGATACTGCCAAAATGGCGTGATCCACTGACAGAGCAGGGACTGCGACGAGCCGCCGGGGATGACCAGATAATCGAGTTTCTGCTCATCAAAGCTGGTGCTGGCCGGTTGGGCGTTCAGCGTGATGCAACGCTCGTAAGTGGGGTCGGCGCCGCTGCAGTCGGCACGCAGTGATACCGTTTGGGTTTGCGCGAGGCCAAGCCAGACCAGGTGATTGCCGAACGATTCCGGATCGCCGACATCGTCGCGACTGAGTCCGGCGAGTGTAATGGGCGCTGCAGTGGCTGCGAGTCTCGCGCTGCTTTGTTTGCTCGGTGTCAGCAGATCCGGTTCCGGCAGCGCGCGTTTGCGCAGCTCGGCAGCATTGACAAGGCTGCTGCCGAGCAGCAGGCCGGTGAACAGCAACAGGGTTTTGAGCAGATTCATGACGGGTTCCTTCTGTCGAGATCAAGTCCAGATGCGCGAGAGCGGTCCAGACGCACGACCGTGGCTTGTAGGGACACGGCGGACGATCACCGCAGCCGCGGTGATGGGTAAGGAGCCTGACAGGAGGCTGAGGCAGTGACCAGCGGCAGAAACGGCAGCCGTTGTGCGCCAACGCGGACAACGGCTGCGGGCATATGGCTTAACGGTCGGGGTCGAATTCCAGCGTGACGTAGAATTCGTAGGCGCTTTCCGGCAGTTCTTTCGGCAGTGGCGGGAACGGCGCCAGCTTGTCGACCAGTGCCAGCGCGGTGTTGTCCAAAATGGGCTCGTTGGTCCGTTCTTGCAGCCAGGCCGCGTTGATGTCACCGCCGATATCGAGATGCAGGCGCAGCACGACTTTGCCTTTCTGGCGCGCCATCTGGGTGATGCCGTATTTGCGCTTCATGTCGCGGCGCGGATATTCCAGAGCGGCGAGCAGGCGATCGCGCAACTGGCTTTCGTAACGTTGCAACAGCGCGCTGATTTCGTCGGCGCTGAGTTGCTTCTGCGCCGGCGCTTGCACCGGCGCCGTCGCCGCGCCCGGGGCAATGCCGTTGTCGGCCACGGTGGTCGGCGGCTTGCTAACCGGTTTGTCGATCGGCTCGTCAGCAGGTTGTGCCGGGGCCGCCGGTTCAGTTTTCGCTGCTGGTTTGGTTATCGCGACGGGGTCGCTCTTGCTGGTTTCCGGTTTGCTGGCGACGGCTTTGCCGGTATCGGTTTTGACCGTCGCCGGCTGCGCGCGCGCGGCTTCGGTTTTGGCCGGCTCGGCTTTGACCGGCTCGGTTCTGGCGAGCTCGGCCCGGCTCGGTTCCGGCTTGGCCGGTTCGCCGGCAACCGGTTCGTCGGCTTCGCGCTCGGGCAGTTTGACGTTGGCGTAAGCCAGCAGCCGCTCTTCCTGCGGCTGCAGTGCGGCGAAGCGGGCGAGCGTGGCCGCGCGCGTAGCGCTGTCTTGATCGCCGAGCAGGGCGGAACGGAACTGCAAGGTTGGCGGTTTGTCGCCGATGAAACAGCGCAGCAGCAGATCGAACAGCATCGGGCTGCTGAACTCGGCAACTTTCTGGCCGTTGATGCTGACCAGCAGGCCTTTGCCAGGAATGTTGTCGAGCACCAGCTCGTCGCCGCGCATCAAGCCCTGCTGGAACAGGCCATAGAAGCGGTTCAGGTTTTTCGCTTCGCGGCCGAGCTCGTCGCGCGGGTTGTTCAGTGACACCAGATCCCGGAAATGGCGGGCGACGCCGCTCGGATACATGCGGTCGGCGACGATGCGGACCTGCAACCGCCGCCGCTGCCGGGCGTCGAGCAATTCCAATGGCTCGCGGCTGGGCCGGGTGGCGTACAGGGTGACGACGTAGAGCTCTTCGTTGAGCTGTTTGGCGACCCCGACCCCGTTCAGCAGCACCACGCCATCGGCAAGTTGCATGCGCTCAAGGGCATTGTCGGCCCAGACGGTTGCGGTCTGCAGGGCGGCGCTGACGGCGGCCAGCACCAGACCATGGCGCCAACGCGAGCGGCGGAGAGAACGGCGCATTCGGGTTCCCGTTGGTGACAGTGACCGACTAATGGTAGTCGCAGATGGCGCGTTCTGCCCATTGCCGTCCGAATCAGCGGCTGTTCTGGTTGCGCAGGCTGTTCAGGTTGGCCTGCACCTTTTCCGCCCGGGCGATCTGGCCCGGCAATTCCTTGTGATCCGGGGCCAGTGCCAGTGCCTGCTTCCAGGCCGCGAGCGCAGCGGCGATATCGCCGTCACGGTAACGGCGGTTGCCTTCAGCCTCAAGGCTATTGGCCTGCTCTTGCACCAGCGGTTTCAGCCGTTGCTGATACTGGCCGAGGCTGGGTTCGGTCGGGAACAGCTGCTGCAACTCGGTCAGTACCTTGCGGGCGCGCAGGCCGTCGCGCTTGCTGAGGGCTTCCTCCAGTTGCGTCTTCAGCGCCGCGAGCCGGCTTTCCAGCACCTGTTGCTCCGACAGTTCCGGCTCCGGCTCGACCGGTGCGGTTTTCCTGGTTTTCTGCTTTTCGCGCTGGTTGACTTCGGCCAGGCGTTTGGCCGCGTCGGGCGCACCCAGATCGCCGGCGATGTTGAACGCCCAGCGGGCAAAGCCAAACAACCGGCGCTCGAGCGCGTTGTTGCCGATAGCCTGCACTTCTTCCGCCAGCGCTTTGCGCTCCAGCTCCAGTGCTGCCAGGGTGGCGCTGTTGCTGCCCGGCGCCAGCTTGGCGATCTGCCGTTCCACCCGCAGTGAGTCGGCGACATAACGGCCGCGCACCAGCTTTTGTTCGGCGCGCGGCAATTCCAGCCGGCGCTCCAGCAGCTCGGCGTAATAGGTGCGTCGCCGCTGCAGGGCGGAGCTGGCGGGCAAGTTCTGCAGCGCTTGATCGAGTTCGTGCAGGGCAGCGCCCGGCTGCTGACCGGCCCAGAGCTTCTCGGCCTTGGCCAGGGTTTCGGATTCGAGGCTTTTGACCTGTTTGCGCAGCGCCGCCACTTTTTCTTTCAATACGCTGTCTTGCGGCGTTTCTGCCAGCGCGGTTTCAGCGGCCTGCAGTTCGGCGCTCAAATCGGCTTTGGTTTCGCTGGCAGGACCTGGGTCGTCGCTGACTCGCGCCGGCATCAGACCGCAGCCGGCCAACGGCAGCAGGACCAGGCAAAGTAACAGCAGTCGTGAGCTCATTCAGGCAGCGCCGGCAGTTGTTCGTGCAGATGCTGAACTTGCCGGTCGATCAATTGCTGGAACGGCGAATGCAGCGCGTGCAAACGATAGCAGAAAGTTTCCAGTGATTTGCCTTTCAGCTGAACACTGCCTTGCGGTTCGACGGCAACCCGGTTGCGGATGTCCGGCTGGTTCAGCACTTCCTCGCTGAGGATGATCTGGCCGGCCTTGCTGACCGAACAGAGTCGTGCCGCCAGATTGACCGAGTCGCCAACCACGGTGTACTGCATGCGATCTTCCGAGCCCATGCTGCCGGCAATCATGTCGCCGGTGTGCATGCCGAGCCGGAAACTGATCGGCGGCAGCCAGGACGGTCGACGCTGGTTGGTGCGTTCGATCAGCTGCATCAGCAGCTCGGCAAAGCACAGCGCATGGAAGCAGTGCTCGGTGTCGGTCTGCGGCGCGCCGAACACCAGCATGGCACCGTCCCCGATATACTTGTCGACGTTACCCTGGTACAGCTTGGCGACGCGGTTGACCAGCGTGAAATAGTAATTGAGCAACTGGGCGACGCGCTGGGCCGGCAATTTTTCACTCAGCGCGGTGAAACCGACCATGTCGACAAACACCACGGTGGCGACCACATGCTGGCCGGCCATGACGCCGCCTTCGGTTTGCATCAACCGGTTGGCAACGGCCGAGGACACGAACCGGGTCAGGGTTTTCTCCGTTTGCACACGTTTTTGCAGATTCTGCGCCATGTCGTTCAGCGCGCCGATGATGGTGCCGATCTCATCGTCACGGCGCTCGTTGATCAGCAGTTCAAACCGGCCTTCGCGCAGCGCGCGGGTGGCCAGCGCCAGCCGGTCGATTGGTTGCGCCAGTTTCTTGCCGAGCAGGTAGGCACCGATCATCGCCAGCGTGATCATCAGCGCACTGGTGATGCCGATCTTGCGCAAACTCTTCTGCAGCGGTTGCTCGAGAATTTCCCGATCCAGCGTCAGCAGCAAATAACCGGCTTTCACTTCCTGAAACCGCACCGGCTCGGCCAGGATGATGGTGCGGCTGGCGCGTTCCGGCAGGCTGTTGGTCTGGGTCAGCGATTCCAGCTGGGCGACCGGCAACGCCGGCAGCGGCGCCGTGCTGGCGAGCACGCGGCCGTAGCGGTCGTAGACGCCGGCGTTGACGATGTACGGGTCATCGCCAAAGGTGTTCAGCAATACGCCGAGCTGCAGTTTGTCTTCGGCAAGCAAGGGTTCGGCGGCGGAGCCGGCGGACAGTTCGGCCAGATGGCGGCCGTAAGCGAATGCGTGGTCGGCGAGCAGATCTTCGACAGTGGTGCTGATGAGTCCCCAGGTTGCTGCCAGCATCAGCGCCATCAGGCCGCCGATGGCAAACGCCAGCTTGTGCGCCAAGGTCAGCACCGGTGTCGGTTCGACCGTTTGGGCAGGCAAATAACGTTGTCGGGGCTGTGGCATACGCTTGGGGTAAACTCGTCGCCCCGCAGGGCCGGTCGCAACATCCTGTCGAAATAACAGGCGCCTGTCGGCACAACAGGCCGGCCAAGTGTGCCAGCTTCTAGGTGAGTGCGCCAAGCGCCGACGCGGCATTGTGCTGGCGGCTGTTTTTTGTGCAAGTGGCCGGGTGTGCGCTTGGCTATCTGTGCGCTTGTCCTGTGTGCAGTGGTTTGAAGGAGTGTTCATGTCGAATTCGGCTCCCGCTGTTGCCATCCAGCCGTTGCTGGTGAGTCGGCCGCATGCGCCGTTGCCGCTGCCCGGTGTCGCCTATGCCGGGCAGGTCGGTGCCGGCGAACTGGTGCTGGTGGCGCCGGCCATTTCCGATGCGGCATTGCAGGCGTTGGCGCAGCAGCTGAGTCAGGACGGTCAGCCGGTGCGGGTGCTGCGTGCCGGCCGCTGGCATGAACACGATTTGCTGCGATTGGCCATTACGGCGCTGCCCTCAGTCGCATGGTGCCGCCAGCTGGCGGAACGGATCGGCATCGATATCGGCGTGCTGCCGCGGTCGCTGCCGGCGCAGCTGGTGCTGTTCGATATGGATTCGACGCTGATCACCATGGAAGTGATCGACGAGCTCGCCAAGGAGGCCGGCAGTGGCGAAGAAGTGGCGGCGATCACTGAGGCGGCGATGCGTGGCGAACTGGATTTCAATGGCTCCTTGCTGCGCCGGGTGGCCACCTTGAAAGGCTTGTCGCTGGCCGCGGTCGAGACGGTCAAACGCCGACTGCAATGCAATCCCGGCGTGCCGGAGTTTGCTGCCTTTGCCCGTGCGCAAGGCGTCAAACTGGGCCTGGTTTCCGGCGGCTTCCTGCCGTTTGCCCGCCACATCGGTCAGCAATTGCAGTTCGATTACGTCCGCGCCAATACCCTGCTTGACGATGGCCAGGCGCTGACTGGCGCCGTGCAGGGCGAAATCGTCAATGCGCAAGTCAAAGCCAGAACGCTGACTGAGCTGGCGACGCACTATCAATTGCCAAGCGAAGCGATCTGGGCCGTGGGTGATGGTGCCAACGATTTGCTGATGCTGCAGGCCGCCGGGTTGGGCGTGGCGTTCCGGGCCAAACCGAAACTGCGGCAGGCCGCACACCTGGCGCTCGATGTCAGCGACATGCGCGCGCTCGCGACGTTGCAGCAAAGTCTGCTGCCGGAGGTGGGTTAAACTGGCGGTGCGCAACAGATGCGAGCCAGCAGTGACGGAAGAATCCGCTGACGATTTTTCGTCTGGCGATATGGTCGCGCTGTGATGGCGCCATGAGAACAAGGCAATCGAAGGGAGCGTGCGGCTGGCGTGTCAATACCAGCCGCGGGTGAGCAACGTTCGATATGCGATCAGAACTCGCTGGCGCTGAAATCGAAATCCAGTTTTTCCATCGGCGGTTGCAGGAAGAAGCCCTGCACGTAATCGACATCGAGCGGGTACAGCGTGGCGATACAGCCGGCGTCTTCGACGCGCGGAACAATGGCCAGCTTGTTGGCATCCTTGGCCAGCTCGAGCAGGCGCTTGACGGTGCCGAGCGCTTCCTGGTTAGTCGCCAGAATCGGCGCGAACTTGCCGTCGAAGCGGACAAAATCGACGATCAGATCCTTGAGCAATTGCTCGCTGTGATCGGTGCTGCCATAGCCGGCCAGACAGGCGAGGCCGCCGACTTTTTTCAACCCTTGCAGGAAAGTCAGGCAGCGCTTCAGATGCTCGTTGGCATCGTGCTCGTTGATCTGGAACACGATGGCGTTCGGCTCGAGCCGGTTGACCCGCAGGTTCTGGCCAATGAAGCTCGGCAATGATTCTTCCATCAAGGCTGCGCCGGACAACTGGACGAACAGTTTCGGTTGATCCTTGCCTTTGTGCGCGGCCAGCGTCCGCATCGCTTCGGTGATCACCCAGCGATCGAGTTTCGAGGCAATGCCGGCCTGTTCCGCCACCGGGAACGCCTGTTCCGGACTGACGTGATTGCCTTTCTCGTCCTTGATGCGCAACAACACCGAGTAGTAGGCGCCGGGCTTGCCGTGCATCTTGATGATCGGCTGGAACTGCAGATAGGCGCGGCCGGTATCCAGCGCTTCCTGCACGGCGAGCAGGACGTGCTTGTCGGCATCGCCGGCATTGAGCAGGCTCGGGTTGAACATCTTGCAACCGTTGCCGCCTTTTTGTTTGACCATCACCAGCACGGCGTGGGCGTTGCCGATCAGTTGTTCCGGGTCCGGCGCGTTCTCGCCAATCGGCATGACGCCAACCGATAACGTGGTCTTGACCGTGTGGCCTTCAATTTCGAACAGATGGGCGGCAAATTCGCGTGCCAGCCGTTCGCCGAGTACGCGACCGGCATCCGGGTTGGCGACCGAGGCCAGCGCGGCAAAGCCGTCGTCGCCGATGCGGGCCAGCAGAATGTCCTCGTCGAGTTTGCGGCGCAGGAAATCGGCGCAATCGCGCATCAGGTGATCGGTGCCGGTGAGACCGAACCGCGACTTGATGTTGTTGAACTGATCCAGCTCCATCAACACCAGCGCGCTCATGCCTTCCTGCTTGCTGGCGCGGTCGCTGGCCAGTGCCAGTTTTTCGACCAGGTGCTGGCGGTTGTACAGGCCGGTCAGCGAATCGACCGCCGACAATTCCTTCAGT
This sequence comes from Permianibacter sp., assembly GCA_046297695.1. Taxonomy (GTDB): domain Bacteria; phylum Pseudomonadota; class Gammaproteobacteria; order Enterobacterales; family Permianibacteraceae; genus Permianibacter. Next base: position 54,752 of record JBKBHF010000018.1, on the reverse strand, counting down.
TTTTGTTCGAGCACGGCGCTGTCGGCGTCGCGGCGGATCAGCACCTGGGTGCACTCTTCGCCATCGTATTTTGCGGCTGACAGCGTCAGCACGGCATCGAAGGTTTCGCCATCGGCGTGCAGGCCTTTGAAATGGAATTCGGTGATGTCGGCGTTGGTCGCGTACTCGCGCAGGAAGCTCTTGAACTGATCGTGGTACTCGTCGGTGATCATGTCCATGATCGGCATCGACGCCAGATCGTCCGGATCTTCATAGCCGAACAGTTCGGTGTAGGCCTTGTTGGCGTAGATGTGCATGCCGTCGTGAATGTAGGCAATGGCGTCGCGTGACGAGGCCAGCAGCAGGTCGCAACGTTTTTCGGTTTCCCGCAAGCTGGCTTCGGCTTGCTTGCGCCGGCGTCTGTCCTCGACGTTGAGCAGCTCGCGACCAACCACCAGCCGTACCCGCTCTTCTTCATTGACCGGCACCACATCCTTGATGCCGAGCCGCAGCATTTCAACCAATAGCTCGCTGCTGTAGGCATCGGTCAGCAGCACGATCGGGGTGTCGCGGTTGTAATGTTCGATGATGCGCAGGGCTTTCTCGACGGTGAAGTCGCCGGCCGCGGGTTTGGCGATCAGCATGTCCCAGGCTTGTTTTTCCAGCGCCGCTTTCAGCTCGTCTTCGGTGACGATCTGGGTGGCGCGCACGGCGAAGCCGTTGTTGCGCAGCAAGGTGGTGGTGTGCTCGGCGTCATTCGATGACGGATCGAGCAACAGCAGATGAATGGTACGGATCTTGTTCGACATGCCCGACTTGCTCTGGTTGGGTCCGGGCGGGAGGCTGGTGGCCAGCGAATGGCGTCAGAGCAACTCCCACACCGAATCAAAATTGTCGCCGTCACTGGCTTTGTTACTGTTATCGACCGGGTCGCGACCGCTCAGGGCATCACTGAAATGGAACTGCCGGTACGAGGCGCTGGCCGCGGCCTGCTTGGTGAGCTGCACATCGTACACCTTGTCCCCATCCTTGATCCGGACTTTCTGTTTCACCGCATACGGCAGCGGTGCGGTGATCAAGGTGGCGGGCTGGCCGATGCCTTTCAATGCCGGCAACAGCAGACCGCGCTGGTAGGCGGTGCCGCTGCTCTGGCTGTTGCGCACCTGGGTCAGTACCGGACGGGCGTTGGGCGCGATCAACTGGATGCCGAGATGCAGGGCGCCGTCCGGAATCCGTTTCATCCAGCGGATGGTGCCGATATTCCAGTGCAGTTCGCCCTGCTCGTCCTGTTCCATCAGGCCGACGATTTCGCCGGTCTGGGTTTGTACCGGTACGTTGCCGCGCAGACCCAGACAGTAGCCGCCGGGACTGATGTTGATCATCGCGGCGATCTGGAACTCGTAACTGACGTTGGCATTTTCGGTGAAGTTGCGCGGGCTTGTCGCGCTGACCTCGGCCGGCTTGTGACTGGCATCCCAACCTTCCTTGACCCGGTACAGCTTTTCCCACGGGTCGGTCGGGCCGCCAACCGGCTTTTTACTGCCGGGCAGGATGCGGCTGTGTTGGCGATCATCATCGACCAACGTGGCATTGCGCAGGCTGCCTTCCAGCGCTTGCAGGTCGTGGCCTTCGTGCGGCATGGCCGCTGATGGCTTCTGCCGGTCTTCGCCCGCCAGCAGATAATGGCTGGCCGACAGTCCGATTGCGACCCGGATGGTGCCGCTGGCCGCGGTGCGGGAAAACGACCGCGATGCCATGTTGCCGTAGGCGCGCACCAGATGGCGCAGCAAGGTGGCGCCCAGTTGCTGCACCGGATTCTTGGCTACGCCGAGCATCAGGCCGCTGGTGCTGCGCAGATCGTCCTGTACCTTGGCGAGCACGGCATCGAGCCGGACGTTGCGGCAATGTGGCCCCGGTTTGTGTTGGTTCAGGCTGTGGCTTTGCGGGCCGAGATCACTGTCGAGATCGAGATAGAACAGATCCTTGCCGGGACTGTATGGCTGCAGCAGCGCTTCCGCCGACAGCGTCGCGGCGGCGTCGAACACCTGCTCGATTTCGCGTTGGCGCAGCTGGTACGGATTGGCGCAGGCGGTCAGAACGATGCGCAGATAGGCCGCTTCGATGGTCAGTTCGTTGTAATCGCTGATGGCGGTTTGCCGGTGCAGACCATTTTGTTCGGCAAAATGATAGAGCGCATGCAGCTCCTTCCAGAGCCGGGCCGGTTGCTGCGAATAAAGTTGGTAACAGCGCAGTAATACCAGGCTGAGATAATGCACGGCGTAGTACAGCGCCGGCACCAGCACTTGCGCGTTGTAACGCTGATGCCCTTCGCCGAGCATGTCTTCGACCACGGTCTTGTAACCGATGGCCATTTCCGATTGCATGGCCTGGGCGAGCGCGGCGATCTTGCGCTGCTTTTCGTTCAGCGAAACCGATTGGCCGATGTAGTGCTTGCGCAGCGCGTCGGTGATGTGGCCGACCACCTTGGTCAGCGCTTGCATGATTTTCAGGCGTTCACCGACGTCCAACGGCGCGCCGTTGATGTCGACCAGAAATTGGTACACCTGTCGGGAGCTCTCGCCGATATTGGCGATGGGCAAGGCGTCGAGCCAAGCGGAAACGGCGCGGACGTTCAGCGGCACCTGGGTCTGGCGCGCAGCTCCTCGTTCCCGCACACTGAGGCCGAGCTGTCCTGTTCTCATTGGGTCCCTGCTCTGTTCACGTATCGGTATCCCTACCGAACCACATCACGTCGCCCCGCATACTATCGTATCTCCGTACAAAAACCAGCCGGGGTCCCACCCCGTGCGGCTTGCAATTCAGGCACTTAACAAATAGCCCAGAACCCGGAGCTTGTCAGCCGGCTGGCAAAAGTGCGGTTTCGGAGCGGGTGGCCAAGCGGCAAGGCCGCTGGCGGGCGGGATCAGCCGAGCTGCAGATCGAGCGGGGTCTTGCTGGTCTTGCCGGCTTCTTCCCGGGTCAGCCGTGGCACCAGAAAGCCGGGCAGCAAGGGCAGCAGTTCGCGGACGATGGCGCGGGCGCGCTCATCCGGTACCGCAAAATGGCTGGCGCCATGGACCTGATCAAGCTGGTTCAGGTAGTAGGGCAGTACGCCGCAGGCGAACAGTTTTTCCGACAGCTCGGCCAGCACCGGCGCGCTGTCATTGATGCCGGCGAGCAGCACCGCCTGGTTGAGCAGGGTGATGCCGGCGCCGCGCAGCCGCTGCATCGCGGTCGCAACGTCACCATCAATCTCGTTCGGGTGATTGCTGTGGATGACCACGACGGTCTGGAAGCGCGGGCTGGCCAGCCAGCCAAGCAGCTCGTCATTGACCCGCTCCGGGATGACGATGGGCAGCCGGGTATGGATACGGAAGCGCCTGAGCTGTGGCAAGGCGGCGAGCGTGGCGTGCAGCTCGGCGAGGTAGCTGTCGGGCGCCACCAGCGGGTCGCCGCCGGACAGGATCACTTCATTTACTTCCGGATGCCGGGCGATGTACTCGGCAATGGCGGCAAAGCCCTTGCGGCCCATCCGGTTGTCGTCATAGGGGAAATGCCGGCGGAAACAGTAGCGGCAGTTGATGGCGCAGGCGCCGGTGGTGATCAGCAGCACCCGCGACCGGTATTTGTGCAGCAGGCCGGGGAGCTCGGTGTCCTGTTCATCGAGCGGGTCATGGCTGTAGCCGGGGGCGGTCTGCAGCTCTTCCGGGGCCGGCAGCACCTGTTTCAGCAAGGGGTCATTGCCATCACCCTTGGCCATCCGGGCAACGAACGGCCGCGGCACCCGCAGCGCGAAGTCGGTTTGTGCCTGCAAGCGTTCGGGCAGCGCCGAAACCGGCACTTGCACGGCCGTCAGCAGTTCATCAACGGTCTCGATGGCGTCCTTCAAGGTTTGCCGCCAGTCGCGGGCTTGTTCCGGGTCAACCAAAATCGGCGCAACCGGGATGGCCGTGATCTGCCCTTTTGAGGGCGAGTTGGCTAGAATGTCGGCCATTTTTTCGCCTGTACCACCTGTTTGCCGGTCACGGACACCCGATGCCGGCATTGCTGCAAAAAATCGAGGACCTTATGGCCAGTTATAGTACCAACGAAATGAAAGCCGGGATGAAAGTGATGATGGAAGGCCAGCCCTGCGCCATCGTCGACAACGAATACGTCAAACCCGGCAAAGGCCAGGCCTTCAACCGCATCAAGCTGCGCTACCTGCTGACCGGCCGCGTCGTCGAACACACCTTCAAGTCGGGCGACACGCTGGAAGCCGCTGACGTCGTCACCACCGAACTCGAATACAGCTATACCGACGGCGAGTTCTGGTACTTCATGAACCCGACCACCTTCGAACAAACCGCTGCCGACAAATCGGCGATGACCGATGCCATCGACTGGCTGCGCGAGCAGGACGTCTGCGAAGTGACCTTGTGGAACGGCAAGCCGATCTCGGTATTGCCGCCGCACCACGTCGTGCTGGAAGTGGTCGAGACCGATCCGGGTCTGCGTGGCGACACCTCGGGTGGGGGCAGCAAGCCGGCCAAGCTGTCGACCGGCGCGGTCGTCAAAGTGCCGCTGTTCGTCAACATCGGCGACAAGCTGAAAGTGAATACCCGTACCGGCGAATACATTTCGCGCGCCTGAACCGGTGCAGCAATAAAAAACGCGGCCACGGCCGCGTTTTTTATTGCGCGCTCGCCGCCAGCAGCGGCAGCTCGATGTAAAAGCAGGCGCCGCGCGGCTGCAAGGCCCGGTAACCGATCTGGCCGTGCATGCGCTCGATCAATTCCTTGCTGATGGCAAGGCCGAGACCGGTGCCGCCGACCCGGCGATGATCGCTGGAGTCGGCGCGGGAAAATTGCTGGAACAGGCGGGCTTCGAATTCCTTCGGTACGCCCGGCCCCTGATCCTCGACGCTGATGCGCAGGTGATCCGCATCGATGGTCGTGTGCACCACCACCAAGCCGCCGCGAGGTGAATACTTGATGGCGTTCGACAACAGATTGGTCAAAACCTGATGCAGTCGCTTGCGATCAGCGCGCACCTGCCAGGTCGGTTCACATTCGGCCTGTTGCAGGGTCACGCCAAGCGAGTGAGCATAAGGTTCGATAGCTGACATGACGTGTTCGAGCATGCCCTGCACGTTGATGTCTTCCAGAAACAGCGTCAGTTGGCCGCGGCTGATCTGTTCGATATCGAGCAGATCGTTGATGAGTTCCGCCAGCCGTTTGCTGTTGCGGTGGGCAATCAGCAACAGATCACGTACCGGACCGGGCAAGGTGGCGAACTGATTGGAAACCAGTAAATCCAGCGAACCGGCGATCGAGGTCAGCGGCGTCCGCAGTTCATGACTGACGGTGGCGACAAACTCGCGTTTGAGCCGATCGACGCGCCGCCGGGCGGTGACATCGCGACAGACGGCAATGAAGGTTTCCGGCTCCGCTTGCGGCAGCACCGACAGCGCCATTTCGATCGGCACACTGGTCTGGTTCTTACGCCGACCTTCCAGTTCGCGCAGCGGCGTGGTGGTCGTTTGCCCGGCCGATTGGCTGGCGTCGCGCAGCAGCGCCTGCAATTGCTCTTGAGGTACCGCAGGCAAGAGTTGCTGCAGCGTGCTGCCGATCATGCTCTCATCTTCGTAACCAAACAGCCGCGCGGCCGCCGGATTGGCTTGCAGTACGGTACCGTCACTGGCTACCGTCAGAATGGCATCGGCAACGTTGTCGATGATCGCATTGGCGCGCTGGGCACTGGCAGCGAGCGCTGCTTCACTTTGCCGGTAATTGCTGGTCATCAAATCGGCGATCTGGTTGGCGCGCGCTTCCCGGTTGGCGAGTGTGCGCAGCAGCAGCATGATCAGCGCGCTGATCATGCTGCCGAGCAGTAGCGCTGCGAGCGCGGTCTGATCTTGTGCGGTTTGCGACTCCGGTAACCAGCTGACCAGCGTCCAGTCGCGGCCAAACAGATGCAAGGTCTGGCTGTTGCTGTAGCGCAGGGTGTGCCAGTCGACGGGCGCGTCGGCGTCGCTGCGGAACAGCACTGCCGTTGGGTCTTTGCTGTCAAGGCCATCGATCAAGGCAAAATCACCGACGTCGGCCTGACCCCAATCATGCAACATGCTCTGCAGCAGATCGTAGGCGCGGAACGGACTGTAGATCCAGCCAATGGTGGCGCGCTCTCTGGCGTCCGGGTTCGTCAGATCGGCGCCATGGCCATAGACCGGCATGTACAGCAAAAATCCGGGCTGTACGGCACCATGCGTTTCCTGCAGCAAGGTAACGGCGCCGCTCAAGCTGGCCTCGCCGGTACGCATGGCACGGCGCATGGCCTGGCCACGTACCGGTTCCGACAACATGTCATAACCGAAGGCCGCGAGGTTGCGTCCAGCAAACGGTTCGAGGTAAATGATCGCCGAGTATTCGGTCCGCGCGCCTGCCGGTTTGACCTGATAATCCGGAAAGCCTTCGGCCCGGATGCGGGCAACATGCCGATCCAACTCCGCGGCCGGAACGCGCTCGCTGAAGCCAACGCCCTGAATACCGGGGTAGCGTTCGGTCAGTTTCAGCTGTTCGATATATCGCCGCCACTCTTGCCGAGTTACCGTTGCACTTGCATCGAACAGACCTGCACCGCCGCGCAGGATCTGTTCGTGTCCCAGCATGCGTTGGGAAATCAGCGTGCGCAGATCGCGGCTGTAACCGTCCAGGCGCGCGGCATCGGCCCGTTGACTGAGTTGCTGCAGGCTCCAGGCGGCGGCCAGCGCCAGGCCGAAGCAGGCCGTCGCAATGACCCCGGCGATGGAGCGACGATAAAACCAGCGTTGCAACGGCCGTGTCGTGGTCATGCTTGTCATTCACCATGTTTCGCCAGCGGAAACCGCAACCAGAACGTGCTGCCATGGCCGCTGACCGAGCGAAAACCGATACGGCCGGCCATGGCTTCGGTCAGCCCCTTGCTGATCGCAAGGCCGAGACCGGTGCCACTGTGTTTGCGGCTGGCCGAAGCATCGGCCTGCCAGAATTTCTGGAAGATGAAGCTTTGTTTATCGGCGGCAATGCCCATGCCGTGATCGATCACTTCGATGCAGACCTCATCGCCATCGACGAAGGCATGCACTTGCACCAGGCTGTCCTGCGGCGAGAACTTGATGGCATTGGACAACAGGTTGTTCAAGATTTGGGCAAATCGTTCGGGCGCCAGCATCAGTTCGGTGGCGTCCGGCAAGTCATTTTGCAATTGCACGGTAACCGACTGGCTCAGGGCCAGTCCGTGCAGCTCGTCCACGGTTTGCTGCAACAACGGGACGACTGCGACCCGGCGCAGCGCCAACTCGAATTGACCGATTTCCAGCTTCTCGAAATCGAGCAGGTCATTGACCAGCAACAGCAGGCGTTTGCTGTTGTCGGTGGCAATGCGCAACAACTGCCGATGCTGGTCGGAGTCGTGGTCAACCTGGCCGCTGCCGAGCAGTGCGAGCGCGCCGCGGATCGAAGTCAGTGGCGTGCGCAGCTCGTGGCTGACCATGGCGACAAACTCGCGCTTCAGTCGCTCATGGGCGATGCGTTCGGTGACGTCATGCAGCAGGCAGCAATACCGGCGTTCTCCCGTTCGCTGCAAACTGGTCAGCGCGAGCTCGACATCGCGCGCGGGTGCCTGCGGCTGATGTAGCCGGGTCTCGCGCCAGACAACCTGTTGACTATTGTCATCGGCGTCGGTGAGCCAGTGCGGTTGCCATTCGGGCAGCCAGCGCGCCAGCGCTTGGCCGCGCAGCAACACTGCGCTGTCGTGGAGCAGCGCTTCGGCAGCCGGGTTCGCCATCTCGATGCAGCCGTCATGGTCGAGCAACAGAATGGCGTCGGCGGCGCTGTCGGAAATGGTTTGCAGGGTGTGCTGTTGCCGCGCCAACTCGGCGGTGCGCTGTTCCACCAGCCGTTGCACGCGCAGGGCGCGGCCGTGCACCAGCAGCAGCATCGCGCCGATTAGCACGGTGAACACCAAGCCGCCGACCATGACCAGCCAGGACTGCCAGGAGTGGGTAGCGCGCAGGTAGTCCGGCAGTGCGTAGATGGTCAGCCGCCAGGTGCGGCCGGCAAACGGCCAGTCGACGGCGTGTTGGAACGCCGGCGCGATGCGAGCGTCGGCCGGCAGATTGGAAAACAGCGGTTCGCTGGCGCCATCGCTGCTGTCATGCAGGGTCAGGGCGAAGTCGTCGCGGGTCAGTTCACGCAAAGCGTAGTCCACGGTGGCCGCAATCTGGATGCCGACCACGGCGAGGCTGCTGCGGTCGTTCTCGGCGCGCCGCTGCACCGGCCGGGCAACCAGTACCGCGGCCAGCCGCTGGTCGAGCTGGCGCAGCGCGATGCGTGGCGACGCCGTGGCCGTGCCGCGCTGCAAGGTGGTTTCCATCAGGGCGCGCCGGGTCGGCTCGGCGCCGTTGTCAAAACCGATCAACCAGGCATTGGCGGCCGGTTCGATGTAGCCGATCGGAAAATAATCGGCTCGCCCGCTCGCCGGCATTTGCCTGCCGTCGGCGCCGTGCTGCCAGATCTGAAAACGGCTGCCGAGCCGTTGGCGCATCTCACGTTCATAAGCTGCGCGCTCGGCATCCGGTACCCGTTGCACCCAGCTCAGCGAGACATGGCCATTGAGCTTGTCGACTTCGGCGCGGGTGAACACGGCGAAATCGGCCGGGCTGACGTTTTGGCTGGCGGAAAAGAAGCGTTCGATTTGATACAGGCTGTCGAGGTGTTCCTGAAAGGCGCGTTGCAGCTGCCTTTCCATGCGGCCGGCGAGATCGAGGAAACGCTGCTGGATCTGCTGCTGTTCCCAATCACTGGCGCGGACAAACAGTACCGTCACCAGGCTGAAGGTGATCGCCAGCGGCAGAATGACGGCGCGCAGTTGTTGCCGGCTTTCGCTGCCGGCCGGGTCGGTGGCGAGCAGCAGCAGTGGCGTGATCAGCGCGACGCCGATGCTGTCACCGACCCACCAGGTCAGCCAGTTATATGCGGCTTGATCAGCGGTGATCTGGCCGGCGCCGACCAGACTCGCGATGCCGACCGTTGCGCCAATCAGGGTGCTGGTGCTGGCACCGAGCAGGGCAAAGCGCAGCAGGGCGCGCTCGTCATCCCAGGCCAGCGGCAAACCGACATAACGCCTCAGCAGCCACCCGCCGAACCCGGCCTGGCCGGCGGCGCCGGCACCGATGATGGCCGTCATCAACAGCTGGTCGGCACCGGGCAGGCCGGTTGCCGGCCAGGCGGTCGACAGATTCATGGTGACCGAGCCCAGCCAGATGCCCGGCAGCGCCACCGGGCCAAACCGGATCAGGCAGAACAGCGCCAGCCCGGCCGGCGGAAACACGGCGGTGGCAAAGCCGGGCGGAATGGCGAGCAACAAGCCGAGCCGGCCGAGCAGGAAGTAGGCCAGCGCGATACCGGGTAGTAACAGGAGTGTGCGCTGGTACAAGCGAGGCGGGCCAATCGGGGTCAAGGGTTCATCAAGCCTAGTACAGACTGGCGCCGGTGTCGGCACGAACGTCTGCGCTCGACTATTCTGAAACGGTCTGCCGCTCGTGCTGCCCGCACGCACCGAGCTCCTGCCCTGAGCCAAGGAAACCGCAAGTCATGTCGGATGAGTTGACCCGAGTGGTGTATGTCGAGGACGAGCCCGATATTCAGGCGATTGTCCGCATTGCGCTGGAGTCCATCGGCGGCATGCAGGTGACGGTGTTCAGCTCCGGTCAGGAAGCGATTGCCCGCGCCGCCGACCTGCAGCCGCAACTGCTGGTGCTGGATGTGATGATGCCCGGCCTCGACGGCCCCGGCACCTTGCGTCTGCTGCGCGAGCAAGCGCCGCTGCGCAATGTGCCGGCCATCTTCATGACCGCGAAAGCCCAGCCACAGGAAATCGCCGCGCTGCAGCAACAAGGCGCGATCGCCGTGGTATCCAAACCGTTCGATCCGATGCAGCTTGCGGCCGAATTGCGCCAACACTGGCAGGCCTGGCGGCTCGCCAGCGCCGACCCGAGTTGAAAGGTAACGAGTGATGACAGCCATGGCCCTGACGCCGGAACAACAACTGCAGGCGTTTCGCGAACAATTCGCCCGGCAGTTGCCGGCGCGCTGCAATGTGCTCAGCGAAACCTTTGCCCGTGCCAGCGCCGGCGATGCCGCCGCCCGCAGCGAATTGCAGCGCGCCTTGCATTCGCTGGTCGGTGCCGGCGGCACCTTTGGTTTTCCGCACATCAGCCAGCTGGCCCGGCAACTGGAACAACAGCTGCGCGACGGGGCGCTGCCGGCGGCGCTGGAATTTCAGGCCCAGCTGCGTAGCATGATGGCACATGTCCAGTTGACGCCGGCGGTGCCGGCGACGGCGCCGGTGGCGGTCATGCCGAAGAGCGTGCCAGGCGAGTTGATCTATCTGGCTGCAGAGGGCCAACACAGCAGTGAACTGCTCAGCCAGTTACAGAAATTTCAGTTGCAGGTACATTGTGCCTCGGACCCGGCAACGCCGAGGCAGCTGCTCGCTGAGCGATCGGACCAGGCGTTTCTGGTGATCGTCGACTGCCAGGCCGAATTGCCGTTCGAATGCCCGCTGTTCCGTGCCGAAACCGCCATTGATTGGCAGCGCCATGTGCTGGTGCTGGTGTCCACCCGCCGTGATTTCACGCTGCGCCTGCAAGCGGCGAAACTGGGCGCGCGTGCGGTGCTGGCCAAGCCACTCAACCTGCCGGATCTGCTCGAAGTGCTGGAGCGGCCGGAATTCGATCAGCAAGCCGCACCGTACCGGGTCTTGATCGTTGACGATGACGTGAGTGTCGCCAGTTACCATGCCGCGGTGCTGCGCAGCGCCGGCATGAAAGTCGAGACTTGTTCGGACGTGCTGCGGGTCGATATCGTGGTGCAGGATTTCGCGCCGGAGCTAATTTTGCTCGATCTCTACATGCCCGGCTGGGACGGGCCCGACATCGCGCGTGCATTGCGGATGGACAATCAGTCGCTCGGGGTGCCATTGGTGTTCCTGTCCTCGGAAGCCAACCGCGCCGTCCAGCTCGGTGCCATGCGTGATGGCGGCGACGATTTCCTGGTCAAACCCATTCAACCGGCGCACCTCATCGAGTCGGTGCAGATCCGCGCCCGCCGTTATCGCGAACTGCGCAACGCCATGCTGACCGATCCCTTGACGCATGTCATGAACCGACGCGCACTGATGGCCGGCGTCGAGCGCGAGTTTGCCCGAGCGCGCCGGCTCAATGTGCCGCTCAGTGCCGCCGTGATCGATATCGATCGGTTCAAGCAGGTCAATGACAGCCAGGGTCATCAGGTCGGCGACACGGTGCTGAAAGGTCTGACGCAGTTGCTGCGGCAACGGCTGCGCAAATCCGATCTGATCGGCCGGCTCGGTGGCGAGGAATTTCTGGTGGTGCTGCCGGAAACCGATCTCACCACCGCCTGGGCCTTGCTCGACGATATCCGCGAACAATTCAGCAGTTTTGACTTCATCGGCGTCAGCGGCAGGCTGCATGTGACGTTCAGTGCCGGCATCAGCGAATGGCGCGAGCAATCGGCCACCGTCTGGCTTGCCGAAATGGACGAGCGCCTGTACGCCGCCAAATCCGCCGGCCGCAACCGGATTGTCGGCCCGGCAGCAGACACTCCGATATAATCGCCAACCTTCGTCGTCAGCCATTTGTTGCCACCATGACCACGCCGCTTTCCTGGCAGCCTGCTGCCAGTCTGATGCAGCTCCGTCGCCGCGCCGCCGTACTCGCCAGCATCCGCCAGTTCTTTGCCGAGCGTCAGGTGCTCGAAGTGGAAACGCCGGTGCTGTCGGCCGCCAGCATCACCGATCTGCAGCTGGGCTTTCTGGAAACGCGCTGGCGCGAACCGGGCACTGGTGCGGCCGGTCGCCGGCTGTTTCTGCACACCTCCCCCGAGTTTCCGATGAAGCGGCTGCTGTGCGCGGGCTACGGTGACATTTACCAAATCTGCAAAGTGTTTCGTGATGACGAATCCGGGCGCTACCACAATCCGGAATTCACCATGCTGGAATGGTACCGGCTCGGTTTCGATCATCATCAGCTGATGGCCGAGGTCGATGCGCTGCTGCAGCAGGTGCTGGGCTGCGCGGCGGGCGAGCGCCTGTCGTATGGGGCGGCGTTTCAACAAAGTCTTGCCATTGATCCGCACACGGTGAGCGATGCCGAGCTGGTGCAGCTGTGCCGCACGCGCGCCCACTACACCGGTAGCGAGCTTGACCGCGATGCCATGCTGCAGCTGTTGTTCTCCGTGTGCATCGAGCCTCAGCTCGGTGGCGAGCGGCCTTGTTTTGTGTTCGATTTTCCAGCGACGCAGGCCGCGCTGGCCCGCATCCGGGCGGAAACGCCGGCGGTGGCTTCCCGGTTCGAGGTCTATGTCAACGGCATCGAGCTCGCCAACGGTTTTCATGAACTCGCCGATGCCGACGAGCAGCGGCGGCGCTTCACCGCCGACAACGCCGCCCGCGTTGCCCGTGGCTTGCCGGCAGGGGTCATCGATGAAGCCTTGCTGCAGGCGCTGGCAGCAGGCTTGCCGGATTGCGCCGGCGTGGCGCTCGGCGTCGATCGCTTGGTCATGCTTGCACTCGGCGCTACGCATATCGACGAGGTGATCAGCTTTCCGATTCGGCGTGCTTGAGTGCCGCGCATTTGCACCTGCTGCGGACGTTCGCGCCGGAGCGGCCACAATCAATAAAAAGCAGGAACAACAACATGAACAGCAGTATGCGACGAGCACTCATTTTGGTGGTGGTGCTGCTCTGTGCCGCGTCGGTGGTGATGGCGCAAACGCCGGAACGCGGGCAGGCGACAGCAGACCTGAACCTGGCGGCAGTGCAGGCTGAACCCGAAAATGCCGAGCAACCAGCGACCGGTGAACCGCCGGCTACCGAGGCAATCGAGGCAGCCGACGCCGCCACCGCTGTCGAGGCAGCGGATGATGTTGTCGAGTCACAGCGACACGCGCTGCTGCAATTCATCGACAGCAAGAGCGGTGTGTCGTTTCACAAGGACATGTTCATTGCGCCGTTCACCTACAACGAGCGCTTCACCGGCCGCGAAAGCGAAACGGTGTTCCAGCTGAGTTTCAAGGCGCGCATCCTGCGCGGACCGCTGTTTTTCGGCTACACCCAGCGCTCGTTCTGGCAGGCTTATGACAGCGAAGAATCGGCGCCGTTTCGCGAGACCAATTACAACCCGGAACTGTTCGCACGATTTCAGCCCGGCAACTGGCTGTCCCGCCAGTGGGGATTCGATGTCGGCATCGAGCACGAATCCAATGGCAAGCGGGTGCCGGAGTCGCGCAGCTGGAACAAAGTCTACGGCGCCATGTTTCATGAAGGCGATGACGACGTGATCTGGCTGAAAGCCTGGTACCGGCTGCCGGAAAAGAAGAAAGACGATCCGCTCGAAGCCGAAGGCGACGACAACCCCGATATCGATGACTACTACGGTGACGCCGAGCTGCGCTACCGGCGTTGCCTCGACGGCAATGTCTGTCGGCACCTGTTCAACGGCATGGTGCGTGGCAACCTCGAAACCGGCAAAGGCGCCATCGAGCTCAGTTGGAGTTTTCCGACCGGCTCCGAACAAACCAGCTGGTATGTCTACCTGTTCAGCGGTTACGGCGAAAGCCTGATCGATTACAACAACGCTGAAAATCGCATCGCCATTGGCGTGACGCTGCGGCCGCAGTAATCGAAACGTCACCGTCCCTTGCTTGACCGGCCGGTTGTGCTTCCGCTTAGCGCTGGCGTTCGGATGGGCTGCCGCCGGTTCCCGGCGTGAGAACGATCTGGTCGGCAGTAGACCCGAACGCGTCGGGACGATGCCGAACTCATTCGGCTTGCAGCAGTACGGTCAGCTTGCCGAGGATTTCGTTGAATACCTTGTCGCGCTGTTCTGCTTCGGCGAACAGTTCGGCAAAAGCGGTGTTGGCGGTTTCCACCAAGGTCTGTAATTGGTCTTCCTCGGCTTCATTCAGAGCCAGCTCGGCCAGCGCGGTGCGCAGATCCAGCAGCAGGTTTTCCAGAATTTCGCTGCTGCGCTGGGTGAAGGCGCGTTTGTATTCGTCCATGTCGGCGAGAATGCCGTGAATGACTTTTGCGGTCATCAGGCTGCGGTGGGCACGCTTGTTGGCCAGCTGCTCGGTGTGCAGCGCGGCTGCGCGCGCTTCCAGACCATTGAACAGCAGGCACAGATGATCCTTTAGCACGCCGTAACGCTGGAGATCGTTCAGCGGCATGTTGCGGATCAACGCGGACACCCGCGGATAGTGAAACAGACTCACCGCGCCGTCGTCGACGATGCGGCCACGGCCCCGGCTGTCGGTGAGCAATTGCTGCTCGGCCGCGCTGGGCTCGGCGCCGTTGCTGTAATGATGATTGCTGCCGGTGCTGACAAAACGGAGCACGCAGTCCATCTGCATGCTGTTCAAACAGTGCAGCGCCGCCTGCGCTACTGCGGCTTCATCCGTGCATTCATAACTCTTCTCGACGAACTCCAGAATGCGGCCCAGCTCGGCATTCAGGCTCATCGCATGCAGGGCGACCTGGGTGGAGTCGGTGACCTGTTGTTGCAGGCGGCGCAATTGTTCGAAGCCGGCGACGGTTTGCCGGATGCGCTGGGCGATGGCGGCACCGCTGGTGCTCTCCAGAAAGTTGATGGTCAGATCGGCGCTGGCGGGCGGGCATTCTTCGCCCGGCTGGAAATACAGCGCCGGTCCGCCCTGGTGATCGCTCGGCCAATGAAACGGGCGCTCGGCCGTGCCGGGCAAGAGCGCGAACCGGGTCTCGGCGGAGATCTCGTCACGCAGCTCCAGTTGCGCGTCGGCAAACGCTGTCAGCAGCGCGCTGCGCATGGTCGCCGGCAGTTCGCCGGCATAACCCACCAGTCGCTCGGGTTGGCTGGTTTGGTGCTTGCTCGCGCCAGCGGCTGGCAGATCGGTGAAGAAGATGTCGTCCATTTCGGTGCTCATGCTCGAACCTCAAGCCCCCTTGTCAGCGCGGCTGAGTCGGTCAGGTTGCTTGTGCGATGCAGCACGCGCGTCCCGAAAATCCGGCCAGCATCGTTGAGCTTAGATCAGTTCGGGCGAGACGCCAGTCAGATGATCTGAGCCCAGCGTTGCTATATGGTTCGTCGGCCCTGGCCTGCATCGGCCGGGGAACGTTTCGCCCGAGGGTCGGACGAGCCTTGGGCACGAAGGCGGGACGGTCGATTCGGCTGCCAGGCGCCGCCACGGCGCCGATTCCGTGCAAGGTTGTGTTTACGCCAAAGCGATGGCACCGGCCCTGGTGCCGGCCTGGTTGAGTGAATATCGCCGTGCCCGTGCAGCGAACGCGGCGGAACAACTGCCCGCGATCGCTTGACGCAACGCCAACAGCAGTCAGTGCTCAGGCGACCTCGTGCTGGCGATGTTTCTGATACAGAAAGGCCAGCAGCTGCGCCCGTAGCTGGTGATACAGCGGCGACTGTGCCAATGCCAGACGGTCGCGTGGTCGCGGCAGCGGCACCGACAGTATTTCGCCAATGGTCGCGGCCGGGCCGTTGGTCATCATGACCACGCGGTCCGACAACAGAATCGCTTCATCGACATCGTGGGTCACCATCACCACGGTGGTGCCGGTGCGAGCGACAATGTCCAGCAACTCATCCTGCAAATGCGCGCGGGTCAGCGCATCGAGCGCACCGAACGGTTCATCCATCAGCAGTACTTGCGGCGCCATCGCCAGTGCGCGGGCAATGCCGACGCGCTGCTTCATGCCACCGGAAATTTCCTGCGGCAGCTTGCTGGCGGCAGCGGTCAGGCCGACCAGTGCCAGCGCACGGTTGGTGCGCTCGCGCAGCTGCGCTTTGTTTTCGCGCGCACCGAACACCCGCTCCACGGCCAGGTGAACGTTGTCGAAGCAACTGAGCCAGGGCAGCAGCGAATGATGCTGGAACACCACGGCCCGTTCCGGTCGCGGCCCGGCCACTTCCCGGTTGTTGCAAATCACCACGCCGCGACTCGGCAGCTGCAAGCCGGCGAGCAGATTCAACAAGGTCGATTTGCCGCAACCGGAATGGCCAATCAAGCTGACGAATTCACCTTTGCTGATCGTCAACGAGACATCGGCCAGGGCGTGGAAGCGGCCGTGACGGCCACTGAAAATCATGTCGACCTGCTCGACACTGACAAAGCGATTACGGTTGGGGCTGGCTGGAGTCATGACGGTCTCACCGATGCGTTTGTAACGGGTTTCGCTTCACTGATACTGAAAACGCCGCGCCAGTAGCACCAGGCTTTGCTCCAGCGCCAAGCCAACCAGGCCGACGATGAAGATCGCGATGATGATGTGGGCAACGTTCAGGTTGTTCCATTCGTCCCAGACCCAGAAGCCGAGCCCGATGCCACCGGTCAGCATTTCCGCGGCAACGATCACCAGCCAGGCGACGCCGATGGACAAACGGATACCGGTCAGCAGATGCGGTAGCACGGCCGGAAACAAAATCCGGGTGAACACTTTCCATTCGCTCAGGTTCAGCACCCGCGCCACGTTCAGATAATCCTGCGGCACGCTGCGCACGCCTTGCGCGGTGTTGAGCAAAATCGGCCACAGGCTGGAAATGAAGATCACCCAGATGGAAGCGGGATCGGCTTTCTGGAACACCAACAGGCCGATCGGCAACCACGCCAGCGGTGATACCGGTCGCAACAGGCTGACAATGGGCGCCAACATGCCGCTGACAAAAGCGAAGCGGCCAATCAGAAAACCGAGCGGAATGCCGATGACCGCCGCCAGCCCAAACCCCATGCCGACCCGCGCCAGCGAGTGCGCAATATTCCAGCCGATGCCTTGATCATTCGGGCCGTTGTCGTAAAACGGATCGGCAAACAGCGCTCGTGCGGCCTGCCAGGTTTGTTCGGGGCCGGGCAGCTCCGGGCGCAGCAGCGCCAGCCATGACCACAACGCCAATAACAACGCGATACCGAGCACCGGCGGCAACAGCGCACGGACGAGTCGGCGCAAGTGTTCCTGATTGGCCTGGGCGCGGGCCGCAAACGCTGCTTCATGTTTGGCGAGCAGCTGGGCGCGCTCGGCAATTTCACGCTGGCGCTCGGCCAGCCGTTGCTGCGCACGGTCGTGAGGCGAAGGGCTGATCATCGCGGCGCTGGCGCGATCGGGCACTGCGGACAGATGTCGCGTCGTGTTCATGCCGTTACTCCGGTGGCGGCCAGATCAAAACTGGCAGCGTAACGGGCCGGCTCCTTGCCATCCCAGATCTTGCCGTCGAGCAAGGTGCTGCGGCGCAGAGTATCGGTCGGTAGTGCAACCTTGGCGGCGGTGGCAGCTTGTTTGTACAGCGCGAGCTGGTTGATCTGGCTGGCGACGGCCAGATAATCCGGTTCGGCCTTTAGCAGACCCCAACGGCGCAACTGGGTCAGGAACCACATGCCATCGGACAGATACGGAAAGGTGACCGCGCCGTCGGCAAAAAACTTCATGTGCTGGCGATCCTGCCAGCGACCACCGATACCATCGTCGTACTGGCCGAGAAAGCGGCCTTCGATCACCTCGACCGGGGCATTGACGTAGGCTTTGCCGGCGATCAGTTTGGCTACCGTGGCGCGGTTGCGCGGCTCGTCGAGAAAGCGTGAGGCATCGAGCAGCGCTGCGGTCAGCGCGCGCGCACTGTTTGGGTATTGCTGGACAAACGCCGCCGTGGTGCCGAGCACTTTCTCCGGATGATCCGGCCAGATCGCCTGCGAGGTGGTGACCGTGAAACCAATCTTGTCGAAGATGGCGCGGGCATTCCACGGTTCGCCGACGCAGAAGCCATCCATGTTGCCGACCCGCATGTTGGCCACCATCTGCGGCGGCGGCACGACTATGGTTTTGACATCGTTGAACGGATGCACGCCGATGCTGGCAAGGTAGTAGTACAGCCACATCGCATGGGTGCCAGTCGGAAACGTCTGCGCGAAGGTGTACTCGCGCGGATTGCTTTTGATGTGTTTGGCCAGGCTGGCACCATCGCGCACACCGCGCTGATGCAGCGTGTTGGCCAGGGTGATGGCCTGGCCGTTGTGATTCAGGCTCATCAGAACCGCCATGTCCTTTTTCGGCCCGCCGACGCCGAGATGAACGCCGTATACAAGGCCATACAGCACATGCGCGGCATCCAGTTCGCCATTGATCAGCTTGTCGCGCACCGCGGCCCATGAGGCTTCCTTGCTTGGCACGATCTCGATGCCATATTTTTTGTCGAAGCCCATCGCCGCGGCGACCACGACCGAGGCGCAGTCCGTCAGCGGTATGAATCCGATCTGTAACCGGGTTTTCTCCGGCTTGTCGCTACCGGCGGCCCACACTCGCGGCGTGGTTGCGGCGCCACCGACCGCAAGCGCACCGGCCACGGTCGCCAGCGATTTGCCGAACCGGCGGCGTGAGTGATCGAAAGGTTCTGCCATCGCGGTTGGCTGCCGGGGGTCGGGTGACACGGTGTCGGCCATGGTCGGTCTCCAAAAATCTTTCACCAAAAACAAAAACGGCGGCCGATACCCCGCGGATTGCGAAGCGTCGGACGCCGTTGTCCTGAATCGTGATGTGCGTGGTGGCACGCGTCATGCGGCATGTAGCATCGCATCGACTGCGGGGTATCGTGATACCTGTCACCAATGTTTCAGCAAAGCTTGTGCCAGTGTTGCTTCATGCCTGTAAGCGCGCCTTTGTTGCGTGTTTTTGCTTCACTGTTTGGTGGTATTGAGATCCCCACGCACCAGGCTGATGCGCATTGCACCAAGTTGCCGCCCCAAATGCTGGCGTGCCGGGTCGATCAACGCGACCATAGTCGCAACAGCTCGCTGGCCAGCTCCGCCAATGACCGCCGACGTTGCATGGCTTGCTCGCGCAGCCATTGATAGGCCTGCTGTTCGGTCATGTCCTCACGTGCCATCAACATGCCTTTCACGGTAGCAATGGTTTGCCGCTGTTGTTGCCGCTGCATCGTCAGCTGGTACTGTGCCGTTTGCCGTTGATCCTGAAGAAACCGCGCCATCGCGATGCGCAGCACCGGTTCGAGCCGCTGGGCGCTGATGCCTTCAACGGAATAAACGGTGACGCCGGCTGCCAGCGCGGCGGCAATGCTGTCGTCGCTGTCATCGGCGCTGAACATCAGCATCGGTCGTGGCGCGTGCTGGTTGACCACGCACAGCGATTCCAGCACGTCTCGCGACGGCGACGCGGTGTCGATCAGAATGACATCCGGCTGAAAATCGGCAACCCGGCGCAGCAGACCGATGGCACCTTCCATTTCTTGCACTGACTCAATGCCGGCCTGCCGCAAGGCCGTCACCGCCGGATCAATACGGTCATTGCTGTCGGCGATCACCAGTACCCGCATCGCTCAGTCCTTGTTGTCGACGTCTTGTTGTCATCGATGTCTTGCTATTGCTTTGCAACCGTTTACTCACACGCGTTGCAAACACCGGGCCGGGTCGGGCCTGCCTGTTTTCGGGGCGCCGGAACGGTGCACGCCGACCCATCTGGCCAGCGCTGGTGCAGAAAAAACCGTTGCATCGAGCCGAACACATATCGATCTCGTCGCGTTGGCGCGATGGCTGGTGTTCTGTTAGCGGCCCGTTTGCACCGGCACTGTGCAGAACTGCACCGGCGCGGTGCCGCCGCTGCGGCTGCGGTCGTCACGGTGGTAAATGTTTGTGGTCGGCGTGGCGTTGACTCGATGTTGGCCTCCGAATTGCAAAGGCTTGAATTCGACAACGGCGTCCACGGGCTTGCAGCGAATGCAGGTCAGGGGGCGCCGTTTTTGTTTTCGGGAGGAGAGGCAATGAAGCCGCGACTGGTGTTGGTCGGCAATGGCATGGCCGGCATGAGAGTGATCGAAGAACTGCTGAGTCTGGCGCCCGAACGCTACGACATCACCGTGTTCGGTGCCGAGCCGCACGGCAATTACAACCGCATTCTGTTGTCGCCAGTGCTGGCCGGGGAGAAAAGCGCCGACGAGATTCTGATCAATCCCATTGAATGGTATGCCGAGCGCGGTATCCGACTGCATTGCGGCAAACGCGTCAGCATGATCGACCGCGATGCCAGAGAGGTGCGTACGGACGACGGCATCGTTCAGCGCTATGACCAACTGATTCTGGCCACCGG
The DNA here is from genome assembly GCA_046297695.1 of Permianibacter sp. Taxonomy (GTDB): domain Bacteria; phylum Pseudomonadota; class Gammaproteobacteria; order Enterobacterales; family Permianibacteraceae; genus Permianibacter. The sequence continues at coordinate 34,595 of JBKBHF010000018.1, read as the reverse complement.
TTCGCTGCCGTTCATTCCGCCGGTGCCGGGACGCGAGCTGCCCGGTGTGGTCAGCTACCGCGATCTGCACGATGTCGAGCAAATGTTGGCAGCCAGCCGGCAATATAAAAACGCCGTCGTGATCGGTGGCGGTTTGCTCGGGCTTGAAGCCGCCTACGGCTTGCTGAAACAAGGCATGACCGTGACGGTGGTGCATTTGCTGGCAACGCTGATGGAGCGCCAGCTGGACGCCGCGGCGGCGACGTTGCTTCAGCAAACGCTGGAAGCGCGTGGCATCGCGTTCAAAATGGCGGCGCAAACCAGCGCGCTGCTCGGTGATGAACGGGTGACAGCGGTGCAATTTGCCGATGGCAGCACGCTACCGGCCGATCTGGTGGTCATGGCGGCCGGCATTCGGCCGCATATCGCGCTCGCCAAAGACAGCGGTCTGGGCTGCGAACGCGGCGTGCTGGTTTCCGATGCCATGCAAACGACTGACCCACGCATTTACGCGGTCGGTGAATGCGTGCAACACCGGGGCCAGTGCTACGGTCTGGTCGCGCCGCTGTATGAGCAAGCGCGTGTCTGTGCCGCGCAATTGGCGGGCGACAGTGACGCCACATATGTCGGTTCAGTGACCTCGACCAAGTTGAAAGTCACCGGCGTTGAACTGTTTTCCGCCGGCGAATTTCAGGATGGGGACGGCTGCGACAGCATTGTCTATCAGGATGCCGGTGCCGGCGTCTACAAAAAAGTCGTGCTGCGCGATGACAAGCTGATCGGCGCGGTGCTGTACGGCGATACCGCCGACGGCAGCTGGTATTTCCAGCTGATGAAGGAACAGCGTCCGGTCGGGCATTTGCGCGACAGCCTGTTGTTTGGTCCGGTTGCCGACGGCGATGGCGCCAGCAAACCGGTCGTCCTCGATTGGCCGGATGATCGGGCGGTCTGTGACTGCAACGGTGTCTGCAAAGGCAGCATCATCGATGCGATTCGCGAGCACAATTTGCAAACGCTCGAGGCGGTGCGGGCGCACACCAAGGCGTCCGCGTCCTGCGGCTCCTGTACCCCCTTGGTCGAGCAACTGCTGGCCGCCGCGGCCGGTGAGAGTTATCAGGCACCGACCAAGAAACCGATCTGCAGCTGCACCGAGTACAGTCATGACGAAGTGCGTGAAGCGATTCGCTCGCAGCGCCTGTTGTCTTTGTCGCAGGTGTTTCAAACCCTGCACTGGCAAACGCCGGATGGTTGTGACAAATGCCGGCCGGCACTCAATTTCTATTTGATCGCGACCTGGCCCGGCGAAGTGCGGGACGACGCCCAGTCGCGCTTTGTCAACGAGCGCATGCACGCCAATATCCAGAAAGACGGCAGCTATTCGGTGGTGCCGCGGATGTGGGGCGGTGTCACCAACGCCCATGAGCTGCGCGCGATCGCCGATGTGGTCGACAAGTTTCAGATCCCGACCGTCAAAATCACCGGTGGTCAGCGAATCGATTTGCTTGGCGTCAAAAAACACGATCTGCCGGGCGTTTGGGCCGATCTGGCCAAAGCCGGTTTTGTCTCCGGTCACGCCTACGGCAAAGCCTTGCGCACCGTGAAAACCTGCGTCGGGTCCGAATGGTGCCGATTCGGCACCCAGGATTCCACCGGCATGGGCATTCGGCTGGAAAAGCTGACCTGGGGCGCCTGGACGCCGCACAAATTCAAGATGGCGGTATCCGGCTGCCCGCGCAACTGCACCGAGGCCACGATCAAGGATTTTGGCGTCATCGCGATCGAATCCGGTTGGGAATTGCATGTCGGCGGTAACGGCGGCATCAGGCTGCGCGGTACTGACGTGCTGTGCCGGGTCGAAACGATGGAAGAGGTGGAAGAATACTGCCTCGCGTTCATGCAACTGTACCGCGATGAAGGCCGTTATCTCGAGCGCACCGCGCCGTATCTGGAACGGGTCGGCCTCGCTTATGTGCAGCAGCGCATTGTCCACGATGCCGAAAGCCGGCAACACCTCGCCAAGCGCTTTCGCGATTCGCAAAGTCATTTCCAGAAAGATCCATGGGCCGAGCTGGCGCAACCAATCGCCCGTGAGCAATTCATTCCAATTGTTGATTTGAGTTGAAGTCGCGCCAACGTTCGGTGGACGCACAGTCAAAGCCATGTAAGAGGAGCTCCTCATGTCTGCCCCCGCTGCGCTGGCAAACCCAGCGCCTGAGAACCTGCTGCACCGACCCGAAACGGCCTGGACCGCGGTCGGCGCGCTGCACAGCATTCCGCAATTGGGTGCCCGCGTGGTGCGCACGCTGCACGGTGATGTCGCCGTGTTTCGCAACAGTAGCGATGACGTGTTCGCCTTGCTCGATCGCTGCCCGCATCGTGGCGGCCCGCTGTCGGAAGGCATCGTTCATGGTCGGCTGGTCAGCTGTCCGTTGCATGCCTGGCAAGTGCAGCTCGATAGCGGCGAAGCAAAAGCGCCTGACATCGGTTGCGTGCCGCGCTTTCCGGTCAAAGTGGTCGCGGGCGAGGTTTATCTCGGCTTGCAACCGCTGGCGGAGTCGCGGGCGCGTTTGAACACTGTGGATTGAGCCATGGCTGATATCCGCATTGAAACCGAACGGCTGCGCTCGAATCCGGTTAGCACCGAATCGGCCACTCGAACCACCTGTCCGTATTGCGGCGTCGGCTGCGGCGTCGTCGTGCAGCGCAGTGCCGACGGCCGTTTGAGCGTGCAAGGTGATACCGAACATCCGGCCAACTACGGGCGGCTCTGTTCGAAAGGCAGCGCGCTGATCGAAACGCTCGGCGCGGAAGACCGGCTGCTGTATCCGGAATGGCGAGATCGTGACGGCAATATTCAGCGTGTCAGCTGGAATATTGCACTCGACCACATCGCCAGCCAGTTTGCCCGCATCCTCGCCGAGCACGGCCCGGATGCGATCGCGTTCTACGCGTCCGGTCAGATGCTGACCGAAGATTATTATGTCGCCAACAAGCTGATGAAAGGATTTATCGGCAGCGGCAATATCGACACCAATTCCCGGCTGTGCATGGCCTCCGCCGTGGCGGGTCATGTCCGTGCGTTTGGTGCCGACGCCGTGCCGGCGTCCTACACCGATCTGGAACAGGCCGATCTGGTGGTGCTGAGTGGCTCGAATCTGGCCTGGTGCCATCCGGTGTTGTTTCAGCGCCTGAAAGCGGCGAAAGCGCAGCGGCTTACGATGCAGGTCATTGTCATCGATCCGCGCCGTACGGAAACCGCGGTGATTGCCGACCAGCATCTCGCCATTGCGCCGGGCAGCGATGTCTGGCTCTGGAGTGGCCTGCTGGTGCATCTGCTGAAGTACGGCGAACTCGATCTGGCGTTTCTGGAGCGCCACGTCGAAGGCTGGGCCGACAGTTTTGCCGCCGCCAAAGCTGCCGCGCCGAATCTGACCACGGTCGCTCAGCACTGCGGTGTTGCCGAAGAAGAGCTACTGCGCTTCTACCGCAAATTTGCCGCGACCGAACGGGTGGTCACCGCGTTCTCGCAGGGCGTCAATCAAAGTAGCGCCGGCACCGACAAGGTCAATGCGATTCTGAATGTGCATCTGGCCACTGGCCGCATCGGCAAGCCAGGCTGCGGACCGTTATCGATCACCGGCCAACCGAATGCGATGGGCGGCCGCGAAGTCGGCGGCATGGCGTCGACCTTGGCCGCGCATCTGAATTTTTCACCGCCGCATCGCGAGCTGTTGCAGCGGTTCTGGTCGGCGCCGAATCTGGTGCAGGGGCCGGGTCTGAAAGCGGTCGAGATGTTTGAGGCGATGGCCGAGGGCCGCATCAAAGCGGTCTGGATCATGGCGACCAATCCGGTGGTCAGCCTGCCGAATGCCGATCGGGTGCGCGCTGCCTTGCAACGCTGCGAGCTGGTGATCGCCTCCGATTTTGTTCGCCACACCGACACGGTCGAGCTGGCGCATGTGCGCTTGCCGGCGCTGGCCTGGGGCGAGAAAAGCGGCACCGTGACCAATTCCGAACGGCGCATTTCCCGCCAACGAGCATTCTTGCCGGCGCCGGGCGAAGCCAAAGCCGACTGGTGGGCGATTTGCGAAGTCGGCAAACGCCTGGGTTATCCGCAAGCGTTTGCGTTTCAGCAGCCGCACGAGATTTTTCTTGAACATGCGCGGCTGTCGGAGTTCGAGAATACGAGTGTGGAAAAAAAGAGCGAGCGGCTGTTTCGCCTGGGCGCACTGGCGCAGATCAATGCAGCGGAATACGAATCGCTGCAGCCGGTGCAATGGCCAGTGCACGCCGATGGCCGTGGCAGTGAGCGCTTGTTCGCTGACGGCTGGTTTGCCACCGCCAATGGTAGGGCCCGGATGCAGGCATTGACGCCGCGTGCACCGCACCACGCGCTGACCGCCGAGTTTCCGCTATCACTCAATACCGGTCGCGTCCGTGACCACTGGCACACCATGACCCGCACGGCACGCGCCGCCAAGCTGAACGCGCACCAGAGCGAACCCTTGTTGCAGATCCATCCGGACGATGCTGCGCGTTACGCGCTGGTGAATCAGCAGTTTGTCCGGATCCGCAGTCGCTGGGGGGCAGCGCTGCTGCGCGTGCAACACGATGACGGCGTCCGGCGCGGCACCGTGTTCGCACCGATGCACTGGTCCGGGCCATACGCGGCGCAGGCGCGCATCGATGCCGTGGTCAACCCGGCCTGTGATCCGCAGTCCGGGCAACCGGAGTTCAAACACACGCCAGTGTCCGTGCAAGCCGTGGCAATGACTTGGCAAGGTTTTCTGATCACCCGCACTCCGCTGGCGACACCACTGCGCTGCCGCTACTGGGCGCGGGTGCCGGCAAACGCCTGTACCCGCTATGAGTTGGCCGATGACAGCGCGCTCGATAGCCGGCAATTGCTGCAGCAACTCTTTGGCGAGCAGACGCCGGGCCGTGACTGTCTGCAGTGGGGCGATCCGGCGCGGGCCGCGTTTCGCGCGGCGTGGCACGACAACGGTCGCTTGCAGGCCTGTCTGTTTCTGGCGCCGACGCCGGCCTTACCGGATCGGCAATGGTTGCAACAATTGTTCGAGCAGTCGGTGCTCAGTGATGCGGATCGCAAAGCGTTGTTGTCCGGCCGGCCGCCGCGCGGCACGTTGCCAACCGGCGCGATTGTCTGCGCCTGTTTCTCCGTTGGTGAGCAAACCCTGCGCCAGCATATTCGTGCCGGGTGCAACACACCGGCGGCGCTGACGCGTGCCTGTCAGGCCGGTGGCAATTGCGGCTCTTGCATTCCGGCGCTGCAGCGACTGATTGCCACTGAAACGGCAAGCCGAATGTTGATAGGAAAGCCGCTGAGATGAAGGTCGCAGCCCTGAACCGTTGGCGCTTGCCAATGCCGCCGCTGGCCATGGACCTTCCTTGGTGGCGACGGCTACGGCAGCGCTGGCAGTCGAGTCTGCATGCGCACACCAGAAAGAAGGGCAAGGTTTTTCTGGTCGGCGCCGGCCCCGGCGATCCGGAATTGCTGACGCTGAAAGCGGCGCGCATTTTGGCCCGTGCCGATGTCGTGCTGTATGACCGGTTGATCCCGACCGAGATCCTCGCGCTGCTGCCGGTGCACGCGCAAAAACACTATGTCGGCAAATGCAGCGGCGATCATCATGTCAGTCAAACGGAAACGGAACGCTTGCTGATCCAGTATGCCCAACAGGGCCTGCAGGTGGTGCGGCTGAAAGGTGGCGATCCGTTTTTGTTTGGCCGCGGTGGCGAGGAAATGCAAGCGCTGTGGCAGGCTGGTATCGAGGTTGAAGTGGTGCCGGGCATCACGGCGGCGCTCGGCTGCGGCGCCTATGCCGGCATTCCGCTGACCCATCGCGATTACGCCTCGTCGGTGTTGTTTCTGACTGGTTGCAATCAGTACGGCGAGTTGCCGGCGAGCCATGATGTATTGGCGCGGCGCGATCAGACGTTGGTGATCTATATGGGGCTGGCGCGTTTGCCCGAATTGTGTGTGCGCTTGCGCCGATGCGGCTTGCCTGACGACTGGCCGGTGGCGTTGGTGGCGCAGGGCACGACGGCGCAGCAGCGAGTGTTGATCGGTAACTTGGCCGATATCGCCGAGCAACAACAGCAAGCGCTGTTGCCGAGCCCAACGCTGGTGATTATCGGTCGCGTGGTGACCGTGAGGTCACAATGCGACCCGATTGAACATGCAGCCAACAGGGAAAAGATGTAGCAGGAGCGAGCCTGCTCGCTCCTTCCAGAAGAACGCTCAACGTGCGAATCAGCGCGCCGCCGTCGCCATCATCTCACCCATCCGAATCGCGCCGCCCGGCTGCCATTGCGGATTCAGCGCATAAACGTTTTTCGGGAACAGCGCGACCACGGTCGAGCCGAGCAGGAAGCGGCCCATTTCGGCGCCTTGTTCGAGCACGATGTTCTGATCGTCGTAACGCCATTCGGTGATGACGCCCGGCCGCGGCGGATTGATGAGGCCGTGCCAGACCGTTGCCATGCTGCCGACGATGGTGGCGCCGACCAGCACCTGCACGAACGGACCGTGTTCGCCATCGAACACGCAAACGACGCGTTCGTTGCGGGCAAACAACCCGGGCACCGCGCGCGCGGTCAGCGGATTGACCGAGAACAGATCGCCGGGGATATAACGCATCAAGCGCAGCTTGCCGCGGCAGGGCATGTGAATGCGGTGGTAATCCTTTGGCGACAGGTACAGCGTCGCGAACAGGCCGTCCTGGAATTGCGCCGCCAACTCCGGATCACCACCGAGCAGGGCATTGGTCGAATACTGATGGCCTTTGGCCTGATAGATCTGATCGCCGCTGATCGGGCCGGCCTGTGAGATCGCGCCATCGACCGGGCAGACCAGTGCGCTGCTCGCCAGCGGCCGGGCGCCGGCTTTCAGCGGCCGGGTGAAGAAGTCGTTGAAGCTCTTGTAGCTGGCCGGGTCCGGGTTCTTGGCCTCGGCCATGTTGACGCCGTAATGGGCGATGAATCTGCGGATCGCCCAGGTGGTCAGCTTGCCGGCTTCGGCGCTGGCGCCCTTGCCGGCCAGAATGGTCAGCAACTGCTTGGGCATCAGGTATTGCGGCAGCACTTTCAGGCGATCACTCACTTCTTGGTCCTCAACGCGAATCGGGGGCGGGCGGGTCCCGGAAGGCCAAACGAGCCGGGCCCGGGCCGGGCCGAAAAATTGGCCGGCTAGGATACCACCGGCCTGCGGTTCTGCGACCCCGGTTGCGCGGACCACGGACAGAGGCCGGTCGTCAGGCTGTGGTAGGCTCGCCGCCGTTTGCTGGTAGCGGAATCCTGATCGTCATGGTGGAGTCATTGCTGGCCTGGACCACGGCCAATCCGCACTGGGCGGCGCTGGTGGTCGCGGTCGTCGCCTTTCTGGAATCGCTGATCATCATCAGCTTCTTCGTACCCGGCTGGCTGCTGCTGATGGGGCTCGGCACACTGGTCGGTACCGGCCACCTGCCGTTCTGGCCGATCGTCTGGGCGGCTTATATCGGTGCCGTGATCGGTGAGGCGGTCGGCTTCTGGCTCGGCCATCGCCACAGCGAGCGCATCCAGAACTCGCGCTTTTTCGCAGGCCACAAACCGTTGCTGAAACGGGCCGAAAGCCTGTTCATCCGCTATGGCGTCATGAGCCTGCTGCTCGGCCGCTTCGTCGGGCCGATCCGGGCCGTGCTGCCGTTCGTCGCTGGCTTGCTGCAATTCCCGTGGCGCTTCTATTGGCCGACCAATCTGTTCGGTGGCCTGTTCTGGGCGCCGGCTTATCTGCTGCCCGGCATCGCGGTCGGCGCCTCGCTCAACCTGCCGCTGGCGTCACTGTGGCCACTCGCCTTTCATCTGGCGCTGGTGTTCGCCTTGTACTGGGCGGCGCGGCAACTGCGCAGCGTCAGCCACAAACTGTCCGTCACGGTAACCGTGCTCGCCACGGCAATCCTGATCGCACTGCCGTTGATGCCGTGGTGGCAGGTGTTCATCGATCTGCTCGGCGCGATCGGGTCGGTCATCAACAAGAATGCTTAATGCTCATCGGCGCCTGCTCATAACCAACGACCATAATCCGCGCGATTGACACCCGACACAGCCGCTCCGTAGTCTCAACGCCATGAACACGCGTCTGCAGTCATACTTTTTTGGCTTTACTCTCCAGCCATCCGGGGAGGGCTAAGCCGCGACTGCAGAAAACGCCACGCGACGCCAAAAAACCTCCCCACCCAGGGAGGTTTTTTTTTGCGTTGTGTCGACGCGCGAGTGCGAGTGCTGTGCTGAATAGCATTTCGTTGTTTTGAAGTTGATCTTTTGATCAGCGCCCGTCCGACGAGCCGAGCAGCGGAATGCAGTTCAGGTTAACAGCCCGAAGCGCAGCGAAGGGGCGAAGCCATGGATGGCGAGCCTTTTCTGCGGGGCAGGAGCCCCGTCAGAAAAGCCCTGAACGGAATGAGCAGCGCAGGGTACCGCTAAAACAGTTTTATCGTTTTAGCGGCGAGGAGTCGGGCATGTTCTTTTGGGTACTTTTCTTGCGCCAAGAAAAGTACCTCGCCCGCCGGGGCGAGACCCGGCAATGGTGGAAGTCGAAAGCCTTTGCGAGCTGCGAGGCCCCCTCTCCCCCGACCCCTCCCCCACAAGGGGGGGGCAAAACGCCGAGCGAGTGGCAAGTAGCAATCTCAACGCAACAGTGATGAGATCAACAAATTCGAAACGAGCGCAACCAAGCGATTACCCGATTAACGAAGTAGCAATGATTTCAACAAAACCGAGACGGAGCCAAACATGACCACCGAAGCCGGCACACCAACGCCACCACCACTGCACCAGCTGCGCGAACAAATCAGCGCGCTCGACAACGAGCTGCTCGACATGCTCGCCAGACGCCAGCAACTCGCCCGTTCGGTTGCGATGAGCAAAGTCGGTTCGCAGCTGCCGCTACGCGACATTGCCCGGGAAGAAAAGCTGCTAAGCCAGCACGTGCAGAAAGCCCAGCAGCTCGGCCTGCATCCCGGTTATGTCACCCGCATTTTCCACGCGGTGATTGAAGAATCGCTGCGCGCCCAACGGGCGACGCTGCAACCGCTGCCCAATGCCGCCCGCGTTGCCGTGCTCGGTGGTGCCGGCTCGTACAGCGCGCTGGCAGCGAACGCCTGGTTTGGTGCGGTGGCTGCGCTCGATCTGAAAGCCGGCGCCCAGTTCCGCGATGTGGTGAAACTGCTGCGCAGTGGCGATGCCGATTATGCCGTGCTGCCGATCGAGAACCGCATCACCGGCGCGATCAGCGCGGTCTACGATCTGCTGCGCGACGGCGACTTGTACATCGTCGGCGAGCACTACCTGCCGATCAAGCATTCGCTGTTGGCAAAGCCCGGGATCAGTCTCACGCAGATCAAGAAAGTGCTCGGCCATCCGCAGGCGCTGGCGCAGTGCGACGACTTTCTGCAGGCCAATCACCTCGCGCTGAGCTACTGCGACAGCACCAACGACGCCCTGCTGCAAGTGGCCGCCAGCAGTGACGCGCTGGCGGTGATCGCCGATGAGGCTGTGGCAGCACAACATGGTCTGGTCGTGCTGGCCGATGCCATCGCCAACAGTGCCGACAACGAAACCCGTTTTGTCGTGCTGGCGCGGCAGTTGAAACCGGTGCCGGTGTCGGTGCCGAGCAAAACCTCACTGATGTTCTCGACCTGGCAGCAACCGGGTGCACTCGCCGATGCGCTGCTGGTGTTTCGCGATCGCGGCATCAACCTGACTCGCATTGAGTCGCGGCCGATGCCGAGCGAGCCGTGGCAGGCGATGTTCTTTTTGGACTGCGAAGGCAATGTCGAAAGCGACACGCTGCAAGAGGCTTTGCAAACGCTGACGCGTTGCACCCGCGTGCTGCGCGTGCTCGGTTGTTACCCGAGCGAGCGTTTGCCGCCGGCGCAAGTGCCGGTCGCAATCCTTGCACAGAGTGAACTGGCGCAAAGCGAAGGCAACGACGAAGGGCGCGCAGCAGCGGCGAACACGACGGCGGCACCGGCCGCTGTCGCCAGCGCGCCCGAGAAGAAACCAGCCAAAGCCGGCAAAGGCTGGAAGCTTGCCAGCCGCGAGCACAAACCCGATGACACCATCATCGACGTTGGCGGCGTCAAGATCGGTCGTGATTTTCTGGTGATGGCTGGCCCGTGTTCGATCGAGTCCGCAGAGCAGATCGAAAGCTGCGCCGCCTGGGCCGCGCAACACGGTGCGAAAATTCTGCGCGGTGGTTGCTTCAAACCGCGGACCTCGCCGTATGCGTTCCAGGGGCTCGGTTTGCCCGGTCTCGACCTGATGAAACAAGCCGGTGATCGGCACGGCTTGCCAATCATCACCGAAGTGATGAGCATCGAAGACATCGAGCCGGTGGCGCGGCAAGCCGACATTCTGCAGATCGGCGCCCGCAACATGCAGAACTTCTCGTTGCTGAAAGAGCTTGGCAAAACCCATCGGCCGGTGATGCTCAAACGTGGCTTGATGAATTCGATCGATGAATGGCTGCAGGCCGCCGAATACATTCTCGCGGGCGGCAATCAGCAGGTGATTCTGTGCGAGCGCGGCATTCGCACCTTTGAAACGGCGACCCGCAGCACGCTCGATTTGAGCGCGGTGCCCGTGCTGCGCGAGCTCACCCACTTGCCGATCATCGTTGATCCGTCGCATGCGGCCGGTCGCCGGGATCTGGTGCCGGCGCTGGCGCAGGCCGCCAAGGCGGTCGGCGCACACGGCATCATCGTCGAGTTCCATCCGGAACCGGAGAAGGCGCTGTCCGATGGCCCGCAGGCGCTGTACTTCGATCAATTCGCCGGCATGATGCAGCGGCTTTATCAGCAATGAAATCAGCCAGTTAAGCTTGTATGCCAGCACCACGGCCCGGCCGCCGACTTGACGGCAGCCGGGCGATGCACTCACCGCTGTGAGCTTTGGCTTACACGCAATCGGCCAAAAAGTAGACAGAAAGCCCGGCTTCGGCCGGCAGCGCTCCGCCCGGCGCCCTCTCATAATGCCTCCCATCACGGCGACACTGTCAGCAAGACATCCCGAGCGCCGTTCCACCGAGTAATGGTTCAACGCGAACCCGAGGAGGCAGCAAATGGACGATCGCAAATCACATCATTGGGTCACGTTTTCGAAGGGCCGGGTTCGCTTGTTGGGTTGCTCCTGCTGCGGCCAAATCCAGCTGCCGAGCAATCGCGACGCGGCCTGCCCGCAGACCCAGCTGGGTGCCGGCGTGCTGATGCGCAACGGCTACCGCTGCGAAGGCCTGAGCGCCGGTATCAGCGCGTCGCTGTGACGGCAGTGCCATCCGGTCAGGCGAAGGCATGACCGGCTGATGAATGATGGCGCGCGCCCGGTGCTGCCGGGCTGTTGCCGATGACCCCGCTCGGCCGCGTCAGGTTTTTCTACTGTCAAGTTCTCTGTGTGTTGTGTCTCTGCTGCCGGCCCCTCCCCAGGCCGGCATTTTTTTTGACCCCGCTCACCAGTACCAACGTAAAGTCCCAGCAGGATGGTCGGAATTGACGGCGAGTCGACCGGATCAGTACACTGGCCGGCGCATCCCAAAGGGGAGTAGCTGAACTGCCGATGGTCGTCATCACGGGAACCACCTGTTCCCCGGCCCGGCAGGCGCGAAAGGCAGGCTGTTTGCCGCTCGTGTAAGCGAGACCTTTGCCATCCGGCAAAGGTCGTCTTTGTAGTGACAGCGTTTTGCCGATGGTTTGTTGCTGTTTTAACCAGAGGAAATCACTGTCATGTCTGTTGTTCGCCCGTCTTGGTTCCCTTTGTCATCTTGCCTGTTGTCCGGATAAGGGGCCGTCATGGAAAGCATTGGTAATGTCTGGTTGTGGTCCGGTTTCGCGCTGTTCGTGCTGATCGCCGTCGCGCTCGATTTGCGCGGCGTGAAAAAGCACGAAGACGAAGTGGTCAGCTTCAAGCAAGCGCTGTGGTGGTCGCTGTTGTGGATTGCCTTGGCACTGCTGTTCTGCGTTGGTCTGTGGTTCTGGCTGGATCAAACGGCCGGGCGTGAATTCGCCAATCTCAAGGCCGGGGAATTCCTGACCGGTTACGTCATCGAGAAATCGCTGTCGGTCGACAACCTGTTTGTCTTCCTGATGATCTTCACGGCGTTTCGGGTGCCGCCGGTGCTGCAGCGGGAAGCGATTGTCATCGGCATCATCGGCGCCATCATTTTGCGCGTGATCATGATTCTGATCGGTGCCTGGCTCATCGCCAAGTTCCACTGGATTCTGTATCTATTCGGTGCTTTTCTGCTGATCACCGGCATCAAGATGCTGGTGTTTGCCGAAGCCGAGCCGGATCTGGAAACCAACCCGGTGCTGAAATGGATGCGCGGACATCTGCGCATCACCACTGATTATCGCGGTATGCGGTTGTGGGTGCAGGAAGCGGGCTACCGGTTCTATACCCCGCTGTTCCTCGTTATCGTGCTGATTGGCGTCACCGATATCATCTTCGCGGTCGATTCGATCCCGGCGATCTTTGCCATCACGACCGACCCGTTCATCGTGATGACCTCGAACATTTTCGCGATCCTCGGTTTGCGCGCGTTGTACTTCCTGCTGGCCGGCATGGCGAACAAATTCAAGCTGCTGAAGTACGGCCTGGCGTTGGTGCTGGCGTTCATCGGCGTCAAGATGCTGCTGATCGACGTCTACAAGATCCCGGTCGCGGTCTCGCTGACCGTGGTGCTGGTGCTGCTGGCAACCAGCATGATCGCCTCGGTGTGGGCCTCGGCTGAACGCGCTGAATCCCGCGCCCGCAAAAAAGCGCTGCGTGAGCAGGGCTGATCGGCACGTGGCAGACCCTGCGGTCGGCACTGGCGAATTGGCGTGGTGCATTGCCTCACCGCCATTGCTGACCGCTGCGGTCGCGCCGCATCGATTCTTTTCCGCTGAAGACTGTGCCGCGCTGTGGCAGGCCTGGCAGCCGCCCGCACCTGATCCCGCGTTGTTGCCGCATCGACTCGGGCGCCGCTTCGAAGCGCTGTGGCAGCACTGGTTGCACAGCCATCCGCGCTGGCAGCTGCTCGCCAGCGGTCTGCAAGTCAAGCCGCAGCGGCAAACCGTCGGCGAGTTTGATTTGCTGGTGCAGGATCGGCAAAGCGCAGCGGTGGAGCACTGGGAGCTCGCGGTCAAATTTTATTTCGGCAATGGCGCGCTGGACGACCCGGCCAATTGGTGGGGGTTGTCCCGGCAGGATCGGCTCGACCGCAAGCTGTCCAAGCTGCTGAGCCAGCAGTTGTGTCTGGCCGACACTGACGCTGGTTACGCCACGCTGCAGGCCGCCGGTATTGCGGTGAGCGCAACGCGGGCCGTGGTCAAAGGCCGCTTGTTTTACCCGTTGTCGGCAGCCCACCATCAGGCGTCATTTGCCGCTCCGGCGCATTTGCGTGGAACCTGGGCAAGTGCCTCCGCGTGGCAGGCCTGGTGTCGTCATCATGGTGATGTCAGGGTGTACCGGTATCCGCGGGAACAGTGGCTGCAGGCGCGAGCTCCCGTCGGCGAAGGTCTGTCGTTGTGCGACTGTTTGCAGGAGCTCGACCATGCGACGTTTGCCTGCTTTCAGCAGGCCGATGGACGCGTCATTGCGGTGCTGCCGGTTGCGTGGTCAGTGACGGCGGCCTGAGTAACAATTTGATGCGGCTCGCTGATTTCCTCAGGGCATGGCATCGCTGAGCTCGCCGATCAGGCGACGCAGCGCCGTTGCGGCGTCGTCATATTGTTCTTGTTGGAGCAGCCGATAAGCGGTGTCGGCCGTGGCACTGATCGCGGGATAGCCAAAGGTGCCGGCTGCACCTTTGAGCTTGTGCAGCCGCGCGCGCAAGGCCGGCCAGTTTTGCTGAGCCAGTTCGGTGGTCAGCTCACTTTTTTCGCTGATTAGCCGGGCGGCAAACTGTTGCTTGAGTTGTGCCAACACCTGCTGAACATGAGCCGGTGCGGCCGGCGCGTTGCTGGTTTCCGTCCGGTGCTCCGGTGTGCGCGCGTCAGCGCGCGGCGCGGGCGCGGTTTCGTGCGGTTCGGCGGCTAGCGCCGGCTCCGGTTTCGGTCCTGCTGCCTTCACCAAGGCCGCTTGCAGCACCTGCATCAACGCACTCTGTTGAATCGGTTTGCCGAGTACGGCATCGCAGCCCGCGGCCCGAAAATGCGCGACATCGGATGGCATGACATCGGCGGTCAGCGCGATGATCGGTTGCCGGTAGCCACTAAGACGCAAACGCTGCACGGCTGTGACGCCGTCCATCACCGGCATGTGCATATCCATCAGAATGAGATCAAACGGCGAGTTCAACGCGGCCGCGACCGCTTGCTCACCGTTTTCCACGGCGGTGACGTCGGCGCCGGTCGCGCGCACCAGCATGGTGATCAAGGTTCGCAGATCATCGACATCATCGGCAACCAGCACGCGCCCTTGCAGTGAGGGTACGCTGGCGCTCTCGGTGGCGAGCTGTTGTTCACACGCAGCGGACGCTGCGTCCAACCATTGTACCGAGGCTTGCTGCGTCGGCAGCGTGATGACGAAATGACTGCCCTGACCGGGTGCGCTCTGTAGCAAAAACGTGCCAGCCATGCGCAGAATCAGTTGCCGGCTGATGTACAGGCCAAGGCCGGTGCCGCCGAATTTCCGGGTCGTCGAGGCATCGGCCTGCATGAACGGTTGAAACAGGCGTTGCTGCTGTTCGGCGCTGAGTCCGATGCCGGTATCGCGCACTTCCAGCTGCCATTCCTGTCCGCTCGGCTCGGCGCTCATGCTGACCGTGACCCCGCCGCGTTCGGTGAACTTGAGCGCGTTGCCGACGATGTTGAACAACACCTGCTTGATGCGGGTGCTGTCGCCGCAGACTTGCGCCGGCAGCGGCCATTGCGGCTGGAAGTCCAGCACCAGCCCTTTGGCGCTGGCCTGCGGCTGCAGGCTGATGAGCACATCCTGTACAAGTTGCAGCGGCGAGAACGCTAGCTGCTCCAGCTCCAGCTTGTCGAATTCGAGTTTGCTGGCATCGAGAATGTCGTTGACCAGCATCAGCAGGTACTGGGCGTTACGGGCGATGATGCGCAGCGTGGCCGCAGTCTCCTCCGGCAGTCCGCGTTGCTGCAGCGCCTGTTCGGTGAAACCGATGATGGCGGTCAGCGGCGTGCGCAGTTCATGACTCATGTTGGCGAGGAACGTCGATTTGGCATGCGCCATTTGCTGCGCCTCGTCACGGGCACTGACAAGCTCGATGGTGCGCTCCTGAACGCGCTGCTCCAGTTCCCGGTTGATCGTATCGAGTAGCGTCAAGGAAGCGCGCAATTCGCCATACGTGGCGGTTTGCCGGGCGATGAGCTGGTTGAAGTCGCGGGTCAGCTCCTGCAGTTCAGCAATGGTCGTGTTCACGTTGACCGGATGCAGGGTGTCCGGGTCATCCAGACGAAGCTCGCGGATGCGCACCACCAGCTCATCGAGCGGCGCCGCCACCAGACGGGCAAAGCGCGCGGCAAAGCGCTGGCTGGCGGCCATGATCAGCAAGCTGCCGCCAATGGTCAGCAGGGTCAGCAACGAGTAGAACTGCGCCAGCGGTGCGTACGGCAGCAGCATGGTCAATTGCCACAAGGTGAACGGTACATTGCTGCGACTGAGCAGGTGCTCGCTGGCCGCATTCAGGCCGCTGCCGTTGCGGTTCGAATTGCTGTGGCGCGGTTGCAGCAGGGCGATTTGACGGGGCGCGGACGATAGCACCGGCAGTGTCGCAATGGTGCTGGCAATGACATTGCGGCGGCTGTCGAGCAGGACAAACTGGACGTTATCCTCGCGACCCTCGCGGTCAATCATCTCACCGAGCCGGCCGAGATCGAGCGAACCTTCGAGAACGCCGTGAAAATCTGCAGTGGGTCCCAGAATCGGTGCGCTGATGGCAATGATGGGGTCGGTGCCGAAACCGCGACCACGAAAAACGTCGCTGACAAACGGCTGCAACGTCCGACGTGGTACCAGGAAATAGGGCCGATCAGCGACGCTGGTGGTGCTGGTCAAGCCGCTGGGATGGCTCGCCAGAATCCGGCCGTCGGCGTCGGTGATCAGCAGGGTCAGGAAACTCGGATAGCTGGTGCTGAGCACGGACAGCGCACGCCGGTAAGGCGCTTCATCATCTGGCGTCACGGCGGCGGCGTGTGCGGCGATCGCGAGTCGGTGTTGCTGTAGGTGATGGCTGACCGCCTGGGACTTGCTGGCGGTCAAGCGCGTCAGCTTTTCTCGATGCGCGGCAATATCCGATTCGATGAAACGATTGAGCGCCAGCACCGCGGCGAGCGCAAGTGGTGCCGATGCCGCTACGGCGAGCCGGTAAGCGAGCACCGCGCGAAACGGTTGCGCCTGGCCGCGGGCGGCGTCGACCACGCGGATGATGAGCTCCGCCCCCAGTTCGGTATGCAGCAAGCCGAGCCATAGAATGGCAACCGAAAGCCAGTAATGGCGGCTACCGTTTTCCTGCAGGTAGACATTCAGCAGTATCACGGGCAACAGGACGGCGCTGATCAGCAGCAGGTAACGTCGGAATGGCAGTTGCAGGTGTCGACGCAACACGATAACCGCCAGCCCGTGCGCCACCGCGAACAGCCACAACGAAGCGGTACTGATCGGCAGCATGGTCAGCACCAGGCATGCTGCGCCCCAGAGCAAGCCCAGTCGCTGCATCACCACCGACACGGCCATGGCGCCGAGCAGAAACGGCATCACGCCGACCGGTTCCGGTGCCAGCGCGTTGGCGAGTACACCCACCGCCGTGATGTAGGAGAAAAACCACAAGCGCCGGCGCCAGCGGCGCCAGCTCGGGGTCTGATCTTTCGCGGGGCCCTTCATGATCAGTCAGATGCGCGTGACTGCGCCGCCGCTGGCGCGCACGATGGCCGCCGCAATCGCCTGCAGCGGCAGCTGTTCGATCACGGCGCCGCGCTCGAAAGCCTCCCGTGGCATGCCATAGACGATCGAGCTGGCTTCATCCTGGCCGATGGTATGCACGCCGGCCGCGCGCAGCGCCAGCATGCCATCGGCGCCATCCTTGCCCATGCCGGTCAGCAGCACGGCGACGGCATTGGGGCCGGCGGCCTGCACGGCCGAGTGAAACAGCACATCCACCGACGGCCGGTGCCGGTTCACCGGCGGCTCGTCGGACAGGACGGTCATGTAGTTGGCGCCGCTGCGGACGAGTTTGAGGTGCCGATTGCCGGGGGCGATGAAGACATGGCCGGGTAGCACCCGCTCATTGCCTTGCGCTTCCTTGACGGTCAGGCCGGTGATCCGGTTGAGACGCTCGGCAAAGGAACGGGTGAACCCGGCCGGCATATGCTGGGTGACCAGGATGCCCGGGCAGTTGGCCGGCAACTGTTCCAACACCGTCTTGATGGCTTCGGTGCCGCCGGTCGAGGCGCCAATCAGTACCACCCGCTCACTGCTGCTGAACCGTGCCTGCAAGCGCGTCGAAGGTGCTGATGGCTGCCGGAGGCGGCGCTGCACCTTGGCTTTGGCGACAGCGCGGATTTTGTCGGCGATCTCGGCGGCGTAATCGTTCAGGCCCTGCTGGACATTGAGTTGGGGTTTGGTAAAGAAATCGACGGCGCCGAGTTCCAGTGCCCGCAAGGTGACATCGGCGCCGGCCTCGGTCAGTGACGACAGCATCAGCACCGGCATCGGATGCCCGTGCATCAGCCGTTCCAGGAACTCGAGCCCGTCCATGCGGGGCATTTCGACATCCAGCGTCAGCACATCCGGTTGCGTGCGGGTGATCAGATCGCGGGCGGCGTAAGGGTCGGCCGCGGCGCCGACCAATTCCATGTCGCTCTGCTGCTGGATGATCGCGCCGAGCACGGCCCGGATCAGCGCCGAGTCATCGACAATGAGCACTTTGATGGCCACGCGAACGCTCCCGGCAAATCCGTCAGGTGAACAAGTCGACGTCACCGGCCACCGAGGCCTGCTTCAGTCGGCTGCTGTACTCGGCTTCACGGTCGAGGATGGTGTGATTATGCAGTTGCCGCAGCTTGCGCACCAACACCCGACCTTCCTGACTGAAAAAATAGATCTTGCGCGGCAGCTCGCCCATGATGTCGTGCGCGATGATGGGAATGCGCTCGGTCCGCAGATAGTCTTCGGCAAACTCGGCGTTGCGACTGCCGACATTGCTTGACGTCAGGCCGCGCAGCACATTGCCGCCGCCAAACACTTTCGCCTCGAATCGGTGTCGTTTGGCCCCCAGTTTGAGCAGCTGGTTGATCAGCAATTCCATCGCAAACACGCCATAGCGCGCCGACGCGCCGATCGGATCGTTGCTGTCCAGGGTATTCGGCAGCATGAAATGGTTCATGCCGGCAATGCCGCTGTCCCGGTCCCGCAGACACACCGACACGCAGGAGCCGAGCACGGTGACGATCAGCATGTCCCGGCTGGTGGCGTAGTACTCGCCGGGCAAGATCTTCACTGCCTCGCAATCGAAATGGCGATCGTAATAGCGGTTGGGGGCGAGTACGGCTGCGGTATCGCTCACGTGGCGGTCCTCGGCTGCGGACGGTACACGGTACGGCCCAGTGGTTTGAACAGATCGCTGACATGGTTCAGCGACTCCGAATGCCCGACGAACAGCAAGCCATCTGGTTCCAGCACCTGCGCGCACCGACCGAGCACCTGGGCCTGGGTCGGTTTGTCAAAATAAATCAGCACATTGCGCAGAAAAATGGCATCGAACCGCTGCTTTATTGGCCATGGGCTCGCCAGCAGATTCAACTGGCGAAAATGCAGCAGTGATTGCAGTGCCGGGTGCACTTTCACCAGGCCGTCATTGCGGCCCTTGCCCTTGAGAAAAAAACGGTGCCGCCGTTCCGGTGACAGCCGCTCCACCCGTTCGATGGGGTAGACCCCACGCTGGCCGACGGCGAGTACCTGGGTATCGAGATCGGTGGCGAGTATCGTGACCGGAGGCGTCAGCGAGTCAAACGCTTCGACGGCAGTGATTGCCAGCGAATACGGCTCTTCTCCGGTTGAGGCGGCACCACACCAGATCCGGATCGGTGTCCGGCGCTGCGCGAGAAAATCGGCCAGCTGATCGAAATGGTGGGCCTCGCGAAAGAACGAGGTCAGGTTGGTGGTAAGGGCGTTGATGAACTCGCGCTGTTCATCGGCATCCTGATCGAGCGCTGCCAGATAGTCGGCAAACCGGCGATGGCCGGTTTGCCGCAGTCGGCGTGCCAGCCGGCTGTAGACCAGATCGGCCTTGCTGTCGCTGAGTGAAATGCCGGCGCTTTGATAGATGCGTTGGCGCACCCGCTCGAAATCCGAGCGGGTGTAATGAAACTCGCGGTCGCCATCGAATACGCTCGCCACCATCTTGGCTCAGGTTCAGAACTGTTCCCATTCGTCATCGAGTTCGGTCGGCGGCGGAGTGGTACGGGGGCTGCTGCGACGCACTGGCGCTTTGCCGCTGTGGCCGAGCCGGCTTGCTTCGGCTTTGCCGCGACCGCGACTGGCTTCGGCGGGCAGTGCATGGCTGGCCCCGGTGTTGAAATATTGCACCGCACTGACCAACTGCCGGGCCTGCTCTTCCAGCGACTCGGCGGCGGCAGCGGCCTGCTCCACCAAGGCGGCGTTCTGCTGCGTCACTTCATCCATCTGGGTGATCGCGGCACCGACCTGCTCAATGCCCTGGCTTTGCTCCTGCGAGGCAGCGGCGATTTCCGCCATCAGATCGGTGACGCGGCGAATCGCCGTGACCACTTCCTGCATGGTACTGCCGGCCTGCGACACCAGTTTGTTGCCGTTTTCGACTTTTTCGACCGAGTCGGAAATCAGTGTTTTTATTTCTTTGGCGGCAGCGGCAGAGCGCTGGGCGAGATTGCGCACTTCGCCGGCAACCACGGCAAACCCGCGGCCCTGCTCGCCGGCGCGGGCTGCTTCCACGGCGGCGTTGAGCGCCAGAATATTGGTCTGGAACGCGATGCTGTCGATCACGGTAATGATGTCGACAATCTTGCGGGCGCTGTCGTGGATGGCGCTCATCGTCGTCACCACGTCGCCGACCACGGCACCACCGCGCTGGGCAATGTCAGAGGCGCTGACCGCCAATTGGTTGGCTTGTTTGGCATTGTCGGCGTTCTGTTTGACGGTCGAGGTCAGCTCTTCCATGCTGGATGCCGTTTCTTCCAGACTGGATGCCTGTTCCTCCGTGCGGCTCGACAGATCCGAGTTGCCAGAAGCGATCTCATTGGCGGCCGTGTTGATGGTTTCGGTGGCCTCCCGGATTCGGGTGACCACGTCGGTGAGCTGGGCGCAGGTTTCATTGGCGGCGGATTTCATTTCGCCAAACAAGCCGCGGTAATCCTTGCTGATCTGTTTGGTCAGATCGCCCTTCGCCATCGCCTGCAACACCGACTGAATGTCGCGCATGCCGGCTTCTGATGTTTCCAGCAACATGTTGATGCCTTCGGCCAGCTGGCGGAAGAAGCCGTCCTTGTTGTCGACCCGCAGCCGGTTGCCAAACTCGCCATTGGCCGCCGCCGCAACGATGTCGGCCACCTCCTGCTCGACCGCGACTTCCAAGGTACGGTCCTGCCACTCGACCACGGCGCCCAAACGGGCACCGTTGGCACCGATGATCGGATTGGCAGCGACCGTCAGGGTGCGGCCGCCAAGCTTGATGGTGCCGCGATAAGTGTCCTGCAGCCGCGACAGCAGGCCGCGCTGATGGGCCGGGTTCTTGTGGAAGCGGTCGATGCTGCCGCCCAGGATGGTATTGGCGTCGAACTGCGGCAAATCTTTGCGGATATCGGCTTCGGCCTGGCGGAACATCTCCTGCACCGCCTTGTTCATATAGGAAACATCGAAGTCGGTATTGGCGATCATCACATTGGCCGTGACGCTGTCGAGCGCGGTCTGCAAGATGGTGCCGCGTTTTATCTGTTCACGCGCTTCCGACAAGTCAAAGCCGAGCCGGGTGTAGAGCGAGCGGAAAGCATCAATCAGCACGCCAAACTCATCATCCCTGGCTTTGTCTATGGTCTGGTCCATCCGGCCTTCGGAAATGCTGAGCATCTGCGCTGCGACCCGCTTGATCGGGGCGGTAATGCTGCGGATGCTGAGCATGGTCAACCAGCCGGCCATCATGGCGGCCACGAGCACGGTGGCGGCGATCAGCGTCAGCATGTCGTGGTACTGCGCTTCCGCCGCCGCCATGTCGGCATCGACGCTTTCCATCTGCAACGTGATCAGTGCGGTGATTTCTCCGCCGATTGCATCGATCGGCCCGTACAGCGGTCCATCGAACTCGTTCAAGCCGTTGGCAACTTTGCCGGACTGGGTCGCAAGCTTGGCCGCCAGTTGTTCAATGGCCTGATTGGCCGGCAGAAAGGCCGCTTCTGCGTCGGCCAGTTTGCTGCGACTGGCGTCGCCAATGTCCAGCGCCTTGAACTGCTGCCAATGCTCGCGAATCGATTGTTGCGCCGCCTTGACGTTCGTCAGCGCCTCTTCTGCGGTCAGCAGTCCGGCGTTGGCCTTGTTGACCGCGTCGGTGATGCTGATGGCATACAGATCGGAGATGTCCTTCAGATGGGCAATCGCATGGATGCGGTTGGCGTCGACCGATCTGAGTACCTCCGCTGCGGCTTTCAAACCCAGCACACCGACGACACCGATTGCGGTCATCAACGCCAGCACGACGCCGGCGGTCAATTTCAGTCGGGTCGCAATCTGCATGTTCTTCACGGCGAGCAGGAACCGGCCGGCCCGACTGGTGCTGACGATCTTGCCTTCACGAATCGCCAGTCCTTGGGCCTTGCCCGTACGAAAATCGGCATAGATTTTCTCGATCTGATTGACGGCGGCGCGGTCCGGCTTGCTGCGCACCGACAGGTAGCCGACGACGCTGCCGTTTTCCCAGATGGGCGTGGCATTGGCGAGCACCCAGTAGTGGTCACCATGTTTGGTGCGGTTCTTGACGTAGCCGGTCCACGGCTTGCCGGCTTTCAAGGTGCGCCACAGATCCTCGAAGGCTTCTTTCGGCATGTCCGGGTGCCGGATGATGTTGTGCGGCTGGCCAATCAGCTCGGCTTCGGTGAAATCAGCGATCTCGCAGAAGTAAGGGTTGATATAGGTGATCAACCCCTTCAGATCGGTTTTGGAGACGATGAACTCACCATCGCGCATGGGGCGCTCGACACCGGTGACCGGGCTATTGACACGCATGGTTGGCTCCTTGACTTTCCTTGGTTCGGTTGCGACGGTGACGCGTCGGGTTTCAGTTGTCGTTCGGCTCATCGAACAGTGCCATGTCGGCGCTGATCAGCAGTCCCTCGATATCGAGCAGGATGATCATCCGCTTGTCGACGGTACCGAGGCCGGAGATGTAGCCGGTGTCGATGGCCGAGGTGAACTGCGGTGCCGGCTTGATTTGTTCCGGCACCAGCGTCAGCACATCGGAAACGCCGTCGACCACGATGCCGACCACGCGCTGATTGACATTCAGCACGATGACGACAGTGAATTGATCGTAGGTGGCTTCGCCAACGGCGAACCGGATACGCAGATCCACAATCGGCACAATGGTGCCGCGCAGATTGATGACGCCTTTGATAAAGGCCGGCGCGTTGGCGATATGCGTGGTGGTTTCGTAGCCGCGGATTTCCTGCACTTTCAGGATATCGATGCCGTACTCTTCGGCGCCAAGCGTGAACGTCAGGATCTCCTGACCGGTAGCAGTCGTGGTGGCAGTCATGCGGCGCCTCGTTGGCCTGCGGGCGCCGTGGCAGGGCTGGGCTTGCCGTAGCGCTGGATCAGTTGTTCGACATTGAGAATCAAAGCGACCCGGCCATCGCCCATGATGGTGGCGCCGGCAACGCTGTCGACTTTACGGTAGTTGCTTTCAAGGCTTTTGATCACCACTTGCTGTTGACCGAGCAGTTCATCGACCAGCAGCGCGATCCGGCCGCCTTCGTTCTCCAGCACTACCAACAGGCCCTGGGTGGGATCGGTGAATTTGGCCGTGATCGCCATGTGCTGATAGAGCGCGCACAGCGGAATGTAATCGTCGCGCACCATCACCACCTGACCGCTACCGGTGATGCTGCGGATGTCTTCGGTGCGCGGTTGCAGCGATTCGCTGATGAACACCAGCGGCAGCACATAGCGTTCGCTGCCGACCGCCACCACCATGCCGTCGAGGATCGCCAGCGTCAGTGGCAAGCGGATGCTGATGGTGCTGCCCTGGCCCTGCGCCGACTGGATTTCGACGCGACCGCCAATGTCCTGGATATTGCGCTTGACCACGTCCATGCCGACGCCGCGGCCGCTGACATCGGTAACCTGATCGGCCGTGGAAAAGCCGGGTGCAAAAATCAGTTGCCAGACCTCGGCGTCGCTCATCTCGTCGTGCACCGGCAGGCCGCGCTCGCGGGCCTTGGCGAGGATCTTGTCGCGACGCAGGCCGCCGCCATCGTCGCTGACTTCGATGACGATGCTGCCGCTGCGCTGAAATGCCGCCAGCCGGATGCTGCCTTTCTCCGGCTTGCCGGCCGCCAGTCGTTGTGCCGGTGCCTCGATACCGTGATCGATGCTGTTGCGAACCAGATGGGTCAGCGGGTCGGCCAGCTTTTCGATGAGACCCTTGTCGAGCTCGGTGTTTTCGCCTTCGATGATCAGCTCCACCTGCTTGCTGAGCTTCTGCGCCAGATCGCGCACCACACGAGGAAAGCGGTTGAAGATGAACGACACCGGCATCATCCGGATCGACATCACGGCTTCCTGCAAGTCGCGGGTGTTGCGTTCGAGGATTTTCATGCGTTCGTGCAGGCGCTCGCTGTTGCCATTGACCAGCTCGCTGGCGGTTTGCGCCAACATCGACTGGGTGATCACCAGCTCGCCGACCAGGTTGATGATCTGATCGATCTTTTCCGTGTTGACCCGAATGGTGGTGGTTTCAGCGAGCACGGGCTCGGGTTTGCGCGCGCCGGTGCCGGCCGCGGCAGAAGGTGACAGTGCAGGCGCCGGTTGCCCGGTGGCGATGGCCGGTGATGCCGGGACGGAAGGCGTTGTGATGGCAGTGGACGCGGTGGACGTTGCGGCCGCCTGCTCGCCCGAACCAAACACGCCGTTGACGTAGTCTTCGATCAGGGCCTCGCCGGGATGTGTCGACGACTTGCCGGAGGGCGTTGCTGGCTTCCGCGCTGTTTTTGTGGCGGGTTTTGTCGTCGTTGCCGGTGGTTTGGTCGCACGGACGGTGCTCGGTTCTTTTTCCTGCGGCGGCGGGGCGTCGGCTGTGGTCGGCGGTGCCTCGTCCGTGAAAAAGCCGTAGTCAGCAGTTGTGGTGGCGGCGACCGGTTCGCTGAAGAAGCCGTAGCCTTCGTCGTCTGCCGTGCGCGCGGGTTCGGCAAACAGACCATAAGCCGTCTCGATGCTGGTCGCGCTGGTCGGGGTGTTGATGAACCGCTCCAGCCGTTCACACATGGCGTTGGCAGCGCTCATGTCCGGTTGGCCACCTGCTTTATAGGTGGCGGCGATGTCTTTCAGACAATCGGCCGCGGCGAGAAACGTATCGACCATGCCGGGTTGCAGACTCATGACGCCGGTGCGCAGTTTGTCGAGCAGGTTTTCCAGTACATGGGTGACGCTGGTCAACGCCTGAAAGCCGAACACGCCGGCACTGCCCTTGATGGAATGCGCGGCGCGGAAAATGCTGTTCAGCTGATCGGCGTCAGGCGTTGTGCTGTCGAGCGCGAGCAGCAAATGCTCCATCTCGGCCAGATGCTCTGCCGTTTCTTCGAAGAAGACTCCGGTGAACTGCGACAGATCAATATTCACAACGCATCCTTGCGGCGTCAGGGCATGACTTTCTTGACCACTTCCAGCAATTTGTTCGGGTCGAAGGGCTTGACCATCCAGCCGGTGGCGCCGGCCGCGCGGCCGGCCATCTTCATCTGATCACTGGCTTCGGTCGTCAACACAAGAATTGGCGTGCTGCTGTAAGCCGGCAGTGCCCGCAGGGATTTGATCAAAGTCAAACCGTCCATGTTGGGCATGTTCTGGTCCGTGAACACACAATCAAAGCGGCCGGTTTTGGCCTTGTTCAAACCATCGGCGCCATCGATGGCCTCGGTCACCTGATAACCGGCAGTTTTCAGGGTGAATGCCACCATCTGACGAATGGAAGAGGAATCATCGACAATCAGGATGTGTTTCATGAAAGCACCCAAAAATGGCGACGTCATCCCTGTCAAAGCAACCGCACCAGCAGGGCCTGAACTGTCGTTCTTGAAGCGTAGTTGGCTTTTGCCATTGATCAACCGCCGCCAGCATTCCGGTGGCGGGCAACTAGATGCGGAGTCGGGCGTTGACCTTGCTCCCATTGCCCTGGAATGACAGCGACTCCGTCAGCTCGCGGACCAACCTCAGGCCTCGGCCGGATTGTGCAGTCTCCTCCGTCTTTGCCTCGGTGTGCTGATATTGAAATCCAGGTCCGCTATCGGAAACCGAGATATGCGCTACCGCACCAACGGCGTCATTTTGCAGTGCAATATGAACCTCCAGCTGTTTGTCGTGCAGCTGATACAGGCGGCTGGCACGCTCCTCAAGGTAACGGAAAAATCCAACCGGTCCGACTTTCAGTTGGCTGTCCAACAGCAAGATGCCGTGATCGATGGCATTGGTGACCAGCTCCGTCAGCACGGTGTGCAAGCGGGCAATTGCGGCTTCCCTGACACCTGCACGGCGACACCACTCAACAACGGTAGGAACCAGCTCGAATTCGCCGATCAGTTGGTCGTGCAAGCGCAAGGTCAAAGCGCATTCGGCCGGCAGTCGACGTGGCGCATTCTGCGCCGTCGGCGCATCGGCTTCTTCCATCGAAAGCCGGCAAAGCACGACTGCCACATCATCGTGGGCGACAACCCCGGCCAAATGTTGATAGAGCAAGTTTTGGACATGAGCAAGTGTCAGCTGCTTACCGTGCTCCTGCAGCAACTGTTCCAACGCGGTCGAGCCGAGCCGCACGCCCTGCGAGTTCTCGGCATCACAAAGACCGTCCGAGTACAGCAACAACGGGTCGCCCGGTTCATACGGCGCACTTTCAACATCGGAGTTGAATTCTTCATCCATGCTCAAGCCAAGGGCGACATGCCGAGACGGAAATGTTAACTGTGTGTTGTCTTTTTGTTGGATTTTCAGCCCGGCTGGCATGCCGCCGTTCCAGACATCAAGCCGTTGGGTGAACGGGTCAATCTCGACGACGATGGCGGCGACAAAACGGTAGACCGGGGTAAAACGACGCACCTGTAAATTCATTTCTCGCACGATACGGCTGAGTTGATGCCCCTTGCGGCTCATGGAGTAGAAAACTTGTGAGACCGGGATCAGTCCGATGGCTGCCGACAACCCATGGCCGGTGGCGTCGGCTAACAACAAATAATGGTGGCCATTGCTGCCGGTTGCAGTACAGATGATATCGCCGCTGAATTTGCTGGCGGGTTGGAGCCACTGGCTGCATCCAGCAACCGTGTGCTCGTTTGTGCTCGTCAGCCGACTGTATAGGTAATGCGCTGCCTCAGCCTCCTCGGCGTCGGCGTCCAGATGTGCCTGGAGTTGCGCTGCTTGTTTTCTGATTTGCTGTTGCAATGCTGCTACTCGGCACAGCGATTGAATCTTTGCGTCGAGAATGGTGAAGTCGTAGGGTTTGACAATGAAGTCATCACCACCGGAAAGCAGGCAATCGCGCTGCACCTCGATATCGTTATGGGCGCTGAGAAAAAGGATGGGTAACCAATCCTGCTGACGCTGACGCAGTTCACGGACAAGATCGCGGCCGGATATGTCCGGCAGTTCATAATCCAGCAGCACCACATCGGGTGGAATGTGCTCAAAGTGTGCCAATGCGCCTTGGCCGGTATCGGTGCTCACCACTGTGTAGCCCGCCGCTTCCATCAGTGAACGCAGCAATGTCTGCTGAAGGGGGTCGTCCTCGATGATCAGGATTCTTAACGGTGCGGCCGCTGCCATGGCTTAATCCATCGGAAACTTGCTTTGGAAGTTGGCGACAGTGAGTAGTTCTTTGGCATAGCCGTGGCATTGCGCGAGTCGCACCGTCTTGCCGACCGCCTCGGCTTTTTCCTTCAACAGCATCAACATGCCGAGCGCCGAGCTGTCGATATAGCTGACGTCAGCAAAGTTGACGATGATTTCCTTGATGGCCGGGTTGGCAAGGGCCGGTTCATACAGATCCTTGAAGCGGGCAAACCAGGCAAAGTCGAACTTGCTTTGCAGGCGAATGACGATGGTGCTGTCGGTCATGGCCGGGCTCCGGTGAACGTTAGAAAAGATCAATGTCTCCGCTGCTGAGGTTGCGCTGGGACACCGGCTGATGCTGGGGGCTGGCATCGTCAGCGACATTGACGGCTTGCAGCAATGCCAGGCTTTGCTGCTGGCAGGCCCTGGTCACGACCTGATGGGTGCTCGCCAGTTGCTCAACCCGGGTTTGCAGCCGGCTGATCAATTGCCGGGCCAGATCTTGAAATTGCAAACCAATCACGGCCTGGCCAATGGCCTGATTCACCTCGCTGGTGATCTGTTGCAGATGTTCAGCGGCCTGCCGATCGGCACTGTCGAGCTGGCTGAGTCGCTGCATCATGGTCTGTACTCTTTTCTTCGAGGTGATGGCAAACGACATGTCGCGCGAGGCCAATGAGCTGATGCTGGTTTCGACTTCATTGACCGCCTTTTCAATGTCGCCGATGACGCGACGGATCTCCTGACTGAAGCCGGTCGAGCGGTTGGACAGCGCCCGCACTTCATCGGCGACCACGGCGAAGCCGCGGCCGGCCTCACCGGCGCGGGCAGCTTCGATGGCGGCATTCAAGGCGAGCAAATTGGTCTGGCTGGCGATGGAGTCGATGTCTTGAACGGCGCGCAGAATCGCGCCCATCAGCTTGCTGATATTGCCGACCCGATCAACGAGTTGCACCGAGGCATGGCTGATCTCGACAGTCGCCTCGACAAACACCGCCAGGGTCTGCGAGGTTTCCTCAATGAACTGGTGGAAATCGACCGCTTCCTGTTCGTCACTGGCCGCTTGCTGCTGGCGGCTGAGCTGCAATGCCAGTTCGCGCTGCTGGCGCGCCATCTGCTCCAGATGCAGAAAACTTCTGGTCAGCCGCCCGATCGCGTCTTCAAGCAGCACGTTCAGTTGCTGACTGGTGGTGTTGGCATCCTCGCACTGGCGCTGGGCGTGCTGGCTCACTGCCAGTAGCGGGTCGAGTGTGATCGAAGCGCGCTCCCCGGTCGGCGGTGGGGCCGCCGGCACCAAGGTTGTGCGGGGATAGCTGACCCATGCCGCTGCCACGCCGGTCAGGCCGATGCTGAGCCAGCTGTAGCCCACCAGCCACTGGCAAAGCAGGCCGAGCACGACGCCAGCGACGGTGCCGAGCGTAATGCGAATGACTATCGACAAAGAAGCTCCCGAGGTGACGCAGACGAAACCTCTGAAAACCATAGCAGCGGAAGCCGGTTTTGCAATGTCAACCGGCATCGGCGGCATGGCGGCTGTAACCGGGACCAATACCGCCATGGTGGCGACGAGTGGCGTGGGGGGGCCCGTACGGCAAAACAAACGCCCGCGGGGCGGGCGTTTGTTTGACGGCGGCATGAAACGCTTTTGGTGCAGGCGCAGCGTTTGCTCAGCTCTTGTCGGCCGGCTCGCCCGGCTCCGGCTCGGGGTTCTTGCGCGCCGGCTCGGTGCTGAAGAAATTGCGCTGCATCGTCTTGAGCATGTTGAGGTTCTGCTCGGCGATGTTCTGCATGAACTGCATCGGGTTGGCGGTCCACATGGCCTTGATCGGATCGGTGGCGTCGCGGCGCTGGCTTTCGAACAGCTTCATGCTCTGTTCGAGAAAGCGGCCGGCCATGCCTTGCATCGAGTCGCCGTACATCCGGATGCAATGGCAGAGAATGTCGGTGCTGAAAATCGGGCTGCCTTTTTCTTCTTCTTCGGCAATGATTTGCAGCAGCGTGGCGCGGGTCAGATCGTCGTCGGTTTTGGCATCGACCACCCGGAACGGGGTATACGTCATCACCAGCTCTTTGATGTCATTGAGCGTGACATAGCTGCTGATGGCCGTGTCATAGAGCCGGCGGTTCGGGTACTTCTTGATCGTGCGGATGTCGGACATTTCCACGTAACACTCCAGCTCCATGTTGTGCGAGTCCCGTTCTTGTTGGGACGGTTTTGCCGCTCGGGAAAGCGCTAATCGTCTGCGCCATATCCACGGCGCAGCACCTGAGGATATTCAGCGCCGCTGCCCGGCACAAGTATTTCTGACGTGCCAGTTCTTTGGCGCATTGTGCCCCTGCAAGAAACGCCGCGCTAACTTGGCGATTTGATGACGAAAGTTTGACGTTTTTGCCCGGGCTTGTCGCCAGCCGCGGCCGCCAATCCCTTGGCGCCCGCGGCGTGGGCATGATGTCGGTGCGGTCAGCGCACCAGCCGGTTGTCGATCAGCTGCTGCACCACCGAGGGGTCGGCCAGCGTGCTGATATCGCCGAGGTTGCTGTACTCGTTTTCGGCGATCTTGCGCAGGATGCGGCGCATGATCTTGCCGGACCGGGTTTTCGGCAGACCGGGTGCCCATTGAATGAAGTCCGGTTTGGCGATGGCGCCAATCTCGCGCGCCACCGTCTGGCGCAGCGCCTCGACCAGTTCCGGCGTGCCTTCGACACCTTGCTTCAGCGTCACGTAGGCGTAAATGCCCTGACCCTTGATGTCGTGCGGGCAGCCGACCACCGCCGCTTCGGCGACCAGATGGTGCGCGACCAGCGCGCTTTCGACCTCGGCGGTGCCGATGCGGTGGCCGGAGACGTTCAGCACGTCATCGACCCGGCCGGTGATCCAGTAATAACCATCGGCATCGCGGCGGGCGCCATCGCCGGTGAAGTACATGCCGGGGTAGGTCTTGAAATAGGTGTCGATGAAGCGCTGGTGGTCGCCATAGACGGTGCGCATCTGCCCCGGCCAGGAATCCAGCAGCACCAGATTGCCGCTGACTTCGCCGTGCTGGATGACGCCATTGGCATCGACAATGGCCGGCAGCACGCCGGGCAGCGGTTTGGTCGCCGAGCCGGGTTTCAGCGCGGTCGCGCCCGGCAGCGGCGAAATCAAGATGCCGCCGGTTTCGGTTTGCCACCAGGTGTCGACAATCGCCAGTTTGCCGTTGCCGACCACCCGGTGATACCACTCCCAGGCTTCCGGGTTGATCGGCTCGCCGACCGTGCCAAGCAGTTTCAGCGAGGCGCGCGATGACGACTGCACCGGCGCTTCACCTTCCCGCATCAGCGCGCGGATCGCCGTTGGCGCGGTGTAGAAAATATTGACCTTGTGCTTGTCCACCACATGCCAGAACCGCGAGAAATCCGGGTACTGCGGCACGCCTTCAAACATCAGCGAGATCGCACCATTGGCGAGTGGGCCGTACACCACGTAACTGTGGCCGGTGATCCAGCCGACATCGGCGGTGCACCAGTGCACGTCGCCGTCGTGGTAATCGAACACCACCTCATGGGTGAACGAGGCCCAGACCAGATAACCGCCGCTGGTGTGCAGCACGCCTTTCGGTTTGCCGGTCGAGCCGGAGGTGTAAAGGATAAAGAGCGGATCTTCCGCACCCATGGTTTCGGGCGGGCAGTGGGCGCTCTCTTTTTCCACGAGTGTGTCGTACGCCACATCGCGGCCGTTGTGATCCAGCCAATGCGCGCCCGTGCGTTTGACCACTACCACGTTCTGCACGCACTCCGTGCCTTTCTTGGTCAGTGCGGTATCTACCCACGCTTTCAACGGAATGGTTTTGCCACCGCGCAAACCTTCATCTGCCGTGATCACAATCTTGCTTTGGCAATCTTCAATGCGGCCCGCCAGCGACTCGGGTGAGAACCCGGCAAAAACCACTGAATGCACGGCACCAATGCGCGCACACGCCAGCATGGCCACTGCCGCTTCCGGAATCATGGGCAAATAAATGGTGACGCGGTCACCTTTCTTTACGCCGAGCTTTTTCAGTGCATTGGCAAGCTTGCAAACGCGCGCATGCAAGTCGTTGTAGGTGATGTGCTGAGCGGCTTCGGTCGGGCTGTCCGGCTCCCAAATCAGTGCCGTTTGGTTGCCCCGCTTGGCCAGATGGCGGTCGAGGCAATTGGCGGAGACATTCAACTCCCCGTCGTGGTACCAGCGGATATGCAGATCCTCCGCGGCGTAACTCACATCCTTTACCTGCGTGTACGGCTTGAACCAATCCAACCGGCGGCCCAGCTCAGCCCAGAATCGCTCCGGTTCATCGCCATGCTGCTTGCACAGGCCCTCGTACAGCGCCGCCGTCACTTTGGTGTGGGCAGCCATACTTGCCGGGACCGGATACACGTGTTCGGACATCTCCCTCTCCTCCATGGTGCTGGCGTTAACTGTTATTGCCCTGCCAGCGAGGGCGTAAAATGGGATTGATGGCAGCGAGGATTGCCCTCCCTGTCATACCGGTGGACGCGCTCCGCAGGAGCTACCTCGCAAGACGCCACCGGCGTTTATCCCCCTCCCCCTTGATGGGGGAGGGGCGGGGAGAGGGTTACCCTGCCGCCCGAACCGATGTCGCGAAGGCGCTCCGCATGCGCGTTCTCCAGCACCCGCGTACCGGACCTGCGAGCATGGCGCCAGCCACAGACCCGGTCAACCAGCGGGCCGGCATTTCCCGCCGGTGTCATATGCCCGATTACCTTGGCCGGCCGGACCTGCTCCGCTATCCTTGCCGCCCCGTCCGGCGCTGGCCACCCCACTTGCCGGCCTCACCCAACCCGCACGGTTCATCATGTTTGAGTGGATTTATAGCCCCGAGGCCTGGATTGCCCTCGCCACGCTGACCGCCCTGGAAATTGTCCTCGGCATCGACAACATCATCTTCATCTCGATTCTGGTCGGCCGGCTGCCGCCGGAACAACGTCATTCGGCCCGGCTGCTCGGCCTCGGTCTGGCGATGATCTCGCGCATCCTGCTGCTGTTGTCATTGGCCTGGGTCGCGCGTCTGGTCACGCCGCTGTTCGATCTGCTCGGCCACGAAATCTCGGGGCGCGATCTGGTGCTCATCGGCGGCGGCCTGTTCCTGCTGGTCAAGGCCACCAAGGAAATCCACGCCGCGGTCGAAGGCGACCACGACGACAGCCCGCAACTGCGCAAAGCCAAATACCTCGGCACGCTGGTCCAGATCGCCATCATCGATATCGTGTTCTCGCTCGACTCGGTCATCACCGCAGTCGGCATGGCCAACGACATCCCCGTCATGGTCATCGCCATCATGGTCGCCGTCGGCGTCATGATGTTCGCCGCCAAAGCGATTGGCGAATTTGTCGATCAACATCCCACCATCAAAGTGCTGGCGCTGTCCTTCCTCATCATGATCGGCATCGCCCTCATCGCCGAAGGCCTCGCCTTCCACATCCCGAAACCGTACATCTATTTCGCCATGGCATTCTCGGTAACGGTCGAGATGATCAATATCCGGATGCGGAAGAAGATTGATGCGAAGGCGAAGATGTAATGCCCCTGTAGCCCGGGTTATTGCGGCGCAATGACCCGGGTTTACTTTTTGTGGAGCTGGACGCGGAGCGGAAAGCTAAAAGTTACCGGAGCTTGCTGCGCCTGTTCTGGGCTACGCGGGTTAGATCTGTTGCTTTGCATTAATTAAGAAAATTAATGGCTTTATGACGTTCTTTGTTCGAATGGCCTGCCATGCGCAGATGGCAAAAATACTGAGGTATGTCTGAAGTGGATTGTGTAATTTTCCGATCAAAAGTGAGGGAAGGCTTCCGTCTCGCTTTGGTTCTTCTAATACTCTACATTTTGTTGGTCGAGAATGCGAGTGCTTCAGCTATTGAGGACTGCGGTAGAACAATCGAGTGTCAGCCAGCGATAAGGAATCCATCTACTTTTTTTACGCCACAGCCAGTCGGAGGCGAGTCAGCGCCGGAGCTGCCTCCAATAGAAGGATTCATACGTGGTGGCCAACCTTCTGGCGGGCATGGCTACATGAGTTACGTGGAAGCCTATGAGGTCTTGCAGGATACTAGAAATAAGATTGATGAAAACAATGGAGTCTGCTTTACGGGGCAGTTTGAAGAGGTTGAGCAACAAGTGACTTCGTGGATGCACTCGTCTGGCAAGGGTGGCCCTGCGATCATTAATCACAGTATGCGAGTTGAATTCAGCATAAAGGGGGTTATGCCAGATGACTGCAGCATACGGTTGGCATCTCATACTGCGCATATCAATGAGTATCGTTCAGTTTCGTGCCCAGCTGACAGGCCGAAGTATTTTTTTAATCATGAAGAAGATCAGTACTACTGTTACAAAGAGCTTTGTCCGGGGCAGGATAGTAACAACACACCAAATTTCCCTGAAAAATCATTTGCGCGTTGGTACGAGGCCGACAAGTGCCCCGAAGATTTCGAGCAGCAGGAATCCTGTCAAACCGGTGGCAGCGCGTTCAGTAAATACAAAACGGAAAATCCAATCGCGTGCCGAACCGGCGAAAAGCTGAAAACCGAAATCGACTACAGCGGCCCAGCGGGGCTGTCTTTTACGCGTCACTACAGCAGCATGCCGCAGCTTGGCGGAGCACCATCGGCTTTGCCGCAATGGTTTGTAGCGGACGACATTACCTTTGGCTTTGTCAAAAAGGCCGCGCATGGGCAGATTGCCGAACTGCGCTTCGGTGACGGTGGCCGTTTGCTGTTTGTGGGCAGCGGCACAGCAACAACATTGAGTTCCAGCACCGCCGCTCACGGCAGCCTGTCAAATAGCACGGGCAGTTGGGTCTGGTCGAATCCGAAAGGCGAAAAGTATGGCTTCGGCCCCGGCGGCAAAGTCGCCAGCAAAACGCTGAAAAACGGCCAGGTGTTCACGTACCGTTGGGAAGAGGACGGCAATGGTGGCTATCGGTTGACGGGAGTAACCGAACCATTCGGTCGCTCCATCCTGGTCGAGTACAACGCGCAAGGCCAGATGAGCGCCGTGGTCGACCCGGCGGGTCAACGGTATCGCTACGCCTACGACGCGAACGGCAATCTGAAGACGGTCACATTCCCCGATGAAACGCCCGGAAATGACAGCGACAATCCGGCCAAAACCTATTTGTATGAAGACAGTCGCTTTCCGCATCACCTGACCGGCATCATCGATGAAAACGGTCACCGCTATTCGCAATATGGCTACGACGATCAGGGCCGCGCCATTTTGAGCGAACTCGGCAACCACGCCGAAAAAGTGACAATGGAGTATCTGGAAACCGGTAACACACTGGTCCAGCGTCATCAGGACGAAAGCCGTTATCGGGAAACGCTGTTGGTGATCGATCGCAGCCATGGTGCTGATCGGGTGCTGCGCGAAGAGGACTTCGCTTGCCCTGGCTGCACCACCGGTACCTGATCTTGCCCCCTAGATGTGGACACCTCGATAAGAGAGTAACTTGGTCAGAGGTGAACCATGAAGGAAGCAGGCATGAGCAAGAAGGTGGTAAGCAAGCGGGCGCGGTATTCGGAAG